>JAMLHH010000001.1 GCA_023957215.1 Chitinophagales bacterium
CTATTTGTGTGTTTTTTATAGTCTTAACATAAGTTTTACTTTGCATAATAGATTTCTTTTAAAAAGTATGGCAAAAGACTCCTTTTAGAAGAGTTTTATTTCACAATAGTCACTTCTACCCTTCGAGAATAGCTTAAATTAGTAGAACCATCTTCCTGTCCAATCGGCAAAACAGTCATCCTGTCTGAAGCGATGCGATGTGTGCCTGTAAAATAACTTTTGACAGCATCCGCTCTTTTTTCTGAAAGTTTTAAATTAGATGCCATATTCCCGGTGGGATCCGCAAAGCCTTTCAGTTTTATTTTTAATTCAGGATAATTTTTTAATTGATCTGCTATTTTATCCAAGCTATTCATGTATTGCTTAGCCAACTCTGACTTACCCACGGCAAAAAATACTTTTATAGATGGTTGATTGAGAATTGCAGACATACCGGCAATTCTTTGTTCATTGGCGGCAAGTGCTGACTGTTCTTGCTCTTGCTTAGCTTTTTCATCTGCAAGATTCCTTTCAACAAGTTGTTTTAATAAAGCCATTAGGCTGTCTTGTTTATTTTGTACCGATTGAATTTGCCCTTTTAAAGCTTCATTTTCCAGTGTGAGTATGCTGTCAGTAGTTAGCATTTTTTTAGTTTGTAAGATAGTATCTTCCTCAAGTCGGGTTTTATTGACAGTGCTATCACCTTGTACTGCTTGAACATTTTCTTTTAGCTTCTCATTTTTATCAATGGAATTAACTTTTGGAGTAGATTTGGTATTATGAGAAGTGACAGGTTTTTGTTTAGTACTATTGGTTAAAATATTTTGTAAAAGTAACGCCTGCATCATTTTACTCATTTTAGTCTGTTCTTCAAGTAGCCTTTTCTCCTCAGGAGCTCCTTTTTTATCAGCTTGAAGCAATATTAATTGTGTTTCGATGCTTCTTAGCTTGTCTTGAACTAATTTCTGCTGAAGTTCATTATTCGTATTTTCGGAAGTTTTTCTTACATTTTCAGCTATATATTTGGCAACTATTTTAATAGAATCTTCTGTCCACATACGTTTTGAAACATTTTCTTCTAATTCCGCTATACGGGCTTCCAAGTCGAACGTCTGTGTATCATCGGTCTCAGAAGTCTCGGGTGTTCTATAGCCTGTCTTTTCTGTAGAAATTTTTTCAAGTTTACGAGTTAAGGTATCTTTTACAGATTGAATCCCTTCCAAATCTTCCAAGCGTTTTCTTAATTCGCTGATAAGTTCATTTTGCTGTTTGTACAGATTAGAATCTATGGTTTGAAAATTACTTTGTTCCACATCAGGAACCAAATCGGACATTATCACCGTTGAGTTTTCTACTTTTTGATAGATAGTATCTTTTTTAGATATCGTATCATTTTTAATAAGTGCCTGATGCTCTAAGTTTTCAAGTTTTTGCTTGAGATATTCAATTTTTTCAGATTGACTTTTTATCGTATCAAAATTTATCTCTAACTTTTGATGAATGGTGTCATGTACAAGTTTGTGTGAGTGAGCGATAGAGTCCTGAAGGTTTTTGAACAAGATATCTATATCGGAAATACGGGTATTCAGCTCATCGTCTTTATCCTTTAATTCTTGCTGAAGGCTATCTATCTTTTGAATGTAAAGTGAGTCAGGCACAAAAAGTGTTTGCACCGAATCTATCGGATTGGGATTGCTGAAACTACTTTCTCCCGCTTCTTCTTTTAACCTCTTTTTTAATTCCTGTAATTCGATAAACATCGTTTTGAGTGTATCGTCTTTTTCTATATTGACCATTCCTAATTTCAAATCAATAGGTATTGTATCAAATTTTAATTTCTCAATAGACAACAGGCTGTCAATTTCATCTTTTTCTCTTTCCGCATATAAATCATCAATACTTTTTTTCAAATTTCCCGTATCTATTTGAAAAGTATCTGTTTTTAATGGGTTAGAAATTTGGTCTAACTGAATAAGAGAATCTTTGGCGTGAAGAAATAATTCTGCATCCAATTCCACACTGTCCGGTCGAGTAATCGGTACATATAAAGTATCTTTTGAACCTATATTCAGTTTAGAAATGACAGTATCACTTTGGATCGCAACTGCTTTTTTGTCATTTTCTATTATAACGGTATCATTCGTAACAATTACTTTGTTTTCTTTTCCGTCAAAATTGAAAATATAGACTTTGATATTTGGTTTTGAGTTTTCAACTTTTTTATTCAATTCTATATCCTGATGTATCTTCTCTTTATCGTCAGATGAAATGTTTTTGGTTTTAAGCTTTTGATCGTCTATCTCTTCTTTTTGATTCGGCGCTGTATTTTTGGGATAAAAAACAGGAGTTTGAAATTTTGCTTTTCTTTTTGTACCTACATGAAAACTCAAGCCGGCACTTACATATAAGTAAGTATCATCAACACCAGTCTTTTCATCAATATTTCTCCTTTTATCATCAATAAATTGATTAGGGTCGGCAGCAAAGATGGCCAAAGGGTCAGTCAGATTGGGATTGACAACTCCGTCAGACAAATCGCCATAATAGGTGAGTGAAGCTACTACACCGCCAAACTGCCACTTTTGCCATTGTACTTTTGCCGAATATGCATTCAGAGAAAACAACAATAACAACGTGACATATATTATATTCACTTTGTTTTTCATCATTCATTATTTTGCAAAATCAGCCCAAAAATTCAATTCCAAACTCAAGCCTACAAAAGGTCGTGCAAATATTTTGTCTGCATTGACAAAATTGCTGTTGTCGGTTTTTCTTTCTAAGAGTACTGCACCGGCATTGAGTCTTAAAAATCTAAAAAGTTTATAGCCAAATGCTACATAAAGTGGTTTTTGGATGATAGGACCTTTTACTTTATTGCCATCACCATCTTTAAAGTCAAGGATGAATATACCTGTTGAAATAGATGAGTTGGACCAAAATTTACTACTGAAGGCTCTCTTACCTAATGGAAAAGACAGTCCGATATAAGGAGAATGGTCGTAGTCAAAATTGTTTAAATTTCCTTTGAACCAAACCCCGCCATAACCACCATTGATGGCTATTGTATTTTTCTGCTTTACGGTAGGATGATCTTGTACATCTTTCACTTCCACAAGTATCAACATTTCATTATTGAGGAATTGTTGCACTTCAAGATTTGCTTGTGAAAGAATGGCGTTTATCTTGTTTTCATATTTTTCCGATAAAAGGTTAGCCGTTTGATTTTCATCTTCCTTTCTAAGCTTTTCTGCTTTTTCATTAAAACTTCCCAATTGTTTAGAGATGATATCTGAAAAACCTTGAAAGGTTTGCTGATTGACTATTCTATAATTTTTTAAGCCTTGATTTACGATTTTATCCAATTCTTTGATGGTGGTTTCGGATGATTGATTCAAGCTCAATCTATCAGATGTTTGTGTCGTAATAGATTGAATATAGTTTTTTATGCTCTCTTCCAAGGCCTCTCGCGTATCCGTTATTTCTTGCCGGCTGGCATTTTTAAAGAATGCCAAAGTAAAATCATATTGATCATTTTGTTTCAAAGGACTTTTCACGGAGAGATAAAATTGATTGCCGTTATCAGATGTACTTCTCATCCAATAAGTAGAATAAAACACCTTGGTTTTTCTGTCTTTCCCAGGATAAATATTCAACTCTACCAATGATATTTCACTATTGATATAACCCGTTATGGTAAAACGTTCTTCAGAAGGTAAATCAAAATCATTGTCAAAAGTGTTTTTGTCTGCATCATAAATTACATTTCGTACTTGTGCTTGTAGATTACTTGTAAAAATTAAAAATGAGCTAAATAATAATGTAAAAATGTTTTTTCATATTTTTTATTTTTGGTAAATTACAATGATTCTCGTTTTGAGAACGCAAAGCTACTTCTAAACATACTCAGATTAAAACTTATCTTATTATGTCTATATGAAATCAAGTACTTATATAACAGCAATTTACAATTTAAGTTCAATTTTGATAGATAATTAGTATTTCTATACTACATTCGTAACGCTTCATTAACATCATTAAAAAACGCACATTTACTATCTAATTTTAATCTTTATTTTTGGACTATGTTACTTTCCTATATCGTTATATGCTTATTTCTGAGTGTTTTTTATGTTGTCATTATGAGTTTATATGTGAAAGGTTGGAAGCAAACCAAGACTTTTTCTGTAATGGGTGAAGGCGTATCTAAAACTGTTTCTGTCATCATTCCGGTCAGAAATGAAGAAAAATCTATCGGTCTTCTTATTGAAGATCTTCTTCATCAAGACTATCCGAAGCATTTGACTGAAATTGTGATAGTAGATGATTTTTCGGATGACAACACGGTTAATATTGTGCTAGGATTCCACGATAAGCGTGTCAAGCTGATACGAATGAGTGATATAGAAAATTTGCTTACCAACGAAAAAGCTTATAAAAAGAGAGCCATAGAATTGGGTATTCGACAAGCAACGGGTGAAATAATATTGACTACGGATGGCGATTGCAGGGTGAAAGAGCAATGGATAAGAACGATGTTGCAAATACAAAAAGAGACTCAAGCTAAATTACTAACCGGCGCAGTAGTGATGACTAACACCCATCATCGTTTTCAAAAGTTTCAAGCCTTAGATTTTCTCGGTATGATGGGTATCACGGCCGCAATGTTGCAGCTTAAAATTTACAATATGGCCAACGGTGCAAATTTGCTTTTTGAGAAAAAAGCTTTTGAGGAAATAGATGGATATCGCGGTGTCAATCATTTGGCTTCCGGAGACGATATGTTGCTCATGTATAAAATTGCCCAACAATATCAAAATCAGGTTGCTTTTGCCAAACATCCACAAGCGGTAGTTTATACTGAAACCATGCCAACATTGGGTGGCTTTTTGCAACAACGTTTTCGTTGGACGGCCAAATCCAAAGATTATCAAGATAAGAGAATGACTTGGATGTTAGGTTTGGTCTTTTTGTTTGTTCTCACTTTATTTGTCAATTTCTTTTTACTCTTTTTTTATACATCTATTTTAGTATTGACGGCTTTGCAATTAGTGGTTAAATCCATTGTCGATTACAGGTTGCTCAACAGCACTTCTACTTATTACGGTAGAAAAGGGCTGATGAAATCTTTTGTTAGTAGCCAGATTTTTCACATTCTATATATTGTGTTTGTAGGTAGTTTGGGTAACATCTTAAAGTTTGAGTGGAAAGGGAGGAAGTTGGATAAATAGTTTTTAAAAGTTAATGTACCAATGGATCAATTTACCAATGTAACAATGGATGCTACGCAACGCTGATTTATATTCGTACATGAGTACATTCAATTAATCACCACTATAAGTATATACGTTATATGGAAAAATCAGCTTTGCGAAATAGTGAGCTATCAGACAGCATATTAAAAGAGGGAGGAATAAATGATAACCGTCAAAAACCAAATTACAGATTAAAAACAGTGAAGTAAAAGGTGCATAAATAGATGCAGTAAGCGTTGTCGCCGCTCCAATCAATGCAAAATTGAGAATAATCAAAGAAGAGTCAAAATAGGTATTACAAATCAATGCAAAACAGACTCCCAAAAATGCTCCGGCAACTATACTTGGAGCAAAAACGCCTCCATCTCCGCCTGCTCCCAAAGTTAATGAAGAGGCTAATGGTTTTAACATCGCAATAGAAAACAAAAATAAAACAGAAAAAGTATTTGTGTGATGAACTAATTTCCACAGAGAATAATAACTATCTCCATAAATAAATGGGAAAAAACTGATGAGTGTTCCTACGGCAATTGCGCCTAAGTTGACTCTAATAAAATTGTTATTAATACCTGAAAAGAAGCGTTTGAGTCTTGTTACCAAAAAGGTGAAATAGATAGACAATAAACCTCCTAAGAGACTTAAAATAATCATAAAAGGTAATGCGTATAAGTTCCATGCTTTCACCGAAACAGGTAAAATGGGTTTATTTTGTATAAACATTAGAAAGATTTTTGCGATCAAAATAGAAACACCACAACTAATCATTAGTGATTTATTCAGTTTTTTGGCAATCACTTCAATGGCAAAAAGAAATCCGGCAAACGGACTATTAAATAAAACAGCAATCCCGGCAGCAACTCCGGCACTGATTAACTCTCTTCTATACTGTAATATGGAATCTTTTTTATTACAGATATTATTTCCTAAAGCCGCAGTGGCAACGACAGTAGAAACTTCAATCCCTGTAGAACCACCAAAGATGACTGTCAGAAAACCATTAATATAATGTGAGGGAACTTTAAAGAAAGGCAAGAAGTTTTCCGACTGTTCTATTGTCTTGTATATTTCTCTAATTCCCTTATTCCTCTTTTTTTTAAAAAGATATTTTCTTAGATAAAAAATACAGGTAATTCCTATTGTAGGAAGAAATATGAAAATAAAAGAATGTCGTTTTTGTGCAAAATCAAAGATTAATTTTTCAAAATACTCTGTAAGAAGCATTAAACTTACTGCAAGAATAGACGAACCGAATGCAACGATTAAAGAACAAACAATCAGATAGAAATATCTATCCTTAATTTTTTTAGATAAATTCAATTTTCAAAAATAAATCTATCAACTAAAAATTCATAATTGAAATGAAAAATGAAATTAAAAAAAGGTATAAGTTTAATATTCTTTAATATAAGAATCAGGTTGCTAAAAAATTCTGTAAATCGAGAGTTTCAATCTAAGCACTTCTAATGTGGTAAATACTTCCTCAAAAGTCCGTAGAAAAAAGTACCGATAAGCGCACCTGCTAAAACAATCAATACAGAAGGAAAACCGGCGCCGATGAGTACAAAAATGGGACCGGGGCATGCACCGGCTAAAGCCCAACCTAATCCAAATATGATTCCACCGAAAAGATATCGTGGTACACTTTTGATTTTGGGTTGCAATTCCATTTCGACATGCCCAAAAGCTTTGATTCCCTTGCGCTTGATGATTTGAATACCCATCACACCGAGTACCACAGCTGAACCGATGATACCATACATGTGAAAAGAACCAAACTTAAACATCTCATATATCCTAAACCAAGATGCCGCTTCAGACTTCATCATCACAATTCCGAAAAATATACCTATGACTACGTATGCTAATGACCTCATGACTTAAAATATAATTGGGAATAAAAAGTGAATCATCATCAGTCCACCAATGAAAAAACCAATCGTGGCTATCAAAGATGGAAGCTGTAAATTACTCAGACCGGATATAGAGTGTCCGGAAGTACAACCACCGGCATATCGAGTACCAAATCCAATCAAAATTCCGGCTACTAAAAGTATGGCAATATGATAAGGATCGGAAAGTACAGAGTTAGAAAAAATCTCTGTCGGCAAGAAAGCTTGTCCGGCACTTTCTATATGATAATCATCTGCAAGCTCTTGCGCTATTTTTTCATTGATGACTACTTTGTCGGCAGATAAAAAATGAGTGGCAATAAATCCGCCTATCATACCACCAAAGACAAAAAGTAAATTCCAGCGTTCAGCCTTCCAATCTATCTTAAAATAATCAGCAAATTTACCTGCACCACCTATCGCACACATCGTCTTGAGATTAGAAGAAACACCAAACTGCTTACCCATAAACAAGAGTAAAAACATCACCAAGGATATTAACGGACCAGATACATACCAAGGCCACGTCTGATAAATACTTTCCATATAAAACTTACTAGATAATAAATGTAAAGATTGTTATGTAACTTTTGTTACACAAGGAAAATACAGCAACAAGAATTAATAAAATGTTTAACAAGAAAACATCTTAACTTCATAACCACTGCTACAATTTCAGTAAATCGTCAGGTGTGTCAATAGATACACTTTCATACATCGTCAAGCCTACATGTATTTCATAAGCGTTTTCTAACCATCTTAATTGTTCCAAACGTTCTTTGACTTCCAAAAAAGAGACAGGCAATAAAGTCAGTTTTTGCAGGATTGCTTTTTGATAACCGTAAATACCGATATGTTTGAAATAAACGTCCGACCGGTACGGAATTAAAGACCGAGAAAAGTACAAAGCCATATTTCTTTTATCTTTCACAACTTTGACAATATTAGGGCTCTGAGCAGTTGTTGCATCTATTTCTTTTGCCAAAGTGGCAATTTCAGCACCTTTGATCAACATGTCTGCCACTTGATCTATCTGCTCGTGATTGATTTTGGGTTCGTCTCCCTGAATATTAATAACTGCATCCACTTGAAAATCTTGACAGGCTTCTGCACAACGATCTGTTCCCGATTGGTGAGCAGATTTTGTCAAGATATATTTGCCACCAAAACCTTTTACAGCATCTGCTATCCTTTCATCATCAGTTGCCACAAGTACCTGACTCAACCGTTGGGCTTGCAGACATCTTTCATATACATGCTGTATCATCGGTTTTCCGTCTATTAACGTCAAAGGTTTACCCTGAAATCGGGTGGACGCATATCTTGCCGGGATAATTCCTAAAATTTTCATATCCTATTTGTTACTCTCAATGAATAAGAATCCACTCCGATGACTCGGACTCTTGTGCCAATTTCTACCAAACCGGCGTCACTGGTAGCTTCATATATCTTGTCGTCTATCGTCACCTTTCCGGTCGGGCGGAGCTGATTTAAAACGATAGCTTCTTTTCCAATCAAATTGTATAAATCTAATCTTTTCACAGAATAACCTTTTTCGGCTTCTTGGTCGGAAGTCAAAACCAATTTGTTAAATCCTGGCAGAGTTAAAAGAGATTCTCCAAAGAAGAAAATCAAGCCAAACATGGCAAAAATGATAAGTGTCACTCTAAAGAATGCACGTGCCAAAAGATCTCCTGTCACCACATTAAAGTGAAAACCGTCCACGTGTACCAAACCCAATGTCAATCCGGCTATGATACAGATAATACCGGCTATGCCTGTCACACCAAAACCCGGAATGACAAAAATTTCCAAAAGCAAAAGACCCATTCCGACTAAAAATATCAAGACTTCCCACAGTCCGGCTGTTCCGTCGATGATCAGTGGCGCAAAGTATAATAGTGTCGCAATCAACGAAACCAAAATCGGCAGACCAATTCCGGGAGTTTTCAGTTCAAAATAGATACCACCAATAATTAAAATGATGAGCAAACTATTGACAAGTGGATTCAGTAAAAAGTTAATGATTTTATCCGCAGAAGTGATTTTGTAATCTTCGATGACATAATTATTTACACCTACATTTTTCATCACTTCTTCAATATTTTCGGCAATGCCATTTGCCATATTATATTTGACTGCTTCTTTGGAGGTCAGTGTTAACACTTTTCCCGAATCACTAATACCTTCCACTACTTTTCTTTCATCTACCATTGCTTCGGCAATATCGGGGCTACGGCCTTTGGTTTCAGCTGTAGAGCGTATCATTCCGCGCATATACGATTGATACTTGTCCGGCATTTGTTCACCGGTAGCACCACTGACGACCGTTGCAGCTCCTATGGAGGCTCCCGGTGCCATATAAATACTGTCACAAGCCAAAGAAATCAATGCTCCTGCTGATGCGGCATTATTATTGATAAAAGCTATCGTAGGTATTTTTGAATATAAAACCTTTGACCGGATGGAATCTGCTATGTCCAAACGACCGCCATAGGTATTTATTTCTAACAAAATGAAATCTGCATTTTTTTCTACTGCCTTGTTAAAAGCATTTTTAATCAATCTGCCTGCCGCCGGTTGTATTTCTTCATTAAGTTTGATATAGAAAATTTTTATGGCATTTTTATTGATGGAATCTTGTGCATGGATTTGGAATCCATATAGCAGAACGACTAAAAACAAGATATTTGTATAAATTTTTGACATGAGTAAAAGGTTTTTATGCCGCATTTGTTGAAAAAATAATATGATAAGAAAAGCAACTATAACTATTTTGCATTGCTAATTTGAATATAAAATTAAGAAAGATGAATTATAAAACAATACTTGGAACATTTCTCATATCCTTAATACTTTTTACAAGCCATATTTCTTTAGCCCAAAACACGACACATATAGTAGAACAAGGTGAAACCTTATACAGTATTGCTCGTCAATATGGGATTCATATTTCCGAACTTTTAAAAGCCAATTCACAAATAGAAGATAATATTATTCATATCGGTGATGTCATACAAATACCAAAAGTGAACAATCCCTCACAAAAAAGTATATCTGTAGAACTTCAAAATCCACCTACTCCAAAACCTAAGGCTATTGAAAATTCTAATCCTTTTGATGCTAAGTCTTCAACACCGATTACAAGTACAACGACTAATAGTACAACTACCAAGAAAATAGAAAACACCACCTTTCCAATGATAGAACACGTTGTGAAAGAAAAGGAAACTTTATACGCAATCTCCAAGCTGTACAATGTCAGCGTAGATGAAATTAAGGCTTGGAATCACTTGGACAATAATGATATAAAAACAGGCTCTGTTTTACTCATCAAAAAACAAAACGATAGGAGAGACTTTGACAAACTCTACTGTTGTAAGCACGGCACCATCATTGCCTTCTGTAGGATTAACAAAAGGAGAAAAGAAGAAGTCAAAAAAGAAGAAGTTGCCAAGCCGGTCACATCAATACCGACCGTTGTAACAGAACCCATTAAAAATACCAAGGCTGCCGGGCCTCAAAAACAATTGGAAGATAAGTTTATCGAAGACATGAGAAGTGGTAAAACCGCCCATTCTACCAATGCGACTATTTCATGGATTTCTACTACTAACGACAACAACAGCTTTTATGGATTGCACAAAACCGCTTCCGTCGGTTCGGTGGTAAAAGTGACAAACCTTGTTAATAAAAGAGTCACTTTCGTAAAAATTCTCGGGAAGTTACCTGAGACTGCTGACAATGCCAATGTCACTATGCGCTTGTCCAATGCCGCCAAAAACGCCTTGCTTCTCAATGGCGACAAAGCTTTTGTTGGGATTATTTTTTACGAATAAACCGATTATATACTCTGCATGAACTCATGTATATCTTTGAATAAATCTAAGCCGTTAGAACCGATTTCGGGAATATTTGCAAATCCGTGTACCAAATCTTTGTAGTTTTTATAAACGACCTGATTTCCTGCTGCAATCATTTTTTCTGAATAGACTCTTCCTTCGTCTCTCAATGGGTCTAATCCTGCTGTGGCGATAAAGGCCGGGGCTAAATTTGAAAAGTCCTTATACATAGTGGGCGACGCATCCGGTGACAATCTATCTTCTTCATTGGGGACATAGGTTTTTTGAAACCATAGAATACCTTCTTTGGTCAGCATATAACCTTTGGCTAATTCGCCAATGGACTTGGAATTGACTCGACCGTCCACCCACGGATAAATCAAAATTTGTCCTTTGAGCTTGATGTCTTTGTTATTTTTAAAATGATGGGCAGCATTAGCTGAAAGCGTACCACCGGCACTATCTCCACTCACAAAGATATCATCCTTGTTAATTCCCAATTCTTCTGCATGATGATACACGTATTCCACCATTCTGTATGCATCGTTGTGAGCGGTAGGGAAAGTATATTCCGGTGCCATTCTGTATTCGACTGAGATGACAGTACAGTCATTCATTTTGCACAATCTACGTGTGACATAATCGTGAGATTCAATATTGTAAAACACAAATCCGCCTCCGTGAAAATAAACTATCACCCTCTGATTGGAACGTTGACTGTTTTTGTAAATTCTGACTTTCAAATCATCAAAAGTGGTGTTTTTGATGTAGCTGACACTTTCTTTTTTGTCAAATAGAGTTCTACCAAGTTGACTTGCCTGTATATTGGCTTTTCTTTTTTGATTTATCTTACTTAAATCAACTTTTCCAAAAGATTGGATATTGTTCAAAAACCATAAAACAGCTTTTAACTTCAAATTCATTTTAAAAATTTTCTCTAAAATTATAAAAGCTTTCTGACATAGTCCTTTTATTAATCCAACAATTTGTATGCAAGCATTGATTTGGCATTTTCGGTTTTTGAATTAGAGAATTAGGAAATTATTTAGTCGTCAGAGATTGTCTTGTTAATCACTAATGTTTGTGTCTTGGTCTCCAGCACCTCATCAATCCGCATCCGAATCTGATTTATGAGTTGTAAACCTATAATTGGAAGGATAGGCGTAAAATTTCATGTAATTTCCTTTCTGGTTTTCCCTTTGTATTCTTCTCCAAAATTTGGGTGTAAACAAATCTGCATGTTCCTGTAAAAACAAATCACCTATTGCACCGCCGGGTATCATAAAGTTTTTAAATTCTTCGGGAAAAATATCATTGATACCTGCTGAAACAGTAGGCGTGTGTCCATACATTTCGTCAACATCCGAAGCTTCCGGCAAGCGTCTAAATTTACATTCTGTCAAAGGCATGATCTCATCATAATCATAAAAAATCACACGACCATGACGTGTCACACCAAAGTTTTTCATCAACATATCACCCGGAAAAATATTGCTTTTTGCAAGTTCTTTGATACAGTTTCCGTAGTCTATCATCGCTTTGCAGGTTTCTACGGTACTGGCTTCATGCAGGTAAAGATTGAGTGGCACTAATTTTCTTTCAATATAACAGTGTAATATCGTCACATGCTTTTCTGTAATTTCCACAGAATGGGTAGCCACTTCTTCAAATTCTTTCAGAAGCTCCTCGGAGAACAAGTGTTTCTCAAATCGCAGATATTCAAATTGCTGTGCGTAAATCATACGACCCACTCTATCATTTAATTCTACACTTCTATACTGTTGTATCACTTTTTCTCTCGTGACATTTTTGGGATTGTCAAATTTATCCTTGATAATCTTAAAAACAAAAGGGTAGTTTTTTAGGGTAAACACACACATTACCATTCCTTTTATACCGGGGGCAATGATAAATTCGTCTTTAAAATTTCTGATATAATTCATCAAATCTTGATACAAACGGGTTTTACCATTTCTGAAATAACCTATCGCATCATACAATTCGGCCATCGGCTTGTAAGGCAACATCGTTTTCAGATAATCAATCAGCTCTACGGGTTTTCTCGTATTGGCCAAAAATGAAGAACGTGTAAAACTAAATAAAATACTGATATCCGATTCGGTATGAATAAAGGCATCCACAAATAAGCCTTTGCTCTCGTTTAATAAGGCAATGGCAAACGGCATCGTCCACCTTCTGTATCTCAACTTTCCCAAAACAAAAGCACCTCTGTTTCTGTAAAAAATCGTATTGACTACTTCAATACTATCCAAAAAGAGGTTGTTTTTTTGAAAAACGATTATTGGTGCGAGCTTATTCATAATCTCTTCACAGTCTCTATCTATATTTTCCCATTCGATATTAAAATCAAGAGAAAGTAATAAGTCTTTGAGTACATTTTCATTCAATCGGGAGACCGGTATTTCCCTAAAAACTTTGGGATCGGTAAATTCTACAACGTGGTAATCCTCATTCTCAAAAAATTCAAATTGCTGGCTGAAACCTATGCGTATCTGATTAAAGATTTTTCTTGAAACCGAATTGTAAAAGGTTTCTGTATTGGGCTTGTCATAGCGGTTCTGTATCAAATGAAAATAATAATGCTTGATTTTTTCCCATATCCGCGTATCGTGAAGTTGATCACCCAAGATGACCTCTATCTCTTGACAAGCTTTTTGGGTCATAATACTATAAAGCTTAAATCGATTGACGGCTAATCCGAAAAGTTCTTTAAACTTTCGTTGCTCAAATTTTTCTTTCCCTTGTGCTGTATATGAAAGAAAATCGTTGATCAATATATCCCAACTGTCGTGAATAATTTTCGCAACATTCCACTCCAAATTTTTCGATTCTTCCAATTTGACTCCTTTTAATTGTAAGGATAAAGATAACTTTTATCCAAGATATGAAGTATATATATCTTCTTGTAGGAAAACATTTACTATTAGACAGTAATTATTAGCATTAGTTTGTATAATTTTGGGTAATGGCTAAAGTGAGCATAGTCGCACCTGTTTTTAATGAAGAAGAGAACATCCGAGTTCTCTATGACAAACTTTGTGATGTATTACAACCATTGACAATTGATGATTTTGAAATCATTTTTATCAATGATGGAAGTACGGATAGTAGCATTCAAATCATCAAAAGTTTGGCAGCTCAGGATGAAAAGGTAAAATTCATAGATTTTAGTAGAAATTTTGGTCATCAGAATGCAGTTTTTGCAGGATTGGAAAATTGTAAGGGTGAAGCTATCGTCATCATAGATACAGATTTACAAGATCCTCCTGAAGTGATTGCTGGGATGTATGATAAATTCCGGTTGGGATTTGATGTAGTCTATGCAAAAAGATTAGACAGGAAAGGTGAATCTTGGCATAAACTTTTGACGGCCAAGTTTTTTTATTTGTTTATCAATAAACTTTCAGATACACCGATACCTTTAAATACCGGAGATTTTAGATTGATTTCAAAAAGAGTCAATCAGATAGTCTGCACCATGCCCGAAAGGAATAAATTTTTACGGGGACAAATCGCTTGGACGGGATTCCAACAGACTTTTGTAGAATACAACCGGCTTCCTCGATTCAAAGGGGAAACCAAATATCCTTATGCTAAGATGTTTAAGTTTGCTTTTGACGGTATCAGTGCATTTTCCAATATTCCTTTAAAAATTGCCACTTGGTTAGGCTTTTTTACAGCGACAGTGGCTACCGGTTTGTTTTTGTGGACTTTTTATGTCCGGCTTTTCACCAATAATTATGTACAAGGTTGGTCATCAATGATGATAGTCATGCTCTTTTTGGGCGGGGTACAATTGATTTGTATTGGAATTTTGGGAGAGTATCTCGGCAGAGTATTAGACAATGTCAAAGGTCGGCCGCCTTTTATTATCAAGGATACCAATATAAACAAAAAGGAGTAATTCCATCTCGAAGCTTTTTTTACTTTCAAGCTTTCAACAAATAAGAATAAAATAACAGTTGATTTAAGACAAGTTCGTCCTTTTTAGGTTAAATTTGTCATATTCAAACAAATAAGAAATGGTCTATCTGACTCGTAGAGAAACATTTAACGCTGCTCACAGACTCTATAACGAACATTGGTCTGAAGAGAAAAATAAAGAGTTCTTCGGTAAATGTGCTAATAAAAACTGGCATGGTCACAATTACACTTTGTTTGTGACGGTAAAAGGGAATCCACATCCCGACACAGGTTTTATCATGGATGTCAAAAAACTGAGTAAAATCACCAAAGAAGTAATTGTCAACAGATTAGACCACACCAATCTCAATTTGGACGTGGACTTTATTCCTAAAGGTTTACATCCTACTACTGAAAACATGGTGAAAATTATATGGGAGCAACTCGCACCACATATCACTGAATGTGAATTGCATTGCATCAAACTTTGGGAGACAGAAAATATCTATTGCGAATATTACGGCGAATAGATAAAAAACACTAAACGCACTGTCAAATTCAGGTTTTTAAACCTTATGACAACTTGCATATCTTTGAAAAAAACCTATATTTGTACATGCTCCAAAGGCAGATTTTAAACTAAAAGGAAAATTATGAAAGCATTCTTTCAAAAACTGACAACTCTCGCCATTTTGATGGTATTACCTCTGATTACTTTTGCACAGTGTCCAATGTGTAGGTTGACTGCCGAGCGTTCGGATTATGCAAAGAGTCTGAATGGAGGAATCTTGTACTTATTGGCGTTTCCGGGTATTATCACTTTTGGTTTGGCATTCTTTTGGTACAAGAATCGTGATAAATTTATTGTCCATGAATGGGAAAATGACGAGAGAGAAAATGATGATAGGGAAAATGACGAGCAAAAACCTTCCAATAATTAACAAATGCGGTAGGACTTATCGTCTTATCAAGTTGACCACATTTTCGATATGATAAGTCTGTGGAAACATATCCACAGGTTGTATTTCCACCACATCGTACTTCTCGCATAAAATACTTAAATCTCTTGCCTGAGTATCGGGATTACAAGATACGTAAACGATTTGTTGCGGACTCGCCTTGAGTAAAATATCTAAAACATCTTTGTGCATGCCTACCCGTGGCGGATCGGTAATGACGACATTCGGTTTGCCATGTGATTTTATAAAATCTTCATCCAATATCCTTTCTACAGATGCAGAAATAAATTCCACGTTTTCAATTTCATTGAGTCGAGCATTAAATTTCGCATCTTTTATCGCCTCATCAACGGTCTCAATACCAATGACCTTTTTTGCAGATTTTGCCACATAAAGAGCGATAGTACCCGTGCCGGTATATAAATCATATACCAAGTGTTCGGGATGTATCGTCGCCATTCGTTTGACGACATCATAAAGATTTTTTGCTTGTCGAGTATTTGTCTGGAAAAACGATTTTGGACTGATTTTATATTGAATATCTTCAAAACTTTCTGTTAGATAAGCGTTGCCACTGTAATTAACGACCTCTAAATCATAAAGTGTGTCGTTTTGTTTCGGATTAAACACATATTTATACGATATGATTTGTGGAAATAAAGTTTGCAAATGGTCAAAAAGAGCTGCAACTGACCCTGTATCATCTATTCCTACAGAAAGTGTCAACATCCATTCATTTTTAATATTGTTGCGTAAAATCAGGTTTCGTAGAAAACCTTCATGGGTTTTCATATTATAAAAACTCAGATTCTTATCTAATGCATATTGATAAATACTATTTCTGATTTCGTCTCCCAAACTATCTTGCAAATGACAATGATGTATTTGCATCACACCATCAAAACGTCCCGGCACATGAAATCCCAAAGCTCGTCTGTCTATCTCTCGACCACTTTCTATTTCTTCCGGTGTCAACCAAGCTTTATCCGTAAAAGTATATTCCGTTTTATTTCTGTAATGATATTCTTCCGGTGCACCAAGGATAGGATTTAATGCCGGATATTTCAAGTGACCGATATGTCTGAAAGCATCTTCCACCAATTGCTGTTTAAATTCTAATTGTACTGCATAAGGTACATGTTGCCATCGACAACCTCCACATATTCCGAAATGCTCACAGACAGGGTTTTGCCGATATTCTGCACCTTGCTCTACTTCCTCGATAGTTGCTATCACATAATCCTTTTTTTTGACTGTCGTTTTCACTTTCAAAACATCCCCCGGTACACCATAGTCCACAAAGACAATTTTGTCATCCGCATAGCCGATACCTCTCCCTTTAGAAGCCATCTTTTCTATCTTCAAACCGTCTATCACGACAGACCTATTTCTTATTTTTCTTGCCATAAAACAGAGTGCCAAGTTAGGTATTTAATGTGAAAGTGTCTTTATATTCATATATCATATCGTTCAAAATTTTTATCCTCGTCTTCCTATATCCACGGACGAACAAGTTGTCTATTTGTTTTATAATTTGATAATCTTTCTCTCTTTTGATAGACGGATACACCGATACATTGGTACATTGTTACATCGGTATATTTTCACATTTCCAAATTAGCTAATTATCACATTTATTGGTACATCGGTAAATTACACTTCAATACACCACTTTTTAATATTCATCCTTATCTTTAGGTATGCAAAATGAACTAACGAAAGAAGAACTCAAAGTGTACTTTCCTCAGATAATAAAATACAACTATCTCAATACACCTGCAAGCGGATTATTACCTCAGCCGGTTTTACAATGGCGACACAATAGAGATGAAGCTTTTGTAGATAATCCCAATGATTTTATGAACGGCGCCAAAGATTTTCTTCAGTCTGTAAAAGAAACTATTGCACAGTTTTTTGATGTACAAACCAAAGACATTGCTTTAGTACCAAACTTTTCATATTCTATCAATATGATATTGGAAGGATTGGTCAAAAAGCAAAAGATTTTATTGCTAAAGGAAGATTATCCATCTGTCAATTGGCCGGTAGAGTCAAGAGATTTTGAGATACATTATATAGAGGTCAATCAGGACTTAGAACAGAATATAAGGACTGCTATCGAACGTGAGAAAATGGATATTTTTATTTTTAGCAATGTACAATGGCTGTCGGGAATGAAGTTGGACAAAGAGTTCTTGAAAGAGCTTAAAAATGACTTTCCCTATCTTCTACTGATAGCTGATGGCACACAATATTTGGGTACTGAACAATTTAGTTTTAAAGAAAGTCCGATAGATGTGATGGCTACCAGTGCATATAAATGGCTGACTTCTGCTTTTGGTTGTGGTTTTTTGATGATAAAAGAAAGTGTTAGAGATAGGATTTTACCTAAGACTATTGGATTTAACTCATCTGAAAACTTTGCCGATAAACCGGGAGAGGAGAGTTATATGAAACGTTTTGAACCGGGACATCAAGACACTTTGACTTTAGGAAGTATCAAGGCTTCACTGTTGTTTATGCAGACACTCGGCGAAAATAGAATATACGAACAAGTCAAACATATTTCTATCGTGGCAAAAGAGATATTTTCTGCCTTAGGTATCATAGATGAAACAATTATGTTTAGAAAAAATTATTCTTCAATTTATAATCTCCATCTCAATGAAACAACTTTTGACAAACTCATTGCGAACCACTTGATTTGTTCTTGGCGTGGCGGTGGTATCAGGGTAGGTCTTCACTACTACAACGATGAAAACGATATAGATAAATTGATAGAATTAATTAAATGAATCTATCGGATATCTAATTTCTACATCAATACTTCCGTATATCATCACATTAATACATTAATACATTAATACATTGGTACATTACCATTTCTCCAATAAAAATCGCTTCACATTTTCTCCCATTATCAAACGGATATCCTCATGTGAAAAACCCACTTTAAGTAAAGCTTCCACCAATAAATTGAGACCACGGATATCATAAGGTGTCTTCACTGCACCATCGTTATCTGTACCCAAAGCAATATGTTCCACACCTACAAGATCGGCTGTATATTTCATCGCTTGTGCAGTCGCCTCAGCACTAAGTCCACAAACAGCTTCTTCAAAAATGGCAATCCCTATCAATCCTCCACTATTAGCGATTGCTTTCAGATGTTTGTCGGAAAGATTCCTTTGTGAAGGACAAGTTCCTTTTACACCTGTATGTGAACTGATAAAAGGTTTGTGATAAATAGCAGTGACATCGTCAATCAAATTCGGTGAACAATGTGCCACATCTAAAATGATATTTTTTTGCTCAATGACCTTAACAACTTCTTTACCAAAATCCGTCAAACCACCCAAACTCTCCCCGTGTGCAGAACTTCCTAATTCATTGTCTTGAAAATGTACTGCCGACATCATTCTAATACCGGCATCGTACAAAACATCCAAGTTATTGATATCACCCATCAAAGGATACAATCCTTCTGCTCCTAAAAAGCCGGCAGTAATAGCAGTATTACTTTTCCTGTCAGAAAGATATTTCTTAAAATCATCAGCATTGTATATCACTCTAAATCTTCCATCTGACTTTTTTGCAAAAGCTTTCAGTTCATCACATTGTGCTAAAGCTCTATTTTTAGGACTCCACCAAGTTTTGGGTTTCCTTCCGGAAACAAAAGATTGTAACTTCAATAAATCCGAATCCGTAGAATTACTTTTAAAATTGATACCCCAAGGTACTTTTGATACTATCGTAAAAGCTTGCAATGCAACCCGCGCCTCTATCAATCTCGGTATATCTACCTGTCCTCTTCCATTTTCTTTATTGAGATTACGTTTCCAAAGCAATGCATCACAATGTAAATCAGCAATAAAATCTAATGAATTATACAAATCTTGCGTCTCTTTAGAAACCGTATAAGGTGCTTTTTGCGCTACCCTGTTAATGGCAGTATCTATTATTTGTGGCAAAGTAAAGATGACAATCACATACAATACTATGATTGCGAAAATAAATTGAAGGAGCTTTTTCATCTTATTAAATATTAGGTCTTCTATTCTTCCACGGTTGCGCTTCCTCTAATTGTCCCGCGATACGGAACAGGGTTGCTTCATCACCCATTTTAGCAGTCAACATAACACCTATTGGCAAATTGCTTTTTGACCAATAAAGTGGAACATTCATAGATGGCTGTCCGGTCATATTGGCAATCGGCGTATAAGGGATATATCCCAAAGTTCTTTTTGCAATTGTATCTACGATACTGCTATTTTTTAAAGTTGGTAAAACACCCAATCCAATAGCCGATTTGAGCGCAAGTTCTTCTACTCTACTGACTTGTAGTTCACCGTTTTTGATGGGTGGTCTGGAAAGTGTAGGGCAAAGCCACAAATCGTAAGTTTCGTGTATTTTACCAAATCTTCTGGAAATCACATTCCACTGTTTCCTTGAATAGGCAAAATCTCTTGCCGAAAAACTCCTTCCCAAAACATTTAACAACCAAGTGGTCAATTCTACCTCATCTTTTTGAATCATTTTGCCACGCATTTCTCCCAAAATATCCAAATCCGCCGCTACATCTGCCATCATCATAAAGAAAACTTTGGTCAGAGTAGCTTCTTCATAAGGTAAAGGTATCTCCTCAATCTCATGTCCCAAATCTGTCAATATTTTGATAGTATGATTGATGGCATTGATACACTCCACATCTACTTTTTCTCCGAAAGGATGTTGGGTGCTAAATGCAATTTTTAATTTTTTAGGAGTATTTCCGACCTCTGATAGAAAGGTATTTTCCGGTTTTTGAAAAATGATTGGATCTCCTGGACTTGAGCCTAATAAACTATCTAACAATGCTGCACTGTCTCTCACTGTGCGCGAAAGTGCAAATGAAGAAACCAATCCACTCCATGCCTCTCCGCTATATGGACCTAAAGTCAATCGTCCTCTACTTGGTTTCAGACCAAAAAGTCCACAAGCTGAAGAAGGGATTCTGATGGAGCCACCGCCGTCACCGGCCGCTGCAATCGGTAAAATACAGGCTGCGACAGCGGAAGCTGATCCACCACTACTACCGCCTGCACTATGTTCCAAGTTCCACGGATTTTTAGTAACTCCATTGGCTTTGGGCTCTGTATAAGGTGTAATTCCAAATTCAGGGGTATTCGTTTTGCCAAAGATATTCAGTCCTATTTCTTTCATTTTAGCCACCATGAAGCTATCTTCTTTTGGAACAAATTTCTTTAGTGCATTAGAGCCATGTGTCATAGGTTCACCTGCGAGATAAAACTCCAAGTCTTTCAACATAAAAGGCACACCTGCCAAGATATGATCGGGCAATTTTTCCTGTGCTCTTTTTCTTGCTTTATCATAAAAAGTAAGGACAACGGCATTTAATTTCGGATTGATTTGTTCTGTACGTTCGATAGCAACTTCAAGCACTTCCAAAGCCGTCACTTCTTTATTCTTAATCAGCTCTGCCAGACCTATGGCATCATACTGTACATACTCTTCAAACTTCATACTTACTGATTTTTATCCCAATTTTCAACAAATTGTATCAAAGCAAGCTTTAAAGCTTCCAAACCATCAGGGTTGAGATGTTCCAAATTATCCAATCTCGTATGATAACTTGGATCATATTTTTTGGAGTCCATCCCGATGATACAAAGTGCCGGCAGACCGGCTAATGCAAAAGAGGTTCCATCCGATGCTCCGATAGGCAAAGGCAACTTTTTATATCCCACATTCGCTTCTTGAAAGGCACTTTCCATTTTATTGACTAAATCTTGCGGATATTTGACCAAGGTATTGGTCTCTGAAGATACAATAGTCAGATTTTCTTTTTCTTTAATAGTATCAATATTGATCAAAACGGCATTTTCTTGTAAGAGTTCCTCTTTATGCATTTTCACATAAGCTTCCGAACCTCTCAAAGCAGGTTCTTCACTACCAAAACTGACAACTTTTATTCTTGTATGCTCTAACTTCTCTTTTGAAAAAACTTTTGCCATTTCTACTGCGGTTGCAACACCGGTCAGGTTATCAATTGCACCATCTACCGGATCTTCACCATGCTTGAAAAACATAGAAAGAGCAGCCGGTGAAATAGCCACAAAAACATAATAAGGCCACATCACCGCACCTTCCGGTGGCATAAAATAAGTCAGTAGCCATAAAATACCGAGATAGACCGGTAAAAGTACATACCCGAAACCTGCTATGACATTCAATGCAACTCCAAAGGTTTTGAAGTGATACCACCATTGAAATTCATACACACTGTCTATGTGTCCGGCAATGATAATTGTAGATTTGACTTCTCCTTTAGGTTCTATTTTACCTTCTACATTCCAAGAAGTTTCTTTTGGAAAAAGGAAATCCAAAACATGTCTATAAGTTAAAAAGTGCCAGATAAAAAAGATAGCTCCTACTCCCGAAATCAAGGTACTCAGTAATATTCTCTGTTGATAATTGGTCGTCATAAACCAAAGTGTAAACCAATAAATCAAGCTAAAAATCTTCAGCGATTCAAAATGAGAAGAGAGTGGACTTTTAAAAGCTTCTTTTTTCACGTTGTCACAATACTGCTCCATGACCTGAGCGGTATATTTTTGTGCATCTTCTTCTTGTTGGGAACCTCCGGGTCTGCCCCCGAATTTTGATATGACATCCGAAATAAACTGTACCATCTTTTAATGAAGTTTTTTACAAAATACAAAAATATTTACAATTTCATTCCATGATGTATTACTTATAAAATCTTATTCTATACATCAATGTGTAAAACTATTCCCAAAGATTCATTTCGGCATAGCGATAAAGCTCCTTATCTTTACCACATGGATATTCTCAAAGAACTCAATAATGTTCAAGCCCAAGCAGTCAGTAGTATTGACGGTCCGGTAATGATAATCGCCGGTCCCGGCTCAGGTAAAACACGAGTTCTCACTTATAGGATTGCCTATCTGATACAACAAGGGATAGATCCTTTCCGAATTCTTGCATTGACTTTTACCAATAAAGCCGCAAAAGAAATGCGTGAGAGAATACAAACATTATTGGGCGGGAGTGAAGCGAGAAACCTATATATGGGAACTTTCCACTCCGTTTTTGCAAGGATTTTGAGAATGGAAGCTGCGAAAATCGGATATCCTACCAATTTTGCAATCTATGATACCGATGATGCAAAAAGTCTTCTTAAAAGTATCATCAAAGAATTGGGACTCAATGATAAACTGTACAAACCATCTAATGTTTCGTATAGAATTTCATCCGCAAAAAATAGTTTGATTAGTCCGCAGGATTACTTGGCAGATCCGGATTTGATGTCCGAAGATGAACAAGCCGGTCGTCCGTATATGGGAAAATTGTATGAAAAGTATCAGCAGAGATTGTTTTTGGCAGGAGCAATGGATTTTGATGATTTGTTGGTGAAAACGTATGAGCTTTTAGACAATTTTCCGGAGGTATTATATAAATACCAAAACCGTTTTTCGCACTTGATGATAGACGAGTTTCAAGATACCAATTTTGCACAATATTCTATCGTAAAAAAGTTAGCTGCCATACATGAAAACATCTGTGTAGTAGGTGATGACGCACAAAGTATTTATGCATTTAGAGGTGCAACAATTTCAAATATTTTAAACTTTGAGAAAAACTATCCCGATTTAAAAATTTTTAAATTAGAGCAAAATTACCGTTCCACTCCTTATATCGTACACGCTGCCAATGAATTGATATCCAATAATAAAGGGCAGATTAAAAAAGAGATTTGGACAGATAAAAAAGAAGGTGAAAAGATCAAAGTTTTTAGGGCAGGCAGTGAAAACGAGGAAGCAAGGATGATAGCCGAATCCATTTTTGAACAAAAGATTACCTACCATATTCAAAATCAGGATTTTGCAATTTTATATAGAACTAACTCACAATCAAGAGCTTTTGAAGAGCAACTCAGAAGACTCAATCTACCGTACAGAATCTATGGCGGTTTGTCTTTTTATCAAAGAAAAGAAATTAAAGATTTTGTAGCCTACCTTAGAGTACTTGTCAATGAGAATGATGAGGAGGCCATGAAACGTGTATTGGGACTGACCAAAGGTGTCGGTCAGACGACCATCAATAAAATTATTGCCACGGCTTCCGAGAAAAATGTCTCTCTTTGGGAAATGATTAAAAAGCCTGAACTGATTCAAGAAATCACAAAAGGGGCTTATCGTTTGCTTTTTAATTTTAGCATGATGGTACAGAGTTTACAAGCTCAGCTCCATACAAAAAATGCTTATGAAATCGCCGAAATGATAGGCAGACAAACCGGAATGTTGGAAAGTTTATTTTTGGACAAAACTTCTGAAGGTATTGGAAGATATGAAAACGTGCAAGAGCTTTTGAGTGGTATCAAATCTTACACTTTAGAGGAAAAAGAAGAACCGGAAGAAGATGAGGTAAGTCCTGAAAACGATTTGGCCGCTTATTTACAACAAATTTCTCTCTTGACAGATTCGGATAAAGAAGATGAAAATCCCAATAAAGTAAAATTGATGACTGTCCACGCTTCAAAAGGTTTGGAATTTCCATCTGTTTTTGTGGTAGGTCTGGAAGAAAATCTTTTTCCGTCCATGCTTTCACTCAATACAAGAGAAGAATTAGAAGAAGAAAGAAGACTGTTTTATGTAGCCATTACGAGAGCGCAAGACAGATTGTATCTCTCTTATGCAAATACCCGTGTTCGTTTTGGCTCAATACAATATAACGAAGCAAGTAGATTTATCGAAGAGGTCGGTCTTGACAATTTGAATATGCCGAGAAACCGTGTGTTTTCAAATACGCCTCCAAGCCAACAAAGAAGTGGAAATACTTCTTACAATGGAATGCAGAACAATTATTACGAAAAAAAGAAAGAGCCGTCTCCATCAACAAATAGTAATAGTGGCGGAGATCAGTTCAATAGTATGAATCTGAAAAACAAAAAACCTATTGCTCAAAGTATTAGAAATTCGAGTGCAGTCGTTCCATCGGATTTGAAAGGTTTGAAAGTAGGAAATATGGTCGTACACGAAAAGTTTGGTCAAGGTAAAGTCACCCTTGTGGAAGGAGGCGGAGACAATGTATTAGCTACAATATTTTTTGAAGGAGTAGGTGCCAAAAAGATTATGCTTCGTTTCGCAAAGCTCCAAATTATTTCTTAAAGTCGTCTGATTTCCGCTCCCAATTCTTTGAGACGCAGATCAATATTTTGATAACCTCTATCTATCTGATGGGCATTAGAAATGATACTAATACCATTAGCAGAGAGTGCTGCTATTAAAAGAGAAATTCCGGCACGGATATCAGGTGAAGACATCTTTATACCTCGGAGTGCATATTCTCTGTTGATACCTATGACTGTTGCACGATGTGGGTCACACAAAATAATTTTCGCCCCCATATCTATGAGTTTGTCCGTAAAAAACAATCTACTTTCAAACATTTTCTGATGAATGAGCAGACTACCTTTTGCCTGACAAGCTGTAACCAATAAGACAGAAAGTATATCAGGAGTCAACCCCGGCCAAGGTGCATCATAAATGGTCAAAATGGAGCCGTCTATAAAAGTTTCTATCTCGTAATGCTTTTGTGACGGAATATAAATATCATCGTTATGATATTCTAAATGAATACCGAGTTTTCTAAACGCATTGGGTAATAAACCGAGTTGGTCTATCCTACAATTTTTGATGGTGATTTCAGATTGGGTCATTGCAGACATACCGATAAAACTTCCTATTTCTATCATGTCGGGCAATAAAGTGTGGGTCGTACCTTTTAGGCTTTTTACACCTTCAATTTCCAGTCTGTTAGAGCTGATACCGGCGATTTTTGCTCCCATCTGATTGAGCATTTTGCACAACTGTTGAATATACGGCTCACAAGCGGCGTTATAAATAATCGTACTCCCCTCCGCTAAGACAGCAGCCATGATTAGATTAGCTGTACCCGTTACAGATGGTTCTTCAAGATGAACAAATTTTCCCTTTAATCCCCCATCAGCTATTAGAGAGTACTCTTGTTTTTTATCGTCATAATGGAACTTAGCCCCCAATTCCTTGAATCCGTTGAAATGAATATCTAATCTTCTACGACCGATTTTATCTCCACCCGGTGTCGGAATCAGTGCTTTTCCAAATCGTGCAAGCAAGGGACCGATAATCAATATGGATCCTCTCAAATTACTCACTTTTGCTTGGAATTCTTTTGAAAAAATCAGTTCGGGATCAATGTTACCTGCATTAAAAATATAGGTATCAGTTGTAAGCTTTTGGATCGTAACACCCATAAAGTCTAACATTTTGATTAAGGTATTGACATCTAAAATGTCCGGTACATTCTGTACTTTCACATCTTCATCTGTCAGCAAAGTAGCAGCAATAATCTGCAAAGCCTCATTCTTTGCACCTTGTGCCTCTATGCTCCCTTTCAGCCTGCATCCACCTTTTATTTCAAAAGCATCCATCGCCTGATTATCTGTTATTACGTCTGTTTTTGTTGTTTCTACCCGGTTTGCGTTTACCGTTTCGCTTCTTCATATTATTATTGTTTTCATTTCTTACAGAGGCCGAAATTTCAATTTCTATATCATCGTGTATTTTTAACTGACCTTTAGAAAGTGCCTTGATATCTGCCTTTATCAGTTTATTGTCCACCTCCTCATTGCTCCATGTCAAATAAGCCATTTTCATAAAGTTAGCAATGATTTGCACTATTTCCTTTTTCTGTTCTTCATCTTCTGCTTCTATGGCTTTTTGAATCAGCGATTCTATGTTTTTGCCATAGTGTTTCATTTGGATTTTTGCCTGTGGATAGGGTATGACTGGTGGAGTGGGGACTTCTTTCGTATGAGAAATATCATCATAAGGACAATCAACGTCCAAATTATAGTCAGCCATGATAAAAAGATGTGTCCAAAGTTTCTTTTGATAGTCCTGTGATTGTTTGAGTTGGGGATTGAGTGTCAACATCATATCTATAATATTCTCAGCAGCAGTTTGTCGCTGTTTTTTATCCTGAATAGTTTTAGTAAAATTGACGTAGCGTTGTATGTTGCGACCATACTCACGTATGATAATCGCTTCCCGGCTGGTGTTATAAATCATAAAGAGAAGTCTTTATTTAATATTATTTGTAATTAGAAATGAGATTTTATTTGCTGTCTATTCCTTAAAATGGAAAATCCTACCGTAAAGATAGGATTTTTATTTTTTTTATCATAATTCGTGTAAAACGAGATATGGATTTATTGAAATACTAATCAATTCGTTTTAATCTCTTCTATTCAATAGACTGACATAGTATAAGAGTTGTGCCAATGAAGCCAAAGCAGCAACGACATAAGTCGAAGCGGCCCATTTTAAAGCATCTTTGGCTTTGTCGTGGGCCTCTCTATTGAGGATACCTGCACCATCTAACCATTTTAAAGCTCTGGATGAGGCGTCAAATTCTACCGGTAAAGTGACGAATGTAAACAGTGTCGTCAAAGTGTACATCGCCACACCGATGGCTAATATTACCGGACTGCCGGAAAATGCCATCACTGCAATGCCTCCCATCAACAAGAAAGGCATCAATCGGGAAGATATAGTCAATGCAGGCACCATTTTAGATCTAAAGCCTAACCACACATAAGCATGCGCATGTTGTACTGCGTGACCACATTCGTGGGATGCAACAGCCGCCGCGGCAACAGTCCTTTGCGCATATACCCAATCACTCAAATTAACGGTTTTGTCCATCGGATTATAATGGTCAGTCAATGCACCCGAAACCGATGTAATTTGCACATCATTAATACCGTTATCTCTCAACATCATGGCTGCAATTTCAGCTCCTGAGTATGGAATCGGAATTTTGGAATATTCCTTAAACCGACTTTGCATTTTGTGACTGACATACCAACTCAGTCCACCAAAAAAGATAATAATCAACCAAAAAAACATAATCTCTTTATTTTAAAGTTTTTCTAATACACTACAAAAATATAATACTTTATCACCATACTTTTTACTTACTTCATTTTTTAGTTGAAAGTCCGTCGTACTGAGGTGATGATTATAAGCATTCATATCTTTTAACTTGTATTGCAAGCTCAGGGTCATCGTTTCACTTTCATCTACATTGAGCAGTTTAAAAAGCGTGTAATCTATTACTCTGTCATCTTGTTGCAAATTAGAAATATGGTGGTCATTCAAATACGCCTTGAAATCATTCACATACTCTAAATCAACATAAAAGGTGATATTGTATAGAATCACGATATAAAGATAAGCTTCTTTATTTGAACAAAAACTAAATAGAATCTCCTCTTAATAATCTATAACGTTTTCGGGCATCAATCGTAAAAATACTATCAGTATATTCTAATAATATCTTCTCATAAAAAATCTTTGCTTTCTCCTTATCTTCCAACTGATTTTCATATAACTCCGCTAACTGAAAAACTGCATCGTCGGCCAAAATACTTTTAGGAAACTTTTCGTAAATTAACAACAAATACTTTTCTAAGTCGTCATAGTTTTGAAGTTTCCGGCTAATTTTAGCCTTCATAAAATAGAAGTCGTCTTCTAACGGGTGACCGGTATATAAAATGAGTAATGAATCTGCCATCTGATTAGCCCTACTCAGGTCATTCTGAAAAAACAACAAATCCATTTCTGAAAAAGCTTTCATTGCAGCTTTGTCTTCTTGGTAATCCTGATTGTAATTATCAGAAATAAAGCTCGCAAGCTCAATGGCATCATTGCTAATAAGTTCGAAAGTGTTTGCTTTGATAACTTTTAACCTTGTCAGGGCCCAATCAAAATCACCTTTGAAGTAAGCCAATCTGGCATTTCTAAACTTTGCCTCTTCTCCGGTCGGTGTGCCTTTGTATTCTTTTTCTATTTGTGTGTAAAGTAATGTCGATTCCCAATGCTGTCCGTCCATGATATAATAATCACCCAAATCAAGTTTGGCTCTGACTAATAAATCTTTGGGTGTCGCTCTGTCTTCTACTATATTTTTCAAAATGGCAATGGCAGTATCTACTTCAAATAAGTATTTGGCTTCTAATTCTCCCAATTCTATTTTTGCCAATACCGTATTATACTGGTTAAATTTTTGTGCGATAAAATGTTGGTAGCTTTTCTTTAAATCCAGTAAGTCGGCTTGGTCATATTTCTTTTTGTCAAAGACTATCGCTTTCTGTACATTAATAAGTTCTAAATTTGCAACGATGTAGTATGGATATTCACTACCTTTACCTATCAGGTATTTAAAAGCTCTGGTAGCTGTCCTGTAATCTTTTTCTCTTTTACATAATCTTGCTATTTCTAAAACTTGGCTTCCATCTTCGCCTCTTTGAATGTCCAAAGCTCTGACTTGGTCAAAAGCAGATGCATAATCTCCCTGTTTTTTATAGAGCCATACTAAAAGGTCTATTGCAGACCATGCTTGTTTGTCTTTTCCTATCACTTTGAAAATTTCGTTTTCCAAAGTTTCAGCGTTGGCTTTATCTTCTACTTCTTTGTCTAAAAGAAAAATAACGTCGTTGAGATCTTGTGGATTCTCCATAATGTCTTGAAGAAAACCTTGCACCATCGCTTCGTAATTTCCTTGCAAGCCGAAAATGTGTGCTATCTCAAGGTCAAAATCATTTCCTTTTAATAAACTTTTCCCTTTTTGCAACACTTGTTTTGCCCATTCATACTGTTGTTTCTGTATTAGATTTTTGGCTATGTTTTGTATCTGAAAGGTATTGGGTTTTAAAGATGAGATAGCTTGTTTAAATTGCTTATCAGCTTGTTTTTCTTTGTCATCATCCAAATAAAACTGTGCTAAATCAAAAAGGTATAGGGGATTTTGATTGGAAAGCTTATAGGCTTGTTCTATTAGACTTTTTTCTAATTTTTCATCTTTTAGGTAGTGGAGTGCCTTTTTATAATTATCATAGATATCAAAAAACAAATCAGACTCTTTGGCAAGGCTTTTGTATATATCTACCGCTTTTTCATATTCGTTTTGGTCTAAATACTGTTGCCCTAACAGTAAATTTTCTTCTTGACTCTGTGCAGATGCTGTCAGACATGAAAAACTGATAAGAACCAAACTGTATATCCACTTCATATCTTAAAGTTACGATTTTATATTTGTCCTACTCAAAAATATTTGACTGCTGTAAATTAACCTTGCTTTTATAAAAAAGATGAGTCGTCTTTTCAAAACTGTCCGTATAATCAGAAACAAAGAAATGTCGCTCTTTTTCTTCTTGATTGGTGTTGAGTAGCTCTTCCCGTGTCAAGATATTTTTTACGTAAGCGGCTACAATTTCGTTTGTGGCAAGTATATCAACGTTTCTTTTATTTTCTTTATAAAAATTACCAATTTCATTTTTGATGAGCGGGTAGTGTGTACAAGCTAATACAAGACTTTCTATATCATCTAAAGCTTCATCAGACAGATAATTTTCTATAATGACTTTACTGATTTCTCCATTGACAAATCCGGACTCTATCATGGGTGCTAAAAGAGGAGTGGCTAAAGTCTGTATTTGTAGCTTAGAATTTTTCTGTTTGATTTTATTAGGGAAAACTTGTGAATTAATGGTCGCATTGGTACCGATAACACCTACTCGTTTGTATTTTTCATGGAGAATAAAATCTACGACCGGTAGGATGACATTGACAACTGTAACACCTCTTTTATTGGCTAAATTTTTGACAGTTTTGTATGCAACGGATGAGGCACTGTTACAGGCAATAATAATCAGCTTGACACCTTTATCCAATAAAAAATGGGTGATGACTGTACTATATCGGATGATAATATCAGGTGATTTTTCGCCATAAGGCATGTGGGCAGTATCTCCAAAATAGAGAATATCTTCATTGGGCAACGCCTTTAAAACAGCATTGGCGACCGTGAGGCCGCCAATACCGGAATCAAAGATTCCTATAGGTCTCTCCGCTTTTTCCATACTTACTTAGTAGTTGACAAGCCGAGTTTTGTTTTTAAAGTGTTGATAATATTTTCACTTTCATCAGCGTGCAAGATAGAGCCGGCACTTGAATCAAAGATATACGTATATCCGCCTTCTTTAGCAACTTCCTCAATGGCTTTATTGATTTTATCTACCAATGGTTGATACAATGTTTGACGTTTTTTGGCAACTTTGTCATCAGCACCATCTTGAAAATCTTGGATTCTTTTTTCCAAATCTTGAATTTCTTTTGCTTTAAATTCTTGATCTATATCGGAAAGCTTGCCGTCTTGGGCTGCCTTTTGATAATCCTGAATCTTTTTTTGGTATTCTGTGTACATTTTTTCAAGACTGGCATAAAGTGAATTGCCGTATTTCTCAATTTCATCATCTGCCACCTTTTTTTCAGGCATTGCATTTAATAGCTCTAAGGAGTTAACGTAAGCCAGTTTGTACGCCTTTATCTGAGCATTTGCTTTGAATGTAAATGCTGTTATTGCTATAACAGCGAAGGATAAAAGTAGTTTTTTCATTTCGTTTTTTCTAATTGTTTAATAATCAAATTTATTTAGGGTTGTATGCTTTTTAAAACTTGTTCGCTAATATCGTACTTTGAATTGGTATATAAAAGAGATGAACCGCCTGAAGCTTTATCTAATACAAAATCAAAACCCAAATTCTTAGCAATTTTCTCTATTGAGTTATAAATTTTCTCTTGTAAAGGTTGTATAAACTCTTGTCTCTTTTTAAACAAATCACCTTCATATCCGAATCTTTGGTTTTGAAGATCGTTGGCTAATTTTTCCTTGGTAATGATTTCGTCTTGTCTTTTCTTTTTCATTTCGTCTGTCAACAAAAATTCTTCTGCCTCATATTTTGAATACAATTGTTTCACTTCGTTGTATTTGGTGTCTATCTCATCGTTCCAGGTTTTTACCAAACCGTCTAACTTTGATTGTGCATCGCTATAAGCAGGAATATTTCCCAAAATATAGTCAGTGTCCACATAAGCAAATCTTTGGGCAAATACATTGCTCAGAGTAAGAAGTGCGCATCCTAAGGTAAAAAATATTTTTTTCATCATCACTTATTTTATTCCGGTTCAAATCCTAATATAATCGAGAAAGCTCCATTTTTTGCAATATAGTCAAAAAATCCTTTCGCCGACTTGATTTGATTATCCGTATCATTTCTTGGTTGGTCAAATCTTATGCCATAATCTACGCCCAACAATCCAAACATAGGTAAATATGCTCTAATTCCAATACCCACGGCCTTATTTAATTGGAAGGGATCGTAATTTTTGAATGTTCTATAACTGTTACCGGCTTCCGCAAATACCAATCCATAGATGGTTGCAGATGGATTGAGTGAGAAAGGGTATCTCAACTCCATTGTAAATTTGTTAAAAATGGCATCTCCTCCATCATCAGAATAGACACCGTAACCTCTTTGCGATATAATATCTTGCCCAAAGAGTACAATGTTGCTTGGCAGACCATTGCCTCCCACTTCAAATCTTTCAAATGGTGATAAGCCTACTTTTTTGTTGTATTGTCCTAAGAAACCAAACTTTGCACTGGTTTTAAATACCAATTTATTTTTCTTGTCCAATGCCTGATACCAGTCAAAGGTCATTCTCCATTTATGATATTCTACCCATTTCCATTTTTGATCGACAGAAACATCTGCATAAAAATCGTCTTTTCTAAATAGTGAATAAGGTAAAGTAAACTGACCGGAAACGCTGATATTAGAACCGCTTGCCGGGTAAATCGGTTGGTCAATGGAGTTTCTCGACAAAGTCAACTGTAAATTTAAGTTGTTAAAATTACCGTTCTCTATGGTAGTATTTTCACTATAAATCTTTTCAGTAAAATTAACTAATTTATAGTTTTGATAATTTAATGCCGCTTGGAAGATAAAGTAATCATCAGGGAATTTTAATCGGGTCGCCAAAGCAAGTGAAGCACCATTGGTGACTTGTCTTCCGTAAGCTTTATTTGTGCTATAATTGAGTAATTGATATCTGGATCTGAAAGCGGAAAACGATAAGGCGTTTGGTTTTCTGCCTCCGAGCCAAGGTTCTGTAAATGACATGCTGTAAGTTTGGTATTGCTTACCATTACTTTGTACTCTCAGACTCAACTTTTGTCCATCTCCCGTCGGCAGCGGAGTCCAAGCTTTTTTGTCTTTGATATTTCTCAGTGAGAAGTTGTTAAAAGACAGACCTAATGTACCTATAATTCCTTGTGACCCTCCCCAGCCGGCAGAAAGCTCTATTTGATCGGCAGACTTTTCAGCCACTACATATTTGATATCTACTGTACCATCTTCGGGGTGTGGGATAGGGACAACTTGCGTTGCTTCCGGGTCAAAGAAACCCAAATTGGCAATTTCTCTCTGTGAACGTATCAGATCAGAACGGCTAAATTTCTCTCCCGGCATGGTTCTTAACTCTCTTCTGATGACATGCTCACTGGTTTTATCATTCCCTTCAATAATCACTTTTCTGATAGTAGCTTGCGGCCCCTCCGTAATCCTTACTTCCAAATCTATGGAGTCACCATAGACTCCCACTTCTTTTGGATCAATAGAGAAAAACAAATAACCATCATCATAATAGAGTGATGATACATCAGCTCCATTCGGATCCATATTAAGTTTTTTTTGTAAAAGCTCCGTGTTGTAAACATCTCCTTTTTTGATACCAAGCACCTTATTTAAGATATCACTGGAGTATTTTGCATTTCCTTTGAAGTCAATATTTCTAAAATAATATCTTTTCCCTTCGTCAATTTTCATTTTGATATAAACTTGATTATCATTTATGTATGTAGTGTCATAAGTGATAATTGCATCTCTATATCCTTCTTTATTATAGTTGTCAATTAAAGCTCTTTTATCTTTAACAAATTTTTCTTCATTGTACTTTTTACCTTTAAAGAGATTGAGTATAAATCTGTCATCAAAAAATCTTTTTACGGAAGACATATTCATATTTGCCAAAGTATAAGCTGCTCTTTTCAGCCTTTTCCCATTGGTCAAAATTTCTTTATCGGATTTATTAAATAACTTTATATACGATTTTTGTCGGGTGTCTTTCATAGATTTTCTCACTTTAGACATACTCAACTGGTTGACACCTTCTATGTCAATGGCTACGATTTTTGCCTTTTTGCCCTTATCTACATTGATGTACAATGAGGAGGTATTGACTGAGAAAGTATCGCGTACCTGTGTGAAACTCACCGTCGGAGATAAATAACCTTTATCGCGGTAAAAATCTATGGTAACATTTTTAATATTGTTTTCTAATGCCGGTGTGATAGGTTTCCCTTTTAGTGCAGTAATCCTTTTCGATATATCTTCTGCCTGTCCCTTTTTGATACCTTTAAAATAAAAATTGGACATACGGGGTTTTTCGCTTACATAAAGTACCAAATCTGCTCGATTATCTTTTACATTCTCTATTCTAAATTCAACATCCGTAAAAAGTCCTTGTTTCCATAATAGTTTGATGGCTTTCGTAATTTCCTCCCCCGGGATATCAATTTGTTGATCGACAAAAATTCCCGTGATGCTTCTAATGACGTTTTTATCAAAGTATTGGGAGCCTCTTATGTCAAAAGAATTAATAATGAACTTGTTGGGTTCTTTGTAGTTGATGATAGGACCAACTATCGTAGAATCTGTTGACAGGGAGTCCAATGTCTTTATAGAAACAGTATCCTGTTCAGTTTCCTGGGCGAATACATTACTTATCATAAAGGTGGCTATGTATATTGCAAAAAATGCAGCTTTTAAATTCATTAACGGTTTATTTGTTCACTAATTTTTCCAAATCTTCTTTCTCTATTTTGGAACTGACAAATGTATTCATATACATCCTCTTTATCAATTTCCGGCCAAAGTTTATCTGTAAAAATAAACTCTGTATATGCAATTTGCCATAAAAGAAAATTGCTGACACGATATTCTCCACTTGTCCTGATTAGAAGCTCAGGATCAGGAATGTTGTAGGTGTAAAGGTAATCTCTGATACTTTCAGGATTTATATCTTCGACAGCAATTTTTCCCTCTTGTACATCTTGATACATCCTTATAAATGCTCTGTGAATTTCTTCTCTCGAACCGTAGCTCAATGCAAGTGTCAAGGTCATGCGGGTATTATTTCGGGTCTCTTCAATCGCTTTTTTGAGTGCCAAATTACACTTATTAGGCAGGCTGTCTATATTACCTATTGCATTTAATCTGATATTGTTTTTCTGAAGTGTCTTGATTTCACGACCGATTGTGAATACCAAAAGTTCCATCAGCGCACTGACTTCTAATGCGGGTCTATTCCAATTTTCAGTAGAGAAAGCGTATAGTGTCAAGTATTCCACTCCTGTTTCTGCACAGGCTTCTGTCACTGCCCTGACGGCTTTAACTCCATTTTTATGGCCAAAGACACGAGCTTTCCCTCTTTGTTTTGCCCACCGACCATTCCCATCCATGATGACGGCAATATGCTTGGGAAGACGACTCAAGTCGATAAGACTTTTATAATCCGTTTTATTCTTTTCTTCCATCGGCATTATTTTAAAATGTTGGACATTTTATTTTGTTAAAAGAATAAGTGATTCCCACGCTATAAAAGTTAAACCGGTCATTGTCTTTGGACGAACCTCTCTGTTTGCCCGGTATTCCTATAGGAATAATCCCTTTTTCAGGTGAGCGGTCAGAAAGAATTTCAGACATATTTCTACCATCCACATAATAATTGAGTTGGGAAGCATCAGCATAGTTTTTGCTGACATCATCCAGATTATCATTAAAGGATCTGCGAGTCATCATTTCTACTTGTAAGGTCAAATTTCGAGTCAGGCTAAATTTAAGACCGCCACCAAAAGGCAAAGATACTGAGTAAGGTCCATATCCGTTAGAAACATTTGTCTGACTGCTATTGGGATTTTTTTGCCCCTCTGTACCGACAGGAGCCAAATCGTACTTGCCACCTTGATAAAAAGTATAATTTCTAAAATGATAAAAGCTGATACCTCCAAAGATATACGGAGTCCACTTTTTCTTTTTCTTCACTTTATTAGGTGCGCTGCCATCGGGATCCCAATCGAAAAAATTGAGTTCAAAAAGACCTCCCAAGTCTGTCACTCTTGCATTAAATGATAAGTTTCTTGCGCTTAAATAAGGTTGTTTGGTAGAAAGTTTTTCATCGGAAGCAGCTATCCACGCATGTGATATGCCTATACGCATTGCCATCCTGTTGTTAAAATTATATCTGTAAAACAAACCGCCGCCGGCACGAGACTGCTTAAAAGAGTAATTGGGATTCAAATCTCCAAAATAATTAGTGGCGGCAATGAATACACCATATTCGCTGATTTGCGCTTTCATTTGTATCACACAAAGCAAGAAAAATACCCAACTGATATGTAGTTTCAGCTTATAAAGCACTCTTTATCTTATAAGTTAAGTGAGCAAAGATAGATAAATAACGAAGAAAATGAATGAGATTATATATAGAATGCTTAGTTATAAAAATTTAATATTGAAATGTGCCGGTACATTCTTTTAACGTGTCATAAAGATGTGTCAAACGCATTTTACTGATTATGAAGTTACCAACAGTGAAAAATTGTTTTTCAAACTTTATGGAAATTTTTTCTCAAACTACTCTCAACTATAAAATTTTGAGATGAAAGAGGAGTTTTTGCATTTTGTTTGGAGTAGTCATCGTTTTAATCATCACAACCTTAAAACTTTAAAGGGACAATCTATACAAATAGTAGATTATGGCAAGTCAAACTATAACGACGGCCCGGACTTTTTGGAAGCCAAAATCAAAATAGACGATATTTTATGGATAGGAAATGTCGAAATTCATGTTTGTACCAGCGATTGGGAAAAACACAAGCACAGCGATGATCCACAATATAAAAATGTCATTTTACACGTCGTATATAGACAGGATAAAGAACTAAATGGCAATAATATCCCCACATTAGAATTAGACGGACTGATACACAAGTCTATCTATGACAGATACAATTCATTGATGCAATCTAAACTCAATTTGCCTTGTCAACATTTTATACATGAGATAGATGAAGAAATCATTCAAATGTATTATCAAAGATTAACGATAGAAAGGATACAAAGCAAAACTGAAAGGATAGAAGAATTATTAATCCGGTATAACAATGATTTTGAGCAGACCGCTTTTATTTTGATGAGTAAATATTTTGGCTTGGGAAGTAATAGTGACTCTTTTCAAGAATTAGCAAGTAGAATACCAGTCCAATGGCTATCCAAAATACGTCAAGAAGAAAATGGCATTTCTGCCCTTTTGATGGGTAGTGCAGGGTTTTTAGACAACATTCAAGATGATGACAATTTGTACATTCATCATCTCAAAGATAACTATATGCATTATCGACAAAAATGGGAAATCCAAACGATGAATGCACAGTGGTGGAAGTGGAAAATCGGTCGCCCCGCCAGTTTTCCGACATTGAAGCTCGCCCAGCTTGCACAAGTTGTGACGAATACATCTTCCATTTTTAAAATGATTATTGATCCCAAGTTGTTTAGAAAACAGTTGAAAGAGATAACACTACATTCATTTTGGGAAAGTCATTATCAATTCAATCATATTTCCATTCAAATGGAAAAAAACCTATCTGATAGCTTTATAGAGCGACTGATTATAAATGTCAGCATTCCCATGATGTTTGCGTATGGGAAGTATATAGGCGAATCCAAATGGTTAGATAGGGCTTTAGAGCTTTTGGAAGAAATGGATGCCGAAAAAAATCAAATTACAAAATCAATGATGAATGCAGGTCTGAAAAATGACAATGCTCTTAACAGTCAAGCACTCATCCATTTGAAATCTGAATACTGTGATAAAAGGAAATGTTTGAATTGTACGATAGGTAATCACATTTTAAAATCAAATATCTATCAACTCAATTCAAACAATCCCGATATTTTACAAGAAGCCTATATCTAAAAGATAGATATTAGAGCTTATAAGTTATTTCTGTAGTCACTGATAATTTTACCTTATCTCCTACTACCATGCCACCTGCTTCCATCGCAGCATTGTATTTCAAACCAAATTCTTTTCTGCTAATTTCTCCACTGATTTCAAAACCTGCTCTTCTGAATCCCCAGTCATCATTTACAATACCGGTTTGTTCTACTTTTAATTTTACTTCTTTTGTAATACCACGGATAGTCATGTCACCGGTCATTTCATAATCGTCATCGTCTATCTTTTTGATACCTTTAGAAACGAAAGTAAGTTTTGGATGCTCAGCAGCGTTGAAGAAATCATCACTTTTCAAATGGTTATCTCTTTGCTCTACACCCGTAGTGATAGAATCTAATGATGCTTCAAATTTGGCTTTCCCTGTAGAAAAATCTTCTTCTTCAGTTACTAATTCCCCGGTAAATTCTTTGAATTCACCTCTTACATTTGAAACCATCATGTGTCTTACTTTAAACTCGATTTTGGAGTGGCTCGCGTCAATAGCCCATACTTTTGTTGCCATAAATAATTAATTTTTTAATTTTTTTAATACACAGTTGTATATACAACTGTCACTATAACTTGATAGGGTTTAATTTGTTCGTAGAATGTTTGTTAACAAAAGTTATTTAATTACAGTTTCCGTCCACATCGCATGAATCACCCTCATTGAGAATTTCTATTTTCTTTTGTTGTTGTGAAAATTCTCCCCAAGCTTTATTGAGTGCATCAGAGAAAGTATTTTCGTGTTGTGCACCTGAAATTGCATATTTATTGTTCAAAACAAAGAAAGGTACACCTCTTACACCCATCTGGGCAGCAGTCATTACATCTTGTTTTACCTCGTCAGTATAAGCATCGCTTGTCAAAACTTGAAGTGTTTCGTTTTCATCCAAACCTATATTTTTTGCAAGGTTTAGTAAAGTAGGGTCATCATCAATGTTTTTTGCCTCAATGAAATGAGCTTTGAATAATGCTTCTTCTATCTCGTTGCCCCATCCTTTTGTTTTTGCAAACTGAATCAAACGGTGTGCTTTAAAAGAATTAGCGACAATCATTTCATCCACATTAAATTTCAAATTGACACCTTCGGCAGAAAATTTCATATTTTTCATCATCATTTTGGCCTGTTCTCTACTGGTACCTTTTGCACTGACAAAATAGTCATAGATATCTATTGAAGTATCCGTCTTTAAATTGGGGTCTAATTCATAACTATGCCAAACAAGTTCTACTTTATCTCGATGTAAAAACTTTTTTAGCGCATTTTCCAAACTTCTTTTTCCGATATAACAAAACGGACATCTCACATCCGACCAGATATCAACTTTCATTTTTTCCATACAAATCTTTTTCTATTAGTAAACTAACATTCAAGGATAAAGATAGTTTTTAGACCTTATCGGTTCATATTTCAAATTCAATAAAACGGTCATTTTATTGCCATACAGCAGAAAGCATTCTCTGCTTACCCATCAAGTCATTGTGAATCGTCACATCTGTAAAACCTTGGCTTTCTATCTCGTTTTTTACCCGTGAAGCATTGTACTCATTGAGTTCAAAGTATAGATGTCCCCCTTTGTTCAAATGTGTTTTTGCATAGAGGGCTATTCTCTCATAAAAAATCAAAGGTTGTTTATTTTCTACAAAAAGTGCGGTATGTGGCTCATACATCAATACATTTTCATGCATCAAATCTTTTTCTTCAATAGGAATATAGGGTGGATTGCTGACGATTATATCTAATTTTTCATTCTGATTTTGGGACGTATTTAAAATATCATCTTGATAAAATCTAATCTCTAAATTATAAGCTTTTGCATTTTCGACAGCCACTTTCAAAGCTTTTTCAGAAATATCACAAGCCTGCACTTTCCATGTCGGTCTGTTAAATTTCAGTGCTATTGGGATACAACCGCTACCTGTACCGATATCTAAAACACTTAAATTCTGTGATGTGTGATTTTTCAATATCAGATGTACCAACTCTTCCGTTTCCGGTCGTGGTATCAGCGTATCAGCAGTTACCTTTAGTTCGATATCGTAAAACCACTCTTTACCGATTACATATTGCCATGGTTCACTTCTTGAGAGTCTTCGCAACGCATCTTCTTGTTGTGTCTTATCCCATTTGACAGCCTCCGGCAAAATATATTTGCAGATATTTTCAGCTTCTCTTTTCCCGTAAATCGGAGTCAAAGTTTCGAGCAACGTTTCTAATACCGGATTATTCATACAATAATTGAGAAAGGTTTTGCAATTTTACATCTATTATGAATAATGACACATTAAAGGATCAAAAGTTTATCCGAAGATGTATTCAATTGGGCGAAATGGGAACGAGAGCTTCTATGCCTAATCCTTGTGTAGGTGCTGTCATTGTGTATCAGGATGAGATAATAGGTGAAGGTTATACTTCCCAATACGGTGGATCACATGGTGAAGTGAATGCCATTCATTCAGTGAAAAAGGTCAAACATCTAAAAGAAGCTACTTTATATGTGAGCTTAGAACCTTGTAGTCATTATGGCAAAACTCCCCCCTGTGCAAATCTCATCGTAGAAAAACAAATCAAACGTGTCGTCATCGGTACTTTAGACCCAAATCCCAAAGTGGCAGGGAAGGGTGTGCAAATTCTAAAAGATGCTGGAATTGAAATAACAGTGGGCGTATTAGAAGATGAGGTCAAATGGAGTTTGAGATACTTTTTAAAATCTATTACGAAAAAACGTCCTTATGTCACTCTGAAATGGGCAGAAAGTCGAGATGGTTTTATCGCAAGAGAGAATGGTCGGGCTGTAAAAATTACTAATTCTACTACTCAAATTTTGACCCATCGCATGCGTAGTGAACATCAAGGGATTTTGTGCGGTTGGAAAACAGTGGTCAATGATCAACCCAAATTAGACAATCGTCTATGGACGGGTCCTACACCAAAAGTCATTGTAATAGATTTACACCAAAAGTTGAATAATGACAGTCATTTTCAACAACAAGCAAAGTGGTGGCGAATAGTCCATACTGCTTCTGAAAGGGAAAATGACATTCTTGTAGAAAAAGATAATCTGGATGAAATTCTGAATATTTTATATGAGAAAGACATTCACTCACTTTTTGTAGAAGGTGGAGCATTCACACATCAGCAATTTATAGACACTCAACTTTGGGACGAGTGCTACAAGTACATCGGCAATGTGGAAATAAACAAAGGTATTTCTGCACCGAAACTCACAAATAACCAGCTATTTGAAAGATTTGAAATCAAGGAAGATTTGGTAATGAGATATGTAAGCTTATAATTCTTTCAAAATCAGACATAATCAACCTTCATCATATTGCTACGAGTTCATAATATCTTCTATTTCTTCCACGGTTACAGGAATATCGTACATCAAATCAATATTTCCTTGCGCTTGGACTTGGATATTATTTTCAATGCGAATACCCATATTTTCTTCCAAGATATAAATGCCTGGTTCTATCGTAAATAGATTACCGTTTTTCATCTTTTCATATCGAGGACCGACATCGTGAACATCTATACCTAAAAAGTGACTGGCACCATGCATAAAGTATTTTTTATAGAGTGGAGTTTTGGGATTCTGGTTTTTAACGGCAATCTTATCTAAAAGTCCGATTTGTATCAATTCAGCTTCCATGATACGACCTATCTCTTTGTTGTATTCATCCAAAGAGTAAGAGACATTAAACATCTCTATACCGGCTTGATGTACACGAAGACAGGCATTATAAACTTCTTTTTGTCTTGGCAAAAAGCGACCGTTTGCAGGAATCGTTCGTGTCATATCTGCGGCAAAGTTACCGTAATCTGCACCTACATCTAAAAGTATCAAATCTCCATCTTTGACGACACGGTCATTAGAAATATAGTGTAAAACACAAGCATTTCTACCACCGGCTATAATAGGTGTATAAGCATGTCCGGATGCACCCTGACGGATAAACTCGTGTGTAAACTCGGCTTCAATCTCATATTCCATAACACCGGGCTTGACAAATTTCAACACACGGATAAAAGCATCACGAGTGATTTCACAGGCTTTCCTGTGCATAGCGATTTCTTCCGGTTCTTTGACAGAACGAAGATATTGCATGATAGGTCCAAGCCTTTTGAGTTGGTGACCGGGATATTGTTGTTTGAGTCGGTTTGCAAACCTGATATCTTTATATGGAACTTGAGTGGCTGCTCTATCATTTTCGTTGATATTGACATAGACATTTTCACAATATGCCATCAATGCAGGCAATACTGTATCAAATTCATCTTCCCAATATACATTTAGAATCCCACTGGTGGCTTGAGCTTCTTCTATGGTGTATTTGTGTCCTTCCCATATAGAAATCAATTCATCAGTACGTCTGATAAAAAGGGCATCTCTGTAAAGTGGATTGGGACAATCAGGATAGATAACCAAAATAATACGCTCCTGATCGATTCCGGATAGATAAAATAAGTCTGCATTTTGTCTAAAAAGGTGCGTGCTGTCACCACTTCTCGGCATCTCATCATTGGCAAAGAAAATCGCCATGCTGTTGGGTGCTAATTTGGCAGAAAGTTTTTTCCTGTTTTTTACAAACAAGTTAGAATCAATAGGTGAATATCTCATGTTTTTATTTTTTATCCCGGAATTCTTGACATGTATTTTTCCATGTCTTTTATAGTCTTAACAAGTTCTGCGGTACTTGGTTTGAGATTTTTAGCTTTTTTGAAATACATTTTTGCAGCTTTATAATCTTGTCTTTGAACACAAATAGATGAAAGTTGCAAATAAGCGGTCGCTTCATTCTCTTTATCTGGCAATCCTAATTTGACGGCTTCTCTGAGTTGAGAATAAGCATCTTTCATATTGCCTTTTTTCATAGAAATAGCTCCTAATTGCAAATAAGAAACGCCATTATAGCCTTTCATCATGTCACTTTTGGTACTCAAACTCTTACGGATGTTCTTTTCTGCCTCATCAAAATCTTCACTCACCATATCAAGATTAGATTTTAAAAGATAGTAACCCGATCTGACCGGCGGAATCAATAGTTTAGGAAATTTTACGCTATTGATAACGTCTCTTGCTCCTTCCATATCCCCTGTCTCTGCGAGTTGTTGGATATAACGCATCGGACCTATCAGCAAATCCCAAAGCAACAGTAAGACACCACCCAAATAGAATAACCAAGACCATTGATATCCTTTATAAACAGTCACTTGAATGATGACTCCAATGACTATAATCGCAATAGATAAGTACAATCTATTTTTGATATAAAATCTTTTTACATTACTAAGAAGTGAAATCATGCTACAAAAATAAGAACTTAGTTTCAGCTATTTACTTCTTTATCTAAAAAGGTGGTAAAAAGCTAAGAAATAGATTAACTTTAAGGTTTGTATGGCATAAAGATTGATTTATCTCACGCAAAGACCTTAAACTTATTTTTAATGACAAAACGATATTTACCCATATTATTTCTTTTCGTTTTCACAAGTGTCACTTGTCAATTTCTTTTTGCGCAAGACCACCAAAGCTTTTATAATACAGGGATACAAAAGAAAGACAAAGGTGATTTTGAGGGTTCTATTGCAGATTTCAACAAAGCAATAGAAATCAATCCCAATTTCTCCGAAGCCTACAATAATAGAGGAACTTCCTATTTTGAATTAAAGAATTTTGAGAGTGCGTTGAGAGATTTTGACAAAGCCATTTCACTGAATGCGGATGTGCTCATTTATTATACCAACCGAGGTAGTGCATATTACGAAAAAAAGGAGTATCAAAAGGCTCTTTCCGACTTTAATCATGTTTTGAAACAAAGCCCCAAGGACTATCAAGCACTTAAAAACAGAGCCGGAACTTTTATCGCTTTGAAAGATTTTGAATCGGCGATAAATGATTATGACAATGTAATAGCCATGCGTTCCACTGATTATGCAAACTATACTTTTAGAGGTTTTGCCAAAAAAGAGTTAGGACGTTATAATGAGGCAATCATAGATTTTTCAAGGAGTCTGGCCATGCAACCCAATCAGGTTTTTGCCCTTGTACATAGAGGAATCGCTTACTTTGAACTTCAACAATATAGCAAGGCCAAAGAAGATATGGACAAAGCTTTGACCATCGATCCCAATTCAGCTTTAGCGTATGCGTATCTTGCAGGATTAGCCAATGAAAACAACAATTTCAAACAAGCTTTAGAGCTTGCCCAAAAAGCAATCAATATAAACGGCCAGACCGGAGAAGCCTATGCTTTTCTCGGCTTTGCGCAATATCGTATGCACTCTTTGGCAGAAGCACTAATCAGCCTCAAAAGAGGAATAGATTTAAAACCCAACAATGCGTATCCGTACATTTGGAGAGCAGCCGTGAAATATTCTTTACGTGAAAATCAGGCGGCACTTAGTGATTTGAATGAGGCAATCAAATTAAATAGCAATTCTGCGAGAGCTTATGCCGTACGTTCGATTGTCTATAATCAGATGTACCAACTTCAAAATGCAAAAAATGATTTAGACAAAGCAAAAAATCTGAGTTCCAATGACGGCTTTGTTTTGTGGGCTTCGGCTTTGATGCAATTCAGGACACATCAATACAAAGATGCCTTGAAAGATATCCATCTCGCTTCAAGACAAGCTCCCAAACATGCAGAAATTTTGGCATGGAAATCTTTGATAGAAACCCAAAACGAACTGTACAAACAAGCGGTAGAAGATGCTCAGCTTTCACAACAAGCAAGTCACAATTTTCCCAATGGATTTTATGCTGAAGGATGGGTAAATTACTATCAAAAAGATTGGAATGCGGCTCAAAAATCTTTTGAAGAAGCACTCCTAAGAGATTCCACTTCTTTGTATGCCATTGCCGGATATACTTTGACACTCAACGAAAAAGGCAAAAACGCCGAAGTCAACAAATTGAAAGATAAACTAACCCAACTATATCCTTATGAACCATTAACCTGGTCGGTCAATGCCAAAGTTTTATACGATAAAGGTTTGTATAGTGAAGCATACAAAAGTTGGAATAAAGCTATCCAGATTGACAACAAAGATCCGGAATTATTAGTAGGTAGGGCTTTGAGTTCAAGAGCTTTAAACTTGACGACGGAAGGAATTGCCGATTGTAGCAATGCATTGACCCTGAATCCGGATTTTACACCGGCATATACTGCAAGAGGAAATATTTTTTACGATCTAAAAGATTATAACAATGCTATCAAGGATTATGACAAAGCACTTGAATTACAACCGAATGACTTGGGTGCACTTGCTAACCGTGTCAATATCAAGACGATGAAAGGTGATTATAAAGGTGCGATGAAAGATGTAGATGCTATTCTCAAAGAAGATACCACATTTATGCTTGGATGGGCCAATCGGGGTAGTCTGAAAGCTTCTATGGGTGATTTGAAAGGAGCAGAAAAAGATTTGGATAAAGCCATACAATTAGATAGTAAATATTCAACTGCATATTCAAACAGAGGCTTTGTCCGTTACAATTTAGATAAGACAGACGAGGCATTGGAAGATTTGAACAAAGCCATTTCTTTAGACGGTAAATATGCTACGGATTATGTCTTGCGATCTTCGATTTATCTCAAAAAAGGAGAGTACGAAAAAGTGGTGAAAGATGCCGATAGTGCCATCCGATTAAATGAGAAAGAACAATTAGGCCGGGTATATTATAATAAAGGTGTGGCAGAAGCCGAATTAGAAATGAACGATGAGGCTTGTGCCGATTTGAAAACTTCAAGTGAAAAATTATATCTTCCTGCTAAAAATGCCCTTAAAAAGTATTGTAAATAATCCCAATAGGCATATCACCGGTTGATATACAAATCTTAATGCGCATACTTTACATAAAGATAAAGTCACGAAGACAATATGTCTTATAAAAAAATCCGTTTTATTTATCTTTGCTGAAATTCTAACTCAGTACGAAGTGATGGATATCCAAATTCGTGAAGCTGCTCAAAAAGATTTACCTCTTGTATATGAACTGATATATGAGCTGGCAGAGTTTGAAAATACATCACAGGAACATAATGTCACTTTAGAACAATTTATAGAAGACGGCATCGGTTCAGATCCACATTATCTTTCGATAGTTGCCGAATCTAATGATGAAATCTGCGGAATGGCTTTATACTACTTAGGTTATTCTACTTGGAAAGGTAAAATGATGTATTTGGACGATATCGTGGTGAAAGCAAAACATCGGAGAAATGGTATCGGGAAATTGCTTTTTCAACATTTGATACAAAAAGCCATAGAACACGAAGTGAATCAATTGAGATGGCATGTTTTGGATTGGAATAAGTCAGCCATAGAATTTTACAAACAGTTCGATGCTTCTTTAGATGGAGAATGGATCACCTGTAAATTAGAAAAAGAAAAATTATACTTATAGAAAAATATAATACGATGAAAGTATTCAAATTTGGGGGTGCATCGGTAAAAGATGCCACAGGAATCAAAAATGTATCTGAAATTATAGAAAAATACGCCGACAACGACACTTTAATTGTTGTTTCTGCTACCGGAAAGACTACTAATGCACTTGAAAGTGTGGTAGCTTCATTTTTTGATGAGGACGGGAAAGCATTGGAAAAATTAGATCACATAAGAGAGTTACATTTTAATATATGTAAAGGACTTTTGGGCGAGTCTAATCATTCTGTGTACAGTCAACTCAATGATATAATTGCAGATGTAAAAAAGAAATTGGAAACATACCGCTTAGACTCATACAACTATGTATATGACCAAACAGTTTCAGCGGGAGAGTTATTGTCAAGTGTGATTTTGAGTGCTTATCTCAATGAAAAAGGCATTAAAAACAGCTGGTTAGACGTTAGAGATGTTTTAAGAACAGATGAGACTTATAGAGAAGGTGTAGTAGATTGGAAAGAGACGACAGAGCGTTCCAATAAAATCTTAAAACCACTCTTAAAAGAAAGTAAAGTGGTGACACAAGGATTTATAGGCTCTACACCACATTATAGCACAACCACTTTGGGCAGAGAAGGATCAGACTACACTGCGGCCATTTTTGCCAATATATTAGATGCTGAGAATCAAACTATATGGAAAGATGTACCCGGAGTGATGAATGGAGATCCACGCAAGTTTCAAGATGCAGTATTTATAGACGAATTGACTTATTTGGAAGCAGTGGAGATGACTTATTACGGAGCAAGTGTCATCCATCCTAAAACCATCAAACCTATCCAAAATAAGAAAATCCCTCTTTGGGTAAAGTCTTTTATTAATCCTGAAGGTAAAGGAACAAAAGTATATGAAGCCTCTACCGCTTTAAAATATCCGCCTATCCGCGTACTAAAAGAAAATCAGACACTTTTGACCTTTCATACAAAAGATTTCTCTTTCGTGCCTGATGATACGGTCGGGGAATTATTAAAAGCTTTTGCGAAGGCAAATCTGAAAATCAATATAATACAAACCGGTGCGATATCTTTACAGGCAGTAGTGACTAATGTTCCTGAAAAAATAGCTCATGTGATAGAATTGGTTGAAGGACATTTTAATATCAAGCAGGATGATGATTTGACAATCTTGACTATCAGACATTATAACGATGAAATCATTGCCAAACACTTAATCGGTAAAGAAGTCATCATTGGTCAAAAAAGAGCTTCTACTTATCAAGCTTTATTTAAGTTGAAAAAAGATTAGGACTATCTTTTCCCGATTTTTACTTCTTTCGGCATAATCGTAGAACGTGTCGCTTTTGAAGCTTTTTTCTTATCCAAATTACCTTGTTTGTTGTCATTGACGTTGACCATTCTGTCAGGTGATTTGGAGGCAGGACAGCCTTCACCTCTATTACATGACGACAGTGTCAATAGAGAAAAAACTATCATCATTGTACTCAACCATTTCATTTTCATATCTAAAGATACAAATTTTTGGAATTATAACGCAAAAAGTTTTTGATAATCAATCTGTGAACGCCTGATGACTTCATAGGCTTCTTCTTTACCATACACGTGTGTGATTTCGCAAAGAGCTTCTTCTTCTCCCGGAATATTTTTGTATGTCAAGAAATAATGTTTTAATCTGGCAACTATTGGTGCAGGTAATTCCGTAATATCTTTATAATTTTGATAGATAGGATCTTTGACCATCACGGCAATAATTTTATCGTCTGCCTCACCTCTGTCTATTAATCTGAAACCTCCTATTGGTCTGGAATGAACCAAGATATTACCATGAGCAATACTTCTCTCTGCCAAAACTAAAATATCTAACGGATCTCCATCTCCTATTATTCCCACTCTTCCGATCCTTTCCATTGCGAGATCGGCACATCTTTCACCGCAGTAGGTTTGTGGGATGAAGCCATATAATGCAGGCACTATATTAGAGAATTTTTGAGGTCGATCGACCATCAAAAAACCGGACTCTTTGTCCACTTCATACTTGATTGTATCTGATGGAACGATTTCAATAAATGTGGTAACGACTTCAGGTGATTTTTCACCAATAAACACACCATGCCAAGGGTGAGCCTTAAATGAATTTGCCATGACACAAATCTAAAAAAACTAAATGGCTATCTTATTTCTTATAAGTTAAATTTTAATTTGAGACCACCACCCCTCCCTTTTTCATTGGCTTATTATATTGAAAAACGCCTTCTCACCAGCCACAGTGCCGATAGCACCAATAAGGTTGTAACAACTTTGATATTTTTTTGCCAAAACGACGGAGTCAGATTTAGGTTTTCACTATTGCCTTGCAAAATAATTCCTGACCAATATTTGGGATCGGTCTTGTATTTATCTCCATTTTTCAAGTAATCTATTTTGGCACTTTTAAGTGCTTTTTCTTTAGAATATCCCATAGAGAGATATTTATAGAAAGATACCATGATTTCTTTCATGACTTTATCTTCTACATTCCAAAGGGTCATAATAATATTTTTACAGCCGTTGTACATAAATGCATCGGCTATACCGCCTATTTTTATGGCACTGGTAGGATTTCCTTTTGCATCGCATGCACTCAGAGTCACTAACTGTGTACGCATCGGAAAACCAAAAATATCATGTGCGTATAAAATACCGTTATCATTTTCTCCCGGGGAAAGGTATAACTTACTCTCTAAAGGATTGACTGAGTCGTAGTCAATATGTGTAGAAATGTGTATTGCTCCATATTGGGATATATTTTTTATAAAATTTTCTTTATTGGCATTTTTACCTATATAATTTATGGTTTTGAAAAAATTTTGTATTCCTTTTACTTCTTTTTCGGATTGTAGGAGCTCCTCTTTTCCAAAGGAGAGAAAATGAATAGGTGCGAAAGTGAGTATCTTCTTATTAATGAGTTTATCATCTAATCTATAAAAATAGTTTTGGACAGAAGTGTTGTATATGAAGTCAAAATTTTCAATTGCATATTTATTTTTATATTTCACTGCTTCAATATTCATCCATTTTGATGAGTAGTCAGGAATGACAATTAACTTTTTGAGTCCTCTTTTTTCCAAATCCGACAGTAGCTGTGTAAAATCTATTTCATCTTGTATTAAAATATTTGTAAAATTTTGAGCAATTAGAAAAAGATATTTTTTGTTGCCGATATTGACAAACTGACAAATGACACTTTTTGATGATTTGAGTTTGTTTCTGGCTTCATCAGGCTTAATGGGCTGAAAATCATACTTCTTATTATAATAATCGGGATGTATTTTTTTTAGGTTTTTGTAAAATCTTTCTTCCTCATGATACAGATTAAACAGTTTTAAATTAATCTCATTTCTATCTTTTTCTTTAGTTTTCAGTAATAATGACTGATTGTATAAGATATCTTTCTTCAACTGGTATTCCTTTCTGACAGTGGTCAAAGGGAGGTTTGACATTTTGTACCCATCCATACCATGTAGGAGTTTCAAGGTATTTTCGTATTTGATTCTTTCGGCAAATTCAAAAGCTTTGTCGAAATAACTTTTATCATCTGTTTGTTGCCAGACTGCCACACAAGATTTCAAGCCTGCTTTGAATATGCGGATATATATTTCGTCATACTTTTTATCGATATCGTCAGAGGTTCTTCTTTTTTGATGAAAATTGATAATAGCTACGATATTCATTAATTCATCCGTTGATCCTTTTATCAAATCTAATCGATTTGCTCTCATCCCATATTCGTAAATAAGCTGTGATTTGTATGCTATAACTTCCAAATATTCGGGAATAAATAATATTTGACTGGGCTTGATATAATATCGCTCTTCTTTAGTGAGTTTTTGTTTCAGACAGGCATTCAATGCTTCTTGGATATAAAAATCCGTCAATGCAAAATTATTTTGAGTCCAAGCTAATTTGGAGCCTAATATATAAGTCTGCGCAAACATATAATGAGGTTTGTCTCCTGCATATTTTTTGCCTAACAGAATAGCTCTTTTTAGTTCTTGTTGTGCTTCCGGATATCTTTTTAGTTGTATATATTTTTCTAATAAGAAAAGTGAAATTTCCCATTTTCCGATATTGGCATTTAATGTAATCTTATTTTGCATTTGCATGGCTTCTCGTGCCAATAAGATTGAACTGTCTATCTGCTTAGAAAGACCCGCTAACTCTAATAAGATGTTGGAGATATAGATATGTTGCTCATCATAAGTATTTTTTCTGATTTTAAGGGCTTTTTCTAATACAGCTTTTGCCAGACTGTCTTTCCCTTCCAATTTATAGACACGTCCCAAATCTTCATAGCCCCACGCCGTTTCTATATGATTGTCACCATATAATCGGATAGAAGTTTCTAAGTCTTTTTCAAAATAATATTCGGCTTTAACCAATTCATATCTTTTTAAATAAATACTACCGAGACTTCCATACACTTCCGCAATATGGTGATGGCTCTTCCCTAATTTTTTCTGATAAATCTCCAAAGCTTTATTATATAAGACACCAGCATCTATATAAAATCCTTTTTCTTCTTTTATCAATCCCATATTATAGTAAGCTCTCGCCGAATTGATACTGTTTTTCCCTTCAGACATAGTAGAGATGGTGCGGGACATATCATAGTATTCATAAGCTTTGTCAAGATTGCCTTCATAAAATTCTGATACACCCATTTGGTTATAAAGGACACTGAGTTCCGCCGAGTCAATCTCCGATGGGACATACGTTTTTAAATCATCTAAGGTCTCATTATAAAGTCTTTTTGCATCATCCAAGCGATTGAGTGCTATCAAAACCCTGCCAATATCGTTTCTAATCTCCAAAAGTTCCGGAATCTTTTTGTTCTGACTAAGTGATTTATAGATTTTAAAAGCCGACTTGTATTTTGACAAAGCATCATTCAACTGTCCTTTTTCATAGAATAAAGTGGCTAAAGTGCTTAAATATTCTGCATTGATTTCTTTGACAGATGAAATTTTGTGTTGATGGCGATTTTCAAAATTTTTAAGAAGTATTCCGGCACTATCTACTTGACCATAAGTGATGGTTTTCTTAATCTGCTTGAGTGCTTTTTGCAAATCTTTGACTTGTTTTTTTTCTTTTGAAATGGAAGTTTTATTAAAATCTTCTAAAGCATAAAGATTTTTCTTTTGTGGATAAAGTATCACAAACAGTATCACCACGAGTAAAGAAAATCGAATGCGCATACTTGCTTCTTTGTATTTTACTCCAAAATAAGCAATCACTATTGAAATAATGATTGCTTTTGTATTTTCGCAACAATTATATAGAGTGAAAATACAAATTATGAATAAAAAAATTGCAGTTTTACCCGGAGATGGAATAGGACCTGAAGTCATACAAGAGGCTGTAAAAGTGTTAGATGCAGTAGCTAAAAAATTTCACCACACTTTTGAATATAAAACGGCAAAGATTGGAGCAGCAGCCATTGACACGGTAGGTAATCCCTACCCACAGGAAACACATGATATCTGCCTGTGGAGTGATGCTATTTTATTTGGAGCAATAGGTGATCCAAAATATGACAACAATCCAAGTGCAAAGGTCAGACCCGAACAAGGATTACTGGCTATGAGAAGCACTTTAGGTCTCTATGCCAATATACGCCCCATAAAAAGCTATAACAGTCTTTTAGATGCATCGCCACTGAAACCTGAAATCGTAAAAGATGTAGATTTTGTTGTAGTACGTGAATTGATTAGTGGGATATACTTTGGCAGTCCGAGAGGAAGGAGTGAAGATGGCAAACATGCTTTTGATACATGTGAATATCATGCTGATGAAATCCTGAGAATCACCGAAAAGGCATTTCAATATGCAAGAAATAGGAAGAAAAAAGTTACTTTATTAGATAAGGCAAATGTGTTAGCGACATCAAGGCTATGGAGAGAAGTCGTCAGTGGATATGCTGCCCAAAATCCGGATATCACTTATGAAGCTAATTTTATCGACTCCGCCGCTATGCACATGATTCAAAGACCCAATCAGTACGATGTCATCTTGACGGGAAATATGTTTGGAGATATTATTTCTGATGAGGCTTCCGTGATTACCGGAACTTTAGGTCTTTTACCTTCTGCCTCCATAGGAGAAAAAGCTGCATTGTATGAGCCGATTCATGGGTCTTATCCTCAAGCAAAAGGCAAGAATATTGCCAATCCGATGGCAACTATCCTTTCTGCTGCAATGATGTTAGAATATTCGTTTGGATGGTTAGACGAAGCAAAAACAATCGAAGCTGCCGTAGAGAAAGCATTAGAGCAAAATATTGTTACTGAAGATATCAAGCAAGGTAAGTACGGAACAAATGAAGTAGGTGATGCCATTATCCAGTTTATTTTGGATTAGATAAAAATTAATATTTGCCACAAAAAAAGATGAGACCGTCCGAAATGGGTAACCTCATCTTTTTATATTTATATTTTAAAACTTCTTAAAAGATACCAGATAAATCCTTGGTTTCAGAACAATTTCCATTAATAGTCTCAGGTGTCATGTCGTCTGACAAGTCTGCTTCCTCATCAATAGAATAAGAGTTCCCATCACTATCTAATACCTCTACAAGTACTTTCGCCACACCGCTTTTAACCATATTAATAGATTCCGCCGCTGATTTTGACAAATCAACAACCCGACCTTTTGCATAAGGACCTCTGTCGTTGACGGTGACCACTACACTTTTGTTATTGTTTAGATTTGTTACTTTTAATAGGGTGCCAAAAGGCAGACTTCTGTGTGCACATGTCATCTTGTTGTGGCTGTATTTGTCACCATTTGCAGTAGTTTTTCCTACAAACATATCTGCATAATAAGAAGCCATTCCTTCAAAATTATCTTTCGCTGATACCGCAAAAGTAGAAATGACGAACAAGATTATTAGAGCTTTTAAAAACTTCATCCATTATAAAATTGGTTCAGAACAAATTTAAAACAGATAAAAAGTCGGGACATGTCAATAAAAAATTAAAATAGTTAAGTCGTTGTTAAAAATAGAATTAGTTTGTGAAAAATGCATCCAAAATGACACCTTTTGCATTCTAAACTACAAAAGTATGAATAACTTCTCCTGAATTATTTGATGTCCACCCTCAAACTCATTGATATTGAATGTGATATTCTTTTTGCCTAATTGTTGAAGATATTCTTGGATACGCTTTTCAGACAGAAAAGGGTCTTGATTTCCATAAAAAAGATAGAGTTGGCTATTGTCTAACTGATAATTATCAAGTACATCTTGGGGAATAGTTCCTGACCATGCGGCTAATTTATCAATTTTGTGATGAGATGTATTTGCCCATCTAAAGAGGGTGCTGACTCCTTGGGAAAATCCGAAGGCTATGAGTCTCTTATTTCTTCTTTGGTTTGCTATTAACTTTTGAAAGACACTTTCTATATAATTTGTGTAGTCTTTGATTTCATTTTCCCTATCTTCGGATGTCATCCAAGTCGCACCTATCCGTCCGGTGAAACCGGATTGATAAAATTTGGAGAGTGCTTCCGGTGCAATAATAAAGTTGGTTTTCAGATCTAAATCTTCAAACTTCTTGATGAAATACCGGGCAAGCATTCCATAACCGTGAAAAACTATCCATATATTTTCTGTTTGTTCGCATAATGTCCCTAAAGTATATATCCGTGCTGTTTTTTTAACTTCTAAAGAAAGTGTATTCATTTTTATCACATAAAATCTACATCAAATTGGTTTTTGTAGTCCATTAAAAAAGCAAGTCCTTCTTTGGTGTCCCAATCTTCAAACAATACTTTATAGGTTGTTTTCACAATAGGCACATCCAAATTGAGATGGTTGGCTATTCTATTGCAAATATCCACTGTCCTCAGACCTTCAGCGACTTCTGACGAAGTAGAGATAATATTATCCAAAGATTCACCTTTTGCCACTCTATATCCTACCGAGAAATTTCTACTCAGAGGAGAAGTGCAGGTAGCAATGATATCACCTATACCGGCGATTCCAAAAAAGGCTGATTTTTTTGCACCTAAAGCTGTACCAAGTATCATCATTTCCCGAACACCTCTTGCAAGTAAAAATGCAACTGTATTTTGACCATAGCCCATACCGTTAAGTGCGCCGGCAGTAATGGCTAATGAATTTTTTAAAACACCTGCAAGCTCTACACCAAAGATATCATGGCTGGCATAAACTTGGAATCTCTGGCTTTTAATCGAATTTCTGACTTTTGCAATCACCTCATCAAATGGGCTGGCAATAACGGTAGCCGCAGGTTGGTGTTGGGACAATTCTTTTGCTAAGTTTGGTCCGGAGATACATCCTACTCTTCTGACATTGGTCTCCTGAATGATGAGCTGGCTCATCGTTTTGATATCACTTAGTCTAAATTCGGGTTCTATCTCCAAAGATGTTTCTACCTGTAAATCTTCTATATCCAAGCCTTTCGTTGTATGTACCAAAAAGTGTTCGGGTTTCAAGTAAGGTGAAAAACTTTTGAGTGTGGCTCTGAAATGTTTGGATGGAACACTTGGAAAAATGAGATTACAATTATTACAAACCTCTTCTATATCGTTACTCGCCGTAATATGATTGTGCAAAGTCTGTCCGGCAGACATTTTTGTTTTATTGATTTCATCAACCTTGTCTGCACGTCTCGAATACAATAAAACCGGGCCATTTTCTGCCAAAAGATTAGCGATTGTCGTGCCAAAACTTCCGGTACCAATAACTCCCACGGGCTTTTTATGAGATGTATTTATGTAAGCCATAGCCTTCTAATCTATTATGGTAAAAAAACAATAATTTTAAATCATCGCTGGTGATATCTCCCTCTTTCGTTCGTCGGATGGGTTTTGCAGAGTGATACATACTGACATTTCGGATGCCGTGTTCTATTATCTCTTCTGTATCCAAAGTCATGTGAGGTGCTAATTTCAGTTCTTCTGCATTGTTGAGTCGGTACAACTCGTCTTTCACTCTATTACAACTGAAAACAAAATCATTCCAAGGGATTCTTCTATCTTCCTCCGTCGTTCTGAGAATGGTAAAAATATCTGTCTCTTTGTGATATTTTTTTAATATCTCAAATGCTACAAAAGTGACCAAATGAGAGGAGTAAACCGTGTTAGCTTTTAGATATTTCTTAGTGATGATATCTCCCAACATAGAAGTGTAAACGTGTTCTCTTTGCGGATCATTGGTGATAAGTCCGTTGTTGGAAAAATAATTTCTAATAGCTATTGTATTTCCAAATTTGTCAATACTGTTACCTTCATCGTCAATATCATTGCCAAAAATATCCATAGGCTCACTCAATGAAAGCGTGATATCGGATGCTGAGCCAAATAATTGTCCAAAGAACTTCCATATTGCCTTAAATCCTTGTGGCGATTTATCTTTCATAAGATAATGTTCCTTTCCTGTCCTTTTCAGATGTTCGGAAATCAGCGAAGATGCTTCTAAGACAAAATGATAGCTCACTGTAAGAGGTACAATAAAAATCTTGTTGGTCTTATCTGATGATTGTGTTTCAAAATGCATACGCTGTGCTTCTAAAACAGTTCCCATCAATCCAAGTTTCAGATTGGTATCTAAAGTGCCAGAACGAGAACGGGTTCCCCCCGGAAAAAAAATAGTATGTGCCCCTTTAAAAACATTAATTCTCGAAAAAGCTTTTAGTGTCTCTAAATAAATAGGATTCTTCTTTCTTCTATCCACCCTATATGCACCAAGATTACCCATGAAGTAACCCAAAATTCTATTGTTAAATAAATTGATACCGGCACCATATTGGAAGGCAGGAAGTCCTATCATATCCATACCATAACCTATAATAGCCGAATCAAGATTGCTAAAATGCGTCGGCAGTAAGATAATAGTCCCTTTGGTGGAAAGCTGTCTGATTTTTTCCACCGGTCCGGTGACAAACAGACGGTCTGTCAGGGTTGTCTGCGGTTTAAAGATGGACTTGATACCTCCGATAGAAGCGTTGAGTAAACGTCCAAAGAAGATGGGTAAGGTCTGTCTGGCAAACCAATGCAATTTGGGGTCAAAGTTGTTAATAATTTCCTCACTATACCTTTTGATAATACCTTTTAATATAGGTTCTTCTATTTTATCTTGATTATTTTCTTCAATAGATGATGGGTCGTAAGCACTTAATCTCTTTTTTATTTTTTCCCAGTATTCAAATTCATCTTCCGGATCGACATCCCAGGGTTCAGTTTTCACCCTGATGCGTTCTAAATATAGTGTTTTTGCCAACAAGTCTCTTCTTGTTTCACGACAGTTAAGATACTTAAAGCTTTCTTCTATTACATCTTCCAAAACTTCATCTTGATGTCTTGCAATTCTTGCAATAGGCCAATCTTTTCTATCAGGAATAACATATTTATACATATCAGAAATTTGACTCTATCAGCTAAGTTATAAGATTTTATAAGTTATTTTATAAAAATGTGAATCCGTATCTAAGTTAACACACAGATAAAACAATGAATTTTTTGCATATAGATAATAAAAACGGCAAGGAACTCACGATTTAATATTGTTTTAATCTAAGACTTCTTGCAAATGAGAAAAAAAATATTTTGATTTGTACCTAAATTTATGAGAAACACATTTTTTTATAGCTATTACTTTAATCTCTAATACAAGGGACAAGAAAGGCTATAGAAATAAATATAGAATACAAAGTCCCGAATGTTCGGGACTTTTTTTTTGAAAAAAATGGATTATGAAAATTTCTATACAAGGATTTAAAGCTTCGTTTCACGAAATAGCCGCCTATAAATATTTTGGAAAAGAAGTCGAAACCATAGAGTGTGACACCTTCCAAAAGCTTTTTGATTCCATGCAAAAAGATGGAGAAGCAGATTATGCAGTGATGGCTATTGAAAATTCGGTGGCAGGTTCTATTTTACCTAATTATGCCCGACTGCGGGAAGCAGATTTGGAAATTTTCGGTGAAATATATTTGAGAATAGAAATGAATCTGATAGCACTTTCCGGTCAAACAATTGATGATATCAAGGAAGTACATTCACATCCAATGGCATTATTACAATGCGTTCAATATTTTAGACAATATCCTCATATCCAATTGATAGAGTCCAAAGATACCGCTTTGAGTGCTATTGAAATCAAAGAGCAAAACTTGAAAGGTATCGGAGCCATCGGTAGCCGTCAAGTAGCAGAAAGTTTTGAATTGGAAATTTTGGCAGAAGGTATTGAGACTAATAAACGAAATTTTACACGGTTTTTAGTTCTGAAAAGAAGAGGTGATACAGTTCCTTTTGAGTTGGGGACATCTGATAAAGCATCCTTATCTTTTAGAGCATTACACAGACCGGGCAGTTTATCGGCTGCACTTTCGGCAATGGCCATTTTTGGAATGAACTTGACAAAAATCCAATCTTTACCCGTATTGGGCGAGGAGTGGGAATACTATATGTATGCAGATTTGGAGTTTAAGGATTATAGAAGTTATCAAGAAATGTTGAAGGTAGTAGAACCTTTGACCAAAGACTTAAAAATTTTAGGAGAATATTCACAAGGAGAAAAATATTTATGATTATCCAACAAGCAAGTAGATTAGATTTTATACAAGAATACTATTTCTCAAAAAAATTAAGAGAGATAGCAAAAATGATAAAAGAAGGTAAGCCTGTTATCAATCTCGGTATAGGAAATCCTGATCAAGCTCCTGCCTCAGAGGTGATAGAAGCAATACAAAAATCAGCTGCCAATGTGAAAAATCATGGCTACCAAAGCTACAACGGTAATCCGGCTTTGAGAGAGCAAATGTCTATTTGGTATGAGCACACTTATCAGGTAAAATTAAATCCCGAAAATGAGATATTGCCACTTTTGGGTTCAAAAGAAGGTATTACACACATCCATCAGGCATTTATCAATCTGGGAGATAAAGTATTGGTACCTAATCCGGGCTATCCGACTTATTCTTCCGCTTCAAGATTGTCCGGAGCAGTACCTGTTTATTACGATTTGGACGAAAACAATGATTGGTCACCGGTTTGGAGTTCTGTTTCAGAAAAAGATTTGGAAGAGGCAAAAATTATTTGGATCAACTATCCTCAAATGCCGACGGGTGCTCCCGGCAGTCTGAAAATCTTTGAGGAAGCCATTAAAATAGCAAGAAAATACAAATTGCTGATTGTCAATGACAATCCATATAGTTTAATTCTTAATCAAGATAAACCTATATCTATTTTCCAAGTTGAAGGTGCTAAAGAAGTGGCGATAGAACTTAATTCTTTGTCCAAATCACATAACCTCGCCGGAGCGAGAGTGGGCATGATCGTGGGTGATAAAGATTATATCCAGACTATCCTTAAAGTAAAATCCAATGTGGATTCGGGCATGTATTTGCCCGTGCAAGACTTGGCGATTGCAGCTTTGAAACTTTCTGATGAATGGCATATTGCGAGAAATCAAGTGTATGCTTCCAGATTATCTTTGGCAAAAGAGATAATGAGAGCTTTAAATTGTGATTTTCAAGAAAATCAGGTAGGGATGTTTCTTTGGGCTAAAATACCTGATACATACAAGAATGTTGAAGAGTTGACAGAGAAGGTCTTACAAGAAGCTTATGTATTTATTACACCAGGATTTATTTTTGGCACGAAAGGTGAAAGATATATCAGGATATCATTGTGTAGTAAAAACGACTCACTAAAAGAAGCTTTAAGCAGAATCAAAAAACTTGTCTTATGAAAGTTGCCGTTTTTGGATTGGGATTGATAGGTGGTTCTGTGGGAATTGATTTAAAAAGACGTGGCTTTGCCAGTGAGATTATTGGCGTAGGACGCACTCTACTGAATATACAAAAAGCACTCGATTTAGGCTTGGCTGATAGGATGATTAGTAAAGAACAAGCAGTCAAAGAGGCTGATTTGATTGTACTTTCTGTCCCAGTGAATATTCTTGTGGAAGAACTGAAATATGTATTGGACAATATGAGACCTGATGCTGTCGTGACAGATATGGGATCTACGAAGTCCAAGATAATCGAAGCCGTACGTACTCATCCTTTGAGAGGCAGATATGTGGCAAGTCATCCGATGGCGGGTACAGAATACTCAGGTCCAACTGCTGCTTTTTCAGGATTATTTGATGGAAAATTGGCAATTATCTGTGATAAAGAAGACTCGGATGCGGATGCTTTGGCATTGATAGAAAAGATGTATTTGGTTTTAGGAATGCATCTACAATATATGAAGTCAAAAGCACACGATTTACATGCGGCGTATGTCTCTCATGTTTCACATATCACCAGTTTTGTATTGGGTGCTACCGTTTTGGAAAAAGAAAAAAGTGAAAAAGCCATATTGAGTATGGCAGGTGGTGGTTTTGAATCTACGGTGAGATTAGCCAAAAGTTCGCCTGAAATGTGGTCTCAAATCTTTGAACAAAACGGAGAAAATATTGTAGAAGTTCTCAATACCTATATTGATAAAATTACCGCTTTTAGAGATAAAATTAAGACAGGAGATACTGAATACCTTAAAAATTTTATGGCACAAGCCAATAATATAAAACGAATTTTAAAAAAAGAAATAGAAAAATAAAAACGATAAAAATGGGAGAATTAAACATTGCACCTCTATCATCATGGGGTCTAAAAAAAAAGAGACCTTTAATCATATCGGGACCTTGTAGTGCAGAATCAGAAGAACAGGTCATAGAAACAGCCAAAGGTCTTGCCGATAAAGGTATAGATATCTTGAGAGCAGGTATTTGGAAACCCCGTACACGCCCGGGATCTTTTGAAGGTTTGGGTAGAATTGCCTTACCTTGGTTAAAAAAAGCAGGTGAGATTATTGGAAAACCGATTGCGGTAGAAGTTGCCACCAGAGAACATGTTTTTGACTGTTTAAAAGCAGGTGTTGATATCCTTTGGGTAGGCGCCCGCACGACGGCAAATCCTTTCTCCGTACAAGAAATTGCAGATGCATTGGAAGGAGCAGATGTTCCTGTCATCGTCAAAAATCCTGTCAACCCTGATTTACAGCTTTGGATAGGAGCAATCGAACGTATCAATAGAGCAGGCATCACCAGAATAGGTGCTTTGCACAGAGGTTTTTCAACCTATGACAAATCAAAATACAGAAACAAACCGATGTGGGAAATTCCTATCGAATTGAGAAGATTGTATCCACAAATACCTATGTTCAATGATCCAAGCCATATTTCGGGCAATAGAGAATTGATTGCTCCGGTGGCTCAAAAAGCATTGGATTTGGACTTTGATGGTCTGATGATAGAATCACACTGGATGCCGGACAAAGCGTGGTCTGATGCCAGCCAGCAAGTGACACCCGATAGATTGGGAGAAATTATATCAGGACTAATTATCAGAGAAGAAAAACCTGAAATTACTACAAACGAACTCGATCAACTTCGCTCTAAAATAGATAGATTGGATAATGAAGTCATTGAGATTTTGGCTGAAAGAATGGACATTGCAAGAAAGATTGGTGAGTTTAAAAAATCTAAGAATATGACGATACTCCAATCCGGCAGGTGGGATGATATTGTCCATGATAGAGTACAGAAAGGTACGGCAAAAAAGTTGACAGAAGAATTTATCATGGAATTATTTGAATCCATTCATACTGAATCTATCAGACATCAGACAGCGATTATGAATGACTAATATTTATTTAAACCCTAAAAAAATATAGATTTTGAGTTAAAAGCGATAAGTCATTTTAAAAGTTACTTTATTTTCATTTTCTTTATGGATATGAAATTTTGGCTAATCGCTTTACTCACAATGCTTTCTGTATATCCTACTTATGGCCAGTCTAATCCCGAGGCATATAAGTTGTCAGGAAGTCCATTCTATTTTACTAATTGGCCTTCATCATCAGAAGCCGAAACCTTTCCTACCGGTATGGTTTTACAACAATATGACGACGAGGACGATCCTAATAAAAATTCAGAACCTATATCAGATTGGATTTGTAACTATAATTTGGAAAGCAAGTCAAGGTTTGTAGGGTTGGGAAACTCAGGCATAGGCTTTTTAAACACCGGAAGTAACTTGTCAAGAACTGAATGCAATGGTGCTAATGCAGGGAAAGTCGGAGTGGTAACATTAGCAATCAATACAAGTGATATAGAAAATATTGAACTTTCGTGGAGAGTGAGAATGATTAAGCAAGGAGATGGGTTCCCTTTGCCGAGAGAATATAGAATTACTGCCCAATACCGTTTGGATAGCTCAAGTGCTTGGATGGATTTCCCTGCTACGAGTCGTTATTCGTCTTTCAATAAAAATGAGGGCAGTATCAAAAATTTTTCTCTCCAACTTCCAAATACTTTTGACAACAAAGAATATGTCCAATTCCGATGGAAATATTATCAAGAATCTTCTAACCAAGGAGGGACAAGACCTTTCTTAGCATTAGATGATATTAAAGTAATAGGAGAAAAATCAGATGGGAACAATACTCCAGTCTTATTTACAGATCAGACGACAATAGGTAGCTTTGGATGTGTAGAAGGTAATTTTTCACAAATTGATTCTATACTTTTCTCAGCAAATTTTCTTAAAGAGAATCTCAGTATAGAATCGGATGGTGAGTTTTATATTTCTCTATCGGAAAATGAAAATTATAATCAATCAATACTTATCCAAGCTCCAAACGGCAAAATAGGTGACACCTATTTATATATCAAAAAGAAATGCTCTTCTATTGGAGAAAAAAAAGGTATTTTAAGTTTTATTTCCGGTAGTCTTAAAAAGAATTTTGCACTATCAGGAGAAGGCTATTATAAGGTATTTATCAATGAATTAGTAGCTTCCAATTTTAAATCGTATGACGAAAGAGAAATTTACCCGGATTGGATAGAATTGTATAATCCGAATGATACCGGCTTTTCTATTGCAGGTTATTATATGTCTGATGATATAAATAATCTAACAAAGCACAGACTCCGGGGACCTGAATCATTCATGGAGTCTTATGGTTTTAATCTATTTTTCGCAGATGATTCGCGGACAACGGATAAATATTTACAGTTTAAACTTTCAAATTCCGGAGAGTCTGTCTTTTTGGTTGGAAAAGATGGGAAGACAATTATAGATAGCGTGACTTTCGGATATCAAAAGACAGATATTTCCTATGGTAGGGAAATTGACGGTTCTGATAAATGGGTTCAATTTAAGGAGCCTACTCCGGATAAATCCAATAACAATGGCGTAATTCGTTTTGAAAATCAGGCTGATCCTCCGATTTTTTCTGCTAATGGTGGTAAGTATGAGTACCCCTTTGTGTTAAGTTTAAGCAGCCCTCACCCTGATGCAAAGATATACTATACTATTGATGGGTCAGAGCCAAGTATAGATAATTTGGGAGGAAGTGTTTTTGAATATAAGCAGTCATATTATCTAGAACCGGGACATATAACGGAGTCTTACTTTCAGCCATATAGAACTATTTTTTATTTTGAGCCTATAGAATTGTCTCTATATAAAGATAAGCCATATAAAATTTCAAATATTAGTACGACTTATACGATTGCCCCTTATATACCAAAAATAAATAGAAATAACGCAGTTATAATTAGGGCCATTGCAGTACAGCCCAATATGGAAGCGAGCGAAATCATTACCCAGAGCTATTTCTTTTCAAATGGAGATCCGACCAAAGATAGTTTACCAATAATCAGTCTCGCTTTAAACCCACATCAATATTTAAGTTTTGAGGACGGAATTGCTGTGCCGGGAAAAGACTATGAAGATTGGAGATTTTCGACTCCTATTCAACAAAATACAAACTTTTTGAGACCGGCCAATTTTAATAGAAGGGGAAGACCGGCCGAAATAGCCTCAAACTTGGAAATTTTTGAAAAAAATAAGCCCTATTTTAATGAAAAAATTGGAATTAGAATTCATGGCAATTCATCAAGAGCAAAGCGTTCTAAGAATATGCGTATCTATTCTCGGAGTCTATATGGAAACGAAAAAATAGTTTTCCCCTTTTTTGACAATTTGCCTTATGAAGATTATAAAAGGATACTTTTACGTTTATCTAGTGAGCGAAAAACTCGTTTTATAGACATGTTTGTCCAACAGATTACCAAATCTCTCAATGTAGATTATCAAGAATATAATCCTTATGTTTTATATATAAACGGTGAATATTGGGGAATAGCGAATGCATTAGAAAGAATTGACAAGAATTATTTACAAAGAAAATATGGTTTTGATGATTCTAATTTTGATATGTTAGAGAAAGAAGGGAGAATCAAACAAGGGAGCAATGCAGATTATCTTCAGTTTATTCAAAACCTAGACTCGATTAATATTAGTTCGGATGAAGGCTATAATTGGCTATATAGTAAAATGGATGTTGAAAATTTTATAACATATTTTCCATTTAGAATATATACCTCCGATATGGATTGGCCTTTAAATAATATTATATATTGGAAATATAATAGCGTCACTAAAAATAATAGAACACCTTATGGGCTAGATGGAAAATGGAGATGGATACATTTTGATAATGATGGAGCATTTAGAGTAGATCCGTCATACAACAGTTTAAATGATCTCTTTAAAGAATTTTATATTATAAAAAATGGTGACGGGGAAGATGTCTTTTATGATAATTGGAGTACTACGCTTTTTAGAGCTTTGATGAAAAATGATAGAATCAAAATACAGTTTATTACTAGATTTTCAGATATGATTAATACTGTTTACAAAGTTGAAAGAGTACTTAATTTATTGGGTAATATTAAGAACCTTTATGAACCTGATATTGAAAATCAAATTGCAAGATGGGAGTATCCATCAACCCTAAGCAATTGGTATTCAAATATCGAAATTGTTAAAAACTTTGTAACTCAAAGGCCTAATTATTGTTTTGAAAATATGAAAGAATCCTTTCACTTAGGAAGTACTGATTCGGTTTTTATAGATGTCAATGATTTCAGTATGGGATATCTAAAAATCAACACAATGGAAATCAATGAAAAAACCCCCGGCGTTGATACAGCTCAGGTTTATCCGTGGGGAGGAAGATATTTTAAAAATCTACCTGTCACTTTAATACCTCTACCGAGAGATGAATATAGATTTGCTTATTGGGAGATAGACGGTAAGAAGACTGCGACAGATTCTGATACATTGATTTTTGATTTGTCAAAAAGAACGTCTATAAAAGCTTATTTTGAAGTAGATCCTAATTATATTTACAATCCTGAAGCAGTCAAAATAGATGTATGTCCTTATGAGTTTGCAGAGTGGAATAAAAAACAAGAAATAGGGACTTATCCCGGTAACATGGCTTTTTATTATACAAGATATCCGGACTCAAGAGCCAATGGCGCTTTGGAAGGAATCATGGATAGTATCTTATACGATTATTCTTCAAAGACGAGAATCAATGGTCTTGGTGCGAAGGGCTTGTCTTTGATTAATACCGCAACAGCTAATGATTATTATTATCAAACAAGGTTGGGAGCAGTAGGAGTTGCATTCAATACTATAGATATACCCGGAGCAACAGTCCAATTCACTGTTGGAACTGTCAAACCTCAATCAAAACAATATGGTATCAGATTACAATATCGCTTTAGCGATAAAGGTGAAGTTTTTGATTTAAAAGATAAAAATGGGAATATAGTCGAGTATATAGCCAATGATTTTGCTGATCACCAACAGACATTTAAAATAGAATTGCCTCAGGATTTTATGGGAAGAAAGTATGTACAGCTATTGTGGCGTTACTATTTTACCGGTGTGCAAAGATTTGAAGATTCCAAACAAAGAGATGAACTGAGAATTGATGATATTATTATAAAACAGAATGAAATTGCCGGAACCGAGTCCAAAGAAATGTATAAAAAAACGCTGAACGGGAATCCGCATGGCATTGCTTACCAATGGTATCAATGTGAAGATGATTCATTGAAGTTACTGGAAGGGCAAACGAATAGAGATCTCACCATTACACAACCGGGGTGGTATGCATTATCGGTAGATTATGGAGATTGCCAATTTATATCTGATTGCCAGGAATTTTATGTCAAAGAGCATAAAGACTTCTATCCTAGCATACACACGACTATCATACCCAATCCTTCAAAAGGAATATTTGATTTGGTTTTTGACGAAACAATGAAAGATATTTCTATTTCAATAGTAGATTTGACAGGTAAAATAGTTCATACAAGATTTGAAAAAGAAGCACGCCAAATAAAATACAATCTAAAAAATTTGGCATCAGGCGTTTATGTCTTGGATATTAATACAAAAGATGGAAAACAAGCCACAGAAAAAATAGTCATCCAATAAATTCATCTAATTGACACATGTATATACCACCTTTTCTTAAAATAGGAGATACTGTTGGGTTGATCAGTACAGCTAGAAAAATTCATGTTGAAGAAGTGGAGTTTGCAATCCAATTGTTTGAAAAAAAAGGTTTTAAGGTCAAATTAGGAAAAACGATTGGTGCTGAATGCAATCAATTTGCAGGTGACGATCGATTGCGAAAGTCAGATCTACAAAATATGCTTGATGATACACATGTAAAAGCTGTCATCTGTTGTCGTGGAGGTTATGGAACTGTCAAAATTATTGATGATATCAATTATACTAACTTTTTAAACCACCCCAAATGGATAGTGGGCTATTCGGATGTAAGCGTTTTACATGTACACATCAATAATTTGATGGGAATCTCTACATTACATGCAACAATGCCTATTAATTATGAAGGAAATTCAACAGTTGCATTGGACTCATTATTTGACTTATTATCAGGAAAAACGATTCATTATCATTTTGATTCTCATCCACTCAATAGAAGCGGAAAAGCAAATGCGCAAGTAATCGGAGGAAATCTATCCATTCTATACAGTCTCTTAGGAACGAAAACTTATTTAAACACTTCCAATAAGATACTTTTTATAGAAGACTTAGACGAATATTTATATCATATTGACAGAATGATGTCAGCCCTAAAAAGGAGTGGGAAGCTGAATAACCTATCAGGACTCATTATCGGCGGGATGACTGATATGCATGATAACAATATATCTTTTGGTAAGTCGGCAGAAGAGATTATTCGGGAATACACGGAAGAATTTACTTATCCAATTTGTTTTAACTTTCCCGCCGGACATATTTCCGACAATAGAGCAATTGCTTTCGGTGTCGAAGCAGAGTTAAATATAGAAAAAAATGAGGTGTTTTTCTCACAGCACTTTTAAAGATTATTTGTATTAAAGGTGTCTCCCCGATTAATATCTCCTGTACGATATCCTTTATTAAACCATTGCATCCTTTGTTGAGATGTGCCATGTGTAAAAGCATCCGGCACGACATATCCCTGCATTCTTTTCTGAATGGCATCATCACCGACTGCACTCGCTGCATCTAAAGCAACTTCTATATCTCCGGGTTCTATATATTGTTGTTCAAAATGTGACCATACTCCGGCATAGAAATCAGCTTGTAACTCTTGCATAACGGAGAGTTTATTGGCATCGGCTTCGCTCAATCTACTTTCGAGTTGTCTTACCTTGTCATTAGTACCTAATAAATTTTGAACATGATGACCCACTTCGTGGGCAATGACATAAGCAATGGCAAAATCTCCACCTTCTGCACCAAATTTATTTTTGAGTTCTTCAAAAAAATCTAAGTCCAAATAAACTTTTTCATCCGCAGGACAATAAAAAGGGCCGACTGCCGATGTTGCATCTCCACAACCCGTACTGACCTGACCGGTAAAAAGTACCATTTTGGGTTCTCTGTAATTCATTCCATTTTCACTAAATATTTTATGCCAAATATCTTCTGTATCTGCAAAAATAGTAGAAGCCAATTCTCCCAGCTTTTCTTGCTCAGGTGTTAATTCTTGTGGTGACGAAGTCTCTACTTGTGCATTTTGAAACTGCTGTAAAACAGGTGCAAGCATTTTGCCCGTATCTCCACCAAACAAACTCAATAAAAGTGCAATTATACCGATAGCACCACCTCCGATAAGTGTTTTGGCGCCACCTCCCATTCCTCTTCTGTCTTCAACATTACTACTTTGACGTCTTCCTTCCCATTTCATAAAAAACAATATATGATTATAAAATAAATACGAATGTATAAAACATTCTTTTATTTGAGGTTTTGAATTTTAAAAATCAATTAAATTTCTTGCTTTGAATTGAAATTTTCCAAATATTCTGCCACCCTTTTTGCAAAAATACCACCTAATGCACCATCCACCACTCTATGGTCGTAGGTATGGGAAAGATACATCATTTGCCGAATACCTATTACATCTCCTTGAGGTGTTTCTATGACCACAGGTCTTTTTTTGATGGCTCCGACTGCCATGATGGCTACTTGTGGTTGTGGTATGATAGGTGTTCCTAAAATATTATCAAACGAACCTATATTGGATATTGTGTATGTTGCACCTTGAATATCCGTTGGTAAAAGCAGGCTATTTCTTGCTTTTTGTACTAAGTTATTTAGCTCGGAAGCAATTCCTGTCAAACTCAATCTATTTGCATTTTTAATGACGGGAATAATCAAATTGCCACTGGGCAATGCTGTCGCTATACCGATATTGATATTTTTCTTTTTGATAATTTTATCTCCATCTACGGAAATGTTTATCAATGGAAAATCTATAATAGCCTTGACGATTGCTTCCACAAAAATCGGCATATAGGTCAAACTAAACCCATTTCTGTTTTTAAAACTATCTTTGTATTTATTTCTCCACTGAACGATAGTCGTCATATCTACCTCCACAAAAGAAGTTACATGTGGCGAGATGCGTTTCGACTCTATCATATTTTTAGCAATCATCTTTCGCATCCGATCCATTTCTATGATTACATCTTGACCATTCTCATCATTTGATATTTTCTTTTGCGGCTGATGGATAATACCTGTTTCACTTATTTGAGTGTTAGAAATTGGAGCTCCTTGACTCTTTTCTTTTATATATTTTAAGACATCATCTTTCGTTATTTTTCCGACCAATCCACTGCCATTAATTGACTCTAATTCTTTTAAAGTAATTCCTTCTACTTGGGCTATTTTCTTTACTAAAGGGCTGAAATTCTTTTCACTATCTGAAAAACCTGTGATGCTCTCATCTGTTTTTTGAGCAGCAGGAATATAGGGTATATCAACAGCCGGAACATTTGATTTTTCAATATTGGACTTGGATACTTCTTTGGCTTCAATTCCTTTTCGCTCATTTTCATCTATACTTTCATTCGATTGTGAAGTGATATTTTCTACTTCTTTAGTTGATTTTTCAACTTCGGGCTTCACCTCCAAAGGTATTTGATTTTCTACCAAAGTCTCTGTTTCAATGATAGCGATCACTGTATCTACTGCTACTGTTTCATCCACTTGAAACAACAGTTTCTTTATCGTTCCATCCACCGGAGTAGGAACTTCTGTATCTACTTTGTCGGTAGCTATTTCCAAAATAACTTCATGGGCACTTATGGATTCACCTTCTTTCTTTAACCAGTTTAAGATGGTAGCCTCGGTAATTCCCTCGCCAAGCTTTGGCATGGTTAGTTGGTATTCAGGCATATTAATTTATTTAGCTATTAAAATCTTTTGCTTAGATATAGATTTTGAATATAAATATAAAAAAAATTAATTGAACTATATTCAGATTGAAAGTCAATGAAAATATAGAATAAATATTCATATAACTGGTAGGGGAAAATATAAAAACTATATTTATTTTCACCTTTTTAAAATTTCATTAAGAGTCACTATGTTATTTAACTCCATAGAATTTGCTATATTCCTTCCAATAGTTTTTGCAATTTATTGGATATTGAGCAGAAGTTTGAGGCTTCAAAACCTATTCATTGTTATTTCAAGCTTCTTTTTTTATGGTTGGTGGGATTGGAGATTTCTTTCTCTACTCAGTTTTAGTATCATTGTAGATTTTTTTATAGGTCGAGCTCTACAATATCAAGAGAACCTGTCTAAAAGGAGATTTATATTATGGATCAGTATTATAACAAATTTAGGATTTCTAGGATTTTTTAAATATTATAACTTCTTTGTAGATAACTTTATCGAAGCCTTTTCTTTATTTGGAAAACAACTTGATGTCAGAACATTAAATATTATCTTACCGGTAGGAATCAGTTTTTATACATTCCAGACATTGAGCTATACAATCGATGTTTATAAACGGAAATTAGAGCCTACTAATGATATTATTTCTTTTGCGGCCTTTGTTAGCTTTTTCCCCCAGTTAGTAGCAGGTCCAATTGAAAGGGCAACGAATCTTCTTCCTCAATTTTATAAGAGGCGAGAGTTTGATTATGACAAAGCGGTAAATGGCATGCGACAAATATTATGGGGTTTGTTTAAAAAAATAGTGATTGCAGATAACTGTGCTGAGGTTGCAAATATCATTTTTGAAAACGCTACGGATAGCTCAGGTAGTACATTAGTACTTGGTGCATTATTTTTTACTTTTCAAATTTACGGTGATTTCTCAGGCTATTCAGACATTGCGATAGGCACGGCAAGGCTTTTCGGATTTGGCTTAATGCGGAATTTTGCATTCCCTTATTTTTCGAGAGATATAGCTGAATTTTGGAGACGTTGGCATATTTCCCTTTCAACATGGTTTAGAGATTATCTGTATATACCTTTAGGTGGGAGCCGGGGTGGAACTTGGATGAAAGTCAGAAATACTTTTGTGATTTTCATTGTTAGTGGGTTTTGGCATGGCGCTAATTGGACATTTATAATATGGGGTACGTTAAATGCATTCTATTTTCTTCCTTTACTTTTGGCCAATAGAAATAGAACTCATATAGAAATCGTTGCACAAGGAAGACTACTGCCTTCATTCAATGATGTAATGAGTATGTTCAGCACTTTTAGTCTTACCGTTTTTGCGTGGATATTTTTCAGAGCCGAGAATCTACAACATGCTATATTGTATATTAAAGGGATTTTTTCAAGTTCACTTTTTTCAATTCCTATTGTTAAAGGGCTTAGGACAACAGATAATAGTCTTTCTGTTTTGTTTGTCTTGCTATTTGTTTTTTTAATGATAGAGTGGATAGGCAGAGAGGAGCAGTTTGCCATTGAGAAGCTAGGTTTAAAATGGAAGAAACCATTTCGCTACATGATGTATTATTTGATTGTGATTTCAATTTTTATGTATGCAGGGAGTGAACAACAATTTATTTATTTTCAATTTTAATTATATGAAGAGGTTTATTGTTAAAATATTGGCTTTAATTGTTGTGTTTCCATTTGTGTATCTGACAGTTTATATGTTAATAGATTTTGTCATAAATAGGAAAAGTGCAGATAATTCTCTTTTTGTTTGGGGAGACTCGCAGACTTATAGAGGCATAAATCTTCCTAAACTTAAAAAAGAAATAGGGATCAATGTCTATTCATCAGCTGAACCGGGAGCTAGCATTTATGATTTTTTAGTTTTTGCTGATAAAGTACCGAAAAATTCTAAAGTACTCATTTCTATATCTGAATTAGCTTTGTTGAGGAAGAAAGATAAAGATAGAAATATGAGTACACTCTCTTTATTTGCATTTGAGACTTTATACAAAAACAATTATACAATAACAGATCTTTATGCTATCGCAAAAAGAAACTTTAAGATTAGAAAACTATTTGATGTAAAATCTACACTTCATCAATCATTTGACAAAACTCTAACACCAGAGAAATTTGTAAAAAGTTATAAGGAAAATTACTATAGTAGTACGATGTTTTTAAATGATAAAGAAAAAGCATCTTTGGAAGGAATCAATAGATTGCAAGAAAAAGGATGTAAGATTTACTTTGTTAAATTTCCTTTTCATTCAGCGATGCAGAAAATGAAGAAAGAATCTGGTATAGATAGAAAGGTTGACGCCGTTTATAACCATATTTTTCAAACACTTGGGATTTCTAAAGTGGATTCAATATATCTAAATCAGAATGAACAAATAATGTTTGACTACAATCATTTGAATGCCAAAGGAGCTAATCAAGTAACAGATTATTTAGCAACCTTTATAAAAAGTAATAAAACGAATGATACTTATATCTTCCAATTAAAAGATTAGCTCTGTCAATTAGTTTAGAAAACGAAACTTATACACTTTAACTTCTCTTCTAAAGCTTGTCGCATTATCCTTTACTTTTCTTATAGAAACGTGTAAATTATTTAATACCAAAATGCTTTAAATATTCTTTCTAAAGATTTGAAACTTTTACCTTTGTGGTATTCTAAAAATTCATCTAAAAGATTTCAAATTGAAGAGCATACAATCAGCATTAATTTCTGTTTTTAACAAAAAAGGACTTGAGCCTATTGTTAAATTTTTATACAAAGAAGGAGTAAAAATTTATTCAACAGGTGGAACACAAAGTTTTATCGAAAAATTAGATATCCCAGTCACCCCGGTAGAAAGTTTGACTCAATATCCTTCCATTTTCGGAGGGAGGGTAAAAACATTACATCCTGTTATTTTTGGAGGTATTTTGTACAGAAGGGATAATAATTCTGATTTGTCAGAGGCTCAAGAATATAAAATCCCTGCTATTGATTTAATCATTGTCGATTTATATCCTTTTGAAGAAACTGTTGCAAGTGGTAAAAGTGAAGAAGATATCATAGAGAAGATTGATATTGGCGGTGTATCTTTGATTAGAGCTGCTGCTAAAAATTTTAAAGATACATTGATAGTTTCAAACAGAAACCAATATGCTGATGTGTTAGAAGTCTTACAGAAAAACGGATGTGCTTCAGATTTGAATATTCGAAAACAATATGCTGCCGAAGCTTTTGAAGTGACCCGACACTACGATACCGCTATTCACCATTGGTTCTTGGATGAAAAAGATTCTGATTTCAAAAATTTTGAAGTTTTACCGAAGAAAGAATTGAGATATGGTGAAAACCCTCATCAGAAAGCTACTTTTTACGGAGATTTTGACGCTATGTTTGAGCAACTACACGGCAAACAAATTTCTTACAACAATTTGGTGGACATTGATGCCTGTGTCAATTTGATAGATGAATTTGACAAAAAACAAGCTACTTATGCCATTATCAAGCACACCAATGCTTGTGGATTGGCTACCGGCGAAAATGCAAAGGAGGCGTATTTAAGAGCTTTGGCAGGAGACCCTGTCTCTGCATTTGGTGGGGTCATCATCACCAATTCAAATGTAGATTTGGCTGTCGCCGAGGAGTTAAACAAGCTTTTTATGGAAATTCTAATCGCTCCTTCCTATGATATCAATGCATTAGAACTTTTATCAAGCAAGAAAAATAGAATCCTTTTGGTACGTAAAGAAACAAGACAGCCCAAAGAGACATTCAAAACCATCCTCAATGGTGTATTGATGCAAGACAAAGATTTGAGTATAGAATCTAAGGCTAATATGAAATCTGTCACTAAAAGAGTACCAAATGTTGAAGAATATGTAGCACTTGAATTTGCCTTAAAAGTTTGTAAGCATACGAAATCGAATACCATTGTTTTGGCAAAAGGCAACCAATTGATTGCAAGTGGCGTGGGTCAAACATCAAGAGTGGATGCTTTGAGACAAGCAATAGAAAAGGCGAAGAACTTCGGATTTGATTTGAAGGGTGCAGTAATGGCATCAGATGCATTTTTCCCTTTCCCAGACTGTGTAGAAATCAGCCATCAAGAAGGAATTGATACAGTCGTACAACCCGGCGGATCTATTAAAGATCAATTATCTATCGATTATTGTGATGCCAATAACATGTCTATGGTATTTACCGGTGTTAGACATTTTTTACATTAATACACATCGAAACTTTCATACCTTTATACCAAAATCATCTAAGAAAATTTGTCAAATGGGATTACTCAGCTTCCTTAATAAAGAAATAGCCATAGACTTGGGTACTGCAAATACTTTGATAATATACAAAGATCAAGTAGTAGTGGACGAACCTTCTATCGTAGCTATTGATAAAAAAACCGAAAATGTAATAGCTGTTGGGAAACGAGCTATGCTGATGCATGAGAAAACACATGCTAATATTGAAACTATACGCCCCCTCAAAGATGGTGTAATCGCTGACTTTAAAGCCGCCGAAGCTATGATACGCGGATTTATCGCCATGATTAATGAGCGGAGTCATTGGTTCAAGCCTTCCCTTACTTTGGTTGTATGTGTTCCATCCGGATGTACACAGGTGGAAATGAGGGCAGTTATCGAATCCGCCGAAAGGGCAAATGCTAGAGAAAGATATTTAATTCAAGAACCTATGGCGGCAGCATTGGGCATAGGATTGGATGTAGAGCAACCAGAGGGTCACATGATTATTGATATTGGTGGAGGCACTTCAGAGATCGCAGTAATTGCTTTATCAGGAATCGTCTTAGACAGGTCTATACGTGTTGGTGGTGATGAGTTTACATTGGATATTATCGAACACGTAAGGAAACAACACAACATGCTCATCGGCGAAAGAACTGCTGAGCAAATCAAAATTCATGTAGGTGCAGCCATTCAGGATTTGGAAAATCCGCCTGAAGATTTCGCGGTACACGGGAGAGACCTTTTGACCGGTATTCCTAAACAAATCATCGTAACTTATACTGAGATTGCCGGTGCATTAGATAAATCTATTGCCAAAATTGAAGAAGGTGTGATGAAAGCATTGGAAAGTACACCCCCGGAGCTTGCCTCCGATATTTATCAAAAAGGTATTAACTTGACCGGAGGAGGAGCTCTTTTACGAGGTCTCGACAAACGCCTGAGAGCGAAAACCAAATTGCCGGTTAATGTGGCTGATGATCCATTGAGAGCAGTGGTAAGAGGAACAGGTTTGGCTTTAAAAAACCGACATAGATACACTTTCTTAATGAGCTAAGGCTTATGCGAAATCTTTTCTATCTCGTAGAACGGTTTCATTTAATCATTCTCTTATTAATATTTGAAAGTGTTTCTATTTCATTTATAAAAAAATTCAATACTTATCAAGATTCTGTCATCAGTAATGCTTCAATTGCTGTTTCAGGGGAAATTTTTTCCGTAAGAGATAATATCGTCGGTTATTTTAAACTCAAGGAAAATAGCAGGCAATTGGCTGAGGAAAATGCTTTTTTATTAGCGAAGATTAACAGCGAACACTCTTCTATTTATGATTCTATATCCATAGATTCGGCATTTTATAGAATGTTTGATTTTACGTCGGCAAAAGTAATTGATAACAGTATCACGGAACACAATAACTATATTACCATTAATAAAGGGAAAACTGACAGTATAGAAAAGGGAATGGGCGTGATAGTGGCAAACGGTGTTGTGGGCATAGTCGTCAATGTTTCCAAAAATTATAGCTTGGTGATGTCTGTATTAAATACACAATCAAGAGTCAGTGTTAAACTCAAAAAGTCCGGCTCTATCGGAAATATGGTTTGGGATGGAAATAGTCCGTGGCAACTCAATATCAATAATATCAGTAAGACTGAATCAGTGATTGTAGGTGATACTTTTGTAACCACCGGATATAGTAACTTTTTCCCTTCTGATATTTATACGGCTGTTGTCAAGGAAGTCAGTCCCAATCCGGCCACCAGCTTCTTAAAAATTGACGCAGTTTTGTCCTATGATATAGATAAAATTAATTATGTCTATGTGGTGAAACCTAAAGATAGAATCCAATTAGACTCACTTCAAAACTCTATTTCAAATTAAGCCATGTCTTTGTATGATTATCTGAAATATATTCTTATTTGCTTGGTTTTGATACTCAGTCAAATTTTTGTTTTTGATCTCATACATCTGGACGGATATGGTAAAATAATGCCGTATCCTTTAGCAATTCTGCTTTTGCCTCACCGCTTTAAGAATGCGTTTGTCATCATCATCGCTTTTGCAATAGGTTTTATCTTAGATTTTTCTTTAAATACCGGCGGATTACATGCTGCATCGTTGACCTTGTTAGCTTATTTGAGAGGATATCTGTTAAACATTCTCAAACCTACTACAGAAAGTACCGATAACTCATTTATCTCTTTAAAAAATACTAACTTAGGTTGGTTTTTGATATACACTTTCATTTTATTGCTCGTGCAACAATTTTCCTACTATCTGTTTGAAAGCTTTACATTTAATAATCTGACGTTTATTATTAAAAAAACAATGGTCGGAAGTATTTCGTCCACCTTTATTATCCTGTTGATTTTACTACTTTTTAAAAATTCGGCAAAGAATAGAAATTAAGACCTCATGATCCAACGAGAGAGTAAATCCGGAATGCTGAAAGCAGTGATTTATATTGTTGCACTCATCCTTTTGATCAAATTATTTTCAATACAGATAGTGGACAACAGTTATAAACTCATGGCTAAAAACAACGTCATCAAAAAGATGACTGTGTATCCATCGAGAGGGCTCATTTTGGATCGGAATGGCAAGGTAATAGTTTCTAATGATGCAGTGTATGATATTGATGTTCAATACAATTTATTATCAAAATACCCTTTGGATACCAATAAGTTTTGCGAATTATTGAATGTCAGTTCGGAATTTGTCAGTAAAAGACTGGAAGAAATCAAAAGAATGTCTCCCAATAGACCGGCACCTTTAATAAAATTAGTAGAGCCATCTACTTTTGCCGGTTTCCAAGAACATCTATTTGAGTTTCCTGCTGTCTCTTATACTACGAGAACTGTAAGAGCCTATCCTTATAAAGGAGCAGCACACGTATTGGGATATTTAGGTGAAGCAACTAAAGAGAAGATTGATAATTCCAATGGCTACTATGAAATGGGTGATTATGTAGGAGTGACGGGATTAGAATCATATTATGAAGAATATTTGAGAGGTGAAAAAGGCTTTACTTATCAGATAGTAGATGTACATGGTCGGTCTCAAGGTATTTATAAAGACGGAAAGGAGGATATGCAACCAGTAGCAGGTTATGATATAATTACATCCTTGGATATTGATCTACAGACTTATGGTGAAGAGTTAATGCAAAATAAGTTGGGGTCTATCGTTGCCATTGAGCCTTCGAGTGGTGAAGTTTTAGCTTATGTAAGCAGTCCCGCTTATGATCCTAATTTATTGACCGGTAGATATCGGGGTAAAAATTATATGAAACTTAGTCGAAACCCTCTCAAACCACTTATTAACCGTCCTATCTCAGCGACCTATCCTCCTGGCTCTACTTTTAAAATACCTTCCGCTTTGGTCATTTTTGACCACAATATCCATAGCCCGGATTGGAGTTATCAATGTAGAGGTGCTTATTTTGCAAAAGGTGTAAGAGTGCGCTGTCACGGGGTACACTTTTTACCGGATGTCGTTTCTGCGCTAAAACAATCTTGCAATTCATATTCATGTACTATTTTTAACGATATGGTGATGAGTCCGACCTTGGGAACTCCCGAGCAAGCTTATAATAAATGGAGAAACGGTATTATGAGTTTTGGTTTTGGTCATCAATTAGGCATAGATATGGTTGGAGAAAAATCAGGTAATGTACCTTCCGCTGATTATTATAATAGGATTTACGGAAAAGGTCGATGGAAGGCGAATACTATCATCTCCATAGCTATCGGTCAAGGAGAGGTGCTTTCGACACCTTTACAATTAGCAAATATGGTAGCAGCCGTCTCGAATGACGGAGTTTACTACACTCCAAGTCTGATTAAATACATTACAAAAAGTAAAAAGCTATATCAGCCGGTAAAAGAATCTCATGAAGCCAATGTGAGAAAAGAGTTTTTCCCCTATATAAAAGAAGCAATGGCGGAAACGGTGAGAAGTGGAACTGCAAGAGGTTCTAAATCTAATGATTTTGATTTTGCCGCAAAAACCGGAACTGCCCAAAATCCACATGGGAAAGACCATTCCATATTTATTGCTTATGCTCCATTAGATCATCCCAAGATAGCCGTGGCGGTGATAGTAGAAAATGGTGGTTTCGGCGCGACTTATGCGGGTCCAATATCTTCTTTGATGATAGAAAAATATCTCAATGATACAATTTCCTCCAAACGACTGTATTTGCAAGAAAGAATGTTCAATGCTAACCTGACTCCTACCCATGAAGAGAAGAATTGACAAAGAAAACCAGTATGAATCAAGTGTCATCATTTCGTATTTGATACTGATGTTTATTGGCTATCTTGCGATATTTTCCACTCAGTATGATGGGACATTTTCTATTTTCGATTTATCTACGAATTATGGTAAACAGTTGATGTGGATAGGAGTATCGGGAATTATTTTTATCATAATTCTTGGTCTGGATACCAACTTAATAAAAAATTTCAGCTACTTATTTTATATAGTAATACTCTTGTTATTAGCTTCGGTCTTCATCATTGGAGCTGCAACAAACGGTAATCTTAACTGGATAGATTTAGGATTTATGAAGCTCCAGCCCTCTGAGTTTGCAAAATTGGCTACCGCTGTTGCCTTGGCAAGATTCTTAGATAATCCTGATGTCAGATTTAACAATAAGAAGCATCGGCTTACTTCATTTATTATTGTTGCTATCCCAATGGGGATCATTTTGGCACAAGGCGATGCCGGATCGGCATTGGTTTTCTTGGGCTTTATTTTCGTTTTTAATAGAGAAGGCTTAGGTAATTGGGTGATATACCTTGGCTTGTATCTTATCACCATTTCTCTTTTCGCCCTGGTCATGGATAAATTTTTATTGATAACCGCCGTAGTCATTTTGTTTTCTCTCATTCTTATCTATATCTATGTCATTTTGCCCAAGCAGAAAGGAGTGGTAGCATTGGTCGTAGGTGCGATGTTGCTTTCTATTGCCTATGTGGTGGCGGTCGATACTGTTTTTCATTCAGTGTTAAAACAACACCAGCAAGATCGTATTAATATTATTCTCGGGAAATTAGAAGACAACAAAGGTGTCGGTTATAATCTTGCACAATCAAAAATAGCCATAGGTTCCGGGGGTCCGATAGGCAAAGGTTTCTTACAAGGTACTCAAACAAGATATGATTTCGTCCCGGAAATGACCACTGACTTTATTTTTTGTTCGATAGCAGAGCAGTGGGGATTTATGGGTTCGATAGTAATAGTAGGTTTGTTTGTCGTGTTGCTTCAAAGACTTGTGACGATGGCAGACCGACAGCGGACGGCCTTTGGTCGTGTGTATATCTTGTCGATAGTATCTATCATCCTGATACACTTTTTGGTCAATATCGGTATGACGATAGGTCTTTTGCCGGTGATAGGCATTCCTCTTCCTTTTATTAGCTATGGAGGATCTTCACTTTTATCCTTTTCAATTATGATAGCGATAGCCATAAAAATTGATAGTGAGAGGATGATGACCTCATAAATAAATTTATGAGAACTTCAAAAAGTGATAAAATTTGTGTATTGTAATGAGAAACTCAATCGCTTATGTATCTTCAAAGTTTATTTTTCTATTTTTGACAATAAATTCTAATTCAAATGAATTCCAAAAAGTATAATTGGATAAACAATATCAATGCTTGGATAGTATTCTTCATTGCTTTTGCGACCTATGCTGCTACCGCAGAATCCTCAGCCAGCTTGTGGGACTGTGGCGAGTTTATTTCGGGAGCTTACAAATTACAAGTCGTGCATCCTCCCGGAGCACCGCTATTTTTGATGCTCAATAGGGTACTTTCACTTTTAGCATCCAATCCATCACAAGTAGCTTATGTCATTAATATTGTTTCCGGTCTATCTACGGCTTTTGCCATCTTATTTTTATATTGGATTATATCGAGTATTGCCAAAAGACTGTTAACCCAAGAGGACAAAACGCTAACTTGGGGAAAGATAATCGCTATTCAAGGTTCTGCTTGGGTAGGTGCTTTGGCTTGTACTTTTTCTGATACTATATGGTTTTCTGCTGTTGAAGGTGAAGTATATGCACTTTCTACCTTTTTCATCTCCATACTTTTGTGGACGGTTGTCAAATGGGAAAATGCAGAAGATAAATATGCTAATCGTTGGTTGGTATTAGCGGCATACTTAATCGGACTTTCTATCGGGGTACACTTGATGGGATTGTTAGTGATACCGGTAGGTGTACTTCTTTACTACTTTAAGAAATACAAACCGACTATTATGGGTTTTGTGATTGCCTTTTTTACCGGATTTGTGATGTTGGGTATTGTGCAATTTGGTGTGATACAAATATTGACATCAATAGCATCCAAAGTAGAATTATTTATGGTCAATAGCTTGGGTCTCCCTTATTTTACAGGAATAGGTCTGACTTACGGGATAGTCTTTTTGATTTTAATAGCGGGAATGATTGTAGCACAAAAATACAAACACGTCAATCTACAATTGATTTTTGTAAGCTTATTTATGATTATAGTGGGTTTCTCTTCATATTTAATGGTACCTATCAGAGCAGCAGCTCAAACTCCTATCAACATGAATGATCCACAGGATATCTTCAGCTTAATGTCTTACCTCAATCGTGAACAATATGGTGAACGACCATTAGTAAGAGGTCCGCTTTATACTGCAAATCCATATAAAATAGAAAATGCCGGAAGTATCTATTTTAAAGATACAGCAAATGGTGACTATGGCATAAAAGGTACTAAAAGCAAAGCCTTGTATAGAGAAGAAGATAAAATGCTTTTCCCAAGGATGGCACCTACCAATGACGGTGAATCGGCAGCAAATATGTACCAATATTGGGCAAATTTTAATGGTCAACCTACTTTTGCCGATAATATGGCTTATTTTTTCAACTATCAAGTGGGCTATATGTATTGGAGGTATTTTATGTGGAATTTTGCCGGTCGTCAGGACGATTATCAAGGTACTTTTGAAAATCAAAAAATAAATGGAGATTGGCTCAGTGGAATATCTTTCATTGATGATGCTCGATTAGGTAGTCAAAAAGATTTGCCAAAACAACTACTCAACCAGAAGGCTCGCAATACATATTATCTATTGCCTCTGCTTTTTGGTCTATTCGGACTTTTGTTTATGATACGCAAAAACAAAGAATATGCTATTGCGTATGGATTGTTGTTTTTGACCACAGGTTTGTTCTTGACAATATACTTTAACTCACCACCAAGAGAACCAAGAGAACGTGATTATGTGTTGGTAGGCTCGTTTTATACTTTCTGTATATGGATAGGCTTGGCTATTGCTGCCGCTTATGACAAATTGAAAGACAAGAAATTACCACAAGCACCTCTTGCATTGGCACTTTCCATCTTGGGTCTGGTTTTAGTGCCATTGATAATGGCCAAAGAAAACTATAACGATCACGATAGGAGCGGTCGGACGATGGCAAGAGATTTTGCTACCAATTACTTAGAGTCATGTCCTCCCAATGCCATACTTTTTACTGCAGGTGACAACGACACGTATCCTTTGTGGTACGCACAAGAGGTGGATGGTATAAGACCGGATGTCAGAGTGATGAATACCAGTTTGGCACAGATAGATTGGTATTTGGCTCACATGCAAAGAAAAGAAAATGAGTCTGATGCTTTGCCTTTTTATTCATCATTCACTCCTGAAAAATACTTGGGAGATGAAAGGCAATACAATCCTATCTACGAAGAATCAGGTGTCGTCAGAAAAGGCGAATATTTAGACGTGGACAAAGTCATCAATTTTGTTATGAGCGATAATCCCCGTGCCAAAATCACCTCTCAAAGCGGAAATACCTTTAATTATATCCCTACCAAACTGTTGAAACTCGGTGTCAATAAGGAAGCGGCAATCAAAGCAGATATCATACCCGAAGGAATGGAAGATTTTGTCACAGATACTATCAAATGGACTTTACCTGGAAATGCATTGATGAAAGATGAATTAGCAATACTTGCTTTGGTGGCAGGGGAAGATTGGTCAAGACCTATTTGTTTTGCAAATACAGTTCCTTCTTCAAAGTATCTCGGTTTGGACAAGTACATGGTACAGGAAGGATTGATATATAGATTCGTACCTATTCGCTTTGATGATAATGAAAGAGGAAACTTTTATGTCAACGATAAAAAATTCTTGGATATCGTTCAAAATAAATTTAGATACGGCAATATAGATAAGCATGAAATGTTTATGGATGAGAATAGTGCCAGAATCATGAATCTATTGAAATTGACACATCTGAAATTAGCTGAAGATCTGAGTTTCAAAGGTAAAACCGAAGAGTCTTTTTCAGTATTGGAACAGGTGTATGACAAATTCAAATACAACAATGCGCCGTATTACTCACCTTATAACAATTTCTTTAATTTTTATAATTTAAGATGGATAGAACTTTATTATAGAGTAGGGCATAGCAAAGATGCCGAAAAGGTTTATAGCAAGTTTGTTGATGATTTAGCAGATTGTATGAGGTTTTATCAACAGCCTAATCTTTTTGCCAGAAAGTTTCAGACAGACTATGAATCTGCCAAACAATTTGTGGCTTCTTTGGAAGAGATTGCCAAAACCTATAACGATGCTACACTTCAAAAACTATTGAGTGAAAAGTTTCCACTCATGGTAGCCAATACAAATGCGCAATCGAATGAGGATAGTCTCAATATAGATGATATAAACTAAAAGAAATGGCAGTATATACCACCGAAATTGCATCCGAATCTATTGCCTCTGATGGTCCTATCCATAAGAGATTACTCAAAGCTTATTATCTTGCTAAGCCATACATACATGGAGATTTGCTGGAATTAGGTTGCGGAGAAGGTAGAGGAGTGGAGTTGCTTTCTCCTTTATCCAAAACCTATACAGCAGTTGATAAGATAGTGGAAGTCGGAGATACGATTAGAAGAAAGTATCAAGATATTCGTTTTATCAATATGAACATTCCTCCTTTTAAAGGTTTGGATGATGACAGCTTTGATACCATCGTCAGTTTTCAAGTGATAGAACATATTCAAGAGGATAAAGTTTTTTTAGAAGAAATACATCGAGTATTAAAACCGGGTGGGGTGGCTGTGATTACTACTCCAAACAGTATCATGTCTTTGACAAGAAACCCCTGGCATATAAGAGAATATACGGCTCAGGAGTTAATCCGTCTCACTTCTTCTATTTTTAAAGAAGTTCAGGCTTTTGGAATCACGGGCAATGAGAAAATTTGGAATTACTACGAGAAAAATAAGGCGGCGGTTGCAAAATATAAAAAGTTAGATATTTTTGGTTTAGAAAAAAGACTTCCGGCTTCCGTCCTGAGGATTCCTTATGATTTCTTAAACAGAATCAACAGAAACAAGTTGAAAAAATCAAATGAAAACTTAGTATCTGATATTGATTTGGAAGATTTTTTTATTTCCAACAAACCACAGGAATGTATTGATTTGTTTTATGTTTTAAAAAAATAATGATCTTACATGGAGACTTATATTTTTTTATAGAATATTTACACATTAAATTGTCCAAAATTGTAGCTTTACACAATAAAAACTTTCAAATCATGGGAATGATAGATGAATTTAAAGAGTTTGCGATCAAAGGTAACGCAATTGACATGGCAGTCGGTGTGATCATCGGGGGCGCATTTGGTACCATCATTACAAGTATAATAGATGATTTGATTATGCCGATTGTAGGTGCTATTGTAGGCAAACCGGATTTCAGCAGTCTGTATTTAGTGCTGAAAGGTAGTGTAGAACCCGGCTCTACCTTGGAACAGGCACGTGCAGCGGGTGATGCTACAATATTTGCCTATGGTAACTTTATTACAGTGGCTATCAACTTCTTCTTATTGGCTTTGGTAGTTTTCTTGATGGTGAAATCTATTAACAGTATGAAGAAAAAAGAGGCAGCAGCTCCGGCAGCGCCACCGACACCATCTAATGAAGAAGTATTGTTGGGTGAAATTAGAGATTTGCTCAAAAAATAATAACAAATCTTAAAAAGTAAAAAAGCTGTCGCAGTTACGCGACAGCTTTTTTTATACCCTTTTTTCTAAAATTCTCCTGATGACAGCTTGGGCAGCCCACTCTCTATTTCCTGCTTGTCGTATGACAATGGAACTATCACTATCCAAGACCTCATCCGCAACAACTACATTCCTCCTGACCGGAAGACAGTGCATAAATTTAGCCTGATTGGTCAATGCCATTTTACCGGGAGTCACTAACCAACTAAAATCTTCTTTTAAAACTTTGCCATAATCTTCATATGAAGACCAATTTTTGGCATAAATAAAATCAGCATTCTTGAAAGCTTCTCTTTGGGTGTGAAATACCTGTGCATCACCGGTAAATTCTTTAGAAAGATTATATCCTTCGGGATTAGCTATGACAAACTCTACATCTGCCCGATTCATCCACTGTGCAAAACTGTTAGACACGCATTGTGGTAAAGGTTTGATATGAGGCACCCATGTGAGAACGACTTTGGGGCGTTTTTTTTGAGTAAACTCTCGAATGGTTGCCAAATCTGTCAAAGATTGTAAAGGATGTACCGTAGCAGATTCCATATTCACCACCGGCACACTCGAATATTTCACAAACTGATTTAAAATAAACTCTTGATAATCTTTTGTTCTATCTGTCAAAGATGGAAAACTACGTAAAGCGATGATATCTGCATATTCACTGATGACAGCGGCACCTTCTTTGATATGCTCGGCAGTATTTCCTTTCATAATCACTCCATCAGCAAATTCCATATTCCAACTATCTTGACCCAAGTTTAAAACGATGGCATTCATTCCGAGATTGAGTGCAGCTTTCTGTGTACTAAGTCGTGTACGCAAACTGCTATTTAAAAAGACCAAAACCAAAGTCTTGTTTTGACCCAAATATTTCCATCTGAATGGATCTTTCTTGATTTCTAATACTTCTTGTGCAAGTTTTTCAACATCATCTACATCATCGGCTGAAATAAAATTAAAATCTGTCATAGGTCTATTGTTTATCGTCAAAGGTAAAAATTTTATACCAATAGTAAATACAGACACTATTGTCTATTGTTTTGTTGTATTTCTTGACATTAAAATATCGATCATTGCAAACGGTATTAAAAATCTGTTAAAAGTGAGTTGTTGGTAAGTTAACATTTTCTCAATAAAACAATTATTTGCATCTTGCGTTTATATGCGTTTTTTGATTTCAATCTTCTGCACATTTTGGGTAAGCGGCTCTTTTTTTGCCAAAGATATCAATCTATGCTCCTTAGAAGCTGCATCTTATGATTATGATATTGATTATCAAAACTTAGTGACTTTTTTGGGTGAAGAAAAAATAGATATAGAAAGCTCGGCTTTTCCTGATGTATATGCTTTTGCCTATTCATGGTTGCATACGCCGTACAGATATGGAGGTGATTCAAAAAATGGTATCGATTGTTCAAGATTTGTAATGAAATTGTTTAATCAGGTATTAGGTCTTAATACGGTTGGAACTTCTGCTGAGCTTTCAAGAATGGGTCAGACAGTAGATAAATCACAATTAAAAGAAGGTGATTTAGTATTTTTTACAACTCGTGGAAAAAGCATTAGCCACGTTGGGATTTACTTACAAAATAACAAATTTGTACATTCCAGTACCAGTAAAGGCGTGATAGTATCTTCCTTGGATGAACCTTATTGGAAACGCACTTACGCCAAATCTACCCGTTTTTACGAGCCACATCCTTTCTAATTTACCAATTAAAAATTTATCTGCCGGCAAAAAATGATAAGTATCGGATTTTATTGCCTTAATCGAAATCCTCTGCAAATTTTGAATAGACTCTCTTCGATACCAAAATACTTAGCTCATAAAGTATGATGACAGGAGATGAAATCAACATCAGGCTAATCATGTCTCCTTGCGGAGTGATGATGGCAATCACCACCAAAATAATTACATAAGCAAATCTTCTGCCATTGATGAGAAGGTCAGGACCGACCAACCCTATTTTACTTAAAAAGTAAACCAACATAGGTAACTCAAACATGATACCCGTAGGAATGACCATAGAAATCACATTCGAGATATAGTTGTCTATGGAAATAAAATTTTGTGCTATCTCAATCGCAGTATATGAGTAAAAGAAATTGATAGAGAAAGGTGCAATGATGAAGTAGCCAAAGCAACAACCTATCGTAAAAAACAAAGAACTAAAAAAGACGACACCTCTCGTCACCTGTATCTCATTTTTATACAAAGCCGGCTTGACAAATCGCCACAATTCCCAGAAAATATAGGGAAAAGCCATTACGAAACCCATGACGGCAGACATCTTCAAATGGAGCATAAATTGTCCCGCCAAATCCGTATTGATAAATTGATAATGCAAATTTTCAGGGCACATGTTTAAAAAAGGAACACGCTCCGATATCCAGCAAAAAAGCTTATTGGTCGGAAAGTCATTTCTCGTCGGGCCAAATAAGATATAGTCAAAAATTATTTTCTTGTTTAAGAAAGCAACTATCATAAAAATAACGACAGCTCCCACAGATCTCAACACATGCCAACGAAGTGCTTCCAAATGATCTATAAATGACATTTCATTTTCGGAACTATCCTCTAAAATGCTCTCTTTCATGCACTGCAAAGATAGACTATCTCAAATAAATAGTATAAAACACAAAAGCAATTCTTAATTTTATAATCTCATGGCAAAAGTCAAAACTATATATGTCTGTCAAGAATGTGGCACGACCTCTCCCAAATGGATGGGTAAGTGTACTTCTTGCGGAGCATGGAATACTTTGGTAGAAGAAATAGTGACTACAAATACCACAAAAAATATTTCGGCTATTCCCTTACACAAATCCAATGCTATTCTATTAAAAGATATTTCGGCAAGTGAACAAGCGAGGATCTTTACGTCAGACAGCGAGTTTAACAGAGTCTTGGGGGGCGGCGTAGTCATCGGGTCTTTGATTTTGATAGGAGGTGAACCCGGTATCGGCAAATCCACTTTACTTTTACAGATAGCCATGCAGACGGTCGGATTAACCGTATTATATATTTCGGGTGAAGAAAGTGAGCAACAGATTAAAATGCGTGCAGAGCGGCTAAATGAACAGATGGCAGACGTATATCTTTATACGGAAACAAAAGTGGATTTGATTCTTCATCAAGCCCAACATCTGAAACCCGACTTGATGATTATCGACTCTATTCAAACCCTACAAGTAGAAGGTTTGGAGTCCGCAGCAGGAACAGTTTCACAAGTAAGAGAAGCAACTCATGCCCTTCAAAATTTTGCCAAAAGTACAGGTACTGCAACCGTTATCGTCAGTCACATTACCAAAGAAGGTGTCATAGCCGGCCCTAAGTTGTTAGAACACATGGTCGATACCGTCTTGCAGTTTGAAGGAGATAGGCACTATAATTACCGCATGCTCAGAACAACAAAAAATCGTTTTGGTTCCACCTCCGAACTCGGTATTTATGAGATGAGAGGTGATGGCTTACGCCCTGTAAGCAATCCGAGCGAATTGCTGATTACCATGCGCGATGAACCTGCCAGTGGAGTAGCAATCGCTGTCACAATGGAAGGCAATAGAGCAATGATGATAGAAGTGCAAGCTTTGGTTTCCAATGCGGTTTATGGCACACCACAACGTTCGGCGACAGGTTACGATTTGAGGCGTTTGCACATGATTCTGGCAGTGTTGGATAAAAAATGCGGTTTCCGATTCGGAACAAAAGACGTTTTTCTTAATATTGCCGGTGGAATGAAAGTGGATGATCCTGCAACAGATTTAGCAGTAGTAGCCGCTTTACTTTCTTCGTATGAGGATATTCCTCTAAAAGAAAATATTTGTTTCTCTGGTGAAATAGGACTTTCAGGGGAAATACGCGCCGTCAACAAAATAGAACAGAGAGTTTCTGAAGCTGAAAAAATCGGTTATCAAAATATTTTTATCTCCAAGTTTAACACCAAAGGTTTAAAAAAATCTGCAAAATTGAATATTACAGGTATTTCTAAGGTAGAAAATTTAGTACAAAAGCTTTTTTGATGAAATTTATCTCTCAGACATTTAGTGGGCTTTACAGCTTTGTCTATCCCAACACCTGTCCGGGATGTAACAGAAGTTTGACGAAATGGGAGAAAAACATTTGCAATATTTGTCTCAAAAACCTACCAGTAATAGCATTAAGCAATGAAAATGACAGCATCTTGCAGACCAGATTGATGGGAAGAGTATATTTGACACAGGCATACTCTATGATGCGTTTTTACAAAGGAAGCTTATCGCAAAAGCTTATCCACTCTTTGAAATATAGAAACAAGCCTTTGGTTGGTGTCGAATTGGGGAAAATGTTTGGAGAACAACTGAAACCATTTTTACAAATTCAGGAAAATTCCATCTTAGTCCCAGTACCTCTACATCCACATAAATATCAAATCAGAGCTTATAATCAAAGCGAAAAAATTGCAGAAGGTCTCTCACAAACCTTGAATATTCCTGTGGTGACAGATGCATTAGAAAGAAAAGGTTTTCACGTTTCACAGACTCAAAAACACAAAGAGGCAAGATGGTTAGAAATAAAAAACGATTTTATAGCACATAAAGAGAAAGTAAATGATAGAGATATTATATTAGTAGATGATATTTGTACAAGTGGTGCTACCATCGAAGCTTGTGCAAAAACAATGGAAAATATGAATGTAAAATCTATCAAATTATTAACCTTGGCGGTTGCCGGAGACCATTATCAATGAGTGCAAAAAAAATCATATATCATTCTTTATTGGGAATTTTCTTAGTCGTTTTCTTCTTTCTTTCTTCATGTAAAAAGGATAAGATAGATAGAAGCGGACAGGTGGAATTAAAATTTTCGACAGACACACTCACCTTTGACACTCTATTTGTATCTCTCGGTTCGACTACTCGTTCTTTCACTGTCAGAAATCCTTCCAAAAAGCAAGTAGAAATCAGTCATATTTATTTGAAAGGGATGAATAATTCTAATTTCAGATTGACCATTGATGGAGATTTGACCAATGAAGTAAAAGATATTATTATTCCGGCTCAGGATAGCATCTACATCTTTGCAGAAGTAACCGTCGATCCCAATCGTGAGCATCTTCCTTTTATCATAGAAGACGAAGTCGTCTTTGAAACGAAAGGTAAAAAACAACAGGTTATTTTGAATGCTTATGGACAAAATGCTCATTTTATCAATGGAGAAACCATAGAAACTCAAACATGGACCAATGATTTACCTTATGTGATACTCAATTCCGTAGAAATAGCAGAACATCATACGCTTACGATACAAGAAGGTGTCACTGTCTATTTTGGTGGCAATTCAGGGATGTTTGTGAGCGGCACATTAAAAGTCGAAGGAGGAAAAGACACGACAGGTTGGGTGACTTTTAGAGGATATCGTTTGGACAAGCAAGTAACCGGAGTCGCTTATGACAAACTGCCGGGGCAATGGTTAGGAGTATTTTTGATGCGAGGTAGCCAAAACAATGAAATAAATAATTTCAGAATGCGCGGGAGTCAATATGGTTTAAATATCGGCAATACAGAGATAGCGGAAATACCCAATATTTCTTTTGCCAATGCACCTGATTTAAAAATATCTAACAGCATCATTTACAATTCGAGTACTTATGGCATTTTTGCCTTCTTATCAAAAGTGGATGCTACAAACGTGCTGATTTATAATGCCGGGAAAAATGCCTTCAATGTGTCTTTGGGTGGCGAGTATGATATAAAACACTGTACTTTTTATCTGAAACCTTCTGTCTTTTTAGAACACAAAGAACCTGCCGTTTATATCAGCAATTATCATATCATAGATGTAAATAGTCCGACATTTACCGCAGATTTAAATTTCAAGATGACCAATAGTATAGCTGATGGATCTGGTGAAGATGAAATCCTATATGACTTAGATAAAAATACGACAGTAAAAAGTATGGTGGAAAATAGTGCTATTAGAAATAAAATCACTTTCCCTGACGTTGTTGAAACAAATGTCAATCTTTATAACGAAAATTTTGGTTATATTGATGTGAATAAAGATGATTACAGATTGGGCAAAGGTTCCGTATTGATCAACAAGGGTAAAAATATAGGTATAAAAAATGATATACTTTGGAATCCAAGAGATGAGCAACCGGATATTGGAGCTTTTGAGTATATTGAATAAAAAGGAAAACAAGATTGAATAAGAATGTAAAAAATTACGTTTATTCATTTCCTATACAGTTAGTAGTGGTGCATATCAAAAAGCATCCGATTCTACTGTTGTATTGGATAGTTCTGACATCTATCTCTGCCAATGTTTTTGCACGTGAGTACGGAGGTCCTTATCTCTTTCTCGACCCTGAATACAGAGGTAAAGTTTCTTGGTTAAGCTTTATGATGATGGGTTTTGCAATAGGTTCTTTTATTATGACCTGGAACACTTGTTTTTTTATGCTGACAAGTTTTAGATTCAAATTTATTGTGGCTTTCGCAAGACCTTTCTTTTATTTCTGTTATAACAATTTTATCATTCCATTCACCTTTAATATTATTTACATTCTTTCAATTATCAATTTCCACTATAATCAACAGACTCCTTTTAATGAAGTGATGATTTATATCGTTTCTATGATAGGCGGTCAGTTATTGGTGGTTGCCTTGGTGACACTCTATTTTAGCTTATTCAATAAAAATGCCGAACACTTTTTGGATAATTTGACACAAAAAGCACGTGAAAAACTCGAAGTGGCCGGCGTTGTTTTGAAACCATTAAAAGATATTAACATCAATCGTGCAATTCACGATAATTCACAGTGGCCGGTTGAAACTTTTTTTTCCGGTCTTTTTAGAGTCCGAACCATAAGAGAAGTCGATGATTTTGATATGGCTATCGTTAAGCGAGTACTCATGCAGCATCACATCAATACGATATTAATTATAATCGTCAGTTTAGTGATTGTTGTCGTATATGGTGCTTTGTTGGACAATCCTATCTTCAGGTTTCCTGCCGGAGCCGGTCTCATTTTAATACTTTCCATCTTTGCGGCAGTCACGACAGTGATTAATTATTTGGCGGGTGGATGGCAAATAATTGTTTTTATTGCAATCATTTTGGGTATCAATTGGATATCTACTTTTAACTTTATGGTCTATAAACACAAACTTTTAGGATTAGATTATACACAGAAACCGTATTTGACATATAGCAATACTACTGTAGATGAAGCCTTGACGGAAGATATTTTAAAGAAAGATATCGCAAATACCGAAAAGATTCTCAATAAATGGAAGCAGAAAGTACAGAAAAAAGATCAAAGAAAACCTTATATCATCTTTCTGCAAACTTCGGGTGGTGGCATGAAAGCATCATATTGGAGTATGAATGTTTTACAAAAACTTCAAGAAGCAACCCATGGAAAGCTTTTTGACAATACTTTTATGATGACAGGTGCATCCGGCGGAATGATTGCCAATTCTTTTTTCAGACAATTATACTTTTTACAAAAACAAGGTCAAGATATCGACCCTTTAGACAAGCGTTTTCGCGGTGATATAGGAAAAGATTTGTTGAATACAATTTTTTCGGGTATGGCCGCCAATGATATTCTTTTCCCTTGGCAGTCTTTTGAGGCTTATCATCAAAGGTATAGGAAAGACAGGGCGTATTGGTTTGACAATCAGCTTTTAGAGAATACTGAGAATCTATTAAAAGGGAAGATAACCGATTTTGTTGAAGCAGAGAAAAATGCAGAAATTCCGATGTTGGTTTTTTCCCCTACTATTGTCAACGACCAAAGAAGCTTAATCATTAGTGCTACTCCGGTATCTTATCTATGCAGACCTTATGTAGGTAAAAATAGGGGACAGCTCAATTATCTCATTCCTGATGGTGTGGAATTTATGCGCTATTTTAAAAATGATGGAGCTGAAAATATGGATTTGACTACTGCAATAAGACTCAATGCGACTTATCCGTACATATTGCCGGCAGCATATCTACCGACCAAACCGGAAATGAAAATTATGGATGCAGGCATCAAAGAAAATCATGGCTTTTTGATGAGTACCCGGCTTATTAATGTCTTTAGAGATTGGATCAACAACAATACGGCAGGGATTATCTTTGTACAGATACGCGCAGACGAAAAGTTGAGAAAAACGGATAATATGGATGAAAAAAGTACTTTCATCAAAGAATTACTACTTCCGTTTGGGAGTATTTATTCAAACTTTGCAGCTTTACAAGACTATAATGACGATATTATGGTAGGTGAGTTAGCTTCAAGTCTGAAAGTACCGGTTCATATTTTACCTTTTATCTATACTCCGGCAGCTGAAAATAAACGGGCATCCATGAGTTATCATTTGACCAATCGTGAAAAGATTGATATCATTTTGGCTTATAACACTCAAGGAAATCAAAATATGGAGAGAAAACTGAAAGAGCTTTTAAGAGTAAAATGATTATTCCGCTAAAAGTGTCTTGATTTTCCCTTCAAAATCCTCTTTATAGTTTTCATATAAAACACCCGTTGCCGGACCGTTAAAACCGGTATGTACTGCTACAATCTTTCCTTTTTTGTTGATTAAGAAAGATGTAGGATAAGCACGCAGTTGGTCTATCATGGGAAATTTTTTCAAAACATTCTCGCTTCCCGTTTTGCCGGCAAGTAGAAAAGTAATTCCCTTGTCAATATTTTTTCGAGTGATAAAACCTTTTACACGTTGCTGCTGTACATCTATTTTGTCCGTATATTCAAAAGAAACGCTAATAATTTTTAACTCTGGAAACTTTTTGATCAGTTCTACAAAATAATTGGTTTCATCCACACAATTGGGACACCATGTGCCGAAAATACTAACGATGGCAACTTTTCCTTTTATTAAATTCTGAAAATTTTGCTCTATACCGTCGGCATTTTTTAAATCCAACTGAAAAGGTAAATCATTAACGATTTTTGTCAATTTATCACCATCCGGAAGTTGGTAACTTTCATCCTGTACCGCCTCAAACCTAGTAGTATTCGTTGTCAAGCCATGAATAAGGGCACGTATCGTATCCTTTTCGATTTTTCCATCCAAATAGAAAGCAGAATTTCCGCTGAAAGTACTCAAATAAAAATTTTCTCCATCAGTGACACCTTCTAAATATCTATAATCTCCCGAGTTGGTTCTTATCGTACCAAATACCTTGTCAAGTTCCTGGTGGATAATTAATAAAGCCGGAATATCTTTGTCTGAGCGTATTATTTTAGCTTTCCAATTTCCTTGAAAAGGAGTGTTAATTGTCTTTATTGGCGATAATTTTTGTAGAACGGGAAAAGCAATCACTTCTCTTTTTTGAGGGTGGCTGTCTTCAAAATTGATCCATTGACCGGAATAAATACCATTTGCACCTTGAATAAAAGATATCTCTGCGTTATAATCTATAAAATTGTAAAAGAGCGTATCATTTATGATTTTTGCAGGCTGCAAGCGAATGGTTTCACCGGCATTTCTGATATTTAAGACCTGTTGTTTGTCATTCTCATTAACAAAACTCATTCTTGCCGGCAACCATTCATCCAAATCACTTTGAATATAGAGTTGATAGTTTGTTTCTTGTCCCCATAGAATGAAGGGTATCCATGATATAAAAAGTAAAAGCTTTTTCATTCAAGCTGTTTATTAATACTCCTTGTCTAATGCATATATATGCATTTTGTTTAAAATCAAGTAAAAGATAAAGGTTTTAAAGTGTGTCTTGTTTAAGTGGCATAAAAATCTTGATCAAATAAGGAAGAGGAGAAATCGTCTTCAACGGGAATAATATTTGGTCCCTGATATACATGGAGCTTCGTTTGTTTTTGTTCAATACCATAAAATGATATCAGCGTATTATACAGGCAAAGTGTCACCTTTTTAGACTATCTCTTATCCAAAATACATTATGGCAGAAAATCTGATTGAGGTAATTTCTACTTTTTATGGCTCGAAGCTGAATGCATTAGTAATTGGTAATATTTGGTAGAGAAATAGCTATCTCTAAACATCCCTATAGTGTTGCTTAGCTCCATATCACCTCATCAATGGAAAGTAATAGCAAGTCGAATCCACATAAAATTCACTACACCTAAAAAAGAAACTGCCTACCTTTTCAGATAAGCAGTTTCACTATTTAAAAATGTATGTATGTGCCTAAAGCCTATTTCACTATCACAAATGGCAGAGATTGTATCTGACCATTGCTTCTGTCTGTAATTTGTAAGTAATAAGTACCTGCTGCAAATCTGCTGACATCTATCGTATTACTCGTTTCAACTTTATCTATAGACATCATCAATCGACCATCAGTAGAAATTACATTGAACTGGGTTTTTAACAAATCTTTACCCTTTATCTCCACTCTCAATAAACTTGAAGTAGGATTAGGATAGAGTCTGATACTTGTTTCGTCACATCCGATAACGTTTACACTGACTATCTTATGAGTAGCTACAGTACCGTCAAAGTCAGTTTGTTTTAATCTGTAATAAACCAAACCACTTTGTACTTCTTGATCCACATAGGTATAATCATGTCTTAAGTTTGTCGTACCATTACCGCTCATCGTTGCAATGGTTTCCCAACCTTTGGCATTGTAGCTTCTTTGAACCTCAAAGTAATCGTTGTTTAGTTCGGAGGCAGTTGCCCATTGCGTGAGAACTTTACAATCTTCAGATGTCGCAGTAAAGTAAATTAGTTCTATCGGAAGTGCAGCATCAGTAGTTATTCTGTAATCTACCGCAGGGCTTGAAAAGCCTGCATTATCTACCAAACTGTATTGGAAGCCTAATGGCTTATCAGTGAGACTATCTACTTGACCGGCTCCTTTCATACCGTATATGACAAGTTTATTAGGATCATAGTTTACCAAAGTGTCACCCGGTACTACTTCATCCACTCCTCTGTTTCCACCAAAGTCATAATACAGTCTTGTAGTAGGATAAATTTCATTGATAATATAAGTAGCGTTGTCCTTACATACGACACAATCTTCAGGGTCACTTCCCGTTAGCAATCCTTTATTCACATAATTGGTGACACCTGTTAATGATGGGCTACTTGTCGGAATTGAGTAATAATCATCACCGGTAGGTGTAGTAACAGCCGGATAACCACTAACCGGAGTCAGGCTAAAGTCTGTTGTCTCCAAATAGTATTCTTTTGGATCAGCCAATGGTGGTTGTTGAATACCAAAATTGATATCTACCAAATTTGTTCTTGGCTTACCTACTTCACTATTTTTACCATCAATATTGCCATCATTACCAGAAACTGCATCTATTTTACCCAATTTCTCTCCTGTACTCACCCAGCCGTCAGGCAGGGTTGATGAAGTGACCGTAGTACCTTTTTCTCTTTGTACGGTATCTATTACTACTAAAAGATCTGTCTGGAATGGAGCATTAGTAAATTCGTAAGTACCATCTGAATTGACAGGGACACTTTGCAAGACGACTCCGTTTGTATCTGTCAATATCGCATAAATTTGACCACCCACATTCACACCAGCACCATTCACATAGTCATCTGTCATACCGTTTCCATCATGGTAAACATTTCCTTGTATTGTCAGTCCTTCACCTATCAACATGCAAATGCCTAGTACAAAGTGGTTTTGGTTGGATGACAGTACTGTCACAGATTCCATATACACTTCTATCAGGACCTACATAATCTTTTGGTGGATTGTAGGTATAAGTACCGTTGTCATAATAAGTGATTGTACCGCCTTTCTCTGTTGAGTCTGTACGGACAGGCTGCTTGTTGCCTTCTGTTATACTTGGGTCGATAATCACTTTTGTACCATTCTCTTTGGTCATATATATAGGATTATCATCCGGATCACTGTCATTATCTACAAAGTTGCCCTTCACCGGTGTATTCACAGTCGTGTATGAGAAGTCATCACCTGCATGAGGTGGATTGTTTTCAGGACCACGAGCATCAATGATTGGACGCTCTACTGTAATGACTACTTGAGCTTTGTCTTTTGCAGGTTGTGCAGTATAATCATCCGTGATTTCATAGTCGTAAGTAACCGTTCCGGCAAAACCGTTTTCAGGTGTGAAGACCATGTTTCCATTTTCATCCAAACTCAAATGACCTGCAACGTCCACTGGATTACCTTTTTCATCTATTCCACTAACTGGAATATTATTAACAGGATGTGTATTGTCCACACTCACTGTATGTGATCCATTGACATCATTATAAGTAATTTCAGTGATTGTAAAACCATCGCCTTGTGGATCGGCATCATTAATCAAGATATTACTTTCTACAGGACTGCCTTTTGTGTGATACTCATCATTATTAGCAATTATACTATTTGCATCCGTTGGTTTTGGTGACACCGTGATTTCTAATATTGCCGTATCTCTGGCTACTCCCGCAGGATTGTCTTTGTCCTTGATAGTATATGGTACACTGACTGTTCCCACAAAGTCATTGATTGGGGTAAAGGTATAGTTACCGTTAGCATCAAATTTCAAATAACCTGCTCCTGTTACTGTATTACCATTTGCATCTACTCCATTGACTAATGTACCTTGACCGCTACCACTAATTGGTGTGCCACTGCCATCTTGCTTGATAAAGCTTTCAAACACTTGTACATCTCCTTCTTTGTCAAAGTCGTTGGTCATTACATTGCCGTCAACAGGTGTATTGACCCATGTGCTGTTTTCGTCATTGACTGCATTAGTACTATTCTTACCACCTACCAATACGTGAACTGTTGCTTCCGCACATAGTGGCTTAGGTTGTATCACCGTACTGTCACAGATTCCATATACACTTCTGTCCGGTCCTACATAATCTTTAGGTGGATTGTAGGTATAAGTACCGTTGTCGTAGTATGTGATTGTACCGCCTTTCTCTGTTGAGTCTGTACGGACAGGCTGTTTGTTGCCTTCTGTTATACTTGGGTCAATGATTACTTTCGTACCATCTTCCTTAGTCATATAGACAGGATCGTCATTCAAGTCTCCGTCATTGTCGATAAAGCCACCATCTACAGGTGTATTTATATCAGTATATGAGAAGTCATCTCCTGCAAATGGCGGATCATTCTTAGGACCGTTGTTGTCTTTCACTACTGTAATCACTACCGTTGCATTATCTGTTGCTGGGTTGCCATTATCATCCGTGATTTCATAGTCGTAAGTAACCGTTCCGGCAAAACCGTTTTCAGGTGTGAAGACCATGTTTCCATTTTCATCCAAACTCAAATGACCTGCTACGTCCACTGGATTGCCTTTTTCATCTATTCCACTAACAGGAATATTATTAACAGGATGTGTATTGTCCACACTCACTGTATGTGATCCATTGACATCAGTATAAGTAATTTCAGTGATTGTAAAACCATCGCCTTGTGGATCGGCATCATTAATCAAGATATTACTTTCTACAGGACTGCCTTGTGTATAATATTCGTCATTGTTAGCGATGACACTATTTTCTTTTGTATTCAATGGTGACACCGTGATTTCCAATACAGCCGTATCTCTGGCTACTCCCGCAGGATTGTCTTTGTCCTTGATAGTATATGGTACACTGACTGTTCCCACAAAGTCATTGATTGGGGTAAAGGTATAGTTACCGTTACCATCAAATTTCAAATAACCTGCTCCTGTTACTGTATTACCATTTGCATCTACTCCATTGACTAATGTACCTTGGCCACTACCACTAATTGGTGTGCCACTGCCATCTTGCTTAATAAAGCTTTCAAACACCTGTACATCTCCTTCTTTGTCAAAGTCGTTGGTCATCACATTGCCATCTACCGGTGTATTCACCCAAGTGGAGTTTTCATCGTTAACTGCATTGGTTGTATTCAATATAAGATAATCAGTCACATCATCTACAATAGGTGTTTTTACAAAGTTAGATGTTGCACTTGCCTTATTATATATAGAATCTATAGCAGGATTATTTACTACCACCTTATAAGTAACTACTAAAGAGTCTCCCGGTAATATTGACCAATCACTTGCTAATACAGAAGGTGAACCAACATTACCTTGTATTATCTGAGTAGTAGTACTAGAGTAACTAATGATAATCTGACCATCAGCACCGGCACCGCCATTTCTAGTACCAGATGTTCTTCTGGCTCCACCGCCACCGCCACCCGGAATAAAGCCCGGATTACCATCAGCATTGACATTCACACCGTCACCGCCATTACCTCCACCTGTTGGTGCAGTGGCTCCACTTATATTAGTTGCATTTACTCCATTAGCAGAAACTCCGGCTGATGAGCCTCCACCTCCGGCATCATTACCGCTTGCATTAGCTCCATTTCCACCGGCATATCTAATATCACCTTTAGCTCCAGTGCTACCACTTGTACTACTTGTACCACCATTAGCACCAGAAGTAGAGTTATTTGCAACACTACTTCCCCCTTTTGCTCTAACAATAACATTATTGTTGTTGTTTTGACTTCCACTAGTAGTTGCAAACCAAGTATCATCACCTGCACTAGTACTATTCCCGGCAGCACCAGCACCCACAGAATAATAATAAGTTCCTTGTGACACGTTGAATGTACTTTCGGACATCCCACCGCCACCTCCGCCACCGTAAGCTCCGCTACCACTTGACCTTGAACCTCCGGATCCACCACCTGCCCATGCTTGTACGGTCAATGAAGTTACACCATTCGGAACTACAAAAGAACCTGCACTCGAACCCGATAAGGTGTCAGTGTGTTGGACAGAAACTTGAATTTGATTATTACCCAATGCCGCATTTGTAGAGTTGGTTACATAAGTAACTCCTGTCGGAAGAGTATCCGTCAACTTAACACTATTGTGTATAAAATCATCATTATTTTTTACAACAATTCGATAAGTGATAGTGTCTCCCGCCATATAACCATTTACAACATCTGATGTTTTCTTAATACTCAATTTGCTATATGCCACACCAAAGTTAACCTCATCTACCGTTACATCAGAATTTGTAGTGTAATAAGTATTCAAATTACCTATGGATACAACACCTTCAGTATTGTTTGTATTAGCACTTGGTGTTGTACCGCGATTCGTACCGGTATAGTAAGTATTATCTGGTGCTTGATCTCCAGTGGTTAGGTTGGAACCTATGGTTTTCTTACCTTTAGTCAAAATCACCTGATAATCTCCGGATTCTGATAAATCTCTGTTACTTACTTCTATTTCATAAGTGCCATCGGCATTTACATTGGCTTGACCAATCACTTCTCCTTCTGGATTAACCAAATTTGCCCAAATATTACTATTGCCTAAATTACCCTCACTATTGTCTAAAATAGCATCTTCATTCTCATCTATCCAAATATTACCTGGTATAGTAATTTTATATTCTTTACAATTTTCAACTGTTATCAAAACCTGAACTATTGCACCTGCACATTCGGAAGATGGAGGAAGTTCATAATAGACTCTGACATTTCTTTGTGTTACAGCACCTGAACCACTACCCCAATTCATGTTTCGGGCATCTAACATTCCGTTTTGATCAATGCTGACACTGTTAAATATCGAACCAGAAGTCTGACCATCCACACTTGCGATACTATAAACACCACCTACTGGTTCTCCAATTAACTCAATCAAATCTGCATTACAATAGGTAGCATAGTTAGCCAATTTAGGTTTTAATGTACCATCCACAGTCGGCAGACCACATACATCAATCACGTTAGATTCAAACTGTACAGGATTTATAGAATTGTCATCAGTAGAACCATCTCCCATACTACCATTTGTCTTATGTCCGATATACCCAAAAGTATTGTTACATTTTTTTAAAAGCATAGTTGTATGGCTACCTGATTCTACAGTGATTACATCATTGTTTCCACCAGTAAACTGGGTAGGCATACCCGGATCTACTTTTGTACTAGCACTTGTAGATTGGTGTACTCCTCTTCCCAAATCATAACCACTTTCTTGTCCCCAGTTCCAAACTTCCCCATTATTATTTCTTGATATTACATTAATCATAGGGTATTCATTGTAGCTATGTTCTTGAGGAGATATCCAAGCGATATTATTCATAATATTACTTGTACCTCCTCCACTTGCATATCGAGGTTGTTGCCATGAGTCGAATGTAGTAGTAGTCGAAAAATTTCCTATCTGACCATCTCTATTACCTCCGAGTGCATATAAAGCACCATCCTGATATAATACATAATAAGTCATATCCACAGGGCGTTGATTCTGTCCAGTACCAACAGTATAATTAAAAGCCGTATAGCCACTCCATGCTTGCATTTCTTTCATAGCACCTATCATTTTGATAGTTCCGGCTTTAGGTCTAGTCATTTTAACTGCATAAGTTCTGTTTGCAACTGTAGTATTATTACCTAAACGAGTTCCATATCCCCATGTCCATAAATCTCCATTTTCATCTAAGGCAACTAAACCTGCAGATGTACCACGCGTAGCGATAATATTTTCTAAATAACCGCTTGCTGTATTTCCATTGCTATTATTACTATACTGTACCCGTACCCAGTCTGTACTTCCTCCACCTTGATTAATCAAATCATTTTGAGACAAGACATAAACTTCACCACTACAAGTAGTCAGTGCCAAGGTCTGTACTGTACCAAATAACATCTTGACATCAGAAGCACTAACTCCTGTCGGAAGTCCGATAGTCAGCTGTCTAAAATCTCGTTCAGAGTTGCCGGAGCCTCCAGGTGTTAACGAGCTATTAACCAACACTCCTTTCCAACCCCATGCCCATAATTTATCATCACTTGTCAACAAGATAAATTGCGGATGATCCCACATACTCGCCATAGCAATCATCACTGGTTCTCCAGTATAATTATATCCATTGCCTGGCGTAATAGACGTCGGTACTAATGAAGGATTCTTGCTAGAATTACCAACCGGGCCGGTATATTCTCCCCAAACTTTGATAGTTCCATCTACCCACTGAGCTGCGGACGAATGCCAAACTGATATTACATTATCATAACTCAAAGAAGCCGGATCTTCTGATTTAAAGCCGGAGTTTTCCGGATTCACACAAGTAGCTTCTCCCAAACAATTCAAGAATGTAGGGCCAGGGCATTTCACTGTCTGAACTGCATTGTTGGAGACGATATTATTACAACCCACTCCGGATGGAAGTCCGTCACATTCATCTTGTGGATCTGTGGGGATTGTATCAGTCGAATTGATATCTGTCGCATTAATATCTTCAAAATCTGCCGGTCTCAAAATAGAAGCCTTAACACCAATATTTGAGTTAGCCACCAATGGAGGATTTATGCGGCCTTTGATAGTAAATAATCCTTTACTACCATTTTTAATATCCACCAATACAGAATATTGAGTATTGGTAATATCTGCGCTTCCGTTTTGTAATGATGTTGTTCCAACTATAGTCGAGTAGGAAACATTCCAAATCTCAAAGCCGTCAGGATAATCAAAGAAAAACTTAGCACCTTCTGCATCATCCGTCAATCCATTACCACTGATATTTTCAATCTCTATTGTATAAACAACTGTATCTGCACATACAGTGGCTGTGTTCACGTTAGACGTAACACTATTGACTGCCAAGTCTCCAATATGTCTTATTAAAGAAGAGGCGATTACTTGTGGAACACTTTCCACAAAAGTCCAAGTATCAATTGTCCTATTATTACCATAAAAGTCTGTGTCTGGGCCACCTCCACCTGAGGAAGAGCCAATACCACTCCATTTATGACCATTGGAATTACTGCTGATACCATCATTTTTATTGTTTCTCGGGTTAGATGCAATCTGACCAGCCTTGGCATTTAAATCAGTTGGAGAATCATTCCAATAGACTATATCTTTCCCGGGAATCAAAGTGTAATTATTTGTATGGTCAGTCTGCTGAATAATAAATCCATCCCAATTCGACTCTACGTCTATAAAAGGAAAGTGTACTTCAGAAACACTGATAACGCCTCTCACAGTAACACCGGCATTGTTAGGAATCAAATTTCCAAAATTATCTTTTCCATCCCAATGTATTTGCACTTCTTCATTAGCATTTGCATCACCAATAAATGTAACATCCACAGGATCCGTATAGCTTCCATTGCTATCAACATCTATATAGATTCTATATTGTCCTGAAATATTAGAGGTGAAAGAAATAATACTTCCTTTAGGACCTACAGTATTAGCACTATTAGCTTCAAATCCTACAAGTTTTAAATTGTTTATCTGCGGAACTACAGGTGTATTTTTCAACCATGTAGTAGCTGTAGGGTTGCTTCCGAATTTAATTGAAGCAGATGTTGGCAAGTCAGTTGCAGGTTTATTGAAAAACAATTTATTGGTAATATTATTTCCATTATCAGCTTGTCTCGGATCCCATACATTTGATGACACCGTCGCTAAATCTGATGCATCCAAACTTACATAAGCAGAGCCTCCATTCGGAAAATTGGTCATTACTCCTTTGTTATTACTAAAAAAGTTAAAAGAGGCCCCATTCTGTCCATTATTATCCACTAAGTAAACAAAACCTTCTGGTGTTAGAACATAAAATTTCGCATAGAAAGAACGTTCATTAAATCTTGTATTGGGAGCGGTACCGTTAAAAACTGTTGTATAAGCTCTACCAGAAATCAATGTACCTGAAGAGCCTACTGAAACATCCCAAGCTGCAATCAATGATGCACTATAAGCATGTGCTTCCTGCACCCAGTTACCGTTAGCAGTATAGTTTCTATCTGTACCTGAACCTGTAGTGGAAGAACTAATATTTGTTCCATAACCGACTGTCGTAAAATTAATCTCCCAAATACCTTCTTGGGCACTTGTAACGGTTCTCGTATAAGCATTATACCCACCATTATTATTGATATTGGGCCCTATCAATTCCTGAGATCTATTTTGAATTCTACCGACCGTCGTACTCGTACCTGAGGTATAAGTATCGCCATTGGGCGCTTTCAATTGAATGCTGGCAGTAGTCCCACTTAATGACATCCCTTGCATGCTGGATCCCACATAGATAGTCTCTCCAGATTTTGCATATATATACATCCGCCCCGGGTTGGAGAAAGGGTTAAAAGCAGCATCAGTCGTAGAACTCAATAAATAAGCTCTGTATCCTTGCGCACCGTTAGGATACAAATCTTTACTACCTTCGGCATATACGTATGTGCTGAATGAAAATAGCAATAGCAGGAGGATAGCTATCGGATTTTGAAAGGATTTAGTTTGTAAAAAATTTCTCATATCGTACGTTTAAATGTTTTCAAATGGATTCATACAACTACTTATTAGTAGGTGTTGTTCAATGTTATAAAAAGGAATATCTTTCCCATATATATTGAGAAAAAAGTTGTTTCTAAAATAGACAAATATAAAATGTATAACTTTAATCATAGTATCTCTTTGATTTACAATACAAAAGTATATCTGTTTTACAATCAATTATAAGCATCATTCATTTCTTTACAAGAATATAAAAGTATATTAATAGCAACTTTATAGTTACTATACAGTTTACAAAGCTACATCGGCAAGACAAATATTATTGTGTTGAATGAGTGAACAAGGCGTTTCATTAAGTGAACAAGGCGTTTCATTGAGCGAACGAGAAAAATAAAGTTTGCAGATAATAGTAAGATAACGCTGAAGTGATGAATAGGTAATGGAAGTTAGTAAATGAGTAAATGTGAGAATTAGCAAATAGACGATAGACCACAGACGATAGACCACAGACCACTGACAACTAAAAATTAAAAGTTAAAAACTAAAAACTAAAAACTAAAAACTAAAAACTAAAAACTAAAAGTTGACTGCCGACCGATGACTGCTGACCATTAATAACTGACTACAGACCATAGACCATAGACCACTGACAACTAAAAATTAAAAGTTAAAAACTAAAAACTAAAAACTAAAAGTTGACTGCCGATTGATGACTGCTGACCACTAATAACTGACCACAGACCACAGACCACTGACTACTGACCACTAATAACTGACCATAGACCATAGACCATAGACCACTGACAACTAAAAGTTAAAAGTTAAAAGTTAAAAACTAAAAACTAAAAGTTGACTGCCGATCGATGACTGCTGACCACTAATAACTGACTACAGACCATAGACCATAGACCATAGACCACTGACAACTAAAAATTAAAAGTTAAAAGTTAAAAGTTGACTGCCGACCGATGACTACTGACCACTAATAACTGACCATAGACCATAGACCATAGACCACTGACAACTAAAAGTTAAAAGTTAAAAACTAAAAACTAAAAGCTGACTGCCAACCGATGACTGCTGACCACAAATCACTGACCACTGACCACTGACCACTGACCACTGACCACTAATAATTAATAACTGTCACCCTTTATAGACAAAGAGTAGAAAAATAAAAAAGGCCACCTTGCGGCAGCCTTGAAATTTTAAATGAGTGATACCTCTTAGTAATCCTCATCAGGTTGTCCGGTATATTTGATACCGGAATAGTAGAATACATCACCCGGAGAATCAGCAAACTCGACCTTAAAGAAAATACTATCTACTTTCTTACCAATCAAAGATGTTGCTCCTTTAGGAATGATTTTACCCTCTATAGAAGTCACCAACTCGACAACACTTGGATCTTGACTCGGGATGATACTAATATAATCCCCCTTAACAAATTCCTTTGTTTCAGTATTGACAGCTATCTTAGATTGGAATGGCCAGATAGCATTATCTACTAACCAAAGAGAATCTTTAGAGTTTGCAGCATCATTAGAAGTCGTGAAATCAAAACCTGTGTCAGCATAATCCAAATATAAGTAATCATTATCATGGTTGAGAACACCATCACCATCCGTATCAAGCCATAGTTGTATCCACCATCTACCTGACATATCCACTACATTGGATACCGGTGCTTCATATTCTTTCTCGCAAGAATTAAAGAGTGAGACTAGAAGCAGTGCAGAAATTATTAATAAACTTTTCTTTTTCATGTTATTTCATTTTATTGTTTAATCCAAACATTTACTCTGGCAACCGGACCTTGATCAACTAAAATAGTATTGATAGACATTCTATCTCCATCAAAAGTTCCTGAACCTGTCATACCGCCAAAAACAGTAGTTACAAGTGGCATAGTAATATTTACCCCATCAGGACAGAATATATAGGCCGGAACAGGTAATGGATTACCACCACTTGATGCAGACCCCCAACCATCTGACATGGAATAAACGCCATCAACTATTTTTGTCAATTTACTTAACCTACCATTTGCTTCTCTTGCATAAGTACCAGATAAGTCGGCAGCACCATCAACGAATGGCTCTGCTACTATTACTGTTCTTTCAACTGAAGCAGTAAATCCATCCGTGTTTTTTGCAGTGTATTTCACAATATAAACACCCGGACTGTTCACATCCACATTACTATTTGTTGAGTAATCAGCAGGTTCACCTTCAATTTCAGCGTTAGCACCATCATCTACAAAATCTACACCAAGTGGCACAATGACCAAGCTTTCACCCTCTAATGAGATAACGGGCAGATAGGTTATTTTAGATGGCTCCGGATCTTTGTCCTTAGAGCAACTTACAATACCCACTAACGATAAAAGTATTGAAGCATAAAATATATTTTTTAATGTTTTCATCTTGTAATTTTTTAACTTTATCAATTATCCCAAAATCTCTTATCTGTCACCTTACGTCCTTTTGGAACATTAGGGTTATAATTTGTTTCTGTAGATGGATATACAAAAGAAGAAGGAAAAACACCGACCGGTAAGATCGTCAATGTAGGGGTGGTATAAATACCTTTGGTAAAGATATTATGACCTGGTCTGTCAAATCTCAATGTCTCTAACCATCCTTCTATCATCTGCACGCCATTCATAGAAATCCATTTTTGAATACCTAAAATATCCAACTGATCTTCCTGATCAGCGGAAGCAAAATTCAATCCTGCAACATAAGTACTAGCAGATCCCGCATCATAGTAATCAAATGAAGCTTGTACACCTTCTTCAAACAAACTTGATGCATCTCCACCTTCTCTAATGATTACCTCTGCTTGTAAGAATTTAGACTCCCAAGAACTCAAGAAGAAAACCGGAACGTTTGGTCCGAAAGTGTAAGACTTATTAGGTCTTGAGAAACGAACGTTGTCATTAAGACCACCGGGAGGATATGCTTTTGTATTTACGTTCAAATCGCCTGATACCACAGCAGAGTCACCAGCTTGACCTTGTGTATAAATCATATCTTTCCTTGGATCTCCGGTTTTAGATAGATAATTTACACTTGACCATGCACCCACATAATACATCCCTACACCTTGACGTGCTTCAAATCTTGCAAATAGAGGGTTGACATTTTTAGAAGAACCAAAGTATGACAATTTAGCATCACCTCCAGTTCCAATAAAATTGACACCGCTATTCATCAAAGATTTTGCCTCCGCATATTGACCACTTCTAACCAAAACTTTAAGTTTTAAGGTATTTGCAAATTGAATCCACTTTGTCAAATCGCCACCATAGTACAAATCTTCATTACCCAATTCTTGATTCGCTGCAGGTTTTGACAATTCTTCAATCCCTTCATCAATCATAGGAATTAAAGCTGCATAGATATCTTCTTCTTTATCAAATTTAGGAGTTACGATACCACCTTTATCCGCTTCACCCTTTAGAGCCTCAGAAAATGGAATATCACCATAAAGATCTGTCAACATTTGGAAAATATATGCACTCATAATTTTAGCGACACCTACATAACGTGTTTCTCCACTTCTTATCAAATAATCCAGGTCCTCCAATGTTCTAAAATAGGCTTGGGCATATGAGCCATTCGCATCAGCAGGCTGCATATTATAAAATTCCATATTACTTGTAGACACACCGTAACCGCCTGTCCAATACTGTGCCCACATAGAACCATAATAGTTCCATTGATTTCCTAACACAGTACCAAGTGTTGCTTGTGCTGATGGCAAGACTAATTTTGGTGTTGCGGTAGAAAGATTATTCGGGTCAGTATTGATATCCAACTTATTACACGCTGAGAAGGATACTACTAATATCGCAACCAGCATTAATAAACTATATCTTATCTTTTTCATATTCTCTATTTTTAAAATTTAATTTTCAAATCAACTCCAACAGAACGTGTGGTAGGATAAGAACCTGCTTCTATACCTTGCTCGTTACCGGCCTGTCCATAAGAGTTAGACTCAGGATCTGCAAAAGTATTTTCTTTAGGCAACCAGAACATTAAGTTTCTTGCCACCACTCCCAAACTGATAGAAGTCAATGGAGTGTTTTTAAAGAATCTATCACCAAATGTATATGACAAGCTGACTTCTCTCAATTTGATATAAGAAGCATCTAACATATTCACTTTGTTAGGAGCGATGTTACTTACAATATCATAAATGTTAGTTGCAGGTACCGTATTTTCAGAATAAGTACCGTCACCATTGTCTATTACACTATTTGGTATGATATAGGGTTGTCTGTCGTTCAATAAAGAACTCAAAGAAGTACCATTAAAATCTGTAGCTCTTTTTGTCTCAGAATAGAATACTCCACCTTTTTTCATATCAAACTGGATATCGAATACCAAACCTTTCCAAGACAAGGTAGATCCCCATCCCATTGTATATTTAGGAAGGAAAGAACCTGCATAGACAAATTCGGTTGACAAGGTAGGTAATCCACCTGGACCTACAATGATTTTACCATCTGCTGTCCTTTCATAATCATCCACTTTGAAAGTACCGAAAGGCAATCCTTCAACTGCTGCAAGACCCGGATTTATATATGTACCAATATTTAATTCCTTAGAATCCGTATTTGCTTTTAAGACTTTATTGTTTGTTTTAGAAAATTGCAATCTAAAGTCCCAATTCACACCTCTTTTATTTTTAACGGCTGTCACACGTGCTAACAATTCGTTAGAGATGTTTCTCATTTTACCTACGTTAACCACCTGTGAAGTAAAGCCGGTAGATGCAGGGAGACTTGCAATAATAATTAAATCTTTATGAGTTCTATGTCTGAAAGAGTATTCAACGTGAACATAGTTTTTCAAGATGTCTAAATCCACACCTGCTTCATAAGCAATCGTAATCTCAGGTTTCAAATTAGGATTACCAATTCTGTTATTGATAGTAATACCATTTACATCGTTGCCGTCTAATGCCTGAATAGGGAAATTCAAAGGTAAATTACCATCAAAAAAGTCGTCAAATATAGGATTGACACTATTAGTAGATGCTAACAAATACGGAGTAGCATCTTTCCCTTGCGTACCTGCGTTAAATCTCAATTTGGCATAGCCTATCCAATTTCTTGCACTTCCTTTAATAAATTCTGTTGGGATAAAAGACAGACCTGCTGATTGATAAAAGAAGCCTCTGCTGTCTTCGGGCAAAGTGGATGACCAGTCATTTCTTGCAGTATATTCTGCAAACAATAAGTTGTTATAAGACAAACCGATTTGACCATAAGCACCAATCAATCTGTAATTGCTGATTCCCTGTGCAACTGTCGGCAATGCTACCGAGTTGTCCAAATTGTAAAAACCTGGGACTGTCAAACCGTTTTCGGTTTGTGCTGCCATTGAACGGATAGCGATACTGTTTGTATTATACCCGGCTAAAGCAGTCAGTCCGATTTTATTGGAAAACTCTTTTTGATAGCTTGCAATCAAATCAATAGTCAGGTTGTTTCTTCTTTCCACACTTTCAGCATAGCTACCAAAGTACTTGTCGTTGTTTGCTTTGGTAGGATTGGTATATTCATACCAAGGTTTTTCCTGAGTAGTATTAGAGATAGTAATGTTATCACCGACACGAGCAGTGAAATTCAAATTTTCTATCGGAGTATATGTTAATTCTGCAGATGCTAACAAGTTGTCAACATGGTTGTCATTGTTAGAATTATTCATCAAGAAATATGGGTTAGCAGTATAACCACCATAATATCCCGCAAAACCTTGATAAAGATTGTTGTAGTCTCTCAATTCGTTTATCGGAATGTTAGCAGCTTGCTGCAACAATGCTTGATAAGTACCACCAAAGTTAGATGTACCCGCTCCTAAAATCACTCTTTGATTTACATTAGAATATTGAACATTTACTCTTGAACTCAATTTGTCTGAGAATTTCACGTTCATATTACCGGTCAAAGCGTGTCTTTTATAGAAAGTGTTATCAAAAATACCTTTGTTGTCAGTGTTTATATAAGAGAGGAAATAACCGTATTTCTCATCACCGCCTTCCACTTGGAGACCATTTCTTGTGGTAATACCGGTGTTAAAGGCATTTTGCAATTGGTTTTTCACTGCGGAATAAGGTCTGATCAATTGAGAAGGGATACCTGTTTCAGGGTCGATTACTACTGGTGTCCAAGGTCTTACCACACCATCAAACTCAGGACCCCAAGAAAAGTTTTCTATCGGATCGGGAGCCAAATCATACCCTTGACCGAAGCGCTCTTGTTTTTTCATTTGCAAGTAAGCTCTATCAACAGTCAAACCTGAATTTAAAGTCACATGGAATTTTCTACCTTCACCAGCAAGTGAACTCCCTGATTTTGTAGTAATCATAATGACACCTGAAGAAGCACGAGAACCATAAAGTGCAGTTGCAGCAGGACCTTTCAACACTGTCATGCTTTCGATATTGTCAGGATCAAAGTCATTGGCTCTGTTACCAAAGTCAACGAAGTTTTGAAGGTCATTCAAGTTACCGTTAGCCGTATTGTTATTAACAGGAATACCATCAATAACAATCAATGCATTATTACCTAATAAGAAAGAAGCTTCACCATCCAACACGATTCTGTTAGAAGATCCGACAGCACCACCGGCAGAGTTAATTCTCACACCCGGTGTCTTAGCTTGTAAGGCACTAAACAAGTTAGTTGTACCTTCATTCAAATCTCCACTCTTTACAGTGTTAGTAGAGTAAGAAGTACTTCTCTTTTCTCTTTTAATAGCCACCGCCGTTACCACCGTTTCGTCTAATTCGATACCGGACTGCAATTTGACATTAATAGTCGGGTTGGTACCGATAGCGACTTCCTGTGAAGGATAGCCTACATAGGAAAAAACCAAAGTAGTAGCTGACTGGGCTACATCTTTGATGGAATAATTACCATCAATGTCTGTCACCGCACCTTGAGCAGTACCCTTCACAAGGACACTCACCCCAATGAGCGGCTCTCCATCGTCTGCGTCAGTCACCGTACCTGAAATAGTACGTCCCTGCGCCAGCACTTGATTTATGCCAAGCATAAAAACAAGTACCCAGAATAATAAGTTTTTTTTCATAAAACCGACTTGTTCGTTAATAAATACTGTTTTGTTTAATAAATTGTTAAGCACAATTATATGTAATTTTTTACTAAAACAAGACTTATAAGCTTAATTTTTACACATTTTTTCTTCATTATTTTCAATTAAGCTATCAAATGCTAAATTTCATAAGCCGAGAAGGTTAAAATTATCAATCCAAATAAGTTGGGGATTCACAATACTTCAATAATTTTGCGTTTATTGTGAGACAAAGTTTTTGATCCTTAATAAGGATTCACAAAGAAATTTTCATTATAAAAAACAATACACATTAGATGAAAAAGCACTTCTTATTCTTAATAAACATTTTACTCTTTTGGAATATTTACGCACAGATATCACCGCAAAAGACTGGAGTTCCTCCTACTTTATTATGTGTAAAAAATGCAAGTTCCAATACAATTTCCATACAATGGGAAGAGTCAAAAGACAAGGGGAGTTGCTTTTCAGAATATGGAGTCTATATGTCCATCGGCGATAAAAAAGGGAACTATCAAAAAGTGAGTTCCATCACCAATGCCAATGACGGTATTTTAGTTTTTAATCCGCAAACTCTATCTGACGTTTATATTTTTCTCATCAATGAGCAGAGCTGTCTAAATCCTGCCAAAACAGAAATTTCAACTTCAGATACTTTGAGCAGTAAAGTACCGCAAGAAGCCCCTCATATTGAGAGGGTGACGGTAGAAAACAATCATCCGACTATCTATTGGACACCAATAAAAAATCCTGAAGTAAGTGATTATGCTATTTTCAGCAATTCAAACGCCTATAATATCCCTATCGATACCGTCAAAGGTCGTCTTTCTGATTCTTATATAGACAATGCTCATGATGCAAGTACAGAGGCCGGTGTATATATGATACGCTCCATAGAATACTGTGAAGATTCGACAGGGCTATTTAGTAATATTACAGAGGCATTTAACACCATTCTTTTGACTCGCGAAGAGGAAGATTTGTGTAAGCGGTCTATCGTCCTACATTGGAACGGCTATAATAATCACAGCGACGGCGTGTTGGGATATAGGATAGATTACAAAGAAGGAACAGGGATGTTTACAGTGGCAAACACCTTGGCATCAGATGCGAGAATCTATAATTTTATCGGGCTAAAAGCAAATGCTGAAAATTGTATCAGGGTAGTTGCCTTATTGCCGGACGGAAATGAATCTTGGTCAAATGAGGTGTGCCTGATCAGTCAATCTGTCGCACCAGTTTATCACCATTATATCTACAATGTCACTGTGAAAGATGATCATGTAGAATTGACTTATCAGTCCGATATGCAAGCCGATGTACAAGAATTAGCATTAGAAAGAAGTGCAAATGGTAGCGCATTTCAAGTGTTAGAATCAGGCGTTGCTTTTGGCAATCCGAGTGTCAACGGAATTTATACCATACAGGATTTCAGCGCTTTGACAAGTCGATCCGCACTCTATTATAGAGTCATCGTTAAAAATGCCTGTCAAGACAGATTTAATACTTTACCGGCCAAAACAATTCTTTTAAAGGGAGAAAACTTAGGTCTTAATAATGAATTAGAATGGGATAGTTCAAGTATAGATCATGACGTAGTCATTGAATACAGCTTATATAGAATAAGGGGTCAAGACACTTTGCTCATCAAAAGCTCTTCCCAAGAAGGAAGCTATACAGACAAAGGGGTATATTCCAATCATTCTTTTGAATCCACTTGCTATTTTATACAGGCAGAGCACCATTCAATAGATTCCAATAGGACGAATACGGCTTTTATATCACGCTCCAATAAGGTCTGTTTACAACCGACTCCACAGGCATTCATTCCCAATGCCTTTGCGCCGACAGGTCACAATAGGATTTTTAGACCTATTTTGGTTTTTTCTTCCGATGAAAATTACCTATTGGAGATATTTGACAGGAACGGCAACAAAGTTTTCAGCAGTACTGATCCAAAAGCAGGCTGGGACGGAACATACAAAGGAAAATTATTGCCTTTTGATTCTTTTACCTATCATTTGGAATTTATGGGAATGGACGGTCAAGAATTTAAAAGAGTGGGTTTTGTCACCTTGGTAAAATAAACTGTTAAAATGAAAATCCTTTTAAAGTATCTTCTATTTTTTGTTTTAGTCATGGGTATTTCTATTTCTCATGCTCAAACGAAAGAAGATACCGTAGTCATTGCGCCCACCCAAAAAAAGTTTATTTACAATCCTGATCACTTCGTTTTTGGAGAGATGACTTATGGATATGCTAAATTGGGACACTTATTTCACGGAGCACTTAATTATAAGTATCGGTTCAATCTTTTCAAGATTTCTTATGTACAAGTCAATAATTTCAACAAGAACAGAGACAAGAACAACCACATACAAACTATCTCTTTTTTGTATGGATGGTCATTTAGAAAAAATAATTTTCTCTTCTCTGCAAGTTTTGGGATAGGTGGTAATTGGGGAAATGCAGTAACGAATTTAAAAGAAATCGATAGTATTCCTTTAAACTTTGACCGGCAGATAAAGGTAAAGACTGTCGGGTTTCCCATAGAAGCCTCTTTTGCCGTTACTCCCAAAAAAATAAAGACTTTTAGCAGTGTCGGCATTGCCCTTCATGCCAATTTTAATAATAACAAGGCTTTTATCGGCGGCGGATTAAATTTTACTTTTGGAAAGGTTTCACCTAAAATAAGGGAAGAAGAGAAGAAAAATCCTTTAAAAGATTATTACCAACCGAAAGATAATAGAAGAAAGTGGTACGATTGACAAACCGAAAAATCAATTGAAGCCATAATAAATGTTTACATTTGCACTCATGCCGTCTATCATCCATCGTCCATCCATATTAAATGTTTACATTTGCAATCATGCCTACAACACTGACATATATAATGATCTTGATTCTTTTGGCAGACTTTCTCTTTGAGGAAGTGCTGGATAAAAGAAATCATAAAAGATGGTCACTTCCGATTCCTTCGGCATTAAGCGATTTGTACAAGGCAGATGAATACCAAAAGGCAAAAGACTATCACAATGCCAATAGAAAGACGGCTAAAATTTCAGGCTATTTGCAAACCCTTATCATTTTGTCCATCTTATATTTTTGTTTATTCGGTCAGTTACAAAATTGGATAGCGACACTTACGGATAGTCCTTATTATCAAGCCTATCTCTTTTTTGCCATTTATGGCTTGGGTAGTTTTATCATCAGTCTGCCCTTCAGTATTTATAATACTTTTGTCATAGAAGAAAATTTTGGTTTCAATAAGACGACCGGTAAAACTTTCATATTAGATATCATGAAGAGTACGGTAGTCGGCATCCTCATAGGAGGTCTTTTATTGACGGCTATCATAGCATTTTATTATTTCGATGAAAAGAATTTTTGGATTTACGCATGGATACTTTTTGCGACATTTTCCATTTTTATGGCGATGTTTTATACTTCATGGATCGTCCCGATTTTCAACAAGCTGACACCTCTTTCAGATGGAGAATTAAAAGAAAAACTTACCGACTTAGGTCAAAGAACCGGCTTCCCATTGCATGAAGTCTATGTCATAGACGGCTCTAAGAGAAGTTCAAAAGCAAATGCCTATTTCAGTGGCTTAGGCTCTAAAAAGACGATTGTTTTATACGACACTCTGATAGAACAGTTGAGCATAGATGAAGTCGTCGCCGTCATGGCACACGAAATCGGTCACTATAAAAGAAACCACGTTATCAAAAGCCTGACCATTAGTCTGTTACAGATGGGCGTATTACTTTGGATATTATCACTTTGTGTCAGTCTCCCTGCATTTCATTTGGCTTTGGGGAGTGATGCTCCGGCATTTCACATCGGCCTGATTGCTTTTTCGTTGCTTTATAGTCCCATTGGCTTGTTGACAGGTGTCGGGATGAATATTTTATCTCGAAAAAATGAATATGAAGCAGACGCTTATGCTAAAATATGGTCAAGTGCACCCGCTTTAGTCAGTGGATTAAAAAAATTGCATAAAGACACTTTGAGCAATGTCAATCCCGACCCTTTGAATGTATTTGTACATTATTCTCATCCGACTTTATTACAGAGGATACAGGCACTAACGAAATAAATTTTCTTTGTGCATCTTATACATTCTCTGTGAACTTTGTAGTTAAAAATTAATAAGCTACAACTTCTCAGACTCGGTATTTGCAAACCGTTACTAAACTTCTACCAATAAATAAAAAAACTATTATAGCATTTGCGCCTTTCTTTCTAACTTTGCAAATTGATAAGATTACAATGAAAATTTCATATAACTGGCTGAAAACTTTTGTGGATGTGGATTTAAACACGGAAGAATTGAGCTATTTGTTGACAGATATAGGATTAGAGGTAGAAGGAATCGAAGAAGTAGAATCAGTAAGAGGAGGACTCAAAGGTTTGGTAGTTGGCGAAGTACTCACTTGCGAGCAGCATCCCGATGCCGATAAATTAAAAGTGACCACGGTTCGCTATGGAGAAGAAGAAGATGTGCAGGTCGTCTGTGGCGCACCCAACGTAGCCCAAGGTCAAAAAATAGTTTTTGCACCGGTAGGTATCACTCTGTATCCTTACAATGATGAAGGAAATTTTAAAATCAAAAAAGCCAAAATCAGAGGGGTAGAATCTTTGGGAATGATTTGTGCTGAGGATGAAATCGGATTGGGGGAATCTCACGACGGTATCATCATTTTACCGGAATCATCTGTTGTAGGTACACCGGTTAGTGAAATTTACCAACTCAATAACGATACCATTTTGGAGATTGGACTGACACCGAATAGACCCGATGCCCAATCACATTACGGAGTTGCAAGAGATTTGGCAGTCGCACTCAATTTTAGAAAAGGTTTGGATATCGAACTAAAAAAGGGAGCTTCTGACATACAAGAATCTGATAAGGTACAGGTTAATATTGATGTCATCGACAAAGACCTATGTCCACGATATGCAGGATTAGTGATAGAAGGTTTAAAAGTAGAAGAGTCACCGGATTGGCTCAAAGAAAGATTGCACGCTATCGGTATCAACAGTATCAATAATGTGGTCGATATCACCAATTATATTTTACATAGCTATGGTCAGCCTTTACACGCATTCGATATGGAAAAAGTGGGCGATACAATACAAGTTAAAACCTTAGAAACAGGTACTAAATTCAGAACTTTAGACGATGAAAAGGTAGAGTTAGATGCGCAAGATTTGATGATTTGTAATGCTAGCGAAGCGATGTGTATTGCAGGAGTTTACGGTGGAATCGATTCCGGAGTCAAAGACAGTACGACTTCTATCTTTTTAGAGAGTGCCTACTTTCTTCCGACATCTATCAGAAAAACTTCTATGCGTCACAATATGCGTACTGAAGCAGCGCAGCACTTTGAAAAAGGGATTGACCCACAAAGTACAGTGGAAATATTGAAGATAGCAGCCCGTATGATTATTGATATTGTAGGTGGCCAGGTCGCATCAAAAATCTACGATGTAAAAAGTCAGGAATTTGCAGAAAACAAGACTACTTTAGAACCTGAAAAGGTGAGACGTATCACAGGAGCCAATATTACGAATGAGCAAATCAAACAGATTTTGACTTTATTGGAAATCAAAGTTGACGATCAATCACAACCTTGGCAGCTTTCCATTCCTTTGTATAGAGCAGATGTGACAAGAGACGTGGATATTATAGAAGAGGTTTTGCGCATTTATAGTTATAACAAAATCGAAATCTCTAACCGTATCAATGCTGCCATTCCGATTAAAAAAGGTTTGACCAAAGATAAGTTGTACCAAGTCACTTCTGACTATTTGGCAGCAACCGGTTTTTATGAAATGCTCAACAACTCGCTCACTAAATCCAAAAATGTAGAAAATATCATTGATGCATCTGTTCAGGTAAAACTTTTGAGTAGTATCAATGCTGAACTTGACATTTTACGACCGGATATGCTTTTGAGTGCTTTGGATGTTTTGAGTTATAATATCAATCGTTCCCAAAAAGACTTGAAACTATTTGAGTATGGAAAAGTTTACACTAAAAACGAAAAGAAATATATCGAAGAAGACCATTTGTTTTTAGCTGTTACCGGCAAGCAATTGCCTGTTAACTGGAATACGCCGGCACAAGATGTGGATTTCTATTATCTGAAAGGAATCGTTGAAAGCATTTTACAGCGATTGGGAATCAAACACTCTTCTGTCGAAGAAGGAAAAAGTGCTTTTTATGATTACGTTTTGACTTACTATATCGGAAGAAATAAGATAGCGATGATAGGAAGAGTGGTCAAAAACATTTTAGCCCAATCCGATATCAAACAAGCAGTATTTGCAGCAGATTTTTATTGGGATTTTATTTTTAGAATTGCCCAAAATCAATCTACACCAAAAGTAAATATTTCAAAATATCCATCTACCCGACGAGATTTAGCAATTTTGTTAGACAAAAATGTTAAGTTTACGGAGATTCTTAACCTAACCACGCAAGTGAATAGGAAAGAATTGAGAGAAATCAATCTTTTTGATGTCTATGAAGGAGAGAAAATTGAAGAAAGTAAAAAGTCGTATGCAGTCAGCTATGTGTTCTGCGACGACAATAAAACAATGTCAGATAAAGAGGTAGATAAAATAGTCAATCAACTAATCGATCAGTATTCCAATCAATTGGGAGCTGTTATAAGAGGAAAATAATGGAAGATTTATCAAACAAATGGAATCAAATCATCTCGAAAGTTGAATCACTCATTCAAGAGAATGTCCGTTTGAAGTCTGACAATCTCAGATTGACAAAAAGTTATGAAAAATTACAAGAAGAGAACGATAAATTAGAAGAGGAAAAAAGAGAATTATTAGAGAATTTCAACAAAATAAAGCTGGTTAAAGGGAGTGCAATTTCAGAAGAAGAAAGAGCTGAAATGAAAACTCGAATGAAGCACTTTATGGAGGAAATAGATAATTGTTTAGCGAAAATCAATGCATAATCGTGGAAAAAGAAAAAAAGAGCATAAAAGTAGTCCTATTAGATAGACAGTACAAGTTGCAAGTGTTTTCTGACGAGCAAGACATTGTAAATGAAGCTATCCATGAAATCAATAAAGCTGTTCTTGCATATCAGGAGAAATACCCCGCTCAGGATAAACAAGACTTATTGACAATGTTGTTTTTACATCAAAAAGTGGATATGATAAGTAAAAAGAGAGCCGGTGAAAATGTAGATTGGAACGAAAGGTTGGACGCTCTCAATGAATTATTAACAAAAAGTCTATCGAATCAATAAAGCATACCTTTAAGCGGCACATTTATTAACTATAAAACTGTGCAGAAAAAATGGTAGAAATCATTGTAGGGATAGTAGCATTAGCGATAGGTGTATTACTGGGTAAGATTATATTTCGAGCCAATGTCAATGAACAAATCGAGAATGCTAAAATCATCGAGGAAAAAGCTAAAATCAATGCGGAAAGCATTTTGAAAGAAGCAAAAGTAGAAGCTGAGGCTTTGAAAAAAGACAAAGAATTAGAAGCGAAGGAGTATCTTTTAAAACAAAGAGAAAAACTCAATCAAGAAACGGAAGCCAAAGAGAAAAGATTTCAAGAGGGCGAAAAAAGAATCAAACAAAAAGAACAATCACTCAACCAGCGACTCGAAAATGCCAGTCGAAAAGCCAAAGAGGCCGAAGACGAGCAAAAAAGGTTGGAAGAACTCCAACAAGGTGTGGCTAAGAGAAAAAACGATTTAGACAAAGCATATTCCGAACATATCGCCAAGTTAGAACAGATTGCCAAACTTTCTGCCGAGGAAGCAAAAGCCGATTTGATAGAACGTCTAAAAGACAAAGCCAAAACAGATGCAATGGCACACGTCAAGTCTGTGATGGATGAAGCCAAATTGAGAGCGAATAAGGAAGCGAAGAAAATCATTATTCAATCCATACAAAGAGTGGCTGCCGAAAAAACCATAGAAAACTCCGTGTCCGTTTTCAATCTTTCTAATGACGGGCAAAAAGGTCAAATCATCGGTCGTGAAGGTAGAAATATTCGGGCTTTAGAAGCTGCAACAGGTGTTGAAATTATTGTAGATGACACACCGGAGGCCATCATTATTTCAGGCTATGACCCATACAAAAGAGAGATAGCCAGACTTTCTCTCCAAAGATTGGTCTCTGACGGACGTATCCACCCTGCCAGAATTGAGGAAGTCGTGGCTAAGACCCAACAACAGATGGAAGCGCAAATTCTCGAGATTGGAGAGCGGACAGTAATTGACTTGGGGATTCACGGACTACATACCGAATTGGTAAAATTAGTAGGTAAAATGAGGTTTCGTTCTTCTTATGGTCAAAACTTATTACAACACTCCAGAGAGGTTGCTAATCTTTGTGCCTTAATGGCTTCCGAACTCGGTGAAAATGTCAAGGTTGCCAAACGTGCGGGTCTCTTACACGATATCGGCAAGGTCTCTGATGACGATCCGGAATTGTCACACGCATTATTAGGTGCTAAGCTTTGTGAGAAATATGGAGAAAGTAAAGTCATTATCAATGCCGTAGGAGCCCACCATGATGAAATGGAAATGCTCTATATGGTTTCACCAATTGTGCAGGCTTGTGATGCTATTTCAGGTGCACGACCGGGAGCAAGAAGGGAAATCATGGAGATTTATCTAAAGCGTATCCAAGATTTAGAGGATGCCGCTTTGTCCTTTGATGGTGTTATGAAAGCTTACGCCATACAGGCAGGTAGAGAATTGCGCGTCATTGCGGAGGCAGATAAAACTTCCGACGAAGATGCAGAACAGCTATCTTTCAAAATTGCTCAAAAAATTCAAGATGAAATGACTTATCCGGGTCAAATCAAAATCACCGTCATTCGAGAGACCCGTGCAATAGCCGTAGCGAAGTAGAAATCCGGCAAACGAGAATTACGATATACAAGGTATATTTAAAAAATAAGCAATCGTTGTTTCACGATTGCTTATTTTTTTATACTTGATATATCAGTCACGAATATTCTTTTTTCTGGTAGAGCATAACATTATAGATAACAGAAAAATAGAAGAGGATTTATATTGTCTAATCTTATTAAGTCACATTTACATTCGTTTTCTATCTTAGTGATAAAAACATTCTGATGGGCAAATTTTTATACTATTGGCATCAGAGTTAGTTTAGTGATGATAGGGGTCTTATGCTGGCACTACAATTTTTTAGCGTCAGAAATAGGAGTGAAATCATGAATAACAATGAATTATTTGAATCTCTTTTTCTGACAATATTATTGACAGGATTATTCGTCGCAAAATTAATCCGGTTTGATAAAGAGGAAACTGAAAATAAGAAATCAAGATAAGTTGGTTACTTTCTCCCTTTGTTCTGTTGTCCCTGCTTTTGTTGTTCCATCATTTGTTCCACTCTTTCTTGCCATGCAGATTTTTTCTTAGGATTTTTCATATTGGCATCCATTTCTGCTTTTAGAGCTTTTTCATCAATAAAGAATTTCTTGATGGCATAAGTTTGTATCAATGACAATAGATTAAATAAGAAATAGTAATAGCTCAACGCCGCAGAAAACGAGTTAAACATAAATAAGAACATGATAGGCGTAAAGTATTGCATCATCTGCATCTGCTTAGCCATTGCATTGTCAGTGGCCATACTCGCTTGTTGCTGACTCATAATCCTACTGTAACCAATGGAGGTAATCGCCATCAATAAAGTAAACAAACTGACATGATTACCATAAATCGGAATGGTAAAAGGTAGTGTCATGATAGAATCGTAATGTGACAAATCCGTTGCCCATAAGAATGGTTCTTGTCTTAATTCGATGGAGTTAGGAAAAAAACGGTACATCGCAAAAAGAATCGGCATCTGCAACAAGATTGGGAAGCATCCACCCATCGGATTGACTCCGGCATTTCTAAACAACTCCATTTGCTTGGTGCCTACCATTTGTTTGTCATTGGGGTATTTCTTTTTGAGTGCATCTATTTCAGGTTTTAATATCGCCATTTTAGCAGATGAAACGAGCTGTTTTCTATTGAGTGGTGTTAAAACAAGTTTTAGCAAGAGTGTCAATATGAAAATAATCACTCCATAGTTAGAGATAAATTTCCCCAAAATATTAAAAACCGGAATAATCAAGAAACGGTTGACCCAACCAAAAATCGCCCAACCCAAAGGAATGATTTCATCCAATCCGATTTTCATCTTTTTGAGGTCGGTGTATTTATTGGGGGCAAATAGCCATTGCATTTCAAAGTTAAAATCCTTTCCTTTTTCCAATTGAAGTTGTAAGTCGGCATTAGCAGATTTTACAATATCCTCTCCTACAGGATTGGGATTTGCGCCCAATGTCGCACCACTATTAAATGGTGTTTTCATGGATATTAGTGTATTATTGAAAAACTTTTGCTTAAAGCTGACCCACTGAAGTTGCTCTTCTATTGTCTTGTCTTCATTTTTCCTTGCACTCAGCTCATCCACATTCTCTTTGCTGTTTCTGTAATAGACATTGGAATACATTCGTTCTTCCTTGATATTGTCTTCCAAAGAAGGCATATCTTGATTCCACTGAATATCTAAGGTTTTTGAAAGTGGCGAAATAAACTGCGAAGCATTGATGGATTTCACTTGAAAGTCCACCAAATATCCTTTTCCGTGTATGATATATGATTGGACGTATTGGGCATCAGAACCAAAATTCAACACAAAGTCAACATGATAGACGTCTTCACCGCTCAGCTCGGAAGAAGTGGCTTTTGTGTCAAAATACAAATCTTTGGTATCAATAGCTTTATTGGTATTATTGATAAACGAAATGCCAAATTCATTTTCATTACCTTGAAAGAGTATCAAAGGTTTTTGATCGTGGGTTTTATAGTTTTTGAGTTCTACACTTTTAATCACACCGCCTTTACTGTCAAAAATATAAACAGCATCTTCATTTTCGACAACAATTTCTTTAGAAGTCCCTGTGATAAAAGGAATAGTACTGTCAATTTTATTTTCTACCGCTGTAGGAAGTGTCTGTGAAGAATCCATCGCAATATCAGTCTTACCCACGGTATCCGCATGGGTACTGTCTTGCTGGATAGTAGAAACGATTTGCGCCTTTCTTTTTTCTATATCTGCCTGTTGTTTATAACTCCAAAAGACATAACCGACAGTAAGCAATGCCAATAAAATAAAACCTGTAATGGTATTTTTATCCATCCTTGAAATTTTGTAAAACGCAAAGATAACATAAAACCATAAAATACTATTGTACACCTATTGGTTTACAATCAATACTATGTTATGTAATTATAATTTACATGAAAATGAACTCAAGAAGCTCTCAACAACAGACTGTTATAACCTTCACCTACTTCAATATTGAAATAATGTTGCTGTACCATCTCTAATATGGCCAAAAAGACAAAAACTGCATGAATTTTCGTGGTACACTCTTCAAAAACCTCTTCAAAATAACAAAGGTTTTTAATCGATATTCTGTCAAAAAGTTTTTCTTTTTCTTCTTCTATGGTATGGTTGTAAGGCACAACACGATGTTCTATTTTTTGATTCCTGTCTTTTAAATCTTCCAATACTTTCTGAAAGCTTTTATACAATCTGTATAAACTGACCGGCTCTAATTCTATATCGTTGTCAAAAATTTCCAAGATTTCTTTTTGTTCGTTTTCGACTCCTCCTCTACTAAAAAATTTAGAACGCTCTTCTTCCATGAGCTCCAAGTTTTGAAGTACCGATTTATATCTTTTATACTCTAAAAGCTTTTGTATCAATTCTTCGCGCGGGTCTATTTCTTCGCCATCTTCATTGAGTTCTTTTCTTGGAATCAACATTTTTGTCTTGATACTCATCAAAGTGGCTGCCACCAAAATAAACTCACTTGCCACTTCAATTTTCATCTCTTCCAATGAACGGATATAGTCCAAAAAATCTTCCGTAATTTGATGAATAGGTATATCCTGAATATCTAATTCATCCCTTTCTATAAAGAAAAGCAACAAATCAAATGGCCCTTCAAACTGTGGTAATGATATTTTATAGATATTTGTATCAGACATCAAGTCGTAAAGATATCATTTATGAATGAAAATAAGAGAGTTGTCATCCTAAGTTCTATCCGGTCAGAAAGATTAATTTTTGTCTTGGATACCATTTTCGGACAAAGACTGAAAGTTAACTATATACTTAGTAATCAAAGCAATGTCATACAGGGAAACGATATTGTGATAGAATATAATTTTACACCTTCCACAAGCTATCCATTCATAAAAGCAGAGGAAATTATAGTCGAAAAAAATATCCATCCGGACTTCAAACCTGCCATTGCTAACCATGAAGAAAATCTACTTATTTTTCCATCTGTAGAATCTTTTTTAGGGTTTGATATTTTTTCTGCCGTTTTTTATTGTCTGTCACATTACGATGCATATACACAAACCAAGTTTGATGAACACAAGCGAGTAAAATTTGCCGAATGGTTTCCAAGAGTCTCCGGTTTGGATAGGTTTCCATATATAGAAATTTGGATACAAAAACTCAAAGTTTTCATAGAAGAACAGCAACTCGAGTGTATTTCTCCTACTTTTAAGCAAGATATTTCCTTTGACATTGATCATTTTTATCTCATCAGCCAAAGACCCCTGATTCATCATATCAAAGCCACGATAAAAGACATTTATTACCTGAGGTTTTTTAATCTATTTAAAAGATGGATGATTATTTTTGGTTTGGCAGAAGATCCGGGAGAGCGTTTTTTTGATATTTTAGATTATCAAAATAATGAAAAATTCAGCTTTTTTATTTTGATGAAACAAGGTGGAAAAGATAGTCTGAACGTACTAAATGAAGTAAAAAGAAAATTGATTAGAAAGTTGGAAAATATCGGTGAGATAGCCATTCATCCTTCTTATCATTCTTCACAAAAGCCTGAGTTGATTTCTAAAGAGAAAAAACAGTTGGAAGAGATTATCCAAGACAAAGTCAGTGTTTCCCGGTTTCATTATTTAAAGTTTCAGTTTCCAAACTCATTTTACCATTTGGTCGAAAATGGAATATCTATTGACAAATCTATTGGCTATTACGACCGGTGTGGGTTTCCTTCTTCCACAAGTCTGCCTTATGATTTTTTTGATCCGGTAGCCAATAAAAAATTAGAGTTACAGATACATCCTTTTGTGTGGATGGATTCACAAAATAAATACTACCGTCAGATAGACGAAAAAGAAGAAAAACAAGAACTGATAGAATTAAAATCTTTGGTCAAAAGGTATGACGGTCATTTCAATGTCGTCTTTCACAACGACAGCATGATAGATAGCCGTTACAGACTCCTCTTCAAGTTTTTACTGTATGGGTAGAAGTGGAAATGATTCCTCACACTTTCCACTCATTAGACAAAAAACTTCGTAAATCGATTGCTAAAATACCTTCCATTGTATTTCCTGAAAACTTATCCATTGTAACCACCATTTTGGGATAATTGTCATTGATCTTCTTTAAGTTGCCAAACTCTCTGTCTATAGTTTTTTGTTCGAGTAGAGATAGAGCTACTTGTACATAAAGCTTTTCACCTTGCTTCTCGGCTATAAAATCAATTTCTTGAGCTCCCAATATTCCAACCTCTACAGAATAACCTTCTGCTAATAGATGATTGTGTACAATGTTTTCCATGACTTTTCCTAAATCTTTAAGATGATAGCCCCAAAGAGCATTGCGAACTCCTATATTTTCGAAATAATATTTATCACCAATCTCAAAGAGTCTTTTACCTTCGATATCATAACGCTTTACCTGGTGTACTAAAAAAGAATTGATAAGATATTGTACATAAAGCTGCACCTGATTGGGTGCCATATTTACTTTTTGAGATTTTAGGAAATCACTAATCTTTTTAGCTGAAAAAACACTTCCAATATTAGATGCAAAAAAATAAACTAATTGTTCTAAAAATATAGTATTCCGGATAGCGTAGCGATGTATAATATCTCGAAAAACAATGGTAGAATATATATTCTTTAAGTATTCAAAAACAATTTCATCTTCTAATGACAAATGAATTAGATAAGGTAATCCTCCATATTTTAAATATTGCTGTAAGGTGTTTTCTGTGTTTTCTAATTGATGAAATTTTAAAAACTCCAAATAAGTCAAACTATAGACACTTATTTCTATAAATCTACCGCTCAATTGTCCGGCTATGTCACTTGATAATAGTTTTGCGTTACTGCCGGTACAATATAAATCCATACTATCGTCTAACAGCAAAGAACGAAGCGCAAGTTCAAAGTTTTCAATTTCTTGAATTTCATCTATAAAAACATAATTCTTTTGACTATCAGACTTTTTATTTAAGACATAATCGTTTAAATGCTCTGCATTTTTAATGTTCCTAAATTTTAAATCTTCCTTATTAATATAAATGATATTTGATTGGATGTCTTTCCTTTTAATAATATCTATAATTTGAAGCATTAAATAACTCTTCCCTACTCGCCTTTGACCGGTAAAAACTTTAATCAAACTTTTTCCAATAAAGGGAAGAACTCGATTAAGATAAAGTGGACGCTGTATGCTATGTGGAAGTTCTTTTGACATCACTCATTCGTTTATTAAACAAAGATACTAAAAATTATAATCATAACTATAACTTTTAGTAAAATCTTATAAAGTTATAAGTATAACTATAATATTTATCTCAATTTGTATTTCAAATCTTGGCTAAAAATCCATTGGTACATTGATACATTGATACATTGATACATCGGTACATCGGTATATCGGTACATCGGTACATCGGTACATTAATCAATACCTCCCAAACAGCTTCCTTAAAAACCATTCGATACTTAGTAAACATATAATGAGTGCTAATAGCCATTTGAAGTCCAATAACGATTTCGTTTTGGCAGACTCTTTGAAAATAGGTTGGATACGTTCGTCTTGAAAAATCAAATCCTTTAAATTTTCTACCTCAGAATAGGTCAACATCTTTCCATTGTTTTGTAGTGCTATCGTATTCATCAAGCCAAAGTCTGCTTTGATTTGATTGGTTTCTATATCAAAAGCTTGTACGGCAAAACGATACTCACTTTTTAAGGTTTGTTGTCCTAATTTTGAACTTGCCTCTATTTTATACGTACCTGTCGGTAGTTTTCCAAGACTATAACTGTATGCATTCGGCGTTTTATCCATGATAAACTCATCCTGATAACTTTCATCACTCGTGACAACAATTTTCACATCTTCACTATTCACCATTTGGGCACTTTCGTTGTAAATAGAAGCGTCAAGGTATATCCATTCGCTTTCGTTATAAATCGTTTTATTGGTTCTCACACGGAAAGACCGATGATCAGATTTGTCAGCAATATATTGTACCAATCTTTCTACCCATTCTTGGCTATAATTTTGGTGTCCGTATTTGAAATATTCCTGCATAGGCCATCTCCAAATTCCTTCACCCAGCAAAATAGCCGTGATTTTTTGATTTTGTTCGCCGGTGACTAAAAGTGGTTGGGAAGTTTCCACACTGCCTATCTTTTGTTTCCAACAAATCTCTGCAATCGGTGCAAGCTCTAATTGACCATAAGGTGCGACCAAGGGTGGAACTTCTTGCAGCCACTTTTGAGAGGCCTCACTCACATAAAATTTTTGATAATTAGAAGAAAAACTCGGGAGCACCTCATTTTGTACCTTTAAGACATTGCTCAATTTGGCCAGAGATTGCATTTGGTCAAAAGCGGTGATATCTGTTCCGGCAGAATATATCCACCAGACAGAACTGTTTTTTTGTAAAGCCTGTTGTAGTTTGTTGTTAGCTACTTTATTTTTCACTGAAGGCAACCCATGTAAAATCAACAAATCCACTTTTTCATTTACATTGTTCCACTGATCGATTTGCTCTACGTCCACTTCTATGTTTTTCATTTCCCGAAGTGTCTCTCTAATAAATTTAATGTCAGGATGTGGCGCATCGTATAGCAAAAGTACTTTTTGCCTACCGTCTATCACTTGTATGTAAAAATCCTGTTGATTATTAGTTGTTATCCTTTCGCCCTCAAATATAGTCGTCTTGATTTTATACTTAAAAATACCCGCTGATTGCGGTTCGAAGGTAAAAGCTTGTGTTTGATGCCACTCTCTATCTTTGATAGAAAGTTCTTTTTGTTGAAGAATATTACCGCGACTGTCTTGCAATTGCACATTCACCGTTTTCCCATCTAAATATTCAGCTCCCAAATCGGCTAAAACTTCCACTTCATCACCGATATAGACAAGGTCATTCAACCTGAGCCTTTGCACTCTCATATCTTTTTGAGTAGAAGTATCACCCAAAGCTATCGTGTAAATCGGAATACCCGCAAAGGATGTATTGTAAATCGGATTAATCCCTTGATTATAAATACCATCCGAACTCAATATTACAGCACCGATATGTTGACCATTACTTCTTTGCGCTACCTGCGTAAGCGCTTTGTCAATATCCGTTCCTTTTTCCTGAAATGCCCGGCTTTTATTTAAAGAATCTAAAATCTCTGTACCAAAATCATATTCCCTGACTTTGTATTTTTTAGAAATCTCAGCTAACGTTTTTTGATAATTTTCTTGAAAGGTATGAAGTTGATTTTTATCCATTCCCGCGGAAATAGAGGCGGTCCGGTCTTGAATTGCAATGATGACAGGCTCTATCTTTTCATTGCTTACTTTTTTTATCAAAGGATTTAAAAGTAGAAGTCCCAAAAGTGAAAGTGCAGCCCATCTTAAAAACGCCATTAAGGCAATCCAAGGTCGGGCAATCTCAAAGTTTTTAGAACTATTTTTATAAAATAAAAAAGTAATGCCGGCAGCGATGACTGCTACCAATAAAAAAGACCAAGCGGGAGATGTCAAAATCCATTGCATAGACCTAAATTAATCAAATTTATTGAAGTCCACCACAAACTTGTATCACTTGCCCTGTTATATAGGATGACATTTCTGATGCCAAAAACACGGCAACTTGTGCCACTTCATTGGGTTCACCCATTCTGTTCAGACAAGTTTTCCCGTCAAATTCACTTTTTACGGTATCAGATAAATTTTTAGTCATATCTGTCTGTATCCAACCGGGGGCAATGGCATTGCATCTGATTTTGCGCACGCCGTATTCTTTTGCTATTGCTTTGGTAAGACCGATGATTCCGGCTTTGGATGCAGAATAATTCGCTTGTCCGGCATTGCCGTAAATACCCATGACCGAACTGATATTGATGATAGAACCGCCATTCTTCAACATAGATTTTAAAGTTGCTTTTGAAAATAAAAAGACAGACTTCAAATTCGTTTGTATGACCTCATCAAAATCCTTTTCACTCATCCGCAAAAGAATACCGTCTTTAGTGATACCCGCATTGTTAACGAGAATATCTATTTTACCCAAAAAGACCAAGCTTTCTTTGATGCATCGCTTGACATCCTCTGCGTTGCTTCCATCACAATAAATGGCTTTCACGTGTTCCGAACCCAATTCAACCTCTAAAGCTTGTGCTTTTTCGTGAGATTGAAAATAAGTAAAAACAACTTTTGCGCCTTCCTGCACGAAAGCTCTGACAATAGCCTCTCCTATGCCTCTGGCACCACCGCTAATGATTGCTGTTTTATTTGCCAAAAGTGCCATAGAGAGCTTGTTTCTATCTATTACTTGCCATTGATGACTTTAGCCATTTCACTACCTATATCGGCAGGAGAATCAACAACATGCACACCACTTTCTCTCAACACTTTCTTCTTGGCATCAGCAGTATCACTTACACCACCGATGATTGCTCCTGCATGACCCATTCTTTTACCTTTAGGGGCAGTTTGTCCGGCGATAAATCCGACAATAGGTTTTGTCGCATTGTCTTTTATCCAATGGGCAGCATCAATTTCCATTGTACCACCGATTTCTCCGATGATGATAATACCATCCGTTTCGGAATCTTCCATAAAAAGTTGTACGGCCTCTTTGGTAGAAGTACCGATGACAGGATCACCACCAATACCGATAGCGGTAGAGATTCCCAACCCCGCTTTTACCACTTGGTCTGCGGCTTCATAAGTCAAAGTACCTGATTTAGAAACGACTCCTATTCTTCCTTTCTTAAATACAAATCCGGGCATAATACCCACTTTTGCTTCACCGGCAGTAATAATTCCCGGGCAATTCGGTCCGATGAGACGGCTACCTGATTTTTTGACATAAGCTTTTGCTTTGACCATGTCTTGTGCAGGAATACCCTCAGTGATACAGACGATGAGTTCTATACCGGCTTCTGCCGCCTCCATGATGGCATCTGCTGCAAATGCAGGTGGAACAAAGATGATAGAAACATTGGCACCGGTTTCATTTTTAGCTTTCTCGACAGTATTAAAAACAGGTCTGTCCAAATGTGTTTGTCCTTCTTTACCCGGAGTCACACCACCTACAACATTGGTGCCGTATTCTATCATTTGCGAAGCGTGAAAACTCCCCTCTTTCCCGGTAAAACCCTGTACTATTATTTTTGAATCTTTGTTAACTAAAATACTCATCTTCTATTTTATTTATTTTTTTGTTTTTCCCAATCTATATGCTCTTGCTTCACGCAAAAAATCCGAAGCAAAGATAAAATCCATCAATTCTTTATTATTGGTCTCAAACAACGAATCTTTATTTCCTTCCCAATGCTTTTGACCTTGATGTAAAAATAAAATCTTATCTCCGTTAGCTATAACGGTATTCATATCGTGAGTGTTCACTATCGTGGTCATTTTATACTCTTCCGTAATATCTTTTATCAACTCGTCGATGACAATTGATGTCTGTGGATCGAGTCCCGAGTTGGGTTCATCGCAAAAAAGATACTTTGGTGTCATCACAATAGCACGTGCTATACCAACTCTTTTTTGCATACCACCACTGATTTCGGAAGGAAGTTTATGATTTGAATTAACCAGATTGACTCTTTTTAAAACCTCATTGACTCTATCTCTTTTTTCGTCTAATGGCAAGCGTGTAAACATATCCAATGGAAATCTGACGTTTTCTTCGACTGTTTGCGAATCAAATAAAGCATTTCCTTGAAACAGCATGCCCAAAGAGCGATGTATATTTTTTTTCTCTTTGGTATTCATAGCGATAAAATCTTCGCCATTGAATAAGACAGAACCATTGTCAGGACAAAGCAATCCTACCATACATTTGAGCAAAACACTTTTACCCGAACCGCTTTTCCCTATGATAAGGCTGATTTGTCCCGGATGAAAGACAGAACTCACGCCCTTCAAAACCTTTGCTCCGTCAAAACTTTTTTGAATATCTTTCAGCTCTATCATAATACCAACCAAGCAACAATATAATCAGCTATCAAAACCAAAATACAACTCAAAACAACAGCCTGCGTACTCGCTTTACCAATTTCCAAAGCTCCTCCTCTCGCATAATATCCTTTGTAACATGAAATAGAAACAATGATAAAGCTAAAAACAATGGCTTTTATCATCATAATGACAACGTTTTTAGCCAAAAAAAGACTTTGTACACCCTGTATATATTCTATACCCGACAAATAGCCGGAAGAAATTCCTGCCAAATAACCGCCACCGATACCTATCACAGCAGCAAAAACCACCAACAAGGGTATCATCGTCAAAGCTGCCACTAATTTGGGACCGACGAGATAAGCAATCGAGTTGACACCCATGATTTCCAAAGCATCAATCTGCTCTGTCAAGCGCATCGTACCCAGTTCCGAGGCGATATTAGAACCTACTTTTCCCGCCAAAATCAAAGCCGTAATTGTAGGTGCAAATTCCAAAATCATAGACTCTTTCACGATATAGCCCACATAACTCATAGGCGTAATCGTCTGTGCCAAATTATATGCAAACTGTACCGCTGATACTGCACCGATAAAAAAAGCAATGATAAAAACAATGATCATGGAATCAATTCCTATCTGATACATCTGCCGCAAAGTCTCTTTCCAATACATCGTTTTACGCTCCGGACGTACAAAAAGTCCCTTTAGCATCATCATGTATTTGCCTATGTGATATAAAGAATCCATATTTGAGTCGATAAAAATAGTTTATTTTTATAACATAGTAATTGATTAAAGACAGAATTTCATAAAACCAAGTATATGAATATAGTAATAACAGGTGCAAGTAAAGGAATAGGCAAAGCTTTGGCACTCAAATTTGTAAAAGAAGGTTATCCGGTGGCTGTTTGTTCGAGGAATCAAGAGCATCTCAACGAGTTGGATAAAGAATTAAAAGAAATCAATCCAAAAGTTGAAACTATTTTACAAACCGCCGATGTATCTAAAAAGGAAGATCTGAAAAACTTTGCAGAGACTATTCTAAGTCATTGGAAGACCGTTGATATTTTAATCAACAACGCAGGAGTTTTTATTCCCGGTGCCATCATGGACGAAGACGAAGACAATCTTCAACGAACGATAGAAACCAATTTGTACAGTGCTTATCGGATGACAAAATATCTTTTACCCACTATGCTCAAAAAAAAATCCGGACATATATTTAATATGTGTTCTATTGCAAGTTTTCAAGCCTATCCGAATGGAGGCTCTTATGCCATTTCTAAATTTGGACTACTCGGTTTTTCCAAGTGTCTGCGTGAAGAACTCAAACCACATAACATCAAAGTGACCGCCGTCATGCCCGGCGCCACCTATACTGATTCATGGAAAGGAGTCGATATTCGGGAAGATAGATTTATCCCAGTGGAAGACGTCGTCAATATGATTTACACTGCAACCTTATTGAGTGACAGAAGCGTGGTAGAAGATATCATTATCAGACCCCAGCTAGGGGATATTGCATAGAGATTGGTCTTTCGCAAATTGACAAAATAGCATCGCAACTAAATGTGTCTATATGTCATAGCCTTTATAGTTTCCTGTTTTTATTAAAGAGGATTGAAGTACTAAAAAGACTTAGGTTTCACTCATTTGTAAAACTTCTTGGGCAGTCCTATATCCCGATTGGATAGCACCATCCATATAGCCACTCCATTGGGTTGCAGTCTCTGTTCCAGCCCAATGGATTCTACCTGTAACAGCTCTTAAAGATGCTCCAAATTGTACCCATGAGCCAGGTGTCATATTTCCTGTATAGCAACCACCACTATATTCTTCTTCTGTCCAACATTTATCTATGTAGTCAATAGGATGAAGTGCTTCATTTCCATAATATTTAGCTACTTCTTGAAGAAATTTTTCTTTTCTAACATTTTCAGGTAGTTCTATAAAGTCTCTGGCATTTTCACCTTCCACAAAAAATAAGAAGATGCCTCTGCCATCTTTTTTGCTACAGTCAAAGCTCACATGAAAAGGAGTCCTGTCACTTACTATCTGCCCGGAGAAGTTTTTATCTCTCCAAAATGGCTTTTCGTACACGCCGAAACACTTCATGGCTGCACCCATAGGAACTCTTTGTAATAATTGGGCTTTTCGTTTAGGGAGAGCCTGTTCAAAATGTATTTTTTGACACATTGCGGGCGACAGTGCCAAAATGATACGCTTGCCTTTGATTTCTATATCTTTTGTTCTCGCTATTACAGATTTATCATCTTGATAAATACTTTTTACCGGTTGGTTCAAAATAATTTTATCTTTAAAAGGTTGTACTTCTTGTTCTAAAAGATGTTGTGCTCCATTTACAAATAAGGTCTGCTGGGCACCATTGGTAACTGCAAGAAGCGCATCCAAATTATCTCCCGATTTGCAATAAAATAAAAAATGTAGCAAGGAGATTTCTGAAGACTGGCAAGCAAAAACTGTTTCTAGACCGATATTGAGTGACAGTCTTGCTTTGGCAGTAAGCGAATTTCTTCTTATCCATGTATTCATTGTGATTCCATCCCATTCTTCGGCTTTCGGATGTGACCACGGAGTCTCCACATTGATACTTTTTGCCATATTGTCTATCCTTTTCATAGCTATTCCCAAATCTATTAATGAGAGTGGATCTATTTTTGGAATAGTACCTGAATATTTAATTGTTTTCCCTTTATAATTGAAAATGTTTTTTCCTGTGTCGTGACCTTCTACCGTTTCAACTTTGTGTCTGTACACCCAATCCCAGATTTTATGTTGTGTAGGACCTATCCATTGTGCTCCTACATCAATAACCGTATTAGAATTAGGCAAAGTAATCGTATTCACTCTGCCTCCTATGCGTTCACGAGCTTCTACAATCACAAAGTTCTTACCCGAACTATGCAATACAGATGCCGCAGCAATACCTGCATAGCCTGCACCCACTATGATATAATCTGTTTCAAATGTATTCATTTTATATGGTTTTAAATTTTGACTGTTTTCTTTGCCACATCATTCGATATAACCAAGAAGAATGTTTTTGTTCGGGGATTTGCATCATCTTTTCAAGGATAGCATCTGAAGTTTTTAAAGCTTCTTCGTTTAAGTTTTTCAACAATTGCATATCATTTTTCAATATAAAAGCTGCATCCTTTTTTATCCAGTTTGCCTCAGTATTTTTTCTAGCAGAAGAGATTTCTCTTTGTGCATTTTGATAGTTGTGAATAGCCTTTCTATGCCATTTTTCCCATCTCATCCAATGTTGATTCGTTTCAAATGAAGTATTGGTCAAAGTAGTCACTCCAAAATAATAAGGCACAAAAATACTCAAGCAAGCAGCAGATGATTCCGTAGTCCAAATCGTACTATTCAGATGATTTCTAATTTCTACTACCATACTCGAAGTAGTCTGTGAAGGACAAAAAACGCCACTTGCATGCATACAGATATCCGAGGTCTTACCTTGATCAGGAGTGAAATTTTGTGTAGAATGGCTTCTTAAAATTTCAAAGGCATCACTGATGCTAAAATCTTTCTTCTTTTGCGCTGTTGCACAACCTTTTCTTTGTTCACAATTAGCAAGTTTAGGCATCCAAAAAGACGAGAATGCTTTAGCAAAATGAAAAGTTTCATTCTCTTTTATCCAACGTTTTTTCTTGGCATAATCAATGGCTTCGGGATGTATATCGAAGAAATCACTTCCTATAGAAAGACCATTAGATATTGCCCTGAAATCTTTTACCTTCTCAACAGCCCAAAATACTCCTGCCGTTTCTAAAACATAGGCTTCTTTAGCATCCGCAATAATAAAACTATTATGGTAGAAAAATTGAGATTGATAGCCACCATCTCCATCTTGTCCATACTGGTCATTGAGTTTTATGATTTTATACAAGGCATCTTTTGCAGTAGCACAAGATTCAAGTGCTAACCGAAGCATATCCATGCCTGACAAGCCCTGATTGTTTTTAGCTAATTTTATTTTAGTAAAGACAGCTTCATTGCCGATTGTTACACCTTTTTCATTAATACCCATTTCTGCTCCCCACATTTGAAAAGGTTGTGATAAGATAGTAGCAAAAGTTTTTTCTACATGCTCTACTTCTATATAAGAACACTGCTGTTTTTTTGTGGGTATTTCATAGGATGGATATTGTCGCAATATTTGTATTTCATTGGGTTCTCTATCCGAATTTTTACCAAAAATCCAATTTTTAGTTGCTGATAACTCCGGCGAACAAATGAAGGTGTCACACATATTTTATTTCCAGTTTGAAGTCATTTTATCCATAGAGATAAAATAGAAAGTATAAGTTAATAAAACTCTCTGAAAATCACACAGTTTAAAATTATATATTGTATAAAACCTTTTAAAACTATGACGGTCAAGCTTTGAAACAATCTGAGAAAATAATATTATCTTTGTCAAGAGAGGATTTCGTTTTTGTTGTTCAACCTCTAAACTTAACCCATCCTCTCTTTTTAATTTTTTAAACGTTTAGGACACTATATGAAAAAAAATGATAACTTGATTATAAATATGGCTCTATGAGAACAATTATCTTCTTTTTAGTTAGCGTTTTAATATTCTCTTCTTGTAAAAAAGAGAAGAAAGAAATAGTAAAACAAATCGACCCTCCTACACATATTGAACCTATAAAAACACCAAAACTGTTTGATGAAAGTCATCAATTGGTACTGATTGCTCATCGTGGTGGCGGGGGTTTTCCTGAAAACACTTTACAGGCCTTTGAGTCGGCTATTGAAGATGGTACTGATTATATAGAAGTAGATTTACGTACTACAAAAGATGGCTATTTAGTGATCATGCATGATTCAGATGTCGATGGAATGACTAATGGCAAAGGGAATGTGAGAGATCTGACTTTTGAAGAGATTAAATCCTTGAGAATCAATGGGAGCTATGAAGTTCCAAGTTTTGAAGAAGTATTGCAAATTGCTCAAAACAGAGTAAATATTTACGTGGATTTTAAAGATGCCGATGCCGATAATACCTTTTCATTACTCAGAAAATATGGAATGGAACAACATTTTGTGGTATATGCAAACAACAATGAGAAAGTAAAAGCTTGGAGAGCGATAGCACCGGAAGTGCCATTGATAGGCAGTATTCCATTAGACTTAAAACGCGAACAAGTAGAAGGTTTCTTGGCTGAAAATGATTTGGATATTATAGATAATGTGTATGCACCTGCTGTTGTAGAGATATTACAACAAAAAGGTAAATTAATTTGGTTGGATATCGAAGGACCATGGGAAAACCCTACTTTTTGGGTCACTGCGTTAGATTATAAAGTCAATGGTTTTCAGACAGACAAGCCTAAGGCTTTTGGAGAGTTTCTGATGCGTAAAGGAATGAGATGAGAGCGTTTTGTTAAAAAGAAAACACCTTTAAGCTTTCATTCCACTTATAAACCCAACTTATTGTCTAAATTTACGATGTTTTGGACTTGCTGCACTATATTTGCATTTAAAACAAACTCATGCCCAAAAGTCCGAGAGAAGCACTCCAATTTTTAAAAGAAGGGAATTACCGATTTACTCAAAACATTAAGAAAAACGTAGATTTATTACAACAAGTCAAACAAAACAAGGATAGACAGCATCCCTATGCCGCAATCGTGAGTTGTATAGATAGCCGTATCACCTCTGAGTTGATTTTCGATTTGGGGCTGGGAGATGTTTTTAGCACCCGATTAGCAGGAAATATTATCACTGAAAATGTATTGGGTAGTCTTGAATTCTGTTGCAAGATTGCAGGAGCTTCACTTATCGTTATCTTGGGACACACAAGATGCGGAGCTGTCAGCGGGGCTTGTGATCATATCGAGATGGGTAACTTAACGACCTTGCTGGATCATATTTTGCCCTCTGTGTTACAAGAAGTAACCGTAAAAGGTGACAGAACTTCTAAAAATTATGATTTTGTCAATAAAGTAGCAAAAATCAATGTCTATCGTTCTGTGGATATCACTTTATCCCAAAGTGTTTTGATAAGAGATATGGTCAAAAGTGGTGAAGTGGCTATTATTGGAGCCATGTATGATGTCGTGAGTGGAAATGTAGAATTTTTTGAAGATACTTACTTATGCGGAGAGATAAGAACAGTGAATGTGTAAATGTACCAATTTATCAATTTACTAATTTGCTAATTTACTAATTCGCTAATTTACAAGTAGGCTAAGCTCCTTTTTTAGTAATCAGTATTTTATCAATACGGACACCATCCATTTTAGTGACCTTGAAGTTAAATCCGAGTTTGTTAAAAGAATCGCCTACTTTTGGGATACGCTCTAATTTTTCCAAGACAAAGCCACCTAAAGTATTAAAATTCCCTTCTTTGTTTTCTTCATTGAGTTTGAAATATTCGCAGAATAAGTAGAATGAAATTTGTGCATCTGCTAACCAAGTATTCTGTTCTTGCGGAATAATCTGAAATTCATCTTCCTGATACATATCGCTCATATCTCCGAGTAGCGCATCCAATACGTCGTCCAGAGCCACCAAACCCTGTAAATCTCCATATTCATTGACAACCAAACCGTAGTGAATACGATGTTTTTTAAACTTTTCGAGTACGGTATATACGGCTGTTGTTTCCGGGAAAATGATAGGTTTTTTGATAAATTTTTTCAGATTGAAATTTGAGGAGTTTAAACTTTCAGAAAAAAGTTCTTTTACAAAAATCAGCCCTTTCCAATTGTCTAAGCTTTTGTCACATACCAAATAAGTAGAATGTAATTCCTCGCCGGCTTTTTCTTTCAGCGTTTCCAGATTATCTTGAATATCTATCCATACCAAATCATTCCTATGAGTCATAATCTCACTCACTTTCCTGTCTCCCAAAGAGAAGACCCTTGTAACAATATCTTGTTCTATTTTTTGAATCTCACCGGCGACAGTACTTTCGTGTATTATCGCTTTGATATCCTTTTCACTGATATAATCAGGACGTTTATTGTTAATTCCAAAAAGAGAGAGTATGAAATTATTGGAAATGCTCAAAATCCAAATAAAAGGCATACACAAGAGCGAAAACCAATACATCGGTATTGCAATGGCTTTAGCAATTTTTTCGGGATATAAGAATCCTAGCATTTTGGGAATTAGCTCTCCAAAAAGAATTGTGATATAAGTAACTATTATAACTGCCGAAAGTATAGAAAGAGTCTGTGCATAGGGTTGCAAAAAGTCAATCTTAGCTATTATATTAAAAAAAGGTGTAGATAAAGAGTCTTTGGAGTAAATACCTAGTAAAAGACCAATGACAGTTATTCCTATCTGTACAGCAGAAAAGAAAGTATTGGGGTTGTTAGAAAGTTGCATGGCTTTCTGAGCCACCCGGCTTCCTTTACTTACTTCTTCTTCTAATTTATATTTCTTCAATGAAACCAAAGCGATTTCGCCTAATGAGAAAACAGCATTAGCAGCAATCAAAATAAAAACGATGAGTATTTCCATGTATTCAATAAATTATATAAAAATTAAAAGGTTAAAAGGTTTGATGAAGTTGAAAGATTTTAAAATTCTTACATTCTTTTCCAATAGTCTTGTGAACGAATATTGTCCAAAATATTAAAGTAAGACATATATCTTGATTCGGAAATTTTCCCTTTCGAAAATGCTTCTTTGACTCCACATTGCTGTTCATTTTCATGTGAGCAATTATTAAATTGACATAAGTCACTTACTTTTCTCATTTCGGGAAAATATCCACTTAGTTCTTCCGGCTCCATTTCGATGACAAAAAGCTCTTTGATACCGGGCGTGTCAATGACATAAGTATTTATTCCCAATTCATACATGGTGGCAAAGGTGGTCGTATGTGTTCCTTTTTCCCACTTATTGGAAATGGACGCTGTTTTTAATTGTAAAGAAGGATTTAAAACGTTGAGTAACGATGATTTCCCCACGCCGGAATGTCCCATTATCAGATTGGTCTTATTTTGCATAGATTCTTTTATTCTATCTATTCCTTTGAATGTCTGTGTAGATGAAGGAATCACACGATAACCAATCTCGGTATAAACTTTTATCAATTCTTCTAATTTGTCCATCTCTTTTTGCTTCAGCAAATCTACCTTATTGATGATAATCGTAGCGGGAATATGATACATTTCCGCAATCACTAAAAATCTGTCAATAAATCCCAAAGAAGTCCTTGGTTGTGAGATAGTTGCCACTATAAATGCCTGATCAATATTAGAAGCAATGATATGTCTTAGATGCTTTTGTCTTGGAGATTGTCTGATGATATAGTTTTTTCTATCAAGAATCTCATCAATAACAAAATCAGTCGTTGCTTCATCCTGTGTGATGATAACTTTGTCTCCTACCGCTATCGGATTGGTGTCTTTTTTCTCACCTATTTTAAATCGTCCCGGCAATCTGCAATTCAGCACATTCCCATCTTCTGTCTTGACGATATACCAGCTACCGGTTGATTGCAGGACGACGCCTTCCATAGCATTAAGTATTCACTTGGCTTAGAGAATGTAAAGAATAAATAAAGCCAAGGTCTTTTTCGATAATAGAACCCAAAATTATCAAATTTGCCCCCGCTTCGATAGCCGAGTCGATTTGTGTTTTTGTACGCAATCCACCTCCTACAATAATAGGTATATCAATATTTTCTCTTACTTTCTTAATCATTTCTGCCGGCACAGGCTTTTCGGCGCCACTTCCTGCTTCAAGGTATATACATTTTAATCCCAACATTTCTCCGGCCATTGCCGTGGCTACAGCGATATCACTCTTATCTCTTGGAATCGGAGTCGTATTGCTGATGTATGAAACAGAAGTAGATTTTTCACCATCTATCAAAATATATCCTGTCGGTATGACTTCTAATGAAGTCTGTTTGATAATAGGTGCTGCCTCTACATGTCGCCCTATCAGTAAATCTGCATTTCTACCTGAAATAAGTGATAAGAACAAAAGTCCGTCAGCATTTTCATACACTTGTGATGGGTTGCCCGGAAATATAATGATGGGAATAGATGTATGCGCTTTTAAAAAATCGATGATTTGAGATAATTGGTTTTTAAAAATCAAACTTCCACCCACCAAGAAATAATGAGCTAATCCTTTGTTGGCAATATCGACAAGATATAATAAGTAATTATCAGAACATTTGTCCGGATCTATCAAGATGGCTATTTGCCCTTTTTGTTCAGAAATGTGAGATAAAATACTCAATATGTCTATTTTAATTCAAAGGTATTAAATTTCATTCAATATAATTTACATCTATTTCATATATAGTAGTTTCTACGCTTTTGAAATTTGACTATCTTTCGGCAAAATATGAAAAACAGCTCTATTATTTTAACGTGGATATATGAATTAGTTTGGTTCGTGGCAGCTATTCTCTTCGTTGCATTTTTCACTTGGAATCTCTATTCATCTTTAGAAAAGAGTTTCTTTTATTATATTGCCACTACTATGTTTTTGGCTTTCAATCTTTTTAGATGGATTGCTTTTCCAAGGTATTCTCCTTTGATGTATTCATTTGTATTTAAAGCCATCATGTTGATAGCCAATATTTTTATGTTTGTCTATATACTAAAAGACTTTCAAGATGTGATGAATGTCTTCAATTCTTTCAATTTTACCAATGGGTGGTATGACACCTATCTAATCAAGGAAAATGTCAGTTTGGAAAATATCATGAAAATCAAAAGCACGACAATTGCAAGTGTAGTTTCATATCTCATTTTGTGTATCTTGTTTGAATTTCGAGCTGTTCAACTCATTTTCCGGTGGAGACAAGTCCCCGATTATTTACTGAATAAAGATTAATTCCGGCTATCTCTTACGATTGATTAATATTTTTGACGAGTCTTTCATACAAATGAAAGGTCTATTCATTATATTTAATCATGTTTAGACTTTTTTTGTTGTTAGCCCTACTTTTTCCCGGTCAAAAGATATGGGCATTTCAAATTGATATTGAGGCATCTCAGAATGTTCTCCATCAAACTGTCGTTAAATATACCCTTGACGATTTTTCATCTTTGCTGCTCAAAGCTCAAGTAGAAAATGTTTCTGTCAATGGGAACAAAAATGTGAAATTGGTTATCCTTTTGCCCGATATACAAGAAGAAAAATATGCTAAAAAGGTCTCTGACCAATATCCCATCTATGCAGTCAAAGATCGCTCCTATCAATGGACAGGTCGGGTAGATGGGAATGCATATACTTTAGAATTAAAAGCTTACAGCTATGAAGGCATTAGTGCGGCACTGTATGGTCTGTTACAAGAAGTTTTGGGATTTAGTTTTTATCATCCGAGAGAAAGTGTGATTCCCGACTTATCAAAATTCCCTTTTGCCAAAGATTTTGAATACGGCTCAAATCCGAGATTTAACAAGATGGGTTTCCATTTACACCTCATGCATCCCATCGAATTGACAGAAGCACTTTTGGACGAGGATTTCCCAAATGGTGAACAACGTATCAAAGAATACATAGATTGGTTAGCAAGAAATCGCCAAAATTATTTTGAGTTTAATCTCCTCAATTCTATAAATCTAAAGAAATGGATTCCTTATGCCCAAAAGTGGACTGCCTATATGTTAGAAAGAGGAATTATGCCGGGAGCCGATTTGTCTTTGAATATGAAACAACAATATGCATTTAAGCTCTATGAGTATCCGCCTATAAAATTTCGAACCAAAAAGAAGCAAGTATTTAAAAGAGTACAACAATTGGCACAAATTCCGTGGAAATACTGGAACATGGAGTTTTCATCAACGGAATTTTCATCGGGTAATGCAAAAATGAAATCTAAGTTGAGGGTGTATGTTCATCAACTTTTACGTGAAAATAAAATTCAACTCGCAGGAAGAGAACATGTCGTAAAACCCGAAACGATGGTTAACAAAAATGCATTTCAAGGTTTGGATTTGAGTGATTCTTTAGAAAAATACAGAGCTAATTTTATTCATACGGTGATGTTTTATACACTCAATGATTCATTAGCTCCCGTATATGGCAATAAAAATCTGCAACACATGCGCAACAAGCTTTTACACGAGCAAGAAATAAAAGAAACTTGGTATCATCCTGAGTCTGCTTATTGGATTACTTTTGACAATACAATTCCCATGTTTTTAACACCTTATCTCAATGCCCGTTTGGAGGATATTTTGTATTGCGATACCCAAAAAGTAGAAGGTCATTTGGAATTTTCTTCCGGTTGGGAATGGGGATATTGGTTAGTAGATTGGAGTGTGGCCAACTGGTCATGGTCGAGTGAAATAAATGGTAAAAAAGTAGAAGCTTATCCGACACAGTATTTTGATAAAATAGTTAAAGATCAATCTGCAAGAGATTTCTTTTTAGCCACATCTCAGTTACAAGATACAATTATCAAAGCCCAAAATTTAATACAGTTTTTGACGGCAGCAACGGTGACAGATGAAATGCCTTTTGACAAAAATCTGCCTCTACATCCTATGCCACCCTATTTGTACAAAGATATCAGAAATAAAATCAGTTTGCAGGTAGTAGATAGTCTATATCAGCATACTCTTCCATTGCTTGTAAAATATGACAGTCTGTACCAAAGTTATCGATCACAGTTGGGTGAGGAAGTACTCCGGCATCCGGTCGTTCGTGAAATGGTAGAAAGTTTGGACATTACAGCTCTTAGAGCAAGACATCGCACTGCCACCTTGAAATATCTATTGCAATACAGAAAAGCGAGTTTAGAAAATAATTCCTACATGAAAAATGATGCATTGCGCTATTTAGAGCAAGCTAAAAAGATCCGTTTACAGGCCTTGGAAATTGTCAGAGACCGGGAGGCAAACTACCGCTATCCGGTAGAAGAATTAGCCTATCAAAGACCCAGTAAAACGGTATATAATTTCGGCTATTTATACACCGCCCACCGTCTGCACTTTTGGGAGCGAGAGGAAGGTCAAGCACTGAATAATAAATATACTTTCAGGTATCAAAATATCTGGGATGTACTAAAAATTATAGGTTTAAAATAGAGTTTCTCTGTAAGATTTTTTGTTAGCCAAGAGAAGTACCTGATACTGTTTTTCATATCTTGGATATCGAATCTAAAAAGCGCATGAGGGGCAAAGTGGAGTATAGTATTGAGACTAATTGTAATGAGTATTGAGACTAATAGTAGTGTGGTTCGACAAGCTAACCAACCATATTGAGGCTTTTCAGAGTTACAATGTATATTACGAGAAAAATGTGTCGCATTACACTTTACTCACATACTCAATACTATTTCAGGGACATGCCCCAATAAATCCAATTTTATGCTATCAAACCCTTTTTGAGCAAATATTCTGCTATCTGAACGGCATTGGTTGCAGCACCTTTTCGCAAGTTATCGGCTACCACCCAAATATTCAAAGTCTTTTCTTGAGTTTCATCTCTTCTTATCCTACCGACCAAGACATCATCTGTATTATGGGCATCCATCGGCATGGGATATTTGTTGTGTGCCACATCATCTACAAGAACTAATCCCGGAGAACTGCCGAGAAGTTTTTTCACTTCTTCCAAATCAAATTCATTTTCAAACTCAATATTTACAGCTTCAGAATGCCCGCCCATTACAGGAATACGAACGGCAGTCGCTGTCACTTTGATACTGTCATCACGCAAAATCTTTTTGGTTTCATTCACCATTTTCATTTCTTCTTTGGTATAACCATTGTCCAAGAAGACATCAATGTGTGGTATTACGTTCAAATCTATTCTGTAATTGTAAGCCATTGCTCCTTCTTTCCCTTCACGCTCGTTCATCAATTGATCGACGGCTTTCTTTCCGGTACCCGTGACAGATTGATAGGTAGAAACGACAATGCGTTTTGCCTTGTATTTTTTGTGTAAAGGATTGAGTGCCACGACCATCTGTATGGTGCTACAATTAGGATTAGCAATAATTTTATCTTCGGAGGTCAAAGCATCAGCATTGATTTCCGGTACAATCAATTTTTTATTGGGATCCATTCTCCATGCGGATGAATTATCAATCACTGTAATACCGGCTTCTGCAAATTGAGGTGCCCATTCTAAAGAAGTTCCTCCACCGGCGGAAAACAAAGCTATTGAAGGTTTCAGTTTGATAGCTTCATCAGGAGTGACTACCGTGTATTCTTTTCCTTTAAAAACTACCTTTTTACCTGCGGAACGTGCAGATGCTACAGGAATCAATTCACTAACAGGGAAATCCCTTTCTTCCAAAACTTTGAGCATTTGACCGCCAACTAATCCGGTCGCTCCTACAACAGCTACTTTCATTTTTTTACCTTTGTATGCAAAAATATAAAATCGTATATTATCTTAACGTGATAAATGCTAAAGACTATTAAAATCAGAATTGTTTTTTACATCTTCTTAATGGGAATGATTACCCAAATACAGGCACAAGATGTAGAATATAGAGAGGTAGTTATCAATGAAATTATGGCAAATCCCAATCCGCCGGTTGATAATCTCCCCAATAATGAATATATAGAAATCTATAACCGATCGAATCAAAATATAGATTTGACCAATTGGACATTAAAAGATGCCTCCACGACTGTGGGTGTTTTTTCAAATGCAAATATTGCACCACACGAGTATGCCATTATTTGTAAATTAGCGGATGAACCATTATTCACACCTTTTGGGAAAGTGGTGACTGTCAATAAATGGCCTGCACTCAATAATGACAAAGACAGTGTCGTCATACGGACTGCAACCGGTCAATTGGTCGATGCGGTCTATTATAGCGACACTTGGTATAAGGATGCAGGTAAAAAAACAGGGGGGTATAGTTTAGAACTGATCAATCCTACATTAAACTGCTCAGATGATAAAAATTGGATAGCTTCAAAAGCCGGCGATGGTGGTACTCCCGGTCAAAAAAATAGTGTTGAAGTCTTAATACCGGATACAATCGCTCCGATTATCAGTCAGATAAATATTTTAAATTCCCAATCAATCCAACTCACTTTTTCTAAATCCATAGATGTAGTGACAGCAGAAAACACCAATTTATACATTTTCACTCCTTCTATAGAGGTAGCTTCCATCCACTTCAATGTTGAGAGAAATATCGCCACCATTGAATTGAGTGAGAGTTTGAATCCCGGTGCATTATATAACTTTCATGTTTTCGGCATCAATGATTGTGAGGGGAATGCTCTAAAAGATACCACATTTGCCATTTCTATAGGTCAAAAAGCGACATTTAACGATATACTGATTACAGAAATCATGGCAAAACCTACACCTGTTGTAGGATTGCCTGAAGTAGAATACATAGAATTATACAACAATAGCGAAAAAGCAATTGACTTAAAAGGCATGGTGTTGAAAGCAAGTACGAGAACTGCTACATTTACAGGTGGCACACTTTTACCGCACGAATATGCAGTGGTCACTTCATCGGAGAATGTCGGTCTATTCAGTTTTTCACCCAAGGTGATAGGTCTCGATAAATTTCCTGCTTTGACGGATGGCGGTGCACAGTTATCTCTTAGTAACAGTGATGGCAGTGCCACCTTTCAAATCACTTATAGCAACGCTTGGTATGCAAGTTCTGAAAAGAAAGTCGGTGGTTGGTCTTTAGAGATGAAAGATCTTTTACAACCTTGCATAGAAAGAGAAAATTGGAGTGAATCTCAAGATCCGAAGGGAGGAACTCCCGGTCAGGTTAATTCTGTCAACGGTTCTCTGGGAGCAATAGCTTCGGTAGTAGCCGGCACAGTGGAATTTCACGATGCACACCACATACAAATACTTTTTTCAGGCAAGCTCCATCCAAATATAATTGATGATGTATCTATCCGTGTAGAGCCTCATTTGGAAATAGCTCATTTTCAGATTCAAACCAACACTCCTGATATTGTAGAAATTGAATTTACTGATAATATAGTAGAAAACACGATTTACAAAATCACGATAGACGGGCTATATGATTGTGCAGGGAATGCGATAAAGTCTTCTACTTTGGAATTTGGAATACCACAAACCGTTGAACCGGGCGATATCATCATCAATGAATTGCTCTACGATCCCAATACAGGCGGAACAGACTTTGTGGAATTGCTCAATATCAGTGATAAATTATTATCCGTTTCCGATTTACTGATTACTAGAGAAGATCCTTTGACACAAGCTGTCATTACCAATACCGATTTGTCCTCCGTGAAAAAATTGATATTTCCGGGAGATTATTTGGTCTTGTCTTCTAAAGGAGAAAATATCAGGGTACAATACAACACGCCGGGAGTCAGTGTATTTGCTGATGTGAGTAGTTTCCCAAATTATGTCAATGATGGAGGAATCGTAGGTTTGTATCGTAACGATAATACCGTACTCGAAAAATTTGAATACAATCCTAAGATGCATTTTAAGATGTTGAAAGTGACCAAGGGTGTTTCTTTGGAGCGCATTAATCCGAGAGTCTCTACCGAAGAAGTTTCCAATTGGAACTCGGCAGCTCTTTCCGTTGGCGGGGCGACTCCGGGATATAAAAATAGTCAATATTTACAGGTTATTCCTAAAGGAAAGCTCTCCGTATCTCCGGAAGTATTCTCACCCGATAATGACGGAGTAGATGACGTACTTGGTGTTTCTTATCAATTGGACAAAGCCGATTATGTAGGCTCGGCTTCTGTCTATACGATAGAAGGGATTCCTGTCAAAACTTTGTTTAGCCAACAGACTTTATCCCAAGAAGGATTTTTCACATGGGATGGCTTGGATAAGGATGATAAAAAAGCCAGAGTCGGTATTTATGTTGTCGTTTTAGAGTTGTACAATCTCAAAGGGAAAAGTGAGATTCTTAGAACGAAATGTGTATTAGCTGCCAGAAACAGATAGCCAAAAAGTATATAGTCAAAATCAAACAAAAAAGCCCCGATAGCAATAAATGCTATCGGGGCTTGTCATTTTAGATCTTGAAAATTCTCAATTTATTTGTTTTAGGTTTAAAAAATCTGTTGATAACGGGGTTGTTAAAGGCGCTTAGGATATCGTTCCAGATGGAATTGGTTTCACTTTTAAAAACTTCCATAGAGATGAGTTGATATTTGTATCTTTCTTTGAGTTGTATGTATCTTTTGTCCGAAAAAAGTAGTTCGTTTTTTAATTTGGTGAGTTCAGTCTGCACGACATAATCTCCTTTCGGGATGTAATAGATATACTGTGCGTTGTACCTGCTTTTTGCCGTTTGGATGAAATCTAAGACCAATTGTTCTTTGGATGAAATGACATTGTTTGTTTTCATGGAATTAAAGATTTAAGATTTGGAAATGAATGACTTAGTCAATATGACCTTTTCCTTTGGGTAGGACACTTGACGAAGACTATCTGTCAAAGAACTGCGGTGCTTAAAGGCACACGACTCCCGATACAGCTCTCTTTGAGCCTTTCGAGGTTAGTCAGTTCTTCGATATGTCTGTCGCTAATGTTCCATCTTTAATTCCTGTATATTGGGTCTTTTTAGATTTTGAATACTCTTTATCAAATAGTTTGCCAAAGATATGAAGTTTGAGTGGAAGTGAAAAATGTTTTGAAAGGGAATGATGTTCGTTTGTGTTTTTATAGGTAAAAGGCTGGTAAAAGCTCCTAAAGTTTATCTGTCTGATTCGGGAATGGTAACTGCCCTTTTAAATCTACATTCTTTTGATGAGCTGTTTGGTCATCCCGGATTTGGTGCTTTATGGGAAACTATCGTTTTAGCTAATCTCAGAGGTCATTTCCCTAATAACGAAATCTTTTTTACCGCACTTCGAGTGGAGCAGAAATTGACTTTGTGTTAAAGCATGGACAGCATGTTTTCGCTATTGAATGTAAAGCGTCTCACGCACCCCAACTTTTCAAGGGAAACCATTATGCTATGGAAGATATTCATGCAAATCATAATTTAATAGTAATTCCAAATAAAATGGAATGGTTCATGCAAAGAGATATAGATGTGGTATCTTTAGATGAGTTAATTCATAAAATAAAGAACTTTAAGGAGTGAAACCCGAATGGAAATGCCACTTACTGATTCTCTTCAAAAGTGTGGTAAAACATTAGATACAATGGACGACAAATGAATTTTAAATGGCTTGGGTGAGTTGGTAAGATGGTGATGTAAACATTTTGTTTGTAACAAATTGAGAAAGGAAACTATACAATTGCTCTTCTTTTATAAAGAATTCCCTATTATTAATCTGATTGTATAATACCGATATTTTTCTTGTATTTGCGTATGGAAAAATTAGACTTGAGGAAATTAAATGAACAAGAAGCTTTAGGTATCCGTAAATCTGCCTTAAAGATGGTTCAATCAGGGTTAAAACAAAAAAAGGTATGTGAGCTATTAGGCTTACGCCCCAATACAGTAAATGATTGGTGTAAGAAATATAAAGAAAAAGGCAGCAAAGGTCTTTGCTCCAAAAAACGTGGAGCTAAATCTGAAGACAGGAAATTATTGACAGCAGAACAAGAGCATCAGGTTCAAAAAAAGATAATACCTAAATTCCGCAAGCGTTATTCACAATAACCTCTTGAAAGCTTCATAAATAAAGGCTTGCAGAAGCTGCAAGCCTTCCAATGTTTTTCACTACTTTAGTGATATGTACAAAACATTGAATTCAAATATAAGTTCTTTTGGCGGAATAGCAATGATTCACCACCTATTTTCTAAGCATGGAGTTGCAGATTTATAAATAACGGAGCTGGGTAGTAGAGGCATACAGGCAAAATACGATTATTCTGATATCCTGTTAAGCTCAATCTACACAACATTTTGCGGTGGGAGTGCAACCGAAGACGTTAACTACATTCGAGAAAACACACTTAATCATCTGAAAGGAATCGAAATTCCATCAGCAGATACACCTAAGAGCAAATAAAGAATTGTCTGTTGATTGTGATTTCCTGCAAACCGATACAGGTAAAGAGAATAAAGTCAATATCAACACTCGTATGAATCGTTTTTTATTGCGAGGAGCAATCCAATTTAAACAGATTGACCTTCAGATAAGGCACTTGTGTATGATTATGACAACCAATTCACTCCGGCTGAAAATACGATGCAACCTACAGTTATAAAGGGGCACGAGGGTATTTCTCTGGTGTTGCAAACCATCGGGAATGTTCCCTTTTCAATTGAGGGGAGAAATGGAAACCAACGTGAAGACCGAGCAACTTGCTACTCATAAAAGGAATATTGAGTTATTAAAAAAAGCAGAAGGTATCCATCCACAAAGAGCACGGATGGACATGCGGTTCTTACAATCAAAGAAGTAACCGATTTTTTCCATCAGATGGGTACTCACTTTTTTCATCAGAGCCAATCAATCTATGAAAATCTTCTTGTCTGCAATTTCTAAATTAGAAAATTGGAATAGCTGTAGGATTGGAATTGAAAAAACTATCAAACCAATAGTATGGGATATAACTCGAAAGCATGCCCATCGTATAATTGCTTATAGGCAACCCAATTCTACAGGGCAAACCAATGCTTTTACTGGTGATGCCTACAGTTATCTATTCATCATCACCATGACTGGGCGATTCGAACGAGACGCCATCATTTTCTACAATAAAAGAGGAGGCAGTGAACGTGTTTGACATTCAAAACAATGACTTCAACTGGAAATACATGCCTCATAGTGACTTAGAGTATAATACCGTTTACCTAATCATTATGGCTTTTGCCTATATTCTTATCGGTTCATTATAAACTCATTTGTTGGTCTGGTAGAGGGGATGATACTTCTTCAAGGATATTAAAGAAGTTTATTTTAGAGTCATTTGTATTCCTCTTAAAATAGTCAGAACGGGCAGAAGCACTTACTACAAGTTTGCCACTAAAAACGAGAAACTGATTGAAATGATTAACTCGGCTTAAACAAATGATTTAATCTAAACAAAAGCTCTCCCGATTAGCTTATCGACAGAACTGGGTAAAAGGGAAGTTGTGTTCAAAAATTAGATTTTAGGATACCAAGCCCATACCAAACCTACTCGCAGGGTAAAAAACCTACTTGTAAAATAAATCAGCTAACCAAAAAAATTAGTCGTGCGGAATTTTAGGTAATAGATAAAATGCCTGAGCAGTTAAAACTTGATTATGCTTTATGGACAAGAAAAGCAATCAAAGAATTGGTTGAAAGAGAATTTGGGATAGTTATTTCTATCAGTGCCATGGGCGTTTACTTGAGGAAGTGGGGTTTTACCCCTCAAAAGCCAAAGAAGCAAGCTTACGAACAATGCCCGAAGAAAGTCCAAAAATGGCTGGATGAGCAATATCCGGCTATCAAAAAACAAGCTAAAGAAGAAGATGCTGAAATTTTCTGGGGCGATGAGACCGGAATCAAAAACCAGTGTAATCACGGCAGAAGTTATGCACCTAAGGGGGAAACACCTGTAAAAAAGAGTATGTCCAAACGTTTTTCGGTAAATATGGTGTCGGCAGTCAACAATCAGGGTAAAGTCCATTTTATGATATACTCCGACTCTATGAATACCGATAGATTGATTGAATTCATGACACAACTCATTAAGGCAAATCGAAGAAAGGTTTATTTGATATTGGACAACCTTCGGGTTCATCACAGTAAAATCGTCAAGGAATGGGTTGAGAGAAACAAAGAAAAGATTGCATTATACTATCTGCCTTCTTATTCTCCTGAACGGAATCCTGACGAATATCTGAACTGTGATCTGAAACAGGGAATGTCGGCAAAAAAGTCACCAAAGAACAAAGAAACGCTACAAAATAATGTACAGAACCATATGGAAATGCTATCAGTCAGTCCGCAAAGAGTTATGAAATATTTTGAACACAGAGATATTCAGTATGCGGCATAGGAAAATATCGGTCAATATATGCCGGGTTAATAAAATAGAAAATGAATATATCAAACTCGCTTAAAGATTAAAATTTTTACCTTACTATATGCTGATGAATAAGATTTTAGACATCAAAAATATACAAATGGCCTTTGCGCACTCTTTTACCGGAATATCAGGTAAGGAGGAAAAAGAATATGCCAATATCTTAAAAGGTATTGATGTCTCTTTTACTCCGGGAAAAGCGACAGCTTTATTGGGGACAAATGGGAGTGGGAAAAGTACTTTGTTTAATATCATCTGTGGACTTTTAAAACCTACAAAGGGTGAAATAAAATACTATTATCAAGATAAAATTGCCGGCAGTCTTACTATACAACTGACTTAAAAGAACAGATTAAAGGATGGAACTAAATATTTTTCTCGAATATACCATCAAACACAATATCTTTTTCCGTACAACAACTGACCAACAGTTTTTAATTTTGAGTAAATTGCAGTCCTAAAACATTTTCAACACTTATAAAGTGTAAAACGTTATTGTCTTATGAGTCAGGAAGTTCAAATATATCAGTTAAAAAATAAAGTGAGAATCGTCACTGCCGGTTCATTGTTTGACGGTCACGATGTATCTATCAATATCATGCGCAGAATCATGCAATCCAGTGGCGCAGAAGTTATACATCTCGGCCACAATCGCTCAGTGAGAGAAATAGTAGATTGTGCCGTACAGGAAGACGCAAATGCAATAGCCATTACCTCCTACCAAGGTGGTCATGTCGAATTTTTGAAATATATGTACGACCTTTTGAAAGAAAAAGGCTGTGGGTATATCCGAATTTTTGCCGGTGGTGGTGGAACTATTTTACCATCAGAACAAAAAGAATTAGAAGATTACGGAATAGACAAAATCTATTCACCGGACGATGGAAGAAGTATGGGATTACAAGGAATGATCAATGACCTTTTGGAAAAAATTGACCATCCTACCGGAAATAAAGCACACTTACACTTAGACAAATTAAAAGCAAAAGAGGCCAAAGAGATAGGAGAATTAATTTCTACGGCCGAAAACTATCCTGAAGTTTTTAATGAAATCAAGAAAGAAATCGTTCAGTCCATTGACAAAAAACATATCATCCCGGTTTTGGGTATCACCGGTACAGGTGGAGCAGGAAAGTCCTCTTTGACAGATGAATTAGTCAGAAGATTTTTGGCGGACTTTACGGGCAAAACGGTAGCAATTATATCTATTGACCCATCTCGTAGAAAGACCGGTGGAGCTTTACTCGGTGACAGAATCCGTATGAACAGTATACAAAACGAAAGGGTTTTTATGCGTTCGATGGCGACTCGTCAGACCAATGCAAGTATCTCTGACACTTTGCATGATGCTATAGATATTTTCAAAGCGGCCAACTTCGATTTAATCATACTTGAAACTTCAGGTATCGGACAGTCGGGAACAGAAGTCGTGGATTTCTCGGATGTTTCATTATACGTCATGACTCCGGAATATGGTGCAGCATCTCAATTAGAAAAAATTGATATGCTCGATTATGCAGATGTCGTGGCTATCAATAAATTTGACAAGCGCAGCGCTGATGATGCACTCAGGGATGTCAAAAAACAAATCCAAAGAAATAGAAATCTATTTGATATCGACCCCAAAAATATGCCGGTCTATGGCAGTATCGCCTCACAATTTAACGATCCGGGAACGACACTTTTATACAAATCTGTCATGGATGTTATCGCCGGAAAAACCAGTGCAGATTTACATACACGCATTGATTTGGGTAAGGATATTCCTGAAAAAATCTTTATCATTCCACCATCCAGAGTACGTTATTTGTCTGAAATTGTAGATAAAAATCGCAATTATGACAAATGGGTAGAAGAGCAAAGTAAAATAGCAGAAGATTTATATGCGCTCAATCATGCTTTGGAAATTGCAGACGAAAAAGCCAAAGAATCCATCCAACGGACTATCGATAAAGAACTCTTAAAATACAGTCCGGAATGTCGAGTGATTATAGAAGGATGGGACGAACTCAAAGCACAATATGCCGCTGATGAGTTTGTGTATAAAGTCAGAAACAAGGATATAAAGATCAAAACTTTCACCGAGTCACTATCACACCTCAAAATACCTAAGATATCACTTCCTAAGTACAAAAACTGGGGAGATATTCTCAAATGGGTGTTGAGGGAAAATGTGCCGGGCAGCTTTCCATATACCGCAGGTGTTTTCCCGTTCAAAAGACAAGGTGAAGACCCGACCAGAATGTTTGCCGGAGAGGGCGGGCCTGAAAGAACCAACAAAAGGTTTCATTATGTCTCTATGGGACTTCCTGCCAAAAGACTTTCGACCGCATTTGACAGTGTGACTTTGTACGGTGAAGATCCGGCAGGGCGACCTGATATTTATGGCAAAATTGGAAACAGCGGTGTTTCTATCTGTTCTCTAGACGATGCCAAGAAACTGTACAGCGGTTTTGATTTGTGTAATCCAAATACATCAGTTTCTATGACCATTAACGGTCCGGCAGCTACTATTTGTGCATTTTTTATGAATGCCGCTATTGACCAGCAGTGTGAAAAATATATCATCGAAAATGATTTACAAGATGAAGTCAACAAGAAAATAGATGCCATTTTCGCTCAAAAAGGTGCTATCAGACCCACTTATTACGGAGATTTACCGGAGGGGAATGATGGTTTGGGTTTGATGCTTTTGGGTGTCACCGGCGATCAAGTGCTACCACGAGATGTATATGAAAAGTTAAAAGCTTTTGCTTTGTCACAAGTGAGAGGTACGGTACAAGCTGATATCTTAAAAGAAGATCAGGCACAAAATACCTGTATCTTTAGTACAGAATTTTCACTCAAACTCATGGGTGATGTACAGCAGTATTTCATTGACCAAAAAGTGAAAAACTTTTACTCCGTTTCCATTTCAGGTTATCACATTGCCGAAGCAGGAGCTAATCCGATTACACAGTTAGCATTGACACTTTCTAACGGTTTTTCATTCGTAGAATATTATCTCAGCCGAGGGATGCACATTGATGATTTTGCACCAAATCTTTCTTTCTTTTTCTCTAATGGAATAGATCCCGAATACGCAGTCATCGGTAGAGTAGCGAGAAGAATTTGGGCCAAAGCCATGAAATATGTCTATGGAGGAAACGAACGTTCGCAAAAATTGAAATATCACATACAGACTTCCGGTAGAAGTTTGCACGCACAGGAAATCAGTTTTAATGATATCCGCACTACTTTACAAGCCTTGTATGCTATTTATGATAATTGTAACTCTTTACACACTAATGCGTATGATGAAGCGATTACGACGCCTACGGAAGAAAGCGTAAGAAGAGCGATAGCTATACAACTTATTATCAATCATGAATTAGGTTTGGCTAAAAATGAAAACCCCAATCAAGGTTCATTTATCATAGAAGAACTCACCGATTTGGTAGAAGAAGCCGTATATGAAGAGTTTAACAGACTGACAGATAGAGGTGGTGTTTTGGGTGCGATGGAAACCATGTACCAACGTGGAAAAATTCAGGAAGAAAGTATTTATTACGAACGTAAAAAACAATCCGGTGAGCTACCGATTATGGGTGTCAATACGTTCTTGTCCAAAGAAGGTTCGCCGACTATCATTCCGAAAGAAGTAATACGTGCTACTACGGAAGAAAAAAAGCTACAAATCAGCAATTTGGCAGCATTACAAAGCTTTCACCAATCTGAATCTTTTACAGAATTGAAAAAATTAAAAGAGGCGGCACTCAAAAATGCCAATATGTTTGAAGTTTTGATGGAGACTGTAAAAACTTGTTCTCTCGGACAGATTACACATGCACTTTTTGAAGTAGGCGGTCAATACAGAAGAAATATGTAAGTCTGTAAAAGGTTGTCTTGTGTTAAGTTTCTTGTAAAAGAATCGTTTTATTTTTCTATAATAAGTATTGAAAAGTTTAAATTCGCTATCCATAATAAAGACAAATGGCTGTTGATTTTTTAGTGATAGGTTCGGGAGTAGCGGGTTTATCGTATTCATTAAAGTTATCAGAAAAATTTCCGAATAAAAAGATTCTCATTTTGACAAAAGAAAATGAGGACGATAGTAACACCAAATACGCACAGGGCGGTATTGCAGTAGTGACAGATTTTGAAAAAGATAATTTTGAAAAACATATAGAAGACACTTTGGATGCCGGAGACGGTCTTTGTGACAAAAAAGTAGTGGATTTTGTAGTAAAAGAGGGTAGAGAGCGTGTCAATGAGCTAATCGATTGGGGAACACAGTTTGACAAAGATACTGACGGAAATTACAAATTGGGACGCGAGGGCGGTCACTCCGAAAACAGGGTTTTACACCACAAAGATATTTCAGGTTATGAAATAGAAAGAAGCTTGTTAGAGGCTGTCAAAAAGAGTAGAAATATAGAGCTGTCCACTCACCATTTCGTGATAGATTTAATTACCCAACATCACTTGGGGCGCATCATTACCCGTGCCACAAAAGGTATCAGATGTTACGGAGTATATGTCCTCAACAAATCTTCCAACCATATCGAAAAAATCCTTTCCAAAACGACGGTTTTAGCAACAGGTGGTTTTGGTCAAGTGTATAAAAGCACCACCAATCCGGTCATTGCAACAGGTGATGGAGTCGCTATGGTGTATCGTGCCAAAGGTCGTGTAGGAAATATGGAATTTGTACAGTTTCATCCTACTTCTTTGTATCAGCCGGGAGTCAGCCCGTCTTTTTTGATTACAGAAGCGGTCAGAGGTGATGGCGGTATTCTACGCAATCAGAAAGGTGAAAGTTTTATGCTCAAATACGATGTCCGGGAATCTCTTGCACCGAGAGATATCGTAGCCCGTGCCATAGACCATGAAATGAAAATCCACGGACATGACTATGTGTATTTAGATTGTCGCCACATGGATAAAGACAACTTTAAACAACATTTTCCACACATTTACGATAAATGTATTTCTATCGGTGTGGATGTTTTCAAAGACATGATACCTGTCGTTCCTGCCCAACATTACTCTTGCGGTGGAATAGACATTGACGAATACGGCCGTACTTCTATCGAAAACCTTTATGCCTGTGGAGAATGTAGCAATTCCGGTTTACACGGTGCTAATCGTTTGGCCTCTAATTCACTTTTGGAAGCAATCGTTTTTTCACACCGTATTTTTGAACATGTTTCATCTGTCATAGATGAAATTGAAGATATTCAAAATATTTTCCCTGAATGGAATGCTGACGGCACTTCACATCCGAAAGAAATGGTGATGATTACCCAAAGTATTCGTGAGTTGAAAGATATTATGAGCAGTTATGTCGGTATCGTCAGAAATAATCTCAGATTAGATAGGGCGCAAGAACGTTTATACCTTTTGTTCAGAGAGACAGAAGACATGTACGAAACCACTACCATTTCGCCACAATTATGTGAACTAAGAAATTTAATTACAGTGGGATATCTCATTGTAAGGAGTGCATTGCTACGCAAAGAAAGTCGGGGTTTACACTATACGACAGATTATCCCGATAAAAAAGAAATCGCTGAAGAAACAATTTTGTAGGCAAAATAAACTGTCACCAATAAGCTCGTTTTTATATATTTGACATTATATTCAAATATATAAACTCAAGACCAATGGCTGATGAGGAAAAATCATCCGGGCTGATACGCCTATTTAAGGCGTTATTACCCAGTCCTTTAACAATTGCTATCGCACTGACAATTCTCACTTTTGTCATTGCATTAATTTTGACAAAACCGGAAGAAACCAATAGTTCAAAATACTTTTTACAGCTTGCTGTATCTTGGGAAAAAGGACTTTGGGATAGCTCCGGCGGGGGACTGTACTTTGCCTTTCAGATGATGCTGATTTTGGTCTTGGGACACATTTTGGCACTCACGCCTTTGGTCAACAAGCTCATACAAACTTTATTAAGATATTGCACGACGACAGCTAACAGTGCGGCGATTGTCGCTTTTGGAGCAATCGCTTTGAGTTTGGTCAATTGGGGTTTGGGATTGATATTTGGTGCTATCATCGCCAGAAAAGTGGGTGAGAAATTTTCCTCCGAACAAAAACCTCTAAACTACGGATTAATCGGAGCGGCAGCTTATGCTTCTATGATGACCTGGCACGGTGGTTTGTCCGGTAGTGCGACCACCAAATCTATGGAAGAAGGTTATATACCTGAAATGATGAAACAAGCTCATATTGCAGGAAATTTTCCTCATCACGTTCCTTTCGATCAGACCATCGGTTCTAATTTGAATCTAATAGTTACCTTTTCCTGTTTAGTGCTGATACCTTTATTACTTTATTTTATAGGCAAACGCTCAAAAGACGATAATATTCCCGATTTAAGTGACAGATTTGTCCATATAGAGGCAGAAGAAGTGTGGAAAGCTGAAGGCGCAGAAAGATTAGATGATAGTAGAGTTTTCGGTATCAGCATAGGTGTTTTTATCATTTGTTTGGGAATCTATGAAGCTTCTCATTTTGAGGGAACGAGTACACTCGGATTTATACAACTCAATTTTATCAACTTTATGTTTTTGGGTTTGTCTTTTATTCTGCACCAGTCTGTACAAAAATTTAGCAATGCCTTACAGATAGCCATTGGTGATGTATCGGGTATTTTAATTCAGTTTCCTTTTTACTTCGGTATTTTGGACATTATGCAGGCAAGTGGTCTCATCAGCGTTTTGTCCAATTCTATCACTTCGGTAGCGACTACCCATACTTTGCCTTTTCTCACATTTTTGAGTGCAGGATTGGTCAACTTTTTTGTGCCAAGTGGTGGTGGTCAGTGGGCGATACAAGGTCCGATTATTATCGATACCGTACAACAATTGGGTGCAGATTTACCTAAATCCATTTTGGCAATGGCTTATGGCGATCAATGGACAAATATGTTGCAGCCATTTTGGGCTTTGCCTTTATTGGGAATTACAAAGTTGAAACCCCAGCAGTTGATACCTTATTCTTTTTTGGTATTCTTATTGGGAGGATTTATTTTCGGAATATTCTTACTCATCATATAATATCCCAATAAAAAAAGACCCACCGAGGAGTCTTTTCATTTTTAATATTCGTCTTCGTTGAAAAGAAAATCTTCTTTGGTCGGAAAGTCTGGCCAAATATCTTCTATACTCTCATAAACCTCTTCTTCCTCATCCAACTCTTGAAGATTTTCTATCACTTCAATGGGTGCACCTCTTCTAATAGCGTAATCTATCAGCTCATCTCTTGTGGCCGGCCAAGGTGCATCTTCTAAGTATGAAGCTAAATCTAAAGTCCAGTACATATTATAAATATTTTAATGTAATTTAAAATCACTGCAATTATAGAAATTTTTATTGATAAAAAAAACAAAAAATATTACAACTTCAATTTTTAACTATTCCTTTGTTTTTCAAATACATCTATCAAATTTTTTGCCAAGATTCACATTGGGACTTTTCCGTTTTTCATTTAAAGATATTATCAGCCTTTTACGACAAAATGGATAGTCTTTTTCTTGATACATGACAAAATTTCGTCAGGGAGATGAATCATATCACACTTGTAACAACTCTTTAATGAATACTCCATCAAATGCAATCCTGTTACTGTACAACAATTATTTCCCGAGTGGCTACTATAAAATCTCCCTGCATTAATTGAATAAGATAAGTTCCGTTACCGATATTACCTAATGCAATTGTTGTCTGACTGTGATTGGTTTTCAGTTGACTGATAACTCTGCCATACAAGTCATATATGATTATCGTTTCACCGCCTTGCAAACCGCTAATACTTATTTGCTCTTTTGCCGGATTCGGATATATTTTAATATCTCTTTGCTCATCAAAAATTACATTTCGTATCGGACTGTTCTCCTTTTTCCCGTCAAAATCAATCTGCTTTAACCTGTAAAAATTATTGCCAATCATCGGTAGATTGTCCACAAACCGATACTCCAACTTTTGGCTGCTGTTTCCATTTTCTGATTTTGAAGGTTGAAAGCCGATTTTGTACCAATTTTTAGCATCAGTACTGCGCTCTATTTCAAAACCTTGATTGTTTTGTTCACTAACAGTTGTCCATTTTAGTAGTGCCACTTCTTTGTCTTTTTCAACTGTAAAGGATAATAACGTGATCGGCAAAACTGAGTTGCCCTGAAATTCATAAACCCCCAAATCCACATTATTCCCTGACTCCCGGAAATTACCTGCCAAATCAAGTGTTATTCCGCTTGGAATATAATTGTTGTTACCTGCATCAATAGCCGGAGAAGCTGCTTGTAAGGTATAAATCCCGTTATTGACATCGGTAAAAAGCGGGTCAAGACCGATTAGATTATTATCCGAAGTATTTCCGGTAGTGTAAGTTTGAGTAATACTGTTTTTGAGCGTTACCGTACCGCTTCCCGTATTTTGAATGTCTGCTCCTACTGTAGCTCCCGACCATTGTTTGATATTTTTATAGAGGATGCTGTTATAGATTTTGGGCGATGAATTATCATTATAGATACCTGCTCCGTTTTCTGTTCCTGATGACAATACCAAATTGCTGACGATATTGACATTACTCAATACAGGAGCGGATGCATTGCCGTTGTAGATAGCACCACCGGAGACCGTACTGCCCGAAGTGCCGGTCACAGAATTGCTTTTGAAAACCGTATTAATAATCGTAGGACTTGAACCCCAATTGTACATACCACCACCGCTAACGGTTGCTGTATTATTACGAATGACCAAGTTGCGGAGTGTGGGCGATGTGTTGCGGTTATAAATTCCTGCTCCACTTGCACCACTACCGCCGGTTATGGTAAAGCCATCCAATACTCCCGTTGCGTTTAAGCCGTTGTTATAATTCCAAATTACAGGGCGTGTTTGTGCTCCATTGAGGATAGAACCTGATAAATTATTGGACGCATCGGGCATAATCCTATGGTCGGCAAGGGTTTTGATATTGGACGATGGGTTGAAACCGCCATAAATTTCCACACCGTTTTTCATGATAAAGCTGTTATCTCCCACATTGTAAATACCATTGGCTACAAAGACTTTATGCACATTGTCCGTTTGGATAGCATGATACAAATCGTTGGTAGCATTGTTCCAAGTGTTGCCACTTCCGGTACCGGTAGCAATTTCTTTTACATAAATAATATGGCCGGTATCTGCCGACAGCGGGCTGTCGTACAAACTTTCATAAGCTCCCAAATCTATAATACCTCCGGTGGTATAACGATAAACTCTTGCATTGCCGGCAAGATCCTTGGTATTTCCGTTCAAACCTACAAAAAGGGCATTGCTGCCATTATTAACTGCAAGAGAATTTATTTTTAAAGTATAATCTCCCAAAGTGGGATTAGTGAAAATATCTGTGATTGTGCTTCCGGTCGCATCCTTGTTGCCATTTGTTGTGTCGGACTTATCTTTTATCAGAGAATAACTTGCTGAGTAACCATTTCCGGTTATAGCATCCCAAATAATACTATTCTTCCAATAGGTAAACCCGAAAGCATAAAAACCTGAATTTCCGTTACTTGCCATCGTTACATTGATAAAAATACCGTTTCCTGAAAGATTGTAAATACCGGCACCATCGGTCGTGGCGGTATTTCCTGTAAGACTGCAATTGATGAGTGCAGGAGAAGAATTGTCTAAATTGAACATTCCGCCACCATTGCCTGAAAAATTTCCGGCAAAGCTGCAATTAATTAATCTTGGCGAAGAAGATTGATTATACATACCTCCACCGAATTGAGTAGCCGTGTTGTCTTTAATCACTAAATTGCGATATAATGGCGAAGAACCCACATTTCTGATACCGCCGCCACGCCCTGAAATCCCTGATGCATTGCCATTTTTAATTAAAAAACCATCTAAAACGGCTGTACTATCTAATCCGTTTGAATTATTCCCGATAACTGTCCTTACATTTTTACCGTTAAGGACACTCCCAACCGTATCGTTGGCAGAGGGCATAATACGCGTATCATTTAGTGTTGTTATATTATTTACGGGATCAAAACCTCCGTAAATAGCTACTCCGTTTCTCATTACAAAACTGTTAGGGTCAGGTACATTATAATTACCAATAGACACAAATACCTTTTGGACTCCTGCTGCATTAATCGCACCTTGCAAATTAGAAGTGGCATTCAGCCAACTGCTACCGGTGCCATCTCCAGTTGCTATCGGTTTTACATAAATAATGCCATTGACATCGGGGGTCTGGGCGAATACCTTTAGCCCGAAGAGCATAAAAAGAAGTAAGCATTGGATTTTTCTCATCAATTCCGAATTTTTAGTCATTGCTTTTTGGGCTTTCTTATCTGTGTGCATTATTGTCTAATCACTAATTTCAAGGAGTATCTACTACCTGATTTTGATTGGATAAGGATATAATATGACCCTGAAATCAAATCAGAAACAGACACTGTTTCTACTTTATTTTCACTATGAATAGTTCTTATCATCCTGCCTAATTCATCTATCAATAAGAGTGTCTCACCGCCTTGCAAACCGCTAATGCTTATTTGCTCTTTTGCCGGATTCGGATATATTTTAATATCTCTTTGCTCATCAAAAATCACATAACGTATCGGACTGTACTCCGTTTTTCCATCAAAATCAATCTGTTTGAAACGGTAATAATCAATACCCTCCTCAGGTTGCATATCCGTAAAACGATAAGTCAATGGTTGCCAACTGTTCCCATTTTCTGATTTTGAAGGCTGATAGCCGATTTTGTACCAATTTTTGGCATCAGTACTGCGCTCTATTTCAAAACCTTGATTGTTTTGTTCACTAACAGTTGTCCATGTCAAGAGTGCTGTTGCTTTGTCTTTTTCAACTGTAAAAGATAATAACGTGATCGGCAAAACCGAGCTACTCTGAAATTCATAAGCGCCCAAATCTACTGTGCCCTCTTGCAAACGCAGGTTGCCTGCCAAATCTTTGGTACTTGTGTCTAAGCCTGCAAATAATGCATTATCACCCATATCAATTACGGGAGAGTTTGTTTTTAGCGTATAATCGCCCGTAGCGGTATCGGTAAACACGTCATTGGCGGTGATGTTTTGTCCATTGAGGTTGCCGTTGCTGCCGCCCGCATTTCCTTCTATTAAGGAGTATTGTGCGGAATAAGAAGCGGTGACACTACCGAAAACAATGGAATTAGCCACTGAGCTTGCACCTCCATTGCTACCAGCAATGGCATCCGGTATGTTTCCGGTTATCGTTGTGTTGAGCAGTGTAGGTGAAGAATTACGGTTAAACATTCCCGCTCCGCTTACTGCTGTATTTTGTGTAATAGCTACATTGGTAAGGGATGGCGCTGCGGAAGCATCGTTGTACATGCCGCCGCCATCGTTATCGGAGGTGTTATGGATGATAGCAATATTCGTCATCTGCAGACTGGCACTCTTATTGAACATACCGCCACCATAATTTCCCGAATTGCCGCTTATCACCATATTGCTCATGATGGGATTGCAGTTGACATCGTTGTAAATACCACCACCATCGTATTGGGCTACGCAGTTTTTGACTACCAGATTACTCAATGTGGGCGAAGCGTATTTGTTCTGGATACCGCTACCGAAGTCATAATTGCCGTTGGCAAGGGTAAAGCCATCTAAGCGGGCGGTAGTATCTATTGCCGTGGTGTCTTTGAACAGGTTCAAAATAATGGGTTGTCTATTTCTGCCGTCCAGCACGGAGCCAGCTTCCCCCTGACCTCCTCCAAAGAAGGGGGAATTGGAAAGTTCGCCGGGCATAATCCTGTGGTCGGCAAGGGTAACGATGCCGCTGTCGGGTGCAAAGCCACCGTATATTTTCACGCCGTTTTTCATAGCGAAACCCACACCTCTAACGGGATAATTACCTTTGGCTACCCACACCTGTTGCGTGCCGGTGCCTTGTATGGCTTCGGGTATATTGTCGGTGGCGTTAGCCCAGCTGCTGCCGTCTTTCGTACCTGTGGCATCGGGCTTTACATAAGCTATGCCGTTGGCATCGGGGGTAATAACGATGGGCAGTTCATAAGCACCCATATCAATAGCGCTGCCTATTTTCCTTAAATTACCGGCAAGGTCGGTGCTGGTATTGCTGTTAAAATTAGGAAAGAGTGAATCTGCGCCTTTGTTGATGGCAGGCGATGATGTGCGAAGCGTATAATCGCCATTGGCCGGGTCGGTAAAGACATCTTCCACCTCCATATTATCGGCTTTGATATTGCCAAGGGTATCACTCAGATAATCAAAGATGATTAAATCTTTCAGCAGGCTGTGCTTAGGGCGGTAGGAGTGGTAAGGATTTGCTTTTGCAAATACGATGCTGTTGTTGACATACATTTCCGGCAACTGCACGTAATGATCCTGATTGAACAGCTCCGGCATATCCATTTCAATCATGTTTTCTAAAAACGATTCTATATACAAATCCGTATTGAATGTCGGAGAAGGGTTGTTGCATACATTATTGGCAAAGGTGGTATTGTTTGCCGTCAAGTAATTGGTGCGTATAAATACTGCGCTGCCCATGGAATCGCAGGTATTATCGGTTATCAAACCGTTGGTGATAACACCCTCGCCGGTATTGTGGTAAATGCCGCCGCCCTGCTCCCCAGCCGAGTTGCCTTGTATCTTCACATTATTCATGATATAATTTGCCCGTATTTCAGCATTCGTATAAAGCCTGTACCCTATGCCGCCGTTCAATAAGCCGCCGCCAAAATGCGAAGCCGCATTGTTGAGCAAAGACACCTCATTCATGATAAGGTTGTTGCCTCCGATACCATTCGGCCATGAAAGATCGCCGGTTCCGACATTAAAGATGCCTCCGCCATCGGTGGCGCTGTTATTAGTTATTATTATATTGGTCATCGTGGTCGGATAATATTGTGCCCCGGTATTGTACATGCCGCCGCCACTCACTGCCACATTATTTTTGAGGATAATATTTTCCAATATAGCATGATTGGCACGATTGTAAATACCGCCGCCATCGGTAGCCTGGTTATCCCTGACCACTAAATTGCGCAAGGTGTCATAAAGAACATCATAACTTCCGGTATTGTAGTTATAAATTCCGCCGCCTTTGTCACTGCTGCCATGCTGTATGGTAAAGCCATCTGTAACCGTGTTTTTAACCGTTTGCAATGTGGTTCCACTGTTGGTACCGTCCAATACAGAACCTGTATTATTTACCGTATCCATCATGATGCGGTTATCGTTGAGCGTGCTGATACCGTTATCGGGGTCGAAACCGCCGTATAAAGAGATATAGGGCTTTAACCAGAAATTGCCGTAATACGTGCCTTTGGCTACCCAAACCTGCTGCGTACCATTGGCATCTATGGCATCCTGTAACTGATCCGTGGCATTCGCCCAACTGCTGCCGTCGCCTAAGCCTGTAGCGGCAACTTTTACATACACAATAGCATTGCTGTCTGCCACAGGGCTGTATTCATACGCGCCCATATCTATATTGTTGCCGATAAAGCGCTGGCCACCACTTACATCAAGGCTGGATGTGGGATAGCCGAAAAAGCTGTTGTTTCCGGTGCTGATCAATGGGTGCGCTCCGGGCATTTTCAGCTTATAATCGCCGCCGGCGGGATTTACAAATATCAATGCAGGGGTAATGCCTGTGGCGTTTACATTGCTGTTGGTGGTATCGGCGCTGCCTTCCACCAGGGAATTATAAGCGGTATAGTTTGCACCGTTCAAGCCGTACAGAATTGTGTTTTTTAGTTCAGATTGTCCTGTGCTAATGTCTAATCCGTAAACGGTATTGCCTGCAATGGTGCTGTTGACTAATTTTACGGTATCGTCGCTTTGTTTCAGACCGCCATTGGGATTACTGATGATAGCGGAATTGGTGATAATCGTCGGTGTATTCATATTGACAATACCGCCTGCATTATTGTTTTTAAACAGCAATGCATACAGGTTTACCGAACCGCCTGTATTGTACATTCCTCCGCCCTGACTACCTGCGGTGTTGCCTGTGGCGGTGGCGGTGCTTATGGAAAAAACTGCGTTGTTGTTATACGCCATACCACCCGAACCCGATGCAGTATTGTTGGTGGCGGTTAGTTTGCTCAGCGAAAGCGTAGCATTGTTGTTATACACCATACCGCCTGAACCGGAAGCCGTATTATTGGTCGCCGTTACTTCACTCATCGTAGCGGAAACATTATCATTGTACATACCGCCGCCATTCACGGCTGTATTGTTATTCAGGCTGATGTTAGTCAATACGGGATTACCGATATTGTTATAGATACCGCCGCCATTGATATTGGCGGTATTGTTTTGCAGCACGATGTTTTCCATTTTGACGGTAGAATAGCGGTTGAAGATGCCACCGCCATAATTAGCGGTATTGTTTTTGAAAACAAGGTTGCGGAGTGTGGGTGAGGCATAGCGGTTGTTCATGCCGCCGCCATCGCTGGGGCTGTTGCCGTTGGTCAGCGTAAATCCGTCTAATACGGCAGTGCTGTCCAATGAATCAGCCGCAGTAAAGACGTTCCACACTACCGGCTTCAGGTTCATACCGTTCAGTACGGAGCCTATGATTCCAGATGTGTCGGGCATGATGCGGTTATTACCCAGATTGACAATGCCATTGTCGGGGTCGAAGCCGCCGTATATTTTCACGCCGTTTTTCATCACAAAACTATTGTCGGGCGAGGGTATGTTATAATTGCCTTTGGCTACCCATACCTGTTGTGTGCCGGAGGCATCAATGGCTCTTTGCAATTTGTGGGTGGCATTCGCCCAACTGTCGCCCATTCCGGTTCCGGTGGAGGCCGGCTTTACATACATTATCGGCTGCGCATTGGGGTTCAGCATAAACTCATACGCACCCATGTCTATGGTGGTATCAGTTACCCTCGGAAGCCCCATTATATCTTTAGCAGCGGTGGTAAGATTGGGAAATATACTGTTGTAGCCGCTGTTGATGGCAGGCACATTCCAGCGCAGGGAATAATTTTTGGTGGCCGTATCGGCAAAAACATTGCCCACATTCCACCCGGTGGCATCTGCATTGCCGCCGAAATCAGGCAAAGCGTTGTTTTCAATGAAAGAATAGAGCGAAATTATGTTGTTGCCGTTCAAGCCCGAAACCGTGCCGAAAAGAACTGAATTGGAAAGCGTAATCTGACCCGGATTGTTGGCATCAAAAGGAGTCATGGCAATAGCGTTAGAGGCGTTGCCTGCTATGGTAACATTGCGCAGCGCAATGCGTCCTCCTGTCTGGTACAAGCCCCTGCCTGCATTGCCCACAATAGCGGTATTGGTAACAGGCGGTGAGGACATGATATTATAAAGCCCCGTGTTGCCGTTGCCGGTAATGAGCAGGTTGCTGAGCGTGGGCGAGGCATAGCGGTTGTGAATGCAGCCTTCGTTGGCGGATCCTGTGGCATTTTTCAGCGTAAAGCCGTCCAACACGGCGGAGGTATCCATAGCAGTGGCGGCGGTAAGGTAATTCCAAATAACGGGGCGTTCGTTATTACCGTCCAATATAGAACCCTGATTACCCAATGCAGGCATGATGCGGTTATCGTTCAGGCTGCTGATACCATTGGCAGGGTCAAAGCCACCATATATCTTCACACCGTTTTTCATCACAAAACTGTTGGGCGAGGGTACTTTATACGTGCCTTTGGCTACAAATACCTTTTGTGTACCTGCGGCATCAATAGCACCCTGCAAATTAGCCGTAGCATTTGCCCATGAGCTACCATCGCCTAAGCCTGTTTCGTTGGTTTTTACATAAACGATACCATTAGCACCGGAGGAAACTTTATACTCATGTGCGCCCATATCAATAGTGCCGTCCGTAACACGGGGCAGACCGTCAAGGTCAGTTGAATTAGCATTTAAGCCGGGGAAAAAGCTGTTGCTGCCTGCATTAACAGCAGGAGACCCATATCTTAATCTGAAAATACCATTAGCAGGGTCTGAAAATATTTGTTCGTAAGTTAATGCGCCTAAACCGGTCGCATTACCTCCGGCATTATAAGAATCGAACTGGCCGGAGCCGGTTTGTATAAGGCAGGATTTTGCATCAATACTGGCTGAAATACCTCCGGAAATGATACAGTTTTTTAAATGAGCATAATATCCGTTCGTGTGAACATTTAATATAAGAGCACCCCATGTATCAGGTTCATTGGCTGCAACGGTGCAGTTCGTCATGGTAATATCAGACAAAGAAGCGAAAATTACAGTCGAAATGTAAAGACCCTGATTTCCCGTCATTGTATTTTTCGTTATTTCCACATTGGTTAATACCGGGCTACTATACATATCTATCCACACGGCAGAGGTGTACCATCCCTGGTTTCTGATGATGTAAGAATTGCTAATAGTAGGATTAGAATAATTTTCTATAGAAATACCGCCACCGCCGCCGGTGCTATTAGCCCAATTATCTCGAATCACCAGATTGTTATACACTGCGGAAGAATAAGAATTATATATACCGCCCCCATTACCAGAGGCTGAGCCTCCCGCCACAGTAAAACCGTCTATTTTGGCAGAGCTGTTGAGGGCGGTAGCTGCGGTAAAATCATTGAAAATTACCGGACGGATATGATTGGCTTCCAAAATAGAGCCTACGGAAAAATTAGTAGGGCTGGGCATGATGCGGGCATCGCTTAGGCTTACAATACCGTTGTCAGGGTCGAACCCGCCGTATATTTCCACATTGTTTTTCATGATCAGGCTGTGCTCTGTACGGTAATAAGTACCCACTGCCGCAAATACCTTGTGCGTACCGGCCACGTTGATGGCTCCCTGTATATCGGCGGTAGCATTTGCCCATGAGCTGCCATCTGCCAGCCCTGTGGCTGCGGGCTTTACATATACAATACTGTTGGCATCGGCAGTAATGTTAAACTCGTAAGCACCCATATCAATGGTATCAGCATAAACGCGCGTACCGCCAAAAAGGTCTCTGGTACCGGCATTCAGCCCGGTGAAATAATTATTATTGCCTTTGTTTACTACCGGTGCATTGTACAGCAAACGGTAATTGCCACCGGAGGGGTTTACAAACAATTGCTGAACGGCAATACCGACACCGCTTATATTTCCATTGGTGGTATCTGCACTGTTTTGCACCAATGAGTTGAAAGCCGTGTAAGCTCCGGTGATGTTGCCAAAGGCAAGGGTATTGCGCAGCGTAACCGTACCGCTTGTATTATACACCGCGCCATTGGAGTTGTTAGCCAACGTAACATTGGTCAGCGTAGGTGCAGTGGCTAAGGGTAATGTCTGTTGCAAACCCACCCCGGTATTATTCACAATAGCAGTATTGATTATTTTGGCTGCGGAGTTGGTGAGGTACACCGCACCCAATCCATTATTTCCCGTAATCAGCAGGTTGCGGAGCGTAGGCGAGGCGTAATTGTTGGTGATGCCCGCACCTCCGGTGGGTGCATAGCCGCCGGTAATGGTAAATCCGTCCAGCATGGCGGTGCTGTCCATAGCGTTGGCTGCGTTAAAGCCATTCCAGAGAACCCTGTGCTGGTTATTTCCGGTGAGTATAGAGCCAACGTCTCCCCCTGTGCCGGGCAAAATACGGTTGTTGCTGAGCGTGGTAATGCCGTTATCGGGGTCGAATCCACCATATATGGCTACGCCGTTTTTCATGACCAATCCTGTTCCCGGTGTGGTATAAGAACCTTTGGCTACATATACCTGCTGTACGCCGGGCGTATTGATAGCGCTTTGCAGGTCGCCCGTGGCATGCTCCCAAGTATTACCAGCACCAAATCCGGTCGCAGTGGGCTTTACGAAGATAATACCGTTATTAGGGATGAGCGCATATTCAAAAGCACCGATGTCTATGGCACTACCTTTGAGGCGTGGATTACCGGCTAAATCTTTGGTATTGGCATTCAAGCCGTCATAAAGGCTGTCCACGCCGGCATCAATAGCAACGGCTCCGGCTTTGAGCCTGAAAATCTGGGCGGAATCTATAAACAAATCGAAAGGATTGATGTGGGTAGCGGAAGAAAGTCCGTTGTAGGTATAAAGCGTACTGTCCAATATAGAATAGCTGACAGTAAAAGTCCCGCCCTGCATACCGTAAACAATACTGTTACTAATCGTGCCGGAAGCCCCGGAGCCTTTCATTCCAAAGGGCTTATTAGCGGCAACCGTACAGTTGATTAACTTGATAGTACCCAAAATTCCTTGCTGATAAATACCACCCGGCTGCGGATTAGAGCCTGTGTAGCTACTGGTATTGTTGCTCACTTCGGTATTAACCAGCACCGGAGATGATGCATTCATGCTATACAAACCGCCGACCTGTCCGCCTAAATTACCTTTTATATAGCAGTTAATAAAAATAGGTGAAGAATTAAAAGCGTTTAAAACGCCGCCACAAAATCCACCCATATTGCTTTTTATCGTTACATTTCTTAATGTAGGTGAAGCATAGGTGTTTAATATTCCTCCTGCATCGGAGTTGTTAAAACCTTCGGTGATAGTAAATCCGTCTAACAGGGCTGTGGTATCTAAGGGGGAAGTCTGTGAAAATGCGTTATACACCACCGGACGCTGGTAGTTGCCACTGAGGATAGTCCCATTATTATTATAAGGATTGGGTAAAATACGGTTGTCCGCCAGTGTGCTGATACCTGCGGAGGGGTTGAAACCGCCGTAGATGGCAACACCGTTTTTCATCACATACCCGGAATTGACCGGGTAATAGGTGCCGATGGCTACAAATACCTTTTGCACTCCTGCTGCATCAATCGCTCCCTGCAAATTAGAAGTGGCATTCACCCAGCTATTTCCGGTACTGTCACCAGAACCTACTGTTCTGACATAAATAATACCGTTGGCATCGGGGGTTAAAGCATAAACATTCCATCCTGTGAGGAATAGGATGAGAACACAATAAATTTTTATTATAATTTTTAAATATTTCATCATATTAATTGACATTATTTTTGAGTATTAGTATGTGTTTCTTTTGAATAATAATTCATACCAGTTTCAGCCATATATCCAATATTCTCTATGAATCCTGTATTTACCTGAACCATTTCATATTTCGCTTCTCTTTGGTATAAACTGATATTTTCAGATGCCTGATTGTCAATCTGATGAATTTTAATGTCATACCATAGCCATATAAAGAATGCAAGCAGTATAAATGTCAAAATGATGGCAATAAGGATGTACAGTTCCTTAAAAATTTTCGATCGTTTTTGAATAGATATTTTGCTCATTCCGTAAAAGTGGAGTGTAGAATCGACAAATTCAAATATTAGGGGTTACAAAGGTGTTAGATGGGCGTTACAAAAGCGTTACAAAAAAGGGCAGAAGCACAATAATTTGATTATTAATGGAATAAGATTTTCATACGTAAGCCATAGCTATCTTCTTAAATCTTCTCCACAATTTGATCTATCGAAACATCGGTTTCCAAAGACATTTTTTTTCTAAATCTCAAACGATACTGGCGGACTGCTTCCTGCCCCACCCCCAATGTAGCAGCCATTTCCTTCGGGTTGAATTTTAATTTAGTCAGTACCACAAAACGAATCTCTGCTGGACTTAAATCGGGCATCTTTTCTTTGAGTCGTGTCAAAAATCCCGGGTTTAATCTTTCAAAAGCAGCCCTAAAAATCAACCATTCATCCTCATTCAAAATAGTGCTTTGCTGTAAGCGGGCAATAATATCTTCATTTTTACCATCTACCTGACTCTGTAAAGACTCTATGAGTGCATTGTTTTCCGAAATTCTTTTCAGAAAATATTGTAATTGTTGTTCAGCATTTTTTAAAGCCCGATGCTTGTCTTTTACCTTTGTCCGCAGTTCCCTTAAAAACCATAAAATAGTCAGTAAAACGATAATCAATCCGGCAATCAGCAGGTTGCGCTGGTTGATTTTTTGCTGTTTTTCGTTTTCTAATTTTTGTAAGGAATTTTGATATTTTTCGTAGTCCGCCTTTTGTAGTGCATGGGTAATCTGGAGTGCGTTGAATCTTCTTGCCAGACTGTCTTTCACTGCAAATGCCGAATCAGTATAGGTCTTTGCCATTAGGGCATCACCCTGCAACCATGCCAGTCGTGCTAACTGCGGATAAAGTGCTTCATATCGGTGATATTGGTGTGAGGTTTGCGTATATTTTAAAGCCTCTTGCAAATAACGGCCTGCTTCCTCCTTTTGTCCTTCATCCAATGCAATTGTACCCAGACAAGTCAATGCTCCTGCCGCCAAACCCCAATCCTGATATTCCAAGGCTATTTTTGCATCTTCCCGCAACAGAGGTTTTGCTTTCGCATAGTCCTGCTGTAAAAAATAGCTATATCCGATATTCCCTCTGCTGATACCATACCATATTTGCTTACTACTGCTATCTGTCTCAGTTTCATAAGCCATTTGAAAATAATAGTTAGCCGTATCATATTGTTGCAGTTGCTGAAAACTCAGACCCAAATTATTAGTCGTTTGTACCACATATCTGGCATAAGGTGCGGAAGGTGTATATTTCAGAGCTTCTTTTCCATATCGAATGGTGTTTCTATAATCACCAAAATAATAATAGGCTAAACTTATCTGATAATAACAGGCTTGTTTTTCGGGAAAATCTTCCACGGTAAGTCTTTGAATGACTTCTTCTAATTTTTTATAGTGCAGAAAAGACAGTTCATAATTATAACCTTTGTCAAAATAGATAAAACTCTCCAAACTCTCTATCCGCGCAACCAACCAGTATTTTTTCTTTTTTCGGGCTACAGAATTTAAGGAGTCCAAAGTGGTAATAACCTGTCGGACGGGACGTAGCTGATGATGATAATCGTTGTGGGCTTTCATTAAAATCAATTCTAACAGTAAATCCTCATCACCGGCTTTTTGGGCTACTTTTTCCAATGCATTCATTTTTTGAATACCGGCAGATGCATCCGTATGGACATTGACCAATGTATCAATATAAAAGGAAAATAAAACAGGGCTTCTCTGATTATAAGTCTTATGAATAAGGTTGTCATACTGAGCATAAGATCTGAATGGAAAAGCCACCATCAGAAAAATCGGAAGATATCTAAAAAACTTCAATCTTTGAGGCTGTTTGTTTTTGCAAATTACACAAAGTTTTCAAAACCCGATAGCATTATAAAACAATTTGCACATCCTACTTCACAAACTGAAATGCCCACCAAATCAGCACAAATTGCAAGGGCAAACGCAAGACTGTCAGCCAAAAACCTTTTTTCTTTTTGACATAATATTTTCTCGTCATTTCGATATTGGCTGGAAAGACAGCTATCAATAAAGCAATAGATGCATAAGCACCCAAGGTTTGAGTACCGGAAAAGAATAATAAAAGTCCACAAACGATTTCTGCAACACCGCTTAAAAGAACCAAAGCCTTATGCACCGGCAAATATTCGGGCATTATCTTCATATAGACCTTTGGATATGCAAAATGTAAAACACCCGTCAGTATAAAGAGACTGGCGAAAATATATTTTGAGACGAGTAAATAATCCATTTCTGCTTTTATTTTTCAAACAAAATAAACCTAAATAAGAAATTATATCTACTGTTTTATAAAACTTTCAGTTAAATACTACCTCATCAAAGGATTGGCAATTGCATTTTTTACTTTCTTATAATCAGACGGAATTTCTAATAGATTATTGGGAACATTCGTTTTTTGAACATCTTTGAGTTGCATGACACTTGTAGCATCTTTGGTATTAAAATACAATTTCACCATGAACCCGTCTGCACCTTTATCTTTTAAAGCCTGCCACATCACATCGTTGCCCATTTGGCTATTTTTCCCATAGATTTCATTCATTTTTTCATATCCGGGAATATCTTTTGATGTCCAAATTTCAAAACTTTGTTTTTCTTTTTTATTGCTGACTTTAACGTGGGTACAATTCAAGCCCAATAGCTTTTCTGTACCTACCACAGTCACGGTATAATCTTTTAAGAAATCCTTGTCTTCGGCATCTTTAGCACTAATTATTGAATAAGATTTGTCTTTTTCATTTAACAAAATGACTTCATCCAAACTATCAAACAGGGTAATGGTGGATGTGGAGACAGAACCCAAAAAAGGGATATTCATATTTGTTTCAGCGCGCGAACCTATATCTGGATTGACATACATTTTTATATGCATATCCATCGCAAAATCTGCATTTTGGGCAGTGGACATTTGTGCCTGATAAGTAATCAACAAATCAGACCCGCTACCTGTAACCTGTATGGTGTAATCATCTTTCAACTCTTCAATTGAAACAGAGGAAGAAGATGACGTATTTATAAAATCATCCAACGAAAAGGGAGTTTCATCTTCTTTATATTTATCTTCATTTTTCGACTTTTTATCACTTTTTACAGCTTCTCCGGTTTCCTTCTCTGCTTTATCTACTGCTCTTTCTGAAGTATTTGTAGCATCGTTGATAATCTTATCTTCTAATCTTTTACCAACGCTATTTCCTAATTTTTTTAAGAACTGCGCATCCGCTTGTTGACCAAGAAAAAAAGCAAAGAAAAATGTCAGAGGAATCAGTCGAAATATTTTCATTTTTAAAGAGTTTTACTCAAAATAGATATTATTTCTGTAATAATCAACATATTGGACTAAAAAACACATAATAGGTATTTTCTTTATTCATAAATTCTTAACTTTGCGCTTCTATTATGGTAAGCACGTATAAATCAAAATATACCACTTTCAAGATTGTGTCTTATATGATGGTGCTATCCAAATTCCTAAGTTTATTTCAAAATTTTTCAATACAATTAATATGAGTTATATAGTTGAAATCAAAGGTCGTCAGATTTTAGATTCAAGAGGAAATCCTACCGTAGAAGCTGATGTTATCACCGAAAACGGATTTGTAGGAAGAGCAGCAGTACCATCAGGTGCATCCACAGGTTCACATGAAGCCGTAGAATTACGTGATGGTGGTGACAAGTTTTTGGGAAAAGGTGTTCAAAACGCCGTCAGAAATATCAATACCACTTTAGCGGAAGAGTTAGAAGGACTTGATATCAACGACCAAAGAGGTATTGATAATATCATGTTGGAAATAGACGGCACTGAAAATAAAGGCAAACTCGGTGCAAATGCAATTCTCGCTGTTTCGCTTGCTGCCGCAAAAGCGGGTGCACAAGAAGCTGGGCTTCCACTTTACAAATATGTAGGAGGTGTCAACGCAAATACTTTGCCTATCCCGATGATGAACATTCTCAACGGTGGTGCACATGCCGATAACAGTATCGACTTCCAAGAATTTATGGTCATGCCCATAGGTGCAGAAACTTTCTCGCAAGGTTTGAGATGGGGTGTAGAAATTTTTCACAATCTCAAAAAAGTATTGAGTTCTAAAGGATACTCTACCAATGTCGGTGATGAAGGTGGATTTGCACCCAATATCGGTTCTAATGAAGAAGCTATCGAAACCGTATTATCAGCTATCGAAAAAGCAGGTCTCAGACCGGGAGAAGATGTAATGATAGCGATGGATGCTGCCGCTTCTGAGTTTTTCGATGAAAAAACCCAAGAATACGTATTCAAAAAGTCAGATGGAAGAAGATTATCAGCAGATGCGATGGTGGACTTCTGGGCTTCTTGGGTAGAAAAATATCCCATTATTTCTATTGAAGACGGTTTGTTTGAAGACGATTGGAATGGCTGGAAAAAATTAACCGACAGGCTAAATACCAAATGCCAATTAGTAGGAGATGACTTGTTTGTTACCAACTCCAAAAGATTACAAAGAGGTATCAATGAAGGTATCGCTAATTCTATCTTGGTGAAAGTCAACCAGATCGGCTCTTTGACCGAAACGATAGACGCTGTACAGTTAGCCACAAGAAGTCGTTACAATAGTGTGATGTCACACCGCTCCGGAGAAACCGAAGATTGCACAATAGCAGATTTGGCAGTGGCACTCAATTGTGGACAAATAAAAACAGGTTCGGCTTCACGCTCTGACAGAATAGCGAAATACAACCAGCTATTGAGAATAGAAGAAGAATTAGGTGCAGAAGCTTACTATCCGGGAAAAGGATGCAAGTTTTTCTAAAATGCTTTAAAAAAGATTTTACATCGTTTTAAGACAAGAAACGCTTGTTTTTAAGATTTTAATCTTTAGATTTGATATGTAAATGGTTTTCCGGCAATAGTCGGAAGCAAAAGGGAACTCCGGTGTAAGTCCGGGACAGTCCTCGCTGCTGTAAGTTTCATAACTTTTTTGCGAAGACCACTTTTTCAAATAGAAGAGGGAAGGTGCAATAAAAGGAAACAAGTCAGAAGACCTGCCATTTACAAAAAAATGATTTCAGAACTTTCGAGGCAAAGGGGATGAAGCGAATGCTATCAACGATAGCTTATGCTGCATTCTTTATGTCTGATGATGAATAAAAATGCAGAAACTGATAACCATACTGATTTGTTGGAGTTTGGGAATACCGTTTGTCTATGCGGTAAGTAGTGATAGTACCATTTTTTCTTCACAAACAGACACTTTGTTTTTTGATGATGCAAAAAATATTTCTCTCTTAGAAACCCCTACCAATGCAGGTGATGCCATCAAATCTGTACCGGGTGTTTTCTTGCGTTCCAGTACGTTTGGCGGAGTACAGACAGTCGCCGCACAAGGATTAGGTTCACAATATGTACAAATTTTATGGAATGACATTCCCATGAATTCGGGAATGTTGGGAGTTTCTGACTTGTCACTTTTTTCTGTCGGATACAAACAAGAAGTGACTTACGCTTTGCAGGGGCAGGAATTTGCCACCGGCGGACTTGCAGGAGTCGTCAATATCAAGGATAAAAACGATTTGCAAGATGATATTTCTATCAGTCTCAAACAAGCCGTCGGCTCTTTTGGTCAGTCACTGACACAAGTCTTTCATCAAGGGAAGAAAAATAATCACAGATGGTCTGTCTCAGGGAGTTACGAACGGGTAAAAAACAATTTTAAATACAACGATTATACTATTTTTCCCAATGCCACCAAAACACAAAGAAACGGTGATTACAACAAGTGGTATTTCTACCCTAAATGGAGCATGAATTTCAAAGATGGTAGCTCATTGGAAGCATTCCAGGAAGTACTGACGAGTCATAGAAATATACCCCCTTTTTTAGTCACTCCCAATAACCTTTCGTTCCAAAAAGATATAGTCGCCCGCCAACTTATACGATGGTCAAAAAGCACCCTTCATACCCAACAAAAACTTAGTGGCTTATTTGCGTACAACAATCTCCACTATGAAGATTATATCCTGAATCTCAACCAAGACAACAAAGAGTATCTCTACTTTCTGAGGTATCAGGGAAAATGGAATTTTCACAAAAAGCTCTCTTTGTCTTATGGAAATGACATTAAAAACACAAGTATAAAAACAGAAAACTATACTTCTAAAATTTCGGAATGGGGTTGGGATGCCCACACCGCTTTGGAGTACAAACCCAATCTGTATTATTCGTTAAAAGGAATGATAAAGGTTTCTACAAGGTCTCACTTGGGATGGTTTGCCCCCTTTGTTTTTGAAGCGAATGCTTATATAGGAAAAAACAAAAATTGGAAGTTGTGGGCAAAAGTGGGAAAAGATATCAAATACGCCACCCTCAATGACAGGTATTGGACACCGGGAGGAAATGAAAATCTCTTACCCGAACATAACTTCAGTTCTAATATAGGAACTTCTGTCAGGAATCATTTGGGTTCCAACTGGACTTGGAACAGCAGTGTAGAAATTTTTTACAACAAAGTAAAAGATATGATTTTATGGATGCCTACGAATAGAGGATATTTTCAGCCAGTCAATTCAGGCGAAGTCTTGGCGTATGGAGCCTCCGTACAAGAATCTTTTGAATTTCAGAAGATGCACATCTTCAAACCAATATTTCTTACAGTTTTTAACGAGATCCAGACAACACTCAAAAACGCAATAATTTAGACAAAACCCAATGGACCCAACTTCCCTATTTCCCTATTCATTCAGGTAAACTTTCACTCAGTTATGCTTGGAAAGATTTGTCTTTGATTTTTGACGGTCAAGCTTATTCGCAAAGAAACGTCACCCGGGACGGTGGTAACTTTTTACCCGAATATTCTATTTTCAACACCGCAGTTTCTTATGCTTTTCATTTGAAACCTATCACATTAGAAACCAAGTTTTCACTTAACAATATATTGAACGAAGCTTACGAAGAAGTACGCTACCGTCCGATGCCTTTAAGAAATTATTTAATCACTTTATTAATTACATGGAATTATGAAAAAAATTAATTCATTTTTATTGCTGCTCTTAGGAATCTTTATCGTCAGTAGTTGTAAAAAAGACGACAACACAAGTATTCCCGACATTGAAAAAGCCAAAGGTTTTTACATTGTCAACGAAGGATTTTTTACAAACGGAAACGCCAGTTTGAGCTTTTATGACTACGAAAAAGACAGTGTCATCAACAACCTGTTTGAAAACAAAAACAACCGTCCTTTGGGTGATGTATTTCAAAGTATGACTTTCCACAATGGTAAAGCTTATTTGGTCATCAATAATTCCAAAAAAATCGAAGTCGCAGACAGCCTCACAATGACATCTATCAAAACCTTGGACTTGGGAGCAGGAAGCTCTCCGAGAAACCTTTTATTCTTAGGAAGTAAAGCCTATTTAACGGACTTGTACTCCAACAAAATACAAGTCCTTGATGCTGACAATCTCAATAAAATCGGTAGTATTTCTGTAGAAGGTTCGACGGAGAAAATGGCTGTATTTAACAACAAAATTTTAGTCACCGTCAACCAATCCAACGGTTACACAGAAGAAAGTTTACAAGGTCTATTGGTCATCAACCCTGCTGCCGATACCATTGAGACATATCTAAAACTTTCAGAAGGTGCAGTAGATGTAAAAGTGGACTATCAAAATAATATCTGGGTGTATTGTACGGGAGATTGGGCAAATGAAAATGCCAATGCAAAACTGTACAAAGTCAATGGAAACAATCTTTCCGTCAGCCAAACTTTCAACTTTGTAGGAACTTCTTTTTACAACAGCCCTTTAAAACTCAATCAAGCAAAAAATATACTTTTTACCGCAGTAGCCAATCCTAACAATCCATATTCACAATATGATATTTTTGAAGTACCGGTCAATAGTACAGCTTTCCCATCAGCTCCTTATTACAGCAATAGCGATTATTTTATCAATGGTTATGATGTCAATTTGGATAAAAACGAGCTTTATATTTTAAATGCAGATTATAGTCAAGCAGGAAATTTGATTATTTTGAATGCTGACACTAAAGCGGAAAAAAGAAGATTTGATGTAGGGTATTTACCAAGCCAAATTTATATCAGATAAGCTTTTATTTTAGCTTTAAGAATCCGACTTCTTCACCTATCATATCTCTTAATTCCTGGTTAACCGGAGTCAATGGAAGTCTCAGATATTCATCTATTATTTCCAAATGTGTCAAAGCGCATTTCACTCCGGCAGGATTTCCTTGGGCAAAAATCATGCTGATGATATCATCTATTGCAAAAAGTATTTTTCTACCATCTTCTATTTGACCATCCAATGCGCGATGTACCATCGTACTAAAAAGCTTCGGTAAAGCATTCCCTATCACTGAAATAACTCCATCAAATCCGTAAGAAATCTGAGGAAAAATCAAATTGTCATTTCCGGATAGAAGATAGAAGCAATCGGGTTTGTTTTTAGCCAAGGTCAAAAATTGATCCCAATCATTACCAGCCTCTTTTACTGCTATAATATTTTCAAAATCATCCGCCAATTTTAATACTGTTGATGCATCAATATTGCAAGCAGTACGTCCCGGTACATTGTATAAAATAATAGGGAGATTCGTACTTGTTGCAATGGCTTTATAATGTTCGTAGATTCCTACTTGCGAAGGCTTATTATAAGCCGGAGCAGCTGAAAGAATGGCATCTACACCCTCTATGCCATACGTTTTTACATCTTTAACAACAGCTAACGTATTGCTACCACTCACACCTACAATAATAGGAACTCTCTTCTTGACGACTTCGACTGATTTCTTAATTACAGCTAATTTTTCTGCCGGGTCAAGTGTGATAGCTTCTCCCGTAGAACCTAAAACAATCAGATAATCAACACCATTATCTATCACATAATTGATAAGATTTTCGTATTGATCAAATCTGATTTCACCTTTTGAATCGAATGGTGTCACAAGCGCAACACCCACCCCTCTTAAATTGGGAATATTCATAAATTTATAATAAGTATTTATCTAAACTGTTAATCTGACTACAAATATCGTGTTCTTTTTCTGTCAATAAAATACAATCATAAGATTTCAAAGAATTTCTTTCGTTAAAACCTATTCTGCAAACAGCCCTTGACAAAGTAGAGACATATTCGAAAGGCAGATTTTCTTTTGGTGCGAAGTTAATCAAAATATCAAAAGGATTCTTGATGAAAAATCCGATAGTTCCACCCTTTGGCTTACCAAACCAATTTACATCTTTCTTGGAAATGTAGGGAAATAGATAATTGATTTTACGGTTTCTCTCTTTCAAGAAGCCCAGTAAACGCACCTCTTTACCTTGAGATTTAAGATTTTCGGCATAAGATAAAATGGCCGTATCATCATTTTTCAAATCCACTTCAAATAAAATCCCGATTGATTTGGAATGATGAAGAGACAATGGTTGATGAAAAACATTTTCGTCCATTTTCCTTTGAACAAAATTTCTAAAAAGTGACAATCTGTATGCTTCAAGAATACTCCACATCTATTAACAAAACTAATACAAAATCTCGAAAGCAAGAAATAGTCACAATGAGAGAATAAAGATTAGCTGATTGTTTAAATATCGGTTGATTGCAACAAAAACAGAGATAAATAGTTAGATTTATAAAAAAATAAAAATGTTACAAGCAGGAGACAAAATACCGGATATAGACACCATAGATCAAGATGGAAATGTCGTCAATCTTTCTAAACTTGAAAATAAAAAGCTGATTATTTATTTTTATCCCAAAGACAGTACGCCCGGCTGCACAGCAGAAGCGTGTAATTTTAGAGACGAACAACATCTGCTCAAAGAAAGAGGTTATCAAATTTTTGGTGTCAGTGCCGACAGTATCGCCAGTCATCAAAAATTTATAGAAAAACACACCTTGTCTTTCACTTTACTTTCAGATGAAAATAAAGATCTCATCAAAGCCTTTGGAGTTTGGGGATCTAAAAAATTTATGGGCAAAAGTTATGAAGGAATATTGAGAACTACTTTTATTACGGACGAAAAAGGGAAGATCACCCATGTAATTGACAAGGTGAAAACCAACGATAGCACTCAACAAATACTTGATTTGTTAGACCAATAAATATTTATGCCGAAAAAGGTTTTCAAAAAATTCATTTATACCGATGATGAACAAGATTTATTGGAAAGAATCGAACATTATTGCGCATATACCGAGCGTTGCGAACAAGATGTCATTCTGAAACTAAAATCGTGGGAAGTTCCTTCTACTCTTTTTCCAAAAGTGATAGACCATTTAAAAAATAACCGCTTTCTCGAACAAGGACGATACGGTAAAATGTTTGTTCGTGGAAAATTTAATTTAAAAGGTTGGGGAAAGCAGAAAATTAAGTTTCAATTAAATTCTAAACATATAGATGAAGATACCATAGAAACATCTCTTCGTGAAATCAACGAAGAAGATTATATAGACAAACTGCATCTACTTTTGAGCAACAAACAAAAAAGTGTGAGTGCCAAAGATAATTTTGAACTTAAAAATAAACTGACAAAATATGCATTGCAAAAGGGCTATGAATATCATTACATAAAAGATTGGTTAGAAAAGCATTTTCAAGAATAGAGATTTATAATATACCCATACAAAAGCAATAATTTTATTCTATAATGGCTAACTTCATATTCTGATATGAAATTGGGAAAACCTTCGACAAGATACAGCCTGATGACAGCCT
>JAMLHH010000010.1 GCA_023957215.1 Chitinophagales bacterium
TAGCATTAAATTGTGTCGATCCATTTCGGGACGGATCATGAAGACGAAATGGGGTCCCCGCTCCGAATCTCTCAAGGATACACTAAAAATAATTTGACTTATCTCAGACCTTTTTATAAAAGTATGGACTTAACTTTATCCGTCGAGAAATTGTTATTGAGGTATGGAACAAGTCAAAGCTCTGATAGTATATGCCAGTATGACAGGCTGTAATGAGGAAATCGCTTTTTTGTTGTCGAAAGAATTTGAAAAACTGAATATCAAAACAGAGGTTGCTGAAGTGGATGAAGCGAGTGTGAAAGAGTTTTTAAACAAGGATATTTGTGTAGTTTGTACCTATTCTTATGAAAGTTACGGTGAAATATTACCCGAAGAAATGCTTGATTTTTATGATGATTTGGAACAATTGGATTTGAGGGGAAAGGTATTTGGTGTTTTGGGCTCCGGACAGGATTTCTATACCGAGTTTTGTGGTGCAGTAGATAGATTTGACAAGCAGTTTCCCAAAACGGGAGCGACAAAGGGAAGTGAGCCTTTCAAAATAGATTGGGATATTGAGACACCCGAAGATGAGGAGAAATTGAGACTTTTTGCAAAAAACATTTATGATAAATGTCTTGAATTAAAAGCTGTTTTGGTTGCGAAAGAATAAGTGGAAACAATACTATGCATTAAATTTACGGAGTAGAATGTCGGAATATTTAAAATAATGAGTACCTAATTCATTATTTTTCTTTACAATTGTAAAAATTATTTCCGACAACATGAAAAACGCAAAACTCAAGACTGCTCTTTTAGTTCTTGTTGCATCTTTGGGATATTTCGTAGATATCTATGACATCGTTATTTTTTCGATAGTGAGGATTCCGAGTTTTCAAGATATTGGCATTCATCCGGAAGATATGCGTATCAATGGTGAATATGTCCTCAATATGCAAATGGGTGGTTTGCTGATAGGCGGTTTGGTATGGGGGGTAATAGGAGATAAGTTTGGGCGACTCAAAGTGCTTTTCGGTTCGATTTTGATGTATTCCATTGCAAATATCTCCAATGCTTTTGTCCATGATTTACATACTTATGCCATTATCCGTTTTGTGGCAGGTTTCGGTTTGGCTGGTGAATTAGGGGCCGGAGTGACACTTGTCAGTGAATCTATGAGTCGGACAAAAAGAGGGTATGGTACCATGTTGATAGCGACGGTAGGCGTTTTGGGGGCAGTTTTAGCGTTTTATATAGCAGAACATTTTTCATGGCGAAATGCATATATTGCAGGCGGCGGTATTGGTTTGTTGCTCTTGCTTTTGCGTGTTGGTACTTTTGAATCTCATTTGTATAAAGCATCTATGCCGAGTCATGTCAAAAAGGGTAGTTTGACCATGTTGTTTAACAATAAAGAGCGATTTCTCAGGTATTTATACTGTTTGATGATAGGCTTGCCGATTTGGTTTGTCGTGGGAATTTTCGTCACCCAAGCACCTGAGTTTGGTCATGCTTTGGGTGCGACAGAGACATTGAGTGCAGGGAAGGGCATTCTGTATACCTATATCGGTATTTCATTGGGTGACTTGATGGCCGGTCTTTTTGCACAGATTATTAAATCGAGAAAAATTACGGTCTTTGTCTTCCAAATCGGTATTTTGGTAAGTTCTGTTTTGTATCTGACTAATCACGGAATCACACCTTCGAGATTTAATTGGTTGGCATTTTTTATGGGGCTCGGTGTGGGATATTGGGCGACTTTTGTAACGATTGCCTCCGAGCAGTTTGGCACAAACTTACGTTCGACTGTTACGACTACCGCTCCAAACTTTGTGCGTGGCGCATTGATTCCAAGCACTTTTTTATTTGAATTTTTTGTCGGCAAATCCAATATTATCACTGCCGGTTACATGATGATTTTCCTTTTGAGCGGTATTGCAATTTTCGCTTTATCCCAACTTAAAGAAAGTTTTGACAAGGATTTGAATTATATTGAAGAGTAGTTTTTTATTAGAATCGAAATTCCTTGTAGTGTTCATTTAGACTATGCATTTTAGTTTTTTAGGGTATATCTTCTAATCGCTTCACTCTCTGAATTGAGTTGGGGTGTCTTTTGTTTTTCAGGTCATGAGGATATATCACTTTGTTCCTCATGTGATGAAGAAAAGACTCCATAAGACTGGCTATCTGACTTTTTGAGTAGCCTCATGAATGATAAGATATTAACAAAGTATAGAAATCGTTTATCTCTCATCTGCGGACGGACCATAAACACCCGGCACCGGAATATTTAATAATCTTAGATAAACCCCCAACTGACCTCTATGATGGATAAGGTGATTCATAATCATTGTCCTGTAAACCACATGTTTGGGTGCTTTCATAATAATATGATCACCGGCTTTGAATGTAAATTCACGATTCCAAAAATCGTCGTCAGTAATCCTTGCCAACTCGATAGCCGCATTTCCACCTTGAATCAAAATATTTCCAAGTCCTTCAAAATTGTTATATTCCAAATTTTTTCTGTCAGTCATTAAATCCAAGATATCTTTCTTCAAAGCGAGGTCAAACCAAGTTTGCAACTGAACGATATGAGAAGCCAACGCACCTAATGACATAGATTTTTGATGAGGTTTCCAATCGGCGTGTTCATCTTTGAGTGCATCAATTACCCTTTTGGTACTATTTAATTCTGCTTGACTTTCTTGTATGACAAGGTTTTTAAATTCCATTTTATAAAGTTTTAAATATTGAAAAATGTAGCTCCTTTCTGTAAGAATTTTATTATTTCAACAATATATTTTTTGTAAAGTTTTTTTCAAAGACATAATAATTCAATTATTTTTTCTGATGAAATGTAATTTTTTATTGATGAAACGTATTTTTTTTTCATATTGTCATACCTTAACGATAATATTTTATTTATGAGTAAAAAGACGACCACCCTTTTATTTCTATTTTTGCCGTTTTTTCTTTATGCAAAAGAAACTGCCATTAACCAAATAGATGAGATTTTTAGAAATTACACTGATTGGTTTGTCAAATTCATTTTTTATGAAATACCGCTTACGCCCACATTTAAGGCACCGTGGGTCGTACTCATCCTAATAGGTGGTGCTATCTTTTTCACACTCTATTTTAAGTTCATCAATCTTACAGGATTTACAACGGCGATACAGGTAGTACGGGGTAAATATCAAGACGTGGAGGAGTACGGTACGGCTTATCTGAAAAATAACGATGAAGTCCTCAATAGTGCGGAAAAAGCGGAAGGTGAAGTTTCGCACTTTCAAGCTTTGGCGACAGCCTTATCTGCTACTGTGGGTTTGGGAAATATTGCAGGTGTGGGAGTTGCTATATCAATAGGTGGTCCGGGGGCAACTTTTTGGATGATAATAGGTGGTTTTTTGGGAATGGCGACCAAATTTGCGGAATGTACTTTGGGTGTCAAATATAGGGATATTGGTGAAGATGGAACAGTCTTTGGCGGTCCTATGTATTATTTGAAAAAAGGTTTGGCTGAAAAAGGAATGAAAAACTTTGGTAAATTTCTCTCATTTTTGTTTGCCATTTTGATCACAGGTGGCGCATTTGGAATCGGGAATATGTTTCAGGCTAATCAGGCTTCCGCTCAAATTGTTGCTCTTTTTAAATTAGGTGAACATGGTGGACTTTGGGTTGGCTTTTTCCTTGCAATCTTAGTCGCTTCGGTGATTATTGGCGGTATAAAACGGATTGCTAAAGTGACTGAAAAATTAGTGCCTTTTATGGCTATTCTTTATCTCGTATCCGGCTTTGTGGTCATAGCCGTTAATTACCATCATATATTGGATGCTTTCAGGTTGATTTTAAACGGTGCTTTTACAGGTGCAGGAATCAGTGGGGGAATCGTAGGCGTGATGATACAAGGTTTCAGAAGAAGTACTTTTTCCAATGAAGCAGGTATCGGTTCTGCTCCGACTGCCCATGCTGCGGTGAAGACAAAATATGCAGCTTCTGAAGGTGTGGTTGCCTTATTAGAGCCTTTTATTGACACAGTGGTGATTTGTACGATGACAGCATTGATTATTATCATTGCTAACTTTGATGCACATTTTATGGAGTACGGTCAGGAAACAACGGAAGGAGTGAGATTAACAGCGATGGCGTTTGATTCTGTGATACCGAATTATTCGATAGTTTTAACAATCGTCGTCGTGCTTTTTGCCGTATCGACTATGATATCTTGGTCTTATTACGGCATGCAGGGCTGGGCGTTCTTATTTGGTAAGAGCAAAAAGATAATGATGGTCTATAATGTCATCTTTTGCATTTTTATATGGATAGGTTCAGGAGTGAGTTTGGGAGCGGTAGTAGATTTTTCTGATGCCATGAACTTTGCAATGGCAGTGCCAAATATCATCGGCATGGTCATACTTATCAATGTAGTTAAAAAGGAATTAAAAAAATATCAAGATGCAATTGCTTTAAAACACCGACATTCTAAAAACGGATAGTTATTATGGGAAAAGAAATTGAGAGAAAGTTTCTTGTCCATCACGAAAAATGGTCTCTAACAGAAAAGCCACAGGGCGAAAACTATCGTCAAGGGTATTTACAGATGGATATGGAAAAAGCAATCAGAGTGAGACAGACCCCGGATAAAGCCTTTATAACCATCAAAGGGAAATCCTTTGGTTTTACAAGGAGTGAATATGAATACGAAATCCCATATCAAGATGCCGAAGAACTTTTAGATCAATTTGCCATTACGGAGTTAAAAAAAATCAGGTATAAAATAAATGTGGGAGATAAGATTTGGGAGGTAGATGAGTTTTTAGGTGGAAATGAAGGTCTGATTGTTGCAGAAATAGAGCTTAAAAGTGAAGATGAAGATTTTATCCGCCCTGAATGGATAGGAAAAGAGGTCACGATGGATGACAGATATCTCAATATGAATCTCGCCATGAATCCTTATAGTACTTGGTTAAATGTCTGATGTGCCACTTAATGGTGAGTTCAGAATGATTTATGATTAAAAATAGAGATACAAGCTTATACGGATAAAGAAAGTCACCCGCTATTTTCATTTGCTATTTAAAACTTATGTCGATATATTTAGTTATTAAGTAAGCTAAAGATATAGATATGCAGGTAGAGGTACGAACACTTACGTTGGATGATTATGAGGAGCTGGTGGAAGCCATGCAGGAAGCTTATCCTACTATTTCAGACAATACTTGGTCTAAAAGAAGTATCCAAAAACTGACTTCTATTTTTCCCGATGGGCAGTTTTGTATTACAGTAGATGGGAAATTGGTTGCGGCGGCACTCTCCATTATCGTACAATATGAGCTATATGGAGATTTACATACCTATAAAGAAATCACCGATAACGAGAGTTTTAATACACACAATAGAAAAGGAAATGTATTGTATGGTATAGAATTATTTGTTGCACCGAAATACCAATCATTGCGTTTAGGTAGAAGGTTGTATGATGCGAGAAAAGAGCTTTGTGAAATATTAAATTTGAAATCTATCGTTATAGGAGGAAGAATTCCGGGTTATTGTGATTTTAGCGGTGGATTAGAGCCGAGTGATTATATTTCCAAAGTAAGGAAAAGTGAGATTTACGATCCTGTGCTTTCTTTCCAATTAGCCAATGGTTTTATGCCCATCCGGATTATAAAAGGTTATTTACCGGGAGATACTGATTCGGAAGAAAATGCCGTCTTACTGCGCTGGGATAATATTTACTATACCCAGATCCATACTTCAGTGGGAGATTCTGTGATTAGAATAGGTTTGGTTCAGTGGCAGATGAGACAGTTTGCCGATTTGGAAGCTTTTTATCAACAGGTAGAATTTTTCGTTAAATCTATCAGTGATTACAAATCAGATTTTTGTGTCTTTCCCGAATTTTTTAATACGCCACTTTTAGCACCTTTTAATCATCTGCATGAAAGAGATGCTATGATAGAATTGTCTAAAATGACGGACGAAATTTTGGATAAGATCGGAAGTCTGGCAGTGAAGCATAACGTAAACATTATTGCCGGAAGCATGCCGGTTTTAGAAGAGGGCAATCTTTATAATACCTCTTTTTTATTGCATAGAGACGGTAGGAGAGATGCCTACCGGAAGATTCATATCACGCCTAATGAGGATGCTTTTTACGGAATGACCGGAGGAAATGAAATCAGAACTTTTAATACAGATTGCGGAAAGGTGGGGATTTTGATTTGTTATGATGTGGAGTTTCCCGAATTGCCTAGAATTTTGGCAGATCAAGGATTAAAGATTTTATTTGTACCCTATCTGACAGATAATCAAAACGGATATACGCGGGTGAGAACTTGTGCAGCGGCAAGAGCAATAGAAAATGAATGCTATGTTGCTATTACCGGAGCAGTCGGTAACTTACCGGGTGTCAACAATATGGATATACAATTTGGTCAGGCCGCTGTTTTTACGCCTTCTGACTTTGCTTTCCCATACAACAGTATCAAAGGTGAAGCCACACCGAATACCGAGATGACCTTGATTGTCGATGTGGACTTAAACCTTTTAAAAGAATTGCATCACAATGGTTCTGTACAAACATTAAAAGACCGAAGAAAAGATTTGTACGAGCTGAGCTTAAAACGATAAGCTCCGGACTACAAAGCCGAAATATCTATCTTTTTGTAGAAAATCTGATTGTTGTCACTCCATGCGACAATCACATCATGGTCGTTCAAAGTTCTAATCACCGGATAGTCTGCATCTTGACCGGAGAGGTCAATTTTTGCTTTGACAAACTGGTCATTGTGCATTTTGGCAATTTTTATCTGACTTCCATTTTTATTCTTTTCCGTAAAATCTTCACTATAAACCACCACCGGCGTTCCATCATTTAAAAGAGATAGTTGGGCAAATCGTCCGTCCTTACTCAACAAGGTTTTGTTTTCTACCGTGCCGTCTTTGTTGAGTTCGCCATAGTTGACTCCGATGTGATCTCCACCTGTAAACCAAGTGAGATAAGTTTTTCCATTACTGCTTGCAATAGAAGGTCCATTGTGGGGGCAGCCATCTATCACCCATCCGTCCTTGCTGAAATCACTCGGTGCCTGAAAGCTTTTTCCGTTATCGTTAGAGGTAGCGACAGAAATATCTCTTACGTTTTCCTTGGATAAATCTCTAAATGCAATAGATACTTGTCCATCTTGTTCGGATGAAATAGCTATTCTACAACATTGACAAGCTTTGGGAGTGATCATATAGGCATTGTCAAATCCACCGGATTTTAAAGTTTTAGCAAAAAAGACCGGACGGCTGAAGTTTTTGGGATTCGTATCATTGTCTAACCATGCAACTCCTATTTCGCCATCACTCAATCTACTCAAACCTGAAAAGCTGGGTGATGAACCTTGATATTTGTTTTTGAAAACGGATTGTGCTACTGTCCAAGTTTTTCCTTTGTCTTTCGATTCCATATAGCTCAAATCGGAAATGCCCCATTTTTTACCTTCTACCGGAACGGAGCTTTCGTAGGTGGCAATCATTATTCCGTCACCTTTGAACGCAATTTTGGGCATACCTTCTTCGTGAACACTGGTATTGTCAGGGAGATTGATTTGTTGTTTTTCTCCAAATGTATTTTTGGCTTCATCCCAAAGTGCAAAAAATAAAATAGGATGTTTGTTGCTATCTTTTTCGACCCAACTGATAGCGGGATAGCCATTTTCATCTGTGGTTAAAAACACACAGGAAGCTTTGTTTTCCGTATTAGAAATTAAAAAATTTTCGGTACCTATTTCTATTTCTTTCGAACTGTTATTACATGAAATGACACTTTGTAATAGAATGATTACTGAAAGTGCGGAAAGTATTTTTCTCATAATTTTACTTTTTAAATAAATATTTCAAACTCAATCCTCCGTAATAATTTCTTGTCGGATTGGGATTATAATATGCAGGTGCATTTCCTCCAAAACCTACTGCGTTTAAAGCAACAAACGAACTGTACTTTGTGTTTGTTAAATTATCAATTCCGGCGTAAATGTCTAAGACTAATTTGCTCCACAACTCATTTTGATAACCTAATTTGATATTGAGTACGGACCATGCTTTGTTGTAATTTGTATTTGCATCGTCCAAAGGTAATTTGTCATTGTAGTAGAAATTTGCATTTGCGTAAAGCCCCATACGCATCTCCATGTCCAAACCCAAGTTGAAAGTCCAAGGGGCAATGCCTGTCAACCGGTTTCCTGTAAAATCGTCTTTGATGATGTCGTCTGCCGTCAAAATTTTATAATCCGTAAATCTGAAATGGGAATATGAACCTGAAAAAGTTGCTCGCAGACTGCTGACTTTTTTCATATCGTTGTCTCTAACCGCTTCATAAGCCAATGCCAATTCCACACCGCTGTGGTCTGTCTTACCCGAATTTCTGTAAATAGTGATGTTTTGCTGTATGGTAATCGGTATCAATTCGTCTTTCATCTTCATTTTGTACAATGCCAAATCATAATTGAATCGGGAATTGAGTAAAAGACCTTTTGCGTTAAACTCATAATTGATTGCTTTCTGTGCCTGAATATTCTTATTGATATTTCTGTCTTCGTCTTGTATTTCTCCTGTTGTCGGTGGTGAAAATCCGGTACTGACACTGGTATGCAGACTTAAAAAGTCCCCAAAATTATAACTAAGTGCAGCACGCGGAGAAACTTGTCCGTTGAATTTTTTTACTCCGTTTTTTGCAATATTCAGAAAGTTTTTGAAGTCGTAAGACAAGCCATTAAAACTCAAGCCCAAAGCCAATTGAAGTTTTGGGGTAAAAGATGTTTGAGATTGTAAAAAAGCAGAATACAGGGTATTTTTATATTCTGTGCTGGTACGGATGGCGCCTTCTTCACCGTGTACATTTTCGTATTGTGTGCCTGTCGAATAAGCCTGATTAAATTCCGCTCCAAAAGATACCAAGGTATTGAATTTTGAGAGTTTCGGATTAAAATCAAACTTCGTTCTGGCACCATAGCTTTGATAATTATTGTGCAAATAGGCATAAGGTAAGGGATGGTCAAGATGATAGAAATAGGTAAATAGACTGGTGGTGTTTGAAAACATACTGTTAAACTGATACGTGTGACCGATACCTATTCTTGTCCACTTTTGGTCTCTACCTGCTTTTTTATCTAAATTGCTTGCATTGGCTTGTTTGGGATTTTGCTGCATTTGGTCATAGGTCAAGGCTCCGGGGATTTCAGAATCTTGGGCTGTACGATTGATTAAGACAGTCAGGCGTTGTTTGTCTGACGGATAAAACTGCATGTTGGCAGTGAGGAAGTTCCTTTCGTCTTTGCTGTGTTCACGATAGCCGTCATACCACTGTTTTCCGTAAGAGATATAAGTATTGATTTTATCTCCACCATATCTGTATGCAGTAGATACTCTTTTGAGTCCAAAGCTGCCAAAAAGTGTAGATGCCTGCAAGCTTCTTTCTTGATAAGGTGCTCTGTTCATCTCAAAAAGAGCTACACCACTCAGACCTCCACCATAAATACTGGATGCCGGGCCACGGATAATTTCTACTCTACCCAAATCATTGATATCTAATCCTTCTATCCTTGTCGTACCATCGGCTTCCGTCAGAGGAATGCCATTGATATACACCTTTAAATCACGGATGCCATATTGTGATCGGACACCACTTCCCCTGATGGATATTCTTGCATCAGAAAGTGTACTTTGATCCATTCTGACACCGGGAATACTGTTGAGTGCGCCTGCCATAGAGATACCGCTTCCTGTTCTGATATTGTCGCCATCGAGTACAGTGATAGCTCCTGCTGTTTCTCTATTGGTTTTATTGCCTCCATAAGCTCTTACTTTTACTTCACTTAATAAGATGGCATCTTGCTGGAGTTTGATATTTAATTCTTCATTGCCTTTATATTTTACGTCTAAATTTTTATAACCTATCAGGCTCAAAACTAAAGTGCCGCTTGTATCCTTGACTTTTATTTGAAAAAAACCATCCTCGTCAGAAACGGCGTGTGACTGTAAGTCTAAAGTTTTGATATAGACTCCTGTCAGTGGTTCTTGGTCATCCACATCGTAAATATGACCTTGTATTATTTTTGTTTGTGCATGGATTAGAGTGAAACCCATTATCATCCATATCCATGCGATATATTTTATCGATTTTTTCATTTTTCTTATTTAGATATAATATTTAATATTATAGAGTCTATGACTCCATAATTGTTACAAATCCTACCAACTTATAGGTTGATAAGTTTTCTCTTTTGACAAGAGAGATAAAATCTAAACGAGTGTGATAGGTGGTCTCATCAGAGACTGTTCTAATTGGGTATCTGCCAATGGATGGTATTGGGAATTGTATATGTGTGTATTCTTCTCATTGTTTTTAAAGTCAACTGCATATAGATTCTCACAAAATAAAACGTATTCAATGATTTTTGCATGGGGAACATTAGTATCATTTTGCTCTGTCTCATCCATTTTATGTGCGACTTGACATTTTCCCTCACAGTGCATTTCGGGCATATCCATGTTCTCACAAGAAGCGGCATACTTAGCTGTATCCAAGGAGTAATTAATGAGGATGATATTTTTTTGAAAAGACTGTGCGATTAAGGCTAAAGCCAGAGTGATGACGACGATCAATTGATATGTTTTAATCCGCCTTCTCATTTGACATCATAAAGTTAACTATTTAAAAGCCAAACATATTTTTTATGAGGAAGTTAGTGTTGTCATTAATGTAAAGATAATACTCAGTGAGCGAATATGTCTTGCCCTATTTGTTTAAGCGACATAAAAACCTTATTCAAATAAGATAGGTCAAAAATCATCTTCAACAGGAATAGTATTTAGAGATAATTTTTAGTGTAGAAGTGATTGGCTGATAGAGCAGTTGATAAATTAATCAAAAAAAAACAGCTTCCAATCTATGTGTGGAATGTTCTATTTTATATTGGCATTTTTTTACTTAAAACATCAAATTATTTATAAAAAGTGTCTAAAATGACGAAAAATTCAGACACTTTGTCTCAGAGGCATATACTACCTTGCTTATTTTTTGCAACATATTAAATATTTTTGGTATATTATAGGGGCAAAGTACTTCTTTTTTGATTTTTTTCTTATCCAAAACTTACGTAAGATTAATATTTTGGCTAAAGCCATTAATTGGGAATAAATATTTTTTATCTACAGGCTAAAGCCTGTGGCGATTCATCAAAATATGCAGCAATTCAATCTATAATATCTCAATTCATGATTTGGAATGCGGCTTTAGCCCATTCCTAAAAGAACACACCTCACTCAAAATCCCACCAAACCTCTCTTAAAGCAGGTTCATCGATTCGATATGCCTGACCAATTTTCGGGATACAATAATTAAGATTTTTCTTTTCGGCAGCCACTATAAATCTTTTGATGGAGTCATTCCATTTGTGAAAAGCTAGAGAGTATTTTCCCCAATGAATAGGTACTACCGTTTTCAAACCCAATAAATGAGCAGCTTCGGCGGATTGCTCCGGAAACATGTGATGCACCGGCCATGAAGTATTGTACTGACCATTCTCTATAAAACCGAAATCAAAAGGTCCGTATTTTTCACCTATTGCTTGAAAGTGTTTTCCGAAACCGCCATCACCGGCAAGAAATAGCTTGTATTTTCCCAATCGTAAAAAATAGGCACACCACAGCGATTGATCTCTTTTGAATGTTCTACCTGAACTATGTCTTGTAGTCAAAGCAGTGATTTCTATATTTTCATCTATGTGAAAAGTATCATCCCAATCCATCGTTTGAATTTTATCTGCACGCACACCCCAAAATTTCAGATGTGCATCTACACCTAATGGACAGACAATCTTTTTCGTCATCTTGTGAATTTGACCAACTGTATAATAATCTAAGTGGTCGTAATGATCATGCGTAAAAATCAAAACATCTATCGGAGGTATATCTTGAATAGTATAGATTTCTGTACCCTGAAAAGCAACTACAGATTTGTAAATAGGTGATACATTAGAACTAAATAACGGATCTACAGCTATTACTTTACCTTGCCAAAATATAAAATAAGAAGAATGCCCTAGCCAAACAACAGTCGGGACATCTGCTTGAATATTTTTTAAATCCGTTTGAATAGTAGGTATTTGTCCATGAGGTTTGGAATCTCTTTCTCTGGTGGCAAACTCCAAAAATATTTTCCCCGGACTTTTGGGCTCTAATTCAGGCGGAGTTTGTTCACGATTTCTAAAAGCTCCTTTGATAAAATTAGGTGAAGCTTTGACCTGTTCTAAAATTTTTCCACTCGGAAGTTTCCCAAATCTCTCAAACATAAATTCCTACTCTACTAAATAGACAAACCTAAGCCAATTAAGATAGTTTATATTTACTTTTCAAGCTTTTTTCTCATTATCTTCGACTTTTGTAACAAGATTTATTCTTGCATGAGGTTTTTTAGACATATTACACTCGTTTTTTTTAGTTTCATCATATTAACAGCTTGCGTGACTAGTAGCAAGGTGAAATCTGGTACTGAAAACTTCCATCTAAAAAGATATGCCACCGCTATCCCTATCTTAAAAGAAGAAATCACCAAAGCTAAAACTCAAGAAGCAAAGGCTGAGATAGCACAAATGATTGCCCAAGCTTATGATTTTCAAGGAAAATATGCTGATGCTGAAGAGTGGTACAAATCAGTGTATGATTTTTCTCCTAATAGTGAGACACAATTTGCCTATGCACAGGCTCTGATGCGTAGTGAAAAATATACCGATGCGAAAAAAGTATTGGAAATTTATCTTAGAGAAAATAGACAAGACAGAAGAATCGTAGAACCTATGATAGCCACTTGTGACTATGTGCTAAAGCATGGTGATGAAGATAAAAACTATCTCAACATCACAGCTTTTAAAGCTAATTCCGAATCAGATGATTTTGATGCAAATATCATAGACGGGAAAATAGTTTTTTCTTCTACAAGAGCAGGAAGTTCAGATACACCTACAGAATGGAACAATGAAGATTTTTCAGCTTTATGGTGGACTAACTCAAATGGCACTACAGCAGAAAAGTATTTAGAGTTTGCCAATAAATACCACATCGCTTCATTATCTATGACTGCTGATAACAAAACAGCTTATTTCACACAATGTGGTTCTAATGCAATAGGTAACACTGACTACTGTGGAATTTATAGAGTACAAAAGCAAGATTTTGATTGGTCTGAACCGGAGCAAATTCATATTTGGGGAGATACTTTTAATGTAGGTCAGTCATATATCACACCTGATGGACAAACGCTTTATTTTTCTTCTGATGCACCTTATGGTTATGGTGGAAAAGATTTGTATTCGCTAAAAATATACAAAGACGGAACTTATGGCGAGCCGATTAATTTGGGTTCAAGAGTGAATACCACTTATGATGAAATGTTTCCTTACACTACCTCAGATGAAAACACTTTATATTTTTCTTCCAATAAAACAGATGGTTTTGGTGGCTTAGACATCTATAAAGCAACGAAAGTGGGTAGATTATTTACCAATGCAGAAAAACTACCTTATGGAATCAATACTGGAAAAGATGATTTTGGATTAAAACTTTTGACAGAAAATAATGCTGATACAAGTATCGTTATCAATGGCTTTTTCACTAGCAATAGAAATGGAAATGACAACTTATACTTTGTAGAAGCACAGAAAATGCCTGAAAAAGAAATTGCACCAGGTATGATTATTTTAGAAGGTGAGGTGGTGGAAAATATTTATGCAGACTCACTCAATCCGAATAGTACTATTTTAGGACAGCAACCTATTGCATATCCAGATATTACTTTGAGTAAGCAGTCTATATCCAGTGATGAAGAAGGTTTTTTCACTACTCAATTGGATAGTGGTTTTGCTTACCAACTCAATGTCAGTAAGGAAGATTATCTATCTGTCACCAAAAATTTTAATACCGTCAACATTCAAATTCTAGCAGGTGACACTATTTTCATTCGTGAAAAAATAGTTTTATCTAAAATATATAGAAATGTAGAAATCGTATTGAATAATATTTATTACGATTTTGACAAAGCAGATATACGCGAGGATGCACAACCGACATTAGATACACTCGCACAACTTTTACTCAACAACCCTAAAATAGAAATAGAACTTGCTTCACATACCGACTGTAGAGGGAATGATGATTATAACATGAAATTATCACAAAGACGTGCAGAAAGTGCTGTAGAATACTTGATTTCAAAAGGAGTAGAAAGCAATAGATTGACAGCAAAAGGTTATGGAGCATCTCTACCTGTTGAACAATGTGCATGTGAAAAATGTACAGAAGATCAACATCAACGAAACAGAAGGACTACCTTTAAGGTTATAAATTAAAAAGCTATGGCAAAATTACTTTGGGACAAAGAAAATCAGAGGGCATTAGAAGCTAGATTTGAAAATCTAAAAGCTGATAATAAAAGACAATGGGGCAAAATGACCATTAGTCAAATGTTGAGACACTTAGATGTTGCACTGAAAAATCCACTCAACGAAGTAGAGGTGAAGAAAAATCCTTTGGAAACAATTGTATCTTTCAAACCAGTCAAGCATTTTTTCGTATATGCATTGCCATTTATGAAAAATCTACCTACTGCAGATGAATTTAAAGTGACAGAAGCTTTAGATTTTGATACTGAAAAAGAAGAATTTTTAAAAACTTATCACAAGTTGATAGAAAAAGCTGACACCATGAATTTTGCTAGTCATCCTATTTTTGGCAATATGAGTAAAAGAGAATGGGGGGCCATGCTTTATAAACACATCGATCACCATTTAAGACAATTCAGCGCATAATCACACCGAAAAATCAGAATGAGTACAGATTCAAAACGATACGATCAGAGAGGAGTTTCCGCTACTAAAGATGAAGTTCATGCAGCTATCAAAAATATAGACCAAGGACTTTTTCCAAATGCATTTTGTAAAATCTATCCGGACCATTTAGGTCAAGACCCGGATTGGTGTAATATTATCCATGCAGATGGAGCCGGTACTAAATCTGTTTTAGCCTATATGTATTGGAAAGAAACAGGCGACTTGAGTGTTTGGAAAGGAATCGCTCAAGATGCTATTGTGATGAATACAGACGATTTAATCTGTGTCGGTGCAACTACTAACTTTCTGATGAGTTCTATTATCAATCGCAACAAACATCTCATTCCGGGAGAAGTCATTAAAGCATTGATAGAAGGTTCACAAGAGGTAGCTGACAATCTCCGTCAACATGGTGTAGAAGTTCATTTGATGGGCGGTGAAACAGCTGATGTAGGCGACTGTATGCGTACCGTGATGGTAGATGCTGTGATGAGTACTCGTATGCGTAGATCTGATGTGATTACCAATGAAAATATTCAAGCAGGTGATGTGATAGTTGGATTTTCATCTTATGGACAAACCACTTATGAATCCGAATATAATGGAGGCATGGGTAGCAATGGTTTGACTTCTGCTCGTCACGATGTTTTGGCACATGAATATGCAGTGAAATATTCGGAATGCTACGATCCACAAACGGATATAGATTTGGTTTACTGTGGTTCCAAAAAGTTGACAGATAGTGTAGAAAATGCACCTTTGGATGTAGGTAAACTGATACTCTCTCCTACTCGTGCTTACGCACCACTAGTCAAAAAAATTATAGATGAAGGTTTGCGAGATCTGCTACATGGTTTGATACATTGTTCGGGTGGTGCACAAACTAAAATCTTACACTATATCGGTAACAATTTGCATGTAATTAAAGATAATCTTTTGCCGATTCCACCATTATTTCAGTTGATACAAAGTGAGTCTAAAACCAATTGGAAAGAGATGTATCAGGTGTTCAATATGGGACATCGTTTAGAAGCTTATGTTCCTGAAAGTATCGCACAAAATTTGATCGACATCGCAGCTAGTTTTAATATCGAAGCACAAATTATCGGTCGTGTGGAATCTGCTCAAAAGAAACAAGTGACTATTCATAGTCCGCATGGGGTGTTTAAATATGAGTAATAAATGAAATGGGTTAAACGAATCCAAAATTCAAACCTATTTTGTCTCGTTTTACTACGTTAAATACTAAAAAGAGATAAATCATTTTAGGTGAAAAACTATCAAATTGGGTAATTATCAAATCGACAAATACTTTTTATGTATTTTTGTCAAATAAAAAATTATTTTGAGTACACAGAAAAAAATTATTGCCAAAGGTCGTTACAACTCATGGAATACCATTGAATGGTTGAGCATTATTTTGATAGTTGTCTTAATAGGGCTAAGTGTTTTTTTATTTTCATCAGAAGAATTAAGAACTCATAGCATTTATCCTGTCATTGCTGCTTTATTTTTAATAATTTTCATTGTCATACAGTATGGGTTGCGTGGGAATTTTTATATTTCAAATACAGATATTCTATGGAAAACAAATTATGGCAAAATTCATACTGTGTTGTACGAGGAGTTGGGAGATAATCAATTAGAATATCGTTCAAACAATAAGACCAATTGGTTGCTTTTTAATAAAGAAGGGAAAAGGATTAAAAAATTTAGAACCATTCATTCACTGACCGATGCCGGAGCATCCATCTTACTTTTTAGGTACAAAGATTTTTTGCCTGAAATCATTTTTGACTATTGGACACCTAATAAGAAAGGAAAAAGGACATATCAAAATATTCAACTTGAGCTAAAACTCAATGGTGAACTTGTTTTTAAGACCTTGGGTACAATTACACTTTATACAGACAGATTGCTTTTTATTCCCACTCAAATTATAGAAAACATCAACAAGTTCGATATCGTATCCGTTCACAAAGCGGGGTTTTTTGACAAAAAAGCGATGTATTTACCTGATAAAAATATATTGACAAATACATTGGTAGAGGCCGTTTTGGAGAGTGATTTTCCTCCTGCCATCAGAGATTCTTATTTGCAAAAGATTTGCGATGACAATGGCGGACAAATTTTCGTCAACATGAAAAAAGACGGGAAACAATGGAAAACTTTTAATGAAGGCATAGAAGTTTGCGTTGAGAGAGCATAGATAACAATAGCTTTACTATCAATGCTATGTATAAAAGATTTTATCTATTATTTTAGTCTGTAAATAATTAAAAACCTAAAGAAAATGACACAGTTATATCCTTTGAAACAATTACCGGGCTCCGCTGAAACTTTGATCAGAGCCAGTTTGACCGGATTAAAAAAAACGGGTACTGTTTTACCCGATAAAGGTTACACCGTTAAAAATATCGGAATTGACAAAAAACAATTTCAAGAATATTGTGATATGTTTGGCTATGATGGCAGTACAGTTCCGTCTCCTTATTGGTATATCAGATTGTTTGGTCTTCAATCTTTATTGATGGCTCACCCTGATGCGCCGTTTCCCATGCCGGGAATGGTGCATTTGACCTGTAATATCAAACAATACGATAGGATTTATCCTTCCGACAAATTAGATGTGACCTGTCAATTTGGAAGACTTATTAGGCATGATAAAGGGACGGAAGTGGAAATTATTGTGACTTTGACCCGACATGACAAAGTAGTTTGGGAAGAAAGAAATATCAATCTTTATATGGGTAAAAAGGGAATAGGAGAGCCGGCTGAAGAAAAACCGGAGATAGATATTACCGCCGCCGATAAATATTATAATTGGTCTTTACCGAAAGGCTTGGGTCTTCAATATGCAAAAGTCAGTGGTGATTTTAATCCCATTCACTTACATGATTTGGGAGCAAAATTGTTTGGATTCCCCAAACACCTTATTCATGGATGGTATTCTTTGAGCAGGACCCTTTCTCCATTACAATCTATGATGAGAGGCGCACATGAGTTTTATGTTTCTTTTAAAAAGCCACTTTTCTTGCCGAATAAGGTCACGGAAAGAACACAGAAAATAAATGAGAGTACGGTTTTCTTTGATTTAATTAACGATAAAGAAGGATATCCTCACTTAAAAGGGTATTTAAAAAGTATTTAATACTTATATTTATCATATAAATTAATAATGATGAAAAGATTTATCTTTAGTACTATCATCGCTATTGTGGCAATGAGTACCTTTTCGAGTTGCTCCTATAATTCGATTGTAGGTAATGATGAGAATGTCAAAGAAGCCTGGGCCAATGTGGAAGCCGCTTATCAGGAAAGATATGATTTGGTGGACAATTTGGTCGCTACGGTGAAAGGATATGCAGAGTTTGAAAGAGGGACACTAACAGACGTTATTAATGCAAGAGCCAATGCTACTAATGTCAACCTCAAAGCGGATGATTTGACACCGGGTAATATTGAAAAATTCCAACAGGCACAAGATGCGTTGAGTGGTTCATTGAGTAGATTGTTGGTGACAGTGGAAAAATATCCTGACCTAAAAGCCAATCAGAATTTTATGGATTTACAGGCACAATTAGCACGTTTGGAACAAAAAATCAATATTGCAAGAAGAGACTTTAATGGAAGTGTTAATACTTATAATACCTCTATCAGAACTTTCCCTGCCGTGATTACTGCCAAAATATTTGGTTTTAACCAGAAAGAAGGCTTTAAAGCCAGCGCCGGAGCGGAAAATGCACCAAAAGTAGAGTTTTGATTTTTTAAATTGATTTGCAAAAAGATACCACGATACGGTAAAAATAAGGTGGTGAAGGTTTAAAATGATTGTAGATGTCTGACGTGAAAAACTTTTTCAAAGATTCATCCCTAATAGTAGAAACTATTGGAGAGGTAGAAAAGGTAACATCCGGTGAGATAAAAATCCACTTGGAAACACGCTGCAAAGGTGACTTGGCGCAACGAGTACAATCTGTCTTTCATCAGTTAAAAATGGATAAACTTCCTCAAAAAAATGGAGTTCTTATCTATATCTCTATCCAAGATAAAAAGTTAAGTATCCTTGGAGATCAGAATATACATCGGAAAGTAGGAGACGATTTTTGGCAGGGTACTATTGCGAATCTGAGCATAGATTTTAAAGCTTTTGAATTTGATAAAGGTATCATCAGAGCTATCAAAGATGTGGGAGATAAGTTAAGTAAACACTTTCCTTTTGATGTAAATAATGTAGTCAATGATTTACCGGATGATATTTCCTATGGTGATTAAAATACGGACTTTCATTATCACGCTTTTTGTTTTGCTCAACGTGTACCATGTTGTTGCACAAGCACATTTACAAGATGATGATATCGTAAATGTACCGAGTACACCTCGTCTTGTCAATGATTTTGCCGGTATGATGAATGAGACCGAGCAAGACCGCTTGGAAAGAAAACTACTTAATTATTACGATACAACTTCTACTCAAATTGCCATTGTCACCATAGAAACCTTAGGTAACTATCCGGTTGAAGAATACGGTATTCGTCTAGCAAGAAAATGGGGAATCGGAAACAAGGATAAGGACAATGGCGTTTTGATACTGATAGCAAAAGAAGAGAGAAAATTTGATATAGAAACAGGTTATCGGGTCGGTCAGTATATCTCGGACATTGATGCCAACCGGATTTTGAGAAATACGCTTACTCCTAACTTTAAGGAAGGGGATTACTATCAGGGTTTGGATGAGGCTACTGACCAAATGATTACACTTTTGAGTGGTGGATTTGTAAAAGACAATACAGATGAAGGCATTCCGGTCGGTCTCATTATCTTTTTGATAATCTTCTTCATACTGCTTATCATCATCATCTCTAAAAATTCAAACAACCACTATACTTATTCCGGAGATGGCTATAATAATGGAGGATTCCCACCATTTTGGGGAGGTGGCATGGGTAGAGGCGGTGGCTTCGGTGGAGGTAGTTCAGGTGGTGGCTTCGGAGGCTTTGGCGGTGGTGGCTTTGGTGGCGGAGGCGCCAGCGGAGGTTGGTAGAGTGGATAAGCAAATGATTCTTTTCGTATAAATTCTTATATATTATAAATTGCAAAATTGATACCTGAGTCCGATTATTAATTAGATGCTCCTTAAGAGTCTTTATAATATGGACTATCAATGATATATGAAAGCTATTCCTTTGGTAATAATATGAAATTCGTTGCCTTTACAGTATAAGTCTTGCGCATTTTCGGCTTAACGAATTGATTGCAGCTTATCTGTTTCCTATTTTGGGTATAACTTTGTGGAAGTGAGGAGAAATCTCTTTTCCTATTGATATTGTTTCACAAAATCATCTACCGTACCAAACACAAAATTAGGATATTCACTCAAAAATTTAGCAGATTTAAGACCTCCTTGCAAAGGACGGGATGCCGGCTGATTCAAATCTCTTGTCAGCATGGGAAACAACTCATAATCAGCTTCGGGGAAATAGCCCAAAATCCGCAAAGCAAGTTGTACTCTATTCATATAATCAGTGGAAGCGACATTGTAAATACCCTCTTTATCATCCCGAATCAGTAATTCTGACACTCTTGCAATATCATAAGCATTGACGGGTGTAGCATATTGGTCAACCGGCAATTTTAAAACAAGATGTTGATAATCTTTCACTTGTTGAATAATTCTTGAGACAAAGTTTTTACCTCTTTCTTCATCACCATAAACGTTGGTGACTCTCAAAACAATGTTTTTCAACCCCGAGTTTAAAATCAAACGTTCAGCTTCCAATTTATGACTGCCATAAATACTGATGGGATTCACTGTATCATCTTCACTATAAGGTCCTTTTTCACCATCAAAGACATAATCTGTGGAAATAAAAACAAGCTTAGACAAGTATTTTCTGCCCAACTCAATGACATTTTTAGTAGAAAGAACTGTCTGCTCATAACTCTCTTCTTGATGGGTCTCACAATAATCAACATGGGTCAAAGCTCCGCAATGAACTATTATTTGTGGTTTAAAACGTGTCAGGTCAAAATTATCAGGATTCCACAAATTTAAAGTGTCAAAGAAAACAGTATTTTTTGCTTGATAAGAAAAATACGTACCGACACATTCATGTCCTGCTGCGGATAAAACTTTCAGCATATTATTTCCTACCAAACCGGATGCTCCAATAATCAATATTTTCATCGTCTCACCATTTTAATTGGTTAAATTTTTTTCTCCTATTGATATAAAATGAAAAAAGTAAACTCTTGGGATAAATACCTTTTAGATTTGGATTGTCTATCTGATATTTTTCCAAGATGGTATCAAATTCACTCCTTTTATCCAATGCCTTACTCATCATCTTTCTGTAAGCAAATTGAGCTTTCAAAATAGCAAAAGCTTCATTAAAACGAAATTTCAAAACCGTGACCATCAATGCGATAAAGTCCAAAAAATTTCTGACAATACCAACCATTAGCACTTTTCCCATCGGAATATTTTTAATCAACAGAAGACGGTTATTTCTAAAATTCAAAAAAGTTTTATTGGGATTTTGAACATTCAAAGTGCCTCCACCCACATGATAAATTACTGATTCTGGCAGATATTTAATTTTATACCCCAATCTTTTTAATCGCCAACACAAATCAATTTCTTCCATGTGTGCAAAAAAATCTTTGTCAAAGCCATCGGCTAAAAGAAATAAATTTCTTTTGATACACAAACAAGCACCACTCGCCCAAAAAATCTCTATCTCATCATCGTATTGCCCTGCATCTTCTTCTATCTCTTGAAAAATTCGGCCTCTACAAAACGGATAACCGTATTTGTCTATCATACCACCCGCCGCACCGGCATATTCAAACTTTTTAGGTTGCTTGTAATCCAGCATTTTGGGTTGACAAGCAGCAAGCATTTTGTCTTTTTTCAAAGCATTATACAAAGGTGGCAGCCAATTTTCCGTCACTTCCACATCCGAATTGAGTAAAACTGCATACTTACACTCTATATTTTCGATAGCACGGTTATAACCTTCTGCAAAACCGTAGTTTTTAGATAGAGAAATAGTATAAACACTTTTAAACTGTTCTTTAATCATCTTCACAGAACCATCTGTCGAAGCATTATCCACTACCCATATACTGGCTAATTTGCTTGAAGTATTTTGTGTTACGGAAGGTAAAAATTTTTCTAACCAATGTCTGCCATTGTAGTTGAGAATAATCACTGCTACTTCCTGATTGTGTGCGGATTTCAATTTGATACTAATTGTGAAATGCAAATATAAGCTAAATAAAACTTTTGTTTAAAATATGTAAGCAGGTGACCCATTTCACATATAGATTTGAAATCTGTCAATACAATGTCAACAAATTTAATCTGAATATAGATAGTCGGCTTAAATTTATATCTTTGCGAAGTTTCAAAAATATAACATCATACTTAATGGAAATCACCGAAGAAAAGGTAATGATGGCTTTGAGTACTGTGATAGACCCAGACTTCAAAAAAGACTTGGTTTCTCTCAATATGATCAAAGATGTCAGAATAGATGGTCAACACGTATATTTCACAATAGAATTAACTACACCTGCATGTCCACTGAAAGACCAATTAGGCAACGATTCGCGTTCGGCTGTCAAAGAGATGGTCAGTGACACTGCTAAAATTCATATCAATTTTACTTCAAGAGTCACTACGTTAAGAGATTTCAGATCTGATGTATTGCCGGGTGTGAAAAATATTATAGCTGTTGCTTCAGGCAAAGGAGGAGTAGGAAAATCTACCGTTGCCGTCAACTTAGCCTTGTCATTGATGAGAAGCGGCGCAAAAGTAGGTTTGGTGGATGCAGACATTCACGGTCCTTCTATTCCTACGATGTTAGGGCTGAAAGGATTGAGACCGGGATTAGAAAAAGTAGGTGACAAACATAAAATCATCCCTTTGGATTACAAAGGACTAAAAGTTATGTCCATCGGATTTTTAGTGGAAGCTGATCAGGCTATTGCATGGAGAGGTCCGATGGTGACATCTGCTTTGCGACAATTTATTACTGATGTACTTTGGGGAGAATTGGACTATGTGATTATCGACATGCCTCCCGGAACCGGTGATGTACAGTTGACATTGGCTCAAATTGTACCTGTAACCGGTGCTGTCACTGTCACCACACCGCAAGAAGTAGCTTTAGCCGATGCAAGAAAAGCTATGAGCTTCTTTATGATGAACGGAGTAGATATTCCTGTTTTGGGCGTAGTAGAAAATATGTCTTATTTTACACCGACAGAACTTCCTAACAATAAATATTATATCTTTGGTAAAGGTGGCGGAAGAAAAATGGCAGAGGAGTACAATGTTCCCTTCTTAGGTGAAGTACCTTTGGTACAATCTATTAGAGAAGGCGGAGACATCGGAGTGCCGGCAGTCATGGATAATGATCCCATCGTAACAAGTGCTTTTGACAGTGTTTCAAGAAACGTGGCAAGAAACGTGACTATAAAAAATGCACAAGTCAGAGAACAATTGGTAGAAAATAAATCTTAAATGGACGCATCGGAAAAAAAAGAACTGATTGAAAGAGTAGAAAGGGCATTAGACAGTATCCGCCCTTTCTTAAAAGCGGATGGTGGCGATATTGAGATAGTTGATATTACAGATAACTTTGAATTGCAAGTCAATATGGTAGGCAATTGTGATGCCTGTATGATGAAACAACTTACTTTAAAGGGGGGGGTAGAAGGTACAGTATTGAGTGCAGTTCCCGAGATTATAAAAGTTTCAGCGGTAATCCCAACTAAGTGAATCGTCAACAACTGATAAAGCAAATCAAAGAAAAACGTTCTTATCTCTGTGTGGGATTAGATCCTGATATCAATAAACTACCTCCACATCTATTACAATATGACAATCCCGTCTTAGAGTTTAACAGAGCTATCATTGAAGCGACTTCCGATTTGTGCGTAGCCTATAAACCCAATGTGGCATTCTATGAAGCCTTAGGTTTGGACGGAATGAAAACCTTATACGAAACCTCAAAGCTGATTCCAGAAGACTGTTTCAGTATTGCGGATGCTAAACGTGGCGATATCGGCAATACCTCTAAGATGTATGCAAAATCTTTTTTAAAAGATATGGAATTTGATTCTATCACCATCGCTCCGTATATGGGAGAAGATTCAGTGCAGCCTTTTATGAGCTATGAAGATAAATGGGTGATACTTTTAGGACTTACTTCCAATAAGGGAAATCAAGATTTCCAAAGACTCAAGTCAGGTAGTAAGTTTTTATACGAACATGTCATTCAGACTGCCATACAATGGAGTACAGATGAAAATATGATGTTTGTCATCGGTGCTACCAATGAAGAAGACTTTGAACACATCAGAAGTTTTTGTCCTAATCATTTCTTTTTAGTACCCGGAGTTGGAGCACAAGGCGGTGATTTAGAAAAGCTTTCACAATACGGACTCAATCAAGATTGCGGTCTCTTAGTCAATTCCACCCGTGGCATTATTTATGCTTCAAAAGGTAAAGACTTTGCAGAAAAAGCCCGTGAGCAAGCTCTGATATTGCAAAAGCAAATGGAAGAGCTACTAAGAAAGCATAAAATCATTTAGCTCTCTTCTAATTTCACGTATTTCTAAAAATATATAGTTTATAGTTTTAAGACCCCAATGGTGGCTCACAACCTGAGGTTACAGTAAAGTTCGGATTGTTAGGTATCAAATCACCGGTGTAGATGACTTCTAAACTCTCCCACGGCAAGTTTTTTAGGTAGATATTTCCACCTCCACTTGCCATTTCCAACTTTGTATATCCATCATAACTTTCATATTCCTTTTCCTTATTAGGCAAACATGAACTGGCAACACCTCCAATACTCAAACCGGCACCATTTGTATCATTACAATACATACCGTATTTCTGTATGGCTTTAAAAATCACTTTCTCTACATAGGTCAATCCCTGTATAGCATCTATATTTACACTCGGTTTGATTCTGATTAAAGTACCTTCCGGTATAGCAAACGGATTATCTTTTAATGCACCATCATGGTGTGTTGCCGGAGGCACGTGACCATTTCCATTTGTAACTTTTACAGAAAAATTAAGTGCATGATTGATACGTCCTTCTCTCAATTCTTTAGGCCAAACTATAGCTGACAAAGTACACCATCCGGCAGCGACTGTCGCTCTACCATCTTCGAAAATCCCTGACGAATTGGTAAAGATTGTATTGCCACTTTGGGCAGATCGTTTATCATTTGATAAGTTTTCGTCAAAATATGTTCCTCCTTTATCGGTATAAATCCAAAACAAATATGCACAGCCGGCATCTTTATCTACAATACTAAGATGTGCATCAGAACCTCTTGCAGGTTTTGCGCCACTTGGTATAGGGACATTCATATATTCCTTACCGATACCTGTCAATGATCCCACAGTTACTTTTTTATAGACTTTCTTCTTCTCTGTGCCCTTATCGGCAAAATAGATGGCAGATCCATAGTCTCCTGTACCAACACGAACATTCGTCGGTTGACCATTGATCAGGCAACTTTGTTTGATTAGATGAATCATAGTGTCAGAATACTGATGCACCATCGCATCTACCGGAATTTCCTTTAAGAATGGATTATCGGGATGATTAAAAAACATAGTTCCTTCCCATTCTAAAGTTTCCGTATTTTTAGGGGTAGATGGATTTGAAGGATTACTTGGAGGATTTACAGGATTACATGCTATCCAAATGAATGGTAAAGTTACAATGAGTAACAAGGCGACCAAAAATCTTTTAAATTGTGTTTTCATAATTAATGGATTTAGATTTTAATAACAATCTACTCAAGTAAAGTTAATAAAAATTTAATAATAAGGTGTGTTAAATCATCATATTTTTTAAATAAGACAATATTGTTTGGAGTTTCAAGTTTAGAGCTTAAATTCACATAGAAATATTGATAAAATTATTGATAAAAATTATAATACTTTGGCAAGTTGACAAATAAACGGTTCAAGACATTTAAAATTGAAAAACAAAGCTTAATTTTACAGCACTATGGCAAGTTTTAGTAATCGTGCAATCAAAGGAATTAAAAAGATAGGCGACTTTTTTTTACCCGGAAACCATGAGTTTCCATCCTATTCTGAAGCAGGTGGCACATACAAGCTCAATGATATGGTACAATATGCACCTGAAGATGATATCAAGTTGTTAAACATTGCATTGATTATCTTTTCGTTTTTACCAAAATTTGTTCTTAAATGGTTGGTAGGACAAATGGATAAATACTCTACCAATGGAGCGGATGGTGTAATACCTACAACTTTCAGACAATTAGATGTAGGTTTGAGAGGTTTACTGTATGCCACTTATTACGACGAATTTACCAATCCTGACTACAAAGGAAGAACTCCAAAGGAATTGATAGATTTCAATCCTATAAGAGTTCCGAAATAATCAGTCTCATCATTATATCACCAAGCTCCCTTATTTTCGGGAATCCTTGATATAATAGGTGTCATGACCAATAGAAAAAGAGCCAAACCCAAATATACATATCCTTGTGCAACTCCATGATTTTTAGAAGCCGCAATGATGGCGGTTGCTCCTGCTACTGAGATAATTTGGCCCAGTTGCATTCCGAGAGAACGAACTGCCGCAATATTAGCAGACTGTTCTGGTGCCAAAGAAATACCGGCATTTCTACCTGCCGGACTCACTGTACCACTGCCTACACCTATTAAAAATGCACACAACATCAACCACATATAAGGTGAAACTCCAAAGTGAGGTCGAACAGATAATAAGATTGTACCTAAAATCACTATCAGAATCCCGATATAAATAGGTTTTCTGTAACCTGTACGGTTGATGAAGATACTCATCGTGACAGAAAAGAAGACGGAAGCTATACCTCCTGCCAATAATAAAGTTCCTGCTTCAAACTCACTCAGACCATAGCGATTAATAGCATACAAAGGAGCCAAAGAATTAGCCCCGATGACCATACCGAGATGAATGACATTGAATAAATTAACCGCACCAAAACCCTTCCCAAAAATAAACTTAGCTTCCATAAACGGGTTGGCTGAATTGTGTAAATGACGGTACAAAAAATAAAATGAAAGTAAAAAAACTATACTCAATGTAATAAATAATGGAGAGAACATCCTTGCATTCTCTTCTGTCAGATAAGTGGAAGCATACATCGCTGTCAGTATAACGGTCGCCAACAAAAGAATACCTAACCAATCCGTTCTTTCACTTTTTACGACATGCAAAATATCTTTGGGAATATGATGCCATGCTAAAAGTAATACTCCAAGTCCCAAAGGAATATTGATAAAAAATATCCAAGACCAAGACACATAAGTAACAATAATTCCTCCAAAGATAGGTCCTATCATCGCTCCGGTAGAAAAGATACTACCAAACAGACCCAAAAATTGGGCTCTGGAACTTCCAAAATGTTCCACTATCAAACCTGTGGCAGAGGGTGTCAAACCGGCTGCGCCCACAGCTTGAATAACTCTCATCAATATCAACACATAAATATTGGTGGACAATCCGCAGAGCAAAGAAGATATCGTAAAAATGGCGACCGAAAGCATAAAGATACGCTTGTGTCCGTATATCATACTGAGTTTAGCACTCAATGGCAACATAATCACAAATCCAAAAGAGAAAGCCGTCAATGTCCATCCTACCCAACTTACGCTCGTATGTAATTCTTCTTGTATTGTATGTAGTGCCGTCGCTACGATAGTAGAATCTATCGTCATCATCAAGAGTGCAAAAGCAATAATGGAAAATACTATCCATTTGTTTGTCAAGTCATTTTGGGGTTGTCCTGTTATATCTTTTGTATCTGCCTTACTTATTACGCTCATATATTATTTATAAATATCTATATCAGCCTGTCAAGAATCACTGATATACGTCTAATAACATCAGAATACAAAGCTTGTTTTGGAATACCTCAGAGTTAGCATACAGAAAACATTTCTATTACGTTTTAATAAAAAACATATCGGAAATATTTATCCTTTCTGTAAAAAATACGAATTATACGCTGATACTTCCTTTTCTAAAGTCAGTCTTGCCGATGATGGCATTGATAACGAAAGGAGTACCGTTTTTGACTGCCTTTTTAGCAGTTTCTACCGCTTTTTCAAATGCTTCTAAAGTGTCAACCCTTACACCGTCACCACCAAATGCTTTGGCAATCAATTGGTAATCACTATAGTTCAAATTCATGGCACAATCACTATGTAGAATTTCCACTTGATCACGTGCGATTTGACTCCAACAAGCATCATTACCGATGACTGATATCACAGGTAAATCAAATTTCTTAAAGGTGTCATACTCCATCAAACTATAACCTGCACTACCATCACCATAGATAATCCAAACATCTTTTTCAGGAAATAACAACTTAGCACCGAGAGCAAAACCGGCTCCTACGCCCAAAGTTCCATAAGCCCCCGGGTCTAACCAACTCAATGGTGAGCGTGGTGTCAAAGTATAAGCAGAAGTTCCTACAAAGTCACCTCCATCCACAACGAGTATCGCATCATCTCCCAACATGGGGTCTAATTTTCTGAAAAGCTGTACCGGATTGATACCAATATTCACAGGTGCAGAAGCTTGTTCGTTAATATTATCTTCTCTTTTTTGATTCCTTTTGTTCAAATGAGCCATCCATTCCGAATAAGAACCTGAAAACTCTTTTGCCAAATCAATCAAGAATCTTTGCGGATCACCCAAAACACTTAATGACGGTATCTTATTTTTGAATAGGTCTTCACGGCTCTTATTGATAGAGATAAACTTTCTACTTCCGATATGAAAACCATAGTCTAATCTAAAATCATTGGGTACTCCGGCAAGAATAATCAAGTCACTGTCTTTGATAGCTTCTCTACGTTTGTGTCGCATTTGCAAATCAGAGTTTTTACCGAGAAGTCCTCTTCCCATTCCACTTAGGTAAACAGGGATACCCAATTTTTCTACGGCTTGTGACAATTCTTGGATATGGTCGGCACTCATCACCGCACCGCTACCAATGACCAAAAGCGGTTTTTCTGCTTGTTTCAGCATACTCACAGCTCTTTTCAAGCGATTTTCATCATATTTGGGAAAAGTGGGGTCTTGTACCGGCTTATTAAAATCTATGCTGTCTTTCCCCTCAAAAATATTTTTTGCGTGATAGTTGATATACCATTGCACAGCTCTTTCAGTCAAGTTTTTAGGTTTAGAGCCTGCCCCTTTTTCTACATACCATTCACGAACGATTTCTTCGGGATAAAGTACATCTATCGGACATTCTACAAACACAGGTCCGGGAACACCCTCTTGTGCCATATAAAATGCTTTCTCCATCGTCGGCACCAAATCTTTGACTTTGGTGACAGAAACATTGTATTTACAGATGGATTTCATGATAGACAACTGATCTATATCTTGGAGCGAACCTCTACCTTTCAAGATAGTGGCAGCCGCACCACCCAAAAGGATAAGCGGAGATTGTGCCATCGCAGCATTTTTAATGGCAGTAATGGTATTGGTCACACCGGGACCCGCCGTGACGACCGCTACTCCGGGCGTATCAGACAATCTGGATACGGCATCTGCCGCAAAAACGGCATTCGCTTCATGGCGGGTATCTATGACTTTGATACCTACATTTTCAGCGGCAACAAATATAGGTGAGACATGTCCTCCACAAAGTGTAAAAAGAAATTTCACTCCGTGTTTTTCCAAGACTTTAGCTATGATTTCTCCTCCGTTCATTCTTTCTATTTTTATTTTTTCAAAATTCTAATTTACGACATAAAAGATACCTACTTATCCCTTTTTGAACAAGTCTAATCTACATATATTTCTCAAAATAACATTTTATTTATATTAAAATGACTGCCTGCCGGTTTTTAGCAAGAAATATTGCTCAATGAACTCAAACAGCACAATCCGGAATTATTAGTGAAAAAGCGTGTTTTAGGAATCAGCAAAAGTGACTTCTTAGATGATGAACTTAAAAAGTTGATTAAAAAAGAACTACCTAAAAAGATTCCGCATGTCTTCTTTTCCGCTGTTACTCAAACCGGACTTCAGGAGCTGAAAGATTTGCTGTGGAACGCTATTAACGAGTAATAAACACTCCTTTTAGATGCAACATGTTCGATTTTGTCGATTCGAAACGACAGAATGTATAAAGATTGTTGATAAATGACGACAAATTTAATTATATTTGTTGATTGTAAACGACAATATTATGATGGAGTTGTATGAATTTAATGACAATTTACTAAAAAATACAAAGTCTAATTACTTTCGATACTTAATGAAAGAGATTGACTGGAACGAGCGTTTGATAGCAATAAAAGGTTCACGTGGAGTAGGTAAAACCACATTGATGTTGCAGTATATGAAGTATATTTTAAAGCAACCGGAAGTTTCGCTTTACATCACGGCTGATCATTATTGGTTCTATACACATAACTTAGTTCAGACGGCTGACACATTTTATAAGAACGGCGGTCGCTTTTTATTTATAGATGAAGTGCATAAATATCCCAACTGGTCAAGAGAAATTAAAAATATTTATGATGGTTTCCCTGATATGAAAATTGTTTTTACATCTTCTTCCATTCTGGATATTTATAAAGGTGAAGCAGATTTAAGCAGACGTTTAATAAGCTATGATATGCAGGGACTGTCTTATAGAGAATATCTCGAAATGTCCGGCTTTATTTCAGATGTAGAGTCGATTACTATGGATGATATCCAAACAAATGCGTATGATATCTCTCAATCTATTATTGAAAAAGTACAACATCCATTACCATCATTTAAAAACTATCTTAAGACGGGATATTTTCCTTTTTCAGCTCAAAATAATGAGCAGACAACTTTGAAAAAGTTGAACCAAGTTATCAATACGATTATAGAGACAGATTTGGCCGTGATGGAAGGTTTTGATATAAAAACTGCATTTAAGCTAAAAAAGTTGTTAGGTGTAATAGCTGAATCCACACTTTTTAAACCTAATATATCTTCTCTCGCACGGAAGTTAGATGTGAGTAGAGAGACGATTTATCACTGGTTTGTGCTTTTAGAAAAAGCAAATATTTTAAATTTACTGATAGCACAGGGGAAAGGTGTTTCTACTCTTCAAAAACCCGATAAAGTATTCCTAGAGAATAGCAATTGGAGTTATGCTTTGAGTTCACAACCTAATATAGGTACAGTAAGAGAGGTGTTTTTGATGTCTCAATTATCGAATGTCGGACTTACGATTAAGATGCCCAAGTCCGGTGATTTTTATATTGAAGAAAATGACTTGGTGATTGAAGTTGGTGGCAAATCAAAAACGATAGAGCAAGTCAAAAATGAAAACAATTATCTTTTGGCTTTAGATGATATTGAAAATGCAAGAGGTAGGAGAATACCCTTATGGCTGTTTGGGTTCTTGTATTGAAGTTGAATTGTTGATGTAGATTTATTATATAAAGTGAACTATTTATCAATGAAATAAGTGAATGGTGGGTAAGTAATTGTTTAAGCTTATAGCATTTTAATATATTAAAATGCTATAAATATAACACCCAAACTAAACGATACCAACATATTACTATCTATTAATTTTTATACGGTATTAATATGGTAGTGGTGGTGGTGGTGGCGACCTATCAATATCATCGGTATTATCTGACCAATCAATTATAACTTCATTAACAATAACTGAACCGTCATCAATATTTCTTAAGTTTTCTCTTAAATTTTTACTTTCAGACCTAAACCTAACAGGAATCATCATTTTTACAGATACAGGTAAACTTCCTTGTCTACCTGGCTTCCATTTTGGCATAGATTTAATCACTCTTACAGCTTCTCTACCGAGACCTCCTCCTGGATCTTTAACAATTTTCACATCACTTATACTACCATCTTTATCAATTACTAGCAATAGTGTCACTGTACCTTCGATATTATTGTCAAGAGCAACTTCTGGATAGCTGATTCTTTTTGCGATATAAGCTTGCATAGCAACTGCACCACCTGGAAATTCTGGTTGTTCGGAAACTTCATAGAACTCATAAATTCGATTATCAGGTAGAGTTTCTAAAATCATTGCTTCATTCTTGCTCTTCATTTGAGAGTTTGAAAATTTTTCGTTGGTAGCTGATTGTGAAAAGTCTTTTTCAGTATATTCAATAAGGTTTTCACTTTTAGATTCATCGTCTAAATTGTTTAAGAAAGTAGCATCATCAATATTCGTACTTTCTTTATTCTTATTAATCATAATATAAGCCAATACAAATATTGTAATTACTAATAAAGAAAAAGAAAGATAAATAAATGTTTTTTTACTATCATTTCTTTTTAATATAGGAGGATCAATATCAACACTTTTCTTTCTTAATGGTGGAGGTGAATTTTTAGCCCTATCATTCATAAAAAACAAGTTTAAATTTCTTTATTTTTTAATGCTTCTGTGTTACGTGCAATAGTGGTAAACACTTTAATTTGCTCTGAAATAAATCTAGAAAAAACTACAATAAAAAAACCACTTAAGGGTGCTATAATCATCCCCATCGTTCCAAAATCAAAAAAGCTCATACTGATAAAATGATTTAATCCTTGATATGAGTCGCTTTTTGAAAAAATAGTTGTAAATAAAGAAAGGGCAAAGCCAATAACTGCAAAGTATGCTCCAAACCATTCCCCCAAAGTTTGAATGAAATGAGAAAAAGTAGGTGTCGCAACAAATTCATCGTTAATATTTGAAGAATATGTTATTTTCTCTCTTCTATCCCACCATATTTGAAAGCTTAATAAGCTACTCAATAACAATATTATCCAAAATGATAAAAATGAAAATACTATAGCTCCTTCTGCTTTAAAAACATCTAGTTTTATAGCAGCAAAAAATACAATTAACGGAAAAATAAATTGAATAACAGCAATTGCTGTATAGAGCCAATAAAATGGTTTTCTAAAGAAGTTGCCATTATCTATATAGTTTAGATAAGGTTTAAAAAACTCAAAAAAGAAAAAGTTAAAACTTAAAGGAGTAATATTATTTTCATAATTAATAATACTCTTAATATCAAAGTCGGAAGCAGAAAGTTTTTTCCAATCTTCATAGTCAGAACACCAAATTCTATTATCACTATTTATGATATTATTATTAATCATATTTTGAACTTGTAGTCTACTATAAGGTCCTTTAGATTCTCCATTTATTTCAAGGAAATATTCCATAAGTTATTTCTTTATATAAAAAATTAATAATACACTAAAAAAATGGTATAATTCTCTAATTGCAAATATTAACGTGTGATTCCAATACCAAAATTTGTGATTTAACAATTTTCTTGTATATATTTGAATAAATATTTCAAGTTATGGATATGAATAAAATTGTGGCTCAACGTATCATGGAAGCCAGAGAACAAAAAGGATTATTCCAAAAAGATATAGCAGCCGCATTAGACCTGAGTACTAATGCTTATAACAGCATAGAAAATGGAAAAACGAATCTCACTATTAATGTCCTATATAGAATATCTGAAATATTGCAACTCCCTGTAAGCAAGCTGCTCAATATTAATGAGGGTGATACGTTAAACAATTCTAACAACTTTGTACTTGCTCAAAATAATAGCGGCACATTATACTTTCAAGTTTCTAATGAGCAGTTAGAGAGGTTGATAAAAGGTTCGAAGAAAGGGAAGTAGGGTTTTTGATTTGTTACAAGAAAGAAAGTTACTCCCGTGGTCGGTGTTCCGCCACCGACCACTTTCAGCAGTGTCTAGTAGAACTATATTGGTTGGTGACGGAACACCAACCAAAGGAGCGAATTTTACATGAACAAATGGACTTAAAGAATCGGTTAAGTGATTAAGCTGAGAGAACAACATAGAGATGCCAGTCTAATTGACACAGCAAATTACCTACATGTCTTGTTGTAGGATTTTTAGAACAGTGACAGCTACTTCTTAAATAATGTTGTCTTATTTCTTAATTGCGGGAAGTATTGCATCTTTGTTTAAAAGACTTCAATATGGAAACTAAAATCTTTCATATCTCCGGGATGTGCTGTGAAACTTGTATTACGAAGATAAATAAAGCACTTGAAGCCTTCCCTGAATTGGAGAAAGTAGAATTGCAATTCTCAGAACCACAACTGACTTTATTACACAAAGACAATGTGGATGAACAAGCTATCGTCAATGCTATTAATCAAGCAGGACACTATACAAAGCCTATGTAGGGTAAGGAGCAACTACTGAGGATTTATCAGTAGTGCTTCATTGGCACATTGATACATGGGTACATCATCCCCCTTTCTTCCCAATCAATAGCTTTCCATCTTCACGATAAAAGGTATAATGGGGAATCTTGTAACTATTCCCGTCTGCACTAAGTCCTGTCTTGATATCAAACTTATAATGATGTGTCTCACAGACCATGATGCCACGTTTGTTGCAAGTACCACCAATGGTGAAAGGGGTGCCTGCATGTGGACATCTGTCATTGAGGCCATAGAACTTATCATCTAATCGAGTGACACAGATTTTTCTCCCTTTCCATTCGATCAGGGTATGTTGTTGATTTTCTAGTTGCAAAATCTTGTTTGTGTCTTCTTCCGGAAGAGTTTCCCATTGATATCTCAAATCTTTTGTCATAACTTAGGAGAATCTCCTTTTTCTACTACGATTAAAAATCACACCCAATAAAGCTAACAGTAACAAAGGTAAGCCAATAGTCAGCACCTGCCATAATCCTTTTTGATCTTGTGCTTTGGCTTTATCTAAGATTCGCATAGAAATATCTCTATTTCTCGCGGAAAGTAAATTGGCATGATCGAGTAAGTAATCTATAGAGTTGAGCAAGAAATCTTTGTTGGCATAAGTATCCCGACTAATTCTATAATAACCCAGAGGCAAAGGTCTTCCACTCGGATCAATTTCATTGACGATTACGTCACCGTCACCGACTACTATCATCTTGGATGGTGAACTTGCTTCATTCAGGATTTCTTGACCTTCAAAGCTCATCAGTTCTCTTTGTGATTCTACTACTCTTCGTTCGTAAAAAGATTTGAACTTCCCTTCTAAGAGTACTGCTAAAGGAATGTCACTCTGATTAAATAATGCAGGTTGTGGCTTTTGTCTTGCACCTTCTAAGAATAATTCAAAAGGTATATTCTGTTTCCTTGAAAAATTAGAGCTTGAAAGTAAAACTGTCTTTTGGATACCTTCTGCACGAATGGTATCAATAGATGATGGGAATTTGAATAAAATAGGATTTAAGTTTTTGACGATGGGATTGTTCTGATTACCTCTGACTATCGGATAAAATACCCACGGATATAGTTTGGTGGTAGGATTGCCGGCAATCACCTCTACCAATGGAACAGGAGCGCAATATAAATCCAAGACCAAATCATCATTGACTCTCGCACCATAACGAAATAGCATGTCACTCAGATTGACTTCTCTCGGAATACTGAATATAGAAGGTACTATTCTAAAACTGTCCATATCTGCAATCACTTGATCCAAGAGCCATAAAACTTTCCCTCCGCGTAAGATATATTGGTCTATCAGAAACTTGTCATCCTCAGAAACAGGTCGAGTAGGTTTTGCCACGACTAATAAATCAGTCTTTCCATCCAAAAGTTTGTCTTTCCCGAGTTCTATTTTTTTAAACTGATAGTTTTGTTTGGAAATAGTTTCCAAGAAATCACTTACTTCTTGTACACTCACTTCTCCATGACCTTGTAAAAATCCGATGGTAGGAGCATGGTCTTGATTGAGTTTGTCTATCGTATTGATGAGTTTATATTCAATAAAATTGATGGAATTATCCAAGGCATCCTGTGTACCAAAAAACATCTGATTTTCCAAAATGGTAAGACCGAGTTCTTTGTTTCCCTTTTTAACGATAGCTCCCGGAAAAATTAATTTCTCGGAATAACCTGTTTCCGAATTGACTTCAAGATTAACCGGTAATACTCCTTTCTGTATCAAGTCTTTTTGGAGTTCTTCTTTTTTCTTTTTGTCTTTGACTTGATTGATATCTATAAAGTTGTATGAAAGTTTCCCTTTTGAAACCCTTCGCATATCTTCCAAAATGCTCTTTGTATGATCTTTTACCTTTTTGATACCTTCCGGCAGACTTTCACCTTCCAAATAGACATCAATTTCTACATTGCTGTTTAAGTTTTTTAATAACTGTACGGTCGCATCTGTCAATGTAAAACGCTTCTCTTTGGTCAAATCCCATCTATAATTGACTTGTTGAGATAAAAATATCAAAATGACTATCACAAGCGCTCCGATGATAAAATTGAATAAGCTTATTTTTTTCATCTTATTGAATTTTATTTTGAAGTGTGAATTCAGAAAACATTAGAAAGATGATGCTCAAGCCTATAAAATAAATCATGTCTGAAAAATCTATGACACCTCGACTGATAGCATCATAGTGTGCTCCTGCACCGATAGAAAATACGAGATAACTCAATTTAGGTGACAATGATTCTAATAGACTGATGCGGTAAAATGCATCAAAAACTAAGTAGCACAAAAAGACACCTAATAAGAATGCAACGATTTGATTAGATGAAAGCACTGAAGACCAAATTCCGATGGCGCAGAAAAGTATTCCCAAGAGAAAAATGCCAACATACGAACCCCAAGTCGCTCCGGTATCTATTCCGGCTCCTTCCAAACTTAAATTTGATACAGCCAAAAAGTAAAGTAAAGTAGGTAAAAGTGCAATAAACAATAAAGTACAAGTAGCAGAAAACTTTCCAAATAATATCTGTCTGACTGATAATGGTTTGGTCGCTAAAAGTTCATAAGTACCGGATTGTAATTCGTCCGAAAAGCTTCTCATCGTAATGGCAGGTACGAGTAAAATCAATATCCAAGGTGTCAAGCCGAAAAAAATATCTAAAGTGGCAAAACCGCTATCTATCACATTTCCTTCAAAAACAAAAACATTGAGCCCCATGACCAATAAAAATACGCCAACTGCAATATATCCTGTCAGTGAACTGAAAAACTGTGATAAATCTTTCTTATAAATACTCCACATATCTTTTATTTGGATGAATGTGTTAGTTGTTTGAAAATACCTTCCAAGTTGGTTCCCATATCTTGAAGTTGTAAAATAGGATTATCTGTTTTGACGGCTATTCTAAAAAGTGCTTTTTTCAATTGATAAGCATCTTTACCTGTAACTTCATAAGTCAGATTTCCTTTTTGCTCAATAGAATCTATGATTTCTAACGCTTTGAATGTATTGATGTCAATCGGTTTCTCCATAGAAAAAACTATTTTCTGTACACCATGTATTTGTTGGGTGATATTGTTGACCGTATCATTCGCTACAATTTTTCCATTTTGGATAATCATTACACGATTACAAATAGCTTGAACTTCCTGCATGATATGTGTAGAAAAAATTACTGTTTTATCTTTACCTAACTCTCTGATGAGTTGTCTGATTTCTTCTAGCTGATTAGGGTCTAAACCTGACATCGGTTCGTCCAAAATCAAAACTTTTGGATCGTGAATAAGTGCTTGTGCGATACCTACACGCTGACGATAACCTTTAGATAATTGACCTATTTTTTTATGTTGCTCCACAACTAAACCGGTCATTTCTATTACTCTTTTGACAGCTTCCTTTTTAGCTTCTAGCTTATAAACACCTGCTACGAAATGTAGATACTCTTTGATAAACATTTCTTTGTAAAGCGGATTGTTTTCGGGTAGATAACCGATTGCTTTTTGACCTTCCTGTGGATTTTTCAACATGTCTATTCCACTGACCGATACTTTTCCTGCACTCGGTGAAATATAACCTGTAATCATTTTCATGGCGGTTGATTTTCCCGCACCATTAGGACCTAAAAAGCCTAAGATATCTCCATGTTTCACTTGAAAAGAGATATTGTCAACAGCTTTCTGCGTACCATATATTTTGGTCAATTGCTCTACTTGAACAGACATGTCACAAAGGTAGATAAATCAATATGATTTTTTAAAGGAGGAAAGTGAGACGATATGAAATTAAACTACTCTTTTGTTAAGGTTCACTAAAGAAACATATATCTGTCAAAGATTTGTCTTTTTGACTTAAATGTTGATAACAACGTTTTTAATATGAGTGATAGGTTTATCTTTGCGCAAAAAGAGCATTTATTATGGAAACAGGTTTCTTTCATTTACACTCCACTATTGCATATTTGGTATTATTAGGACTGTTATTATCAGTGATTTTCGCAATTGCAAATCGTCCTATCAATCCTTTAACAAGGAAAATTGCTAAAATCACGATGATATTGACACATATTCAGATTTTAGCCGGTCTTGCTTTGTATTTTGTATGGCTTACCGGATTTCAGACTTTGGCAGGTGGTAGTGAATTTATGTCAGATCCGGTATTGAGACTTAAAGCGATGGAGCATCCATTAATGGGTATCATAGCAGTGATTTTAGTAACAATAGGTCACAGTAAGTCCAAGAAAGCAAGTGACGCATTGGCTTCAAAGCCTATTATCATTTTCTACTTGATAGCTTTAATTTTGATACTTTCAAGATTGCCTTATGGTAATTGGTTTTAATAAAAAAAAACGACTTCGTTTATAACAAGCTCAAAATCAGCTCCGCATTATGAAGATTATCGTATCGTTCATTGACTCTTGATTGTCTTTCTGCACTCATATCATTGGTAAAAAATTGATTTTTGAGTTCGTTGATTTTATGAATGAGTGCATCCTCTCCCGAAAGTGCATAGATTCCGATTTCAGGATGAGATTCCGGATAGATTTCGGGATTGACGATAATAAATCGTGCAGAAAAAAGTGCATTGACCCATTTGATTTTCATCCCGGTCGGTTGTTGATTAGGTAAAAGATGTATTTGTGCATCTTCCATGATTGTTCTCATTTCTTGTATGCCGGGGTTTGCGATGAGTTTTACATTAGGATAGGCGTTTGTAGCTTTTATGACTTTGTCAGTAGGATCCTTTCCTGTGATGACAAGTGGTACATCTAACTTTGAAAAAACTCTTTCCATCAGCCAAATAGCAGCTTGCTCATTTTCATTGACACTCAGATTTCCATGAAAAATGGCATAATTACCTTTACCTTCTTTGATTTCTGGTGTAGTATAATGATGAAAAGCCGGAATGTACAAAGTCCTTGAATGTGGATAGGTCTGTTTGAGATATTTTTCATCCTTCACCGAAATAGCTAAAAGCGTCGTGTGTTGAATACAATCTTCAAACTTTTTTAATCGTCTGGCTTCTTCTAAAAAGTATTTTTTCTTAGGATATGAAAGTTCTAATTCTGCAAGATACTTATAGTATTTCCATTCGATATTATGCATTCTGACGACAAAAGGAATGCCTGCTTTTTCAAGGTGTTCTATCATAAAACAAGTGTGCAAACCTTCTAAGATGACGGGTTTGCCTATTCTGATGACATTTTCTATCAGATTTTTATTGTATCGTGAAGAAGCGATATAAGGCCAACCTTGTAAATATTTGTGAGTGTTGCTGCGTTTATAATATTCTACGGATGCGCAAAGTTCATTGAGTCGTTCGTGTGGTTTATGATCCTTATAAATATAGGTGTGTAAATGAACTTTAACTCCCAAATTATACAATGCTTTTAGTCTGTAAAATACATCCATGACACCACCATAATTGGGTGGATAAGGTGAAGCAAAAGACACCACCTGAACTTCCTTATTTCTATAATTGCTCATAAATAGCTATCAATGCTTTTTGTTCATTTTCCCAATTCCAAACTGCTTTCGCATATCGGCATTGTTCACTAAGATAAGTATATTTCTCTTTATTTTCTATCAAATCTGATATAGATTTTACAATTGCTTTCGGTGTGAGTTCATCTAGTAATACTGCCACTTCAAATTCCTGATTCATCTTTTGATATTCTGGAAAATTCATGCTGATTTGCGGAATTTCTGCCTGTACGTAATCAAAAAATTTATTGGCGAGTGAGTAGTAATAATTGAGGCAGGTGTTTTCTAAAAGATTGATACCCATCATTGCTTCTTGAGTGTAAGTCCAAAGAATATCCGGTTTTAGATTTCCTAGAAAAATAACTTTATCTTCTAAATGCTGACTTTTGACTCTTTGTTTTAAGTCGTTTTCTATATCACCTTTTCCTGCGATATAAAGTGGAATCTTGATTTCATGCATGGCATCTATCATCGCTTCCAAGCCTCGACCGATATTTAATGCACCTTGGTATAAGAGATACTTTTTCTTTTCAGTGTTTGACAAACTTTTTTCCCAAGGCATATTTCTAACCAATTTTACATCTTGCCGGCACAAAGTAGAAAGTTCGTGAGCTATACTTTGGCTGACGGTATAAACTTTATCCATTCGCGGAACAAAAATCTTTTCAACCTTTTGCCAAAAACCTTTTACTTTGGGCTTCTCAGTGAGTTCCGGACAATATGGAAACCACTCATGTGCATCATAAACCACCTTTTTACCTTTTAATTTAGCCATAAAAAATGCCGGGATTATTGTGTCTAAATCTATGGCATTGATGATATCGCTTTTGTGAAATAAGAGCCAAAACAAAAGACGTATATTGTATTCAAAATAGAACAAAAAACCGCTGTTCCAAAAACACTTTAAGCGGACTTGCTGAAAGCTTTGTGTACTTAACTCGGCAGAACTCGGCAGTATTCTACCTACTAAAGTCACATCATATCCGGCGGTAGAAAGTGTGCCGCAAATCCTATGCATACGCTGATCCGTATTCAAATCATTGATGACCAAACAGGTGATTTTAGTTTTTTTGTCTGACATGCTGTTTAGATTCGTCCACCCATTCTATTTGTTCTTCGTCCATCAATAAATTGAGCAACTCAAGATAATCTTCTTTCAATGTATTTTCTAATTTGGATATCAGTTCATCTATAAAAATTCCATGTTCACCTTTTTCTTGAATCAGTTGCAAAAGCTTCACTCGCATATCTTCATAACTCATCTTTTCTCTAATATTTCTATCAATACAGTGGTCGCATACTTGACATTTTTCCGTTTCAGTCTCACCGAAATAAGCTCTCAAAATCTCTTGCCTACAAAGCGCTTCATCTGTTTCCGCATAATCAGCCATCGCTTTGATGCGCTTGTTCATTTGATTTTTGATAAAAGCTATAAACTCAAAATCCAATCTGATATTGTCATCATGTAATCTTTCTTCCAAAAAAGTAATCCTCGGTCTGTCAGAACTTTGGATATAAGAAATCACTTTTCGTTCGGCAAGCTCTTTTAATATGGCGATACAATCTTTGTTTTGCAACATCATTTTTTGAGCGATAAAAGCTTCATTTATCTTGACAAAACCACTTTGTACGCCTTCATAAGTACGAAGTATGGTTTTAATCATGGTATCGTACATCATATTTGCCACCTGAAACTTATACAATTCCGTTCTATCCATTTCAAACTTTATTCTCGATGGTAGAAAAAACGCATCGTTTAAAGTCAAATATCCAGCTTGCTCTAATAATTTCAGTGCATTGAAAGTTTTGACAATTTGCCATCGGTATCTTTTTGCAAAATCATTGAGATTAAATTTAAAACTGTGCCCTTTCCCTCCACCAAAAGCAATGTTGAGATAATTGTAAAGTGCATTATAAACCTGTTTGACAAACTCAAATTCAGGAAACTTTGACTCGACTGCTTTAAAGAGTTTTTCTTTGTCTTTTTCATTGTAAAGTAAAACAGCATAGCTTCTTTTCCCGTCTCGCCCTCCACGACCGGCCTCTTGGTAGTATGCTTCTAAAGATTCCGGGACATCCACATGCACAACTAAGCGCACATCCGGTTTGTCTATACCCATTCCAAAAGCATTCGTACAGCAGATGACTCTGTGTCTATTAGCTATCCACGCTTCTTGTCGGATATTTCTATCTCTAGCGTCTAAACCGGCGTGATAATAAGTCGCAGAAATGTTTCTTTGCATTAAAAATTGAGCGATTTCTTCTGTCCGCCTTCTATTTGCTGCATATACAATTGCTGTCCCCGGTATTTTCTGTATGATTTCCAAAAGTTTTTCCGGCTTAGCAGTGTTTTTTCGAACGACAAAAGTGATATTGGGACGTTCAAATGAAGCTTTAAAAACTTTTACATCCTTCTTTAGTTTTAGAGAAGAAATAATATCTTTTTGTACTTCAGGTGTTGCACTTGCCGTCAAAGCGATGATGGGAATCTGTGGGAAAAATTCACGTATCAAAGCGATGTTTCTATAACTCGGTCTAAAGTCAAAACCCCATTGTGAAATACAATGTGCTTCATCTATTGCCAGCATGGAGATAGGCAAAGTTTTGAGTGCTATCAGAAAATTGTATGAGCTGAGCCTTTCAGGCGAAATGTACAAAAGTTGGGTATGACCATTTGCACAATTTTGCAACATATCATCTATTTCCTGATGACTCAATCCTGTATAAATAGCGGCTGCGTTGATACCTCTTTTTTCAAGCTGTTGTACTTGGTCTTTCATCAAAGCTATCAAAGGTGAAATAATGATACATACACCATTACGGACCAAAGCGGGTATCTGGTAACATATAGATTTTCCTGCACCGGTGGGCAGAAGTGCTAAGACATCGTGACCTTCTAAAGATGCCTGAATGATTTTATCCTGTGGCGACCTGAAGCTTTCGTAACCCCAAACTTTTTGCAATATGTATAATGCCTGATTCATTCTATTTATCTAAGATAGGTATAGCTTCTGAAATTTCATAAAACACTCTTTCAACTGTCAAAACTAATCATTTGCTTCTTTGTTTTATTTTTGTAATGGTAATGGATGAAATAGATATATGCTTAGTTCTAATGAAATAATATTGAGATTGGTTTTAGCTGCTTTATTAGGCGGTCTGATAGGTGTAGAAAGAGAGCGCAAGGAATGGACAGCCGGTATGCGTACACACATGATGGTTTGTTTGGGATCTTGTTTGATTATGTTGGTTTCCTCTTTTGGTTTTTCTGAGATTTTAAGTTTGGAAAATGAGCACATCGCTTTGGATCCTTCAAGGGTAGCTGCTCAAGTAGTGAGTGGAATCGGCTTCCTCGGAGCGGGAACGATTATCTTTTTGAGACAAGGAGTGATACACGGATTGACGACGGCGGCAGGTCTATGGACAGTGGCTGCTATCGGTTTGGCTATCGGTGGAGGATTGTATTTGGCAGCAGGTGCGACCACTTTTATCGCATTAGCTATTCTGTGGGCATTGCAACCTATTGAAAGACGGATAGCTGAAAAACTCAAAAAAAACTCATTAAAAATTACAACTGCCCTCCAGCCGGCTGGACTGGAACTGTTTAATCTGATCATGGAAAATCAAAAACTAAATATAGACACTTTCACTATTTCTACTTCAGAACAAGATTATATCTTTGAGATGAAAGGGAATCAAGTCAATATAGAAGCTGTCAATGCAATCATCGAACAGATGAAGGACAAAGTACAAGTAAAAGAAATGTTATGGCTGAGATAGAAAAAATCATGCTATTTTAGCGATTTTATTTTTAAGTACACTTATATGTTGACATTCATCATTATCGGTATTACGGCTTTGGTGTCGATACAAGCTTTTAGCAATGGGCAGTTGTTTAGTAAGTTTGTCTTTGCACCTAACTATATTTCAAGAACCAAAGAGTGGCATCGTTTTTTTACCTATGGATTATTGCATGGTGATTGGATGCATTTGTTATTCAATATGTTTGCCTTTTATTCTTTCGGGCAGGCAGTAGAAAGTGCCTACAAAAATTTATACCCCGGGAGTGGCTCTTTTTTATATCTGTTTCTTTATATATCAGCATTACCTATTAGTTCCCTGGTCGATTATTTTCAGCATAAAAACAATCCCAACTATATGGCTGTCGGTGCTTCCGGAGCCGTGTCAGCAGTGATTTTTTCGAGCGTATTGATTTATCCGACAGGAGGTATCTTGATTTTTCCTATACCTTTTTCCATTCCTGCATATATTTTCGGTCCTTTATTTTTAGGATTTTCAGCTTATATGTCCAAAGATCCGAATAGTAGAATTGGTCACGCCGCACACTTTTACGGTGCTGTCTATGGTTTGGTTTTTACCATTATCACGATACCCGGAATAGTTACCCATTTTATACAAGAAGTCTTCGGGTAAAAGTTTAATAAATTGATGTATATTCAATCAAATAGGAAAGATAGACAAAGAGGCAAGTTTGCTCTATTTTATCTCTTAAAAAAGGGTTCTAACAAAGCGATAATATCCTGCATATCGGTTTTAATATCCTTGCGTTTTTCTTTCAGCAATTCTGTATTATCCCTCAAATCAGAAACCACTTTAAAGATATTTTGCATCACTTTGATGACCAATTTTCTTTCTTCGGCACTCAAATCCTTTGTTATTTCATTTTCCACTACAAAAGCTGTTTGAATGGCAATGATTCTCAGCTGTTTACCATACTCTGTCAGATGTACATATACCTTGCGTTGATCTTTTTCGCTATTCTTACGCATGACAGCTCCTTTCTCCTCTAAGGAATTAAGTAATCGGGAAAGACTGTTGGGTTCCAAACCCATTCTCGGCGCTATTTTTGTGACAGGTGTACCTTCTTCATCTATGGCTAAAAGTGCAAATGCCATTGCCAAGGTACTGTCGTATTCTTTTGCTAAATCGTTGAATAATTTTGAAACGGATAACCAATTTGCTCTAAGGTGATATAGTAAAACTTGTTGCGCAAGTTGCTGAAACAATTCCATGTCCACAAGATAAGTGTATTGCCCGAATATTTCACATTGCACTGTATTTATTTTAGATTACTTTATATTTAATTGTAGAAAGGTATTGTAAATATTCATAAACAGTTAATAGTAACTTAAAAAACTAATCTCTTACATTTAATATATTTGTTCGAAATAAATTTAAAATCATGAGTGATTATTTGCAAAATCCATATTTGAAACAAGTCTTGGGACGATTAAATATTCCCATCCCAAGCCCTGAAATATTAAACAGAAATAATACTGCTATCAGCTATGATGAACTTCAAGATAAAGTAGCCGTCATCGGTACTGTTGATGAAAACGGCGAGTGGTACAAAGCATTAAACGACACTTTGGTATCAAGAACCAAATTAGAGTATTACTCTGAAAGCATCAACGTATTGATATTAGATGCCACAGGAGCTGAGACCATTGATGATTTAGAAAAAATCTATTCTTTTGCAAATGCGAATATCGGAAGAGTAAAACGCAATGGTAGAATCTTAGTCCTTTCTACTGCTGCTGCAAAAGCTTCAAACGAAGCTAACATTGCATCTAAAGCATTGGTAGGTTTTGTAAAATCTTTAGCAAAAGAAGTCGGCGGAAAAGGAACTATCGTAAACGGTTTGAGACTCCCATCTGTATCTGAAGTGAAAAAAGCCGGTAAAGTAGATAACGTTTGGCCTTTGATACATTTCTTCATCTCAGACAGAAGTGTATTCATCACCGGACAAACGATGGTTGCAGACTCAGGTATCAAAACTGTTGACTATGCAGGTTCAGGTAACCTAGAGGGCAAATGGGCTTTAGTGACCGGAGCTGCAAGAGGTATCGGAGCAGACACTGCAAGAGCATTGGCAAGAGAAGGTGCGAAAGTTATCGTACTTGATATCCCACAAGCAGAAGAAAGCCTAAAACAAGTGGCAGAAGAAATCGGTGGAGTGGCATTAGCTGCCGATATCACTAAAGATCAAGCGGAAAACGACACCAGAGCTTTATTGAAAAAACACAAAGCACAGTTAGATATATTGGTCAATAACACTAGGTATCATCAAAGACAAAACTTTGAAAAACACTGACACCCGCAATGTGGAATGCAGTGCTAAATGTCAACTTAAAATCCGTTATCAGATTTACCAATGCTTTATTGGAAGACGGTTTGGCAGACAATGCATCTATCATCGGTCTTTCATCCATTGCAGGTATTGCAGGAAATATGGGACAAACAAATTACTCCACCTCAAAAGCAGGTTTGATTGTTTATACCCAACAAATAGCAGCAGAAAATGCCAAAAGAGGTATCACAGCTAACTGCGTGGCACCGGGTTTTATCGAAACACAAATGACCGCTAATCTTCCATTCTTTGTAAAAGAAGGTGGTAGAAGATTGAGTGCTTTGAAGCAAGGTGGCTTACCTGTTGATATTGCTGAAGCTATTACTTTCTATGCAGGGCCGGGCGGACGTTTCGTCACTGGTCAAGTTTTGAGAGTCTGTGGTGGAAGCTTCCTCGGAGCATAGCTTCCAATAGATTAAATATAGTTAGAAAGGTTGTCTATCCGTAGGCAACTTTTTTGTTTTTTAGTATTGAGACTATTTGTACTGAGTAGAGAAACTTCTTTTTGGGGGATTATTTTTATTTTATCAACTAACTATCCTTATGGTAAGTCTGTCGTCCGCTGACCGCCGGCAAAATATAAGTACAAAGTACAAGTTTCCTTTATGGTTAATAAAATCTGCGAATACGGCGAACCGTTGTCAATGTCTGCCAACTGTCGTCTGTCATCCGTGGTCTAATATACCAATTCCTCATATCTAAAAACTGTCTCATAGCCTTTGGTATTGAAATAACTTTTAGCCTTTTCAAAATCACCATCGTGAGTAGCCAAAACGAAATCACCACCCCAAGCACCCAGCGACTTGACGACTCCTTCATAATCTGAAAAATAAAGGTTTTTCACCTTGTCGTAATACATTAAATAAGATATGATATCTTCGTGATACTGAATTAATTGTTCAAATTCATTAAAAGACTCTGTTTTAAGGATGGTCTTTGAGATCCTTGTCACATCATGTGCTGCTCTCGACTTATTTTGTGATAAAGAACGATAATGCGCTATCCCTTCTCTGCTATTCTGTTTTTTCCCCATATACACAAAAGCGATGCGCTTTTTAAAGTCTTCTTGCATCTGTATCGGAGTAATCATTTTTTGATTATCCACTATCCTGAAAGTAATAGGCGAAGTCTGACTCGCACAAGCTACATCATAACCGGATCCTCCAAAAGAGTTTTCCAATAACTCAAAAGCATCAATTTCTAACCATTGAGCAATGATGGCAATCAAAGTAGAGCTACTTCCTAAACCCCATTCTCCCGGAAACTCCAAATGAGTTGTTATCTTATAACCTGCAATAATTTTCCCAAAATTGTTTTGCAGATAAAGAAATATCTTTTGTAGAAACAGGGCTTTATCTTTATCGTTGACAGATTCCCAAACCTGAGTCTGTGTATTCCAAATACCTTGCAACCAAGTTTGACCTAAATGGTCACAACCTTTCCAATGTAAAAGGTGAATGTCATCTATCTTTTCAACCTGCATTCTTTGCCCCAAACGAGTGGGAAGAGCAATTGCCAAAGCTCCGTCCAATACGACATATTCTCCGGTCAATAACAACTTGCCGTGTGCGAAGAAGCTTTTACTCATAAGTTTTTCGGTGTGCTATGGTTAGTTCTGATTTGATCTAACATCACTCTGACATTGGTAAACGAAACGACTTTATCCTTAAAATAATGAATCGCATACTCTTTTTCTTCTTCGGTCGCTTCAAGGTGTTTCAGGATATTGAGCAAGTGCATTTTCATGTGTCCTTTTTGAATACCGACCGTCGTCATAGCTCTGACAGCGGCGAAGTTTTGAGCCAAACCTCCCACAGCCACAACCTGCATTAACTTTTTAGCATCCGGAAAATCCAATATTTGGAGACATCTTTTCACCAATGGGTGTAACTGAGTCAAACCTCCCACAGTTCCTACTGCCAAAGGTAAATCTATCCAAAACTTAAATCGCCCCTCTTCTATAGAACAATGTGTCAAGCTACTGTATTCACCACCTCGGGAAGCATAAGTATGACCACAAGCTTCTACCGCTCTAAAATCATTGCCCGTGGCTATAATAATTGCATCTACACCATTAAAAATACCTTTGTTGTGTGTGGTAGCTCTATGAGGATCTACTTCCGCAATGCGTATTGCTTTTCTAAATTTTGTCGCAAACTCTTGTGGAGAGATACCGTTTTGTATGCCAAGCTCTTCTATTGGACATTCCACCCAAGCTCTCGCTAAGCAATCCGGCGTATAATTAGAGACGATAGACATAATGATATATGGCTTTGCACCATAAGCTTCTTCGGTTATTTTCTCTTGAATCAAAGTGGCTAATTCTTCCAAGTTCGTATTGATATAATTTGCTCCCATCGAATCACAAGTATCAAAACTGGCTTTTAGTTGGAATAAATGTGATTCTTTATGACTCAAATCCACCAACTCAATATCTAATATTCCACCACCACGTGCTTTCATATTGATATTGAGATATTCCACATCTTCCAAAAGTGAAGCTTTGATAGTCGGAAAATCCTTTTTCAGTTTCTCTACATTTCCTTTAAACTCAAAATGGACTTGACCTATCTTTTTAAAGTTGATAATTTCAGTATGAAAACCACCACGAGTTAGCCAAAACTTTGCCGTTTTTGACATAGCTGCCACGACCGAACTTTCCTCTATCGCCATAGGCAATGCATACATTTCACCATTGATTAAAAAATTAGGTGCAATCCCCAAAGGCAAATAAAAATTGGTAATTGTATTTTCTGCAAACTCATCAAAATCATCTTGTATTTCAGGATTTCTATGCAGATAGCCGGCAAACTCATCTTTGACCGTTTTATCCCCATCAAAAAAATTGTCTATCAACCAATTCATTTGTTGATCTTTGCTCAACTTTGAATATCCATCAATCTTTTTCATACTTTTTATTTTATTTTCAAATAGGCATAAGCCAATTTCAGACCTTCAATCTGACTTTCAATATACGTTTTTAAATCCTGATATGAAATCTGTGCATACTTCAATAAGGTCGATGCTTGACCATAAATAGCATTTGCATTTATCTTTTGCATCCCGTGATAACCATCCAAAAAGCTTTTGATACCGCCAGAAATGATAAAGGTATTGCATTGCACACGATGACCTTCTTCATCAAGAATCTCATTGACCGAGTTGACCATTTCATCCGCAGAATGTCCTATCCATGCTAATTGCTTGTACAACTCTTTTTTACTTTTACTACTTCTCAACAATTCTAATTTTGAAAAATTAGTACCTCCGTGTGCAGAAAATTCTATCGCTTGTATCGGTAATTTCATCAACTGCCTTAAGCTTTCTTTTCCCATTCCCTGCCCTACTTCCTTGACTATCACAGGTATTTTGGACAACTCTAAAAACTGCTGTATCGTCTCTAATGGCATTTGATGAATTTTATCACCCTCCGGTTGTAACCATTCCTGCAAAGGATTGATATGGATAAATAGACCATCAGCTTTCAACTTTTTGATCAATTCCTCCACTTTATCCACTTGTCCTAATCTGATTAACTCTTCTATCTGTGCGATACCGAGATTAGCATAAAAAGGTTGTTCAGCACCGATTGTCTCTCGCCAGTCAAAATCTGTCCATCTCTCCTCATTGAACAAAAGTTGCCTGCAAGACCCCAAGCCCATTCCCATTTTAAACTCGCAACACGCACGAGCCAAATTTCCATTGATCATCCTCGCCTTTTCAGTGCCACCCGTCATACTTCCTATCCAAATAGGTGTGTGCAATTCTTTACCCAAAAATTGAAACTTTGGCAATGTCATATCCGAATGACCCAAAAGCGGCTCATAGCTGAATCTTTCATCTATCTGACTTGTATAAGATTGAAAAGCCAGAGAAATATGGTCATTCTTGCGCTCCTCAGCAGTCGGATCTTGGCGGATTTCACTCATTGTATTTTATTTATCGGACAGGATGCAGTATTTCTAATGATTCATTCATCGCATCAATATCTTTCATCCATAAGTCCTTTTTCTCCAAGAAACACCAGCCGGCAGTCTGAAACAAAAATGAATCTTTTTGTATCAACTGCATATCGTAAATCAATTTTCTTTCTTTTAACACACCCGAAATCAACAAATCCTGCACGTAATAGCCTCTTGTATTGTGATAGGCAGTATCCCGCATCACCAAAACTTCCTGCAAACCATTGTCTAATTTTTTCACATTTTTCAGATCATTTGCCAAAGAATCATACAATACTTTCACATAATTACTATCTTCTTTCCAAGGATGGTAAGTGATAAAATAATACACATCTCTATACTTGTTTTGCAAACCAATAGCAGCATTGGGATATAATTCCGGTGCTTTCTTTAGATACGGTGCATAATCTAATTTGAGTTGGTCGATAATTTCTATATGTTTAGGAATATCAGGATATTTACAAGCATTCAAAAGTGCCATCAAAGAGGCAGCTATCACACATAAACTAAGAATACGCTTCATCAATTTTAATTTACTACAAAAGTAAGTCTTAAAAGTGGATTTTGGAATTTATCCCCCAAACTAATCCGTACATGATAGTTATTCTATTTTTAGAATATCACAATTTCCACATTCTCAAATTTGTGAATTGCCTAATTTATAAATTCCCCAATTGTCTAATTTTCTAATTAACTTGGGCGTGTCTTTTGTTAGTAATGGGATTATTCGTATTGAGTATTGAGGCTATTCGTATTGAGTATTGAGACTTCCCTTTATGTATGAAATAGATATTTTAGTTACATAGCTGTCAAGAACGAATTACTACATAAACTCACCTATCGTAGTGACACCGCCTTTGACTTTTTGGTTAAGATGGACATGGATTTTAGTATCTAATGGGAGAAATAAATCCACCCTCGAACCGAGTTTGATAAATCCAAATTGTTCTCCTTGCTCTACTTCATCACCTTCTTGCAGATAGTTGACAATTCTACGGGCAAGTTTACCGGCAATCTGTCTCATCATTACGCTGTATTCGCCGTTCTCAATAACGATAGAAGTTCTTTCATTGAGTTCAGATGATTTAGGATGCCATGCTACCAGATATTTTCCGGGATGATACTTGGAATAAGTTACCAAGCCACGAATTGGAACGCGATTAACATGCACATTCGTTGGTGACATGAAGATAGATACCTGTAATCTTTTGTCAGTAAAATATTCATTCATCTGTACCTCTTCGATTACCACTATTTTACCGTCAGCAGGACAAATGATTTTATTAAGTTCCCAAAGCAATAAATCCCTTCTTGGATTTCTAAAGAAATAAGTAATAAAACCAAGAAAAACAGAAGTAAAAACGATGATGACAATCTTGACTATCAGCCCTACTCCTATTATTTTAATAGCAACGTAGTTAATCAACAATGCCATTAACAAAGTAACTAAAATAATTTTTCGCCCTTCCTTATGAATATATTGCTTGTGTAGCATTGAGTACAAAGATAATAGAATAAGCTAAACCTTTTATTCGTCTTCTTTGAATTGATATAAAGAAAATATCAAAATGGTATTAACACGACCATTTAATATTTTTCATCCCTTAAATTAGCTCTTCTCACCAAAGGATCTGCATTTCTCTCTTTGTAATCTTCCCTGTTTCTATAAATATCAATTGCACAGAAGATGGCATCTCTGAAAGAAGATTCATCCGCTTTATCTTTTCCGGCAATATTTTCAGCAGTTCCGTGATCCGGTGAGGTTCTTACAATAGAGAGTCCGGCAGTATAATTCGTACCACTTCCAACACACAAAGATTTAAAAGGTATCAAACCTTGATCGTGATACATCGCCAATGTGGCATCAAAAAGCTTATAAGTTTCTTTAGCAAAAAATCCGTCAGCTGAATACGGTCCAAACACCAAAGTTTCTTTCTCTCTCACTTCCTTTATGGCCGGCGTGATAATATCTATTTCTTCCGTACCTAACAGACCATCATCGCCTTTATGTGGATTCAGTCCCAAAACGGCTATTTTAGGTCGGTCTATACCAAAATCTTCTATCAAAGAACGTTCTATCAATCCAAGTTTTTTGACAATAGCTTCTTTACTGATATGTTCACTGATTTCTTTAACCGGAACATGTTCAGTAACTAATCCCACTCTCAAATTTTCACTCACCATGAACATCAAAGATTGATGATCGCCAAACTCTTTTTCCAAATAAGATGTGTGTCCCGAAAAAGGAAACTCTGCACTATGAATATAGTTCTTATTAATAGGTGCTGTGACCAAAACATCAATATCTCCGTCCTTGAGAGCCTGTACAGCACCTTGTAGAGATTTCAAAGCTAATTCACCCGTTTTCTTATCTGGTTTACCGGGCTTGATTTCTACATCTTCATCCCAAACTTGTACAATATTCAAACTGTTATGACTCAATTGTTGAATACTTTTTACCGTATTGTATTGAATCTTGTCAATATTCAGTTCTTTTTTATAAAATGAAAGCACTTTTGCATTCCCAAACAAAATAGGTGTAAACAACTTAAACATTCTATCATCGATGAAAGTCTTCATGATGACTTCCGGGCCGATTCCCGCAATATCACCTATACTAATTCCTACTCTTAATTTATCTTCTCTCATTATTTCTTCATGTAACTTTTCAAAAATTCTAATAAAAATCTCACACCCGTTCCGGTACCACCACTTGTACGATAGGTAGAAGTCGTACTCAAAAATGCCGGACCGGCAATGTCAAAATGCAACCAAGGATAATCTGTAAAGTTTTGTAAAAACTTACCTGCCGTTATCGCACCTGCCAAAGCACCGCCAATATTACTGATATCTGCCACTTCTGATTTTAACAAATCTCCATAATCATCCCACAATGGCATTTCTGCAATTCTCTCATAAGTATTAAAAGCAGCCTCTTTAGCCAAAGATTTTGTTTTTTCATCCGCTGTACCCATAAAAGCTGCAACATGATGACCGAAAGCACGCATCGCAGCGCCGGTTAAAGTAGCGAAATCCATCACCAACTCAGGTTTGAATTGCTGTGCATAAGAAAGCGCATCAGATAGTATCAAACGACCTTCGGCATCTGTATTTAAAACTTCTACGGTCAACCCATTAGAAATCGTCAAAACATCACCTGCCACCATTGCTTTGTCATTGATACGGTTTTCTACTGCCGGCACCAAAGTTATAATATGCAAAGGTAGTTTTTCGAGTGCTGCCAAATAAATCCCACCAAAAACTGCTGCCGCACCACCCATATCGCATTTCATCGTGGTCATCCCATCTCCCACTTTGATATTATATCCACCTGTATCATACACGACACCTTTTCCTACCAAAATAATAGGTTGTTGGTTAACGGCATTTTCAGGTTTCCATTCCAAAACGGTGAAAGTAGGGTCATATTGACTGCCGGCATTTACACCTAAAACACCACCCATATTTAAGCGTTTGATTTCTGCAAGACCTAATTCTTTATAAGAGATGCCGACTTCTTCAGCAAAATTTTTAGCAGAAAGTGAAAGTTCTTTTGCTGTTAAGGTAGAAAGTGGCTCATTGACGATATTTCTGGAATAAAAAACAGCTTTAACGATATTGTTCAAGGTTTTTCTATCTGTATCCGATAGAAAATCATCATCTGAAATAAATTTTTCAACGAGTTCCTTCTTCTCTTTTTTGTATTTATCAAAACTGTAATTGGATAGGAAAAGTCCTTCTGCAAAAGCAAAGTTAAGTGCTTGACTCAACTCCGATTTGAGATACGCATATTTCACACCGGAGTTCATCACCAAACCAAAAGCTTGATGACCGAGATTTCTCAATTGTTCTAATGTTAAATATTGGTCAGTTGGTTTCTTTGGCACGTATGGTATCAAAATCTGCTCATGTCCGGCCTCATCTATTGTATAAAAAGGTTTTAAATCACTTTCTTTTTTTGTGTTTAGTGAAGCTTTTTGCTTATCCGTTAAGAGCTTAGAAGTCTCTATTTCTCTCCCATTTATTAATAATACTGAAATTTCAGCACCGTTTTGACCTAAGTTAGTTGTCATTTTATTGTTCTTACTTTTAATATAAATATCTTTGTCAAAGATAGGAAAAATGCGCATGGTTCAACCCAATAAGAAATACGGGCAACATTTTTTAAAAGATAAATCTGTAGTGGAACGAATAGTTTCTCTTATTAAATTGAATCATTCATCGCAAAAATTAATTGAAATCGGTCCCGGCACAGGGGCTTTGACAAGTGCTTTAATCCCTGATTTTATTGATACTTTATCTTGTATAGAAGTGGACGAAAGGTGTGTCGAGTTTTTGGAAGAAAATTATCCTGAATTACAAGGAAAAATATTTTTTGAAGATTTTTTAAAAACAAATCTAAGCTCATTATTAATTCCCTCGGCGACCATTGTGGGAAATTTTCCTTACAATATCAGTTCGCAAATCATCTTTAAAGTTATCGACTATCGTGAACAAATACCTTTGATGGTCGGGATGTTTCAAAAAGAAGTTGCAGAACGCATCACAGCCGGACACGGAAATAAGGACTATGGAATTTTGAGTGTGCTGACTCAACTTTATTACGATGCAGAAATTGCTTTTCACATCGCACCGGGTGCTTTTAATCCTCCGCCAAAAGTCAATTCTTCCGTTTTGGTGTTAAAAAGGAAAGAAGTTTTTCCGGAAGTAAATCATGCGATAATCAGTCGTTTGGTAAAAGCCGGTTTTAACCAAAGAAGGAAAATGCTCCGCAATCCGTACAAAGGAATTTTGCCAAGTGAAATTTTACAAGAACCATTTTTCCAACAGCGGGCAGAACAACTTTCAGTGCAGGATTATATCGAATTAAGTCAAAGAGTAGAAAATTTATAGGTATGAAGGCAAAAGTTTTAATCACAGCAAAAGAAGTGGATGATATCGTTGTCAGCGAATTAGAATCGATGAACTACGATGTTTCACACTTGCCCGAACCAAGTGAAGAACAACTGCTCGACGTGATTGGAGAATATGAAGGTTTAATTATTACCACTTACACGAAAGTGAATAAAAAGGTTTTGGCGAAAGCTGAAAAATTAAAATTTGTGGGACGTGTGGGCGCAGGTTTGGAAAATGTGGACGAGCAAGCAGCCCAAGAGAAAGGTGTAGCAGTTTTTAATTCGCCGGAAGGAAATTGTAACGCTGTCGGCGAACATGCACTCGGACTATTATTATCTGTCATGAATCATATCGCTTCTGCCAATATGGAAGTCAAAAATGGTATTTGGCAACGTGAAGAAAACAGAGGTGAAGAATTGGATGGCAAAGTGGTAGGCATTATCGGTTTGGGACACACCGGAACTGCTTTTGCAAAGAAGTTGAGAGGTTTCGATGTAGAAGTTTTGGCTTACGATAAATATAAAGAAAACTACGGCACGGATTTTATCAAGGAAGTGAGTTTAGATGAACTTTTACAACGTGCTGATATCATCAGTTTTCACATTCCTTATTCTAAATCTAACCATCACTTTCTGAATGTTTCCATGATAGAAAAAATGCAGCAAAAACCTTATATTATGCATACTTGTAGAGGTGCGGTGATGGATACAAAAGCAGTTTTAAATGCATTAGAAACTCAAGAAATAAAAGCTTTAGGAATAGATGTGTATGAGGATGAACCATGGACAAAAGGCAAACAAGTAGAAATAGATAGCTATAAAAAGTTATTTTCGTTGAAAAATGTAACCGCCACTCCACATATTGCAGGATGGACAAAAGAAAGTAAAATAAAACTTGCCCAAGTATTGATGCAAAAAATCAAAATATGGAAAACAACCCAATAAACAATCAGAATAGAAAGTTTAGGTTAGACAGCAAACTGAAAATGTTTGTCATCATTGCATTTTCATTTTTGCTGGCACACTACCTTTTAGATTTTAGTTATTTCTCCAAGTACGAAAAGTTCATTCCTTTTCTAAAAAAGATGACTTTCAGTGTTTTCCTCACTTATATCATCATGCTTTTTAGCCGTTTCGGTGAAAAGTATATCAATAGTCAAAATCATACGGAAGGTGACAGATACAATCTGCAACGCATCAGAAGTCTGATGACGACCGTGTTTATAGTTATTGTCGTTGCATCTTTTTTATTCCAGAACTTATACACGGCGGCAGTCAGCTTTGGTTTAATATCCTTGGTCTTGGGTTTTGCATTGCAAGTTCCTATCAGTTCATTTATTGCATGGTTGTACATTGTCTATCGCAAACCGTATCAGGTCGGCGACAGAATCCAAATCAATCAATTTCGTGGTGATGTGATAGAAATCGGATATTTGGACACGATTATTTTAGAATGTAATGGTGATTATCTGCAAAATGACAGACTGAGTGGAAGAAGAATTCACTTTCCTAACAGTATTGTTTTAAAAGATGAGGTCATCAATTATTCAGGCCCACAGATACCTTTTATTTGGAATGAAACCGCCATTCAGATTGCTTATACGAGCGATGTGAAGTTTGTAGAAGACTGCATGATCAAAGCATGCGAAAGAGATTTTTCCGAACGTTATCCTGAGATGTACGAAATTTCCAAAAAGAAATGGTGTTCGGCTGTTTATTTCAGGGTGAATACTTATGCATGGTTAGAAGCTGTCATTCAATATCCGGTGGAGCCGGAAGACACCACAGGTCGTAGAACGAGAATACTCAGTTACGCATTGCCACTTTTAAATGCCGAACCTAACAAAGTGAAGTTTCCGGAAGGAACTTATAGATAGCCACTTCTCCTCTTGCTTATCATCTAAAAGTCGTAAATAATCTTTTACTTTGCAGTTTCCAATAAACCGATGAAAACTTTTTGCGTTTTAATACCAATTTTAATCTTTTACAATATGGCAAACAGTCAGACGATACCGAGTTGCGAAAAAATACCTTTTGAACTCAAAAGACACAATGACAAACGAATAGATAATTATTACTGGCTCAATGAATACTGGACTGACGGACCGCGAAAACAACAGGTAGTAGATTATTTGGAAGCGGAAAATGCGTACTCTAAAGCGGTGATGGCGCCGACAGATGCATTGCAGGAAGAGCTATTTCAGGAGATAAAAGGGCGTATCAAACAAAAGGATGAGAGTGTCCCCTATTTTGAAAATGGATATTGGTACTACACAAAAACGGAGGAAAATCAGGAATATCCGATTTATTGTCGAAAGGAAGGGGCTCTGGAAGCGGAGGAAGAGGTAATTTTAGATGTCAATAAAATGGCAGAAGGGCATGAATATTACAAGGTGAGTGGATTAGAAATCAGCCCTGACAATCAAATATTAGCTTTTGCAGTCGATACGCTCAGTAGAAGAATTTATACTATTTATTTTAAGGTTTTGGCGACCGGTGAGGTTTTAAGTGAAACAATTACCAATGCGTCTGCCAATTTCGAATGGGCAAATGACAACAAAACTTTGTTTTATACTTCTAAAGACGTAAAAACTTTGCGGGAAGACAAAGTGTGGTCTTATATTTTGGGTAAAAAGGAATCTGAGCGACTCATTTTTGAAGAAAAAGATGATACTTATTACGTGAGTCTGTCCAAAACGAAAAGTAAAAACTACATCCTGATCAATAGCGAAAGTACGCTGAGTACGGAAGTCCGATTTGTAAATGCCAATCAGCCCAATGCGAAATTTGAAGTATTTTTGCCGAGGGAAAAAGACCATTTGTACGAAATAGAAGATTATAATGGAGATTTCTATATTTTGACAAATTGGAGAGCGACGAATTTTCGCATTATGAAAACACCGACTCATGCGCATACGAACAAGCGGAAATGGAAAACGGTGGTCGCACATCGAGATGATGTTCTCGTAGAAAACTTTGACATTTTCAAGGATTATTTGGTGGTGAGCGAACAGACCAATGCCAATTCTAAGATTAGAGTGATTCCATGGCAGGACACTTCTCGGGCGTATTATATACCTTTTGACGAGGAGGTATATGTCGCCAGCATGTCTTATAATCCTGAGTTTGACACGGACAAAATCAGGATGAGTTATCAAAGTATGATTACGCCTTCTACGATTTATGAGTATCAACTAAACACTAAAACTTTCAAAATTTTAAAACAACAAGAAGTACTCGGAGGCTACGACAAAAATAATTACGAAACCAAAAGGCTTTGGGCGACGGTCAGAGATGGCGTGAAAGTTCCTATCAGCATCGTTTACAAAAAGGATTTCGTCCAAGACGGCAAACAGCCGCTTCTATTATATGGCTACGGTTCTTACGGGATTTCCATGTCTCCCTATTTCAGATCTTCTGTTTTGAGTCTGCTCGACCGTGGTTTTGCCTATGCGGTGGCGCACATTCGCGGTGGTCAGGAGATGGGCAGACCTTGGTATGAAGATAGCAAGCTTTTCAAAAAGAAAAATACTTTTTACGATTTTATAGATTGTGCGGAATATCTCATCGAATCGTCTTACACCTCTCCTCAGCATCTCTATGCAAATGGCGGTAGCGCAGGCGGTCTTTTGATGGGTGCGATTGCAAATATGCGTCCGGATTTGTGGCACGGCATTGTCTCTGATGTACCTTTTGTCGATGCGTTGACGACGATGTTAGACGAAAGTATCCCCCTCACAACCGGTGAGTATGACGAGTGGGGAAATCCTAATAATAAGCGCAGTTATAACTATATAAAAAGCTATTCTCCTTATGATAATATCGAGTCGAAGGATTATCCTAACATGATGATTAACACCGGATTACACGACAGTCAAGTGCAATATTTCGAACCTGCAAAATATGTTGCCAAGTTGCGGGAGCTCAAAACGGACGACAATATTTTGCTGTTTAATTGCGATATGAGTACAGGACATGGCGGCAGTTCGGGTAGATTTCAAGCACTAAGAGAAACTGCTCGAGAATTTGCATTTTATCTGATGTTAGAAGGAAAGTTGAAATAAGTTTTTAGTACAAATTGATCGTATTTTTAGAACAAGGAATCTTGATGTGAAACGCTATATCTTATATGTTGTTAATTCTATTTCTTCTTTCTGTTTTGGATTGTACGAATGAATTTGAATGGGTAATTAAAAACTTATCAAATTAACGATGTGAGAGGATGCTACACTAATCAGCCTTGTACATTGATGATAGAACGCCCTGTCTTCTACACCTTTGATCGGTGGGAATGCAATGATCATTTCATCCTTTCAGAGTTTCATTGCTACTGACTTATAACAGTAACATCTCTTTGGGATTAAATATTGAACTTGCAAATAAGTCCGAAAGACTGTAATGATTCGTTCGGACGACATAAGTTGGCACGAAGAGAAAACTATTTTTATTCGATGGTTAAAAGTATTTGAGATGCTTAATTTTAAAGTTAAAACCTGTGGATTTTAGAAAGCATAGTAATTCTTTAATGACAGAGTTTGCACTAAGTTATTAAAATTGAAGTTTATTATTGTATCTTTGTATCTTTCAAATTACTTGATAGGTTACTGCCTCTGCATATAATAATTTTTTTAATTTATTTTTTTGCTTTACAGTTTCTTTAGGACTAATAAGTTTCATTAGCTCTCATTTAATAATGAAAAAAATATTTAGTTTAAAGCATGATACTTCCTCGTTGTAATAGTTTATTTATTGCATCCTGAGTAATAAATGAATAAACGATTTACAACTATAATTAAAAAATGAAAAAAGACCTGAAAAACAATTCTTCCAATCAAAATACACAAACTCCTACTAATCTTTTGTTGTTTAATGAACTCTGTCTGTCAAAAGAGCTACAAAATGCACTAAGTGATATTGGTTATGTCAAAGCTACTGAAATACAGAGTAAAGCGATTCCCATTATTTTAAATGGAAAGGATGTTTTGGGCTGTGCACAAACAGGAACCGGTAAGACGGCAGCTTTTATCTTACCTATCTTACAAAAAATACAAGAAAATCCTAAACATAAAGGAATACGGACTTTGGTTTTGACACCTACCAGAGAGCTAGCTATTCAAATACAAGATAACACTCGGGAATATACAAAATATCTTAACGTCAGCTCTTTGGCTATTTTTGGTGGAGTATCGCAAAATAATCAAGTACAGGCAATAAAAAGAGGAGTAGATATCTTAATAGCGACTCCGGGGAGATTGCTGGATCTTATTCGACAAGGTATAGTTCATATTTCTAAAATAGAGACCTTGGTTTTAGATGAGGCAGATCACATGTTAGACATAGGATTTATCCACGATATCAAGAAAATAATTGCTTTAGTTCCAAATAAAAGACAGACTTTGTTTTTTTCAGCTACTATGCCTAAATCTATTAGGCAGTTTGCATATTCCATCCTAAATCAAGCAGTAGAAATAGCTGTAACCCCAGCGGCAACTACAGCGGAAACGGTTGAGCAGTTTGTTTATCATATAGAAAAAAAAGAGAAGCCTAACTTATTGATTTACCTGTTGAAAAATGAATCTATTCATTCTACTCTTGTTTTTACTATGACGAAACATGGTGCAGACAAGCTCGTGAAATTGCTTAACAAATCAGGAGTTAAATCTGCGGCTATACATGGAAATAAGTCTCAAAATGCTAGGCAAAGAGCTTTAGAGCAGTTTAAAAATAGAACTCTAAGAGTTTTGGTTGCCACAGATATTGCAGCTAGAGGAATTGATATAGAAGAATTGCCTTATGTCATCAATTTTGATTTGCCTCATGTGCCGGAAACCTATGTACATAGAATTGGACGTACAGGAAGGGCAGGTAAAGGAGGAGTGGCGGTTTCATTTTGCGAAAATGAGCAAAGAGAAGATTTGAAAAATATTCAGAAACTGATTGGATTTAATGTGCCGGTCGTACACGTGGATCAAAAGAAACATATCATAATTAGTCAACCTATATAAATATATTATACAAAAATGGCGGATACTTTTAGTAAAAAAGAGAGACAAAAGAAAAAAGCAAAAAAGAAACTGGATAAGCTTGAGAGAAGAGAAGAGCGTAAGCAAAACAATAACAAAGGGAAAAGCTTTGAGGAAATGTTGGCGTATGTAGATGAATTTGGTAATACAACAGATGTGCCACCTGAAAAACAAAATAGAAGTAACATAAAATTAGAAGATATTCAATTGGGTGCAGCACCAATTATAGAGGTAGAGAAAAAAGAAATTACTGGAGTGGTTAAATCATTTTCTAATGAAAAGGCTTATGGTTTTATATTAGAAGATGTTACAAAAGAAACAGTCTTTGTTCATGCTAATAATCTTCTGGAGTCTATCAAAGAGTACGATAGAGTAACTTATGAAAAAGAAAGAACACCTAAAGGATTTGTTGCATTGCAAGTTAAGAAGATAAAATAACAAACTTAAAGTCAAGGAGCTTATTGTTGTAGCTATTAAGAGACGGAGTATTCTTACCCTTTACTTTTAAATTGATTGAACTTGTAGGTGAATTGCAGCATGAAATATCTGCCTAGCAAATCGACCTGAGAGTCTTGCACGTAGGTTTCGGTGACGGTACGCGAAATATTGTTATTTGCTTGAAGGATGTCAAACACTTGGAGTTTGAACTCGGCAGCATTGTTTTTGAGGAACTTGTAGCCGACTGCTGCGTTCCAAAGTGCGTAATTAGTGCTGAAACTTGACTGCAAACCGGAGTTGTGGTTGTAGGTAATATCCGTCGTCAAATTCAGACCTTTCCACGGTAATAAATTTACCGCAGCATTGAGTAATCCGGTGTAATAATTATTATCTCTGGAAGTGCTTTGGCTGTACTTCACGATATTATAATTCGCTGTGTAACCGAGTCTGAAATCGATTTTCTCGCTAATATTACTGCTTAAGACAAAGCCACTATTAAAGTTGTAAGTTTTGTTGAAATGGATGGCTTCGTTGACGATGTTTGGTGACTTGTTATAAGTAAAGCCGCCCATCAGGTTCAGATTACTTTTCATGAACAATAAAGGTGTACCATACACGCCGAAACTTCTAAAATTCCAACTGCCGTCCAAGTTGACCGGACGAGTGTATTGACCACCGGCAGGAAGTAAAATGCCGCTGGTAATCATGGTGTCTTTCACTGCCAAAATGGTAGAGTTCGTTATGGTATTTGCGTTGATGCCTCCACTCAAATAGATGAATGCAGAACGACCTTTTTCAGCTTGTGCAAATCTCCATCTCAAACCTAAAGAGTGATTGTAAGTTTGTTTCAAATCTTTATTACCACTGGATAAAATCAATGGGTTAGTGTTGTCTATAACATCTTGTAACTGATTGACACTCGGTGTGCTAACATTTGTACGATAGAATAAACTGATGTTGTTCCCTTTTGAGAATTTGTATTTCAAATTAGCAGAAGGCAAGAAGTTGTTATAGTATTGATTCACCTGCGTTTCGGTAGGATAAGTTCTATCGCTGAGCAAAGAAGATTGTTGGTAACTCATGGTTGTATTTAAGCTGAAATCTTTGAATTTAAACTTATAACCGACACCTAATCTGTGTACCCAATTTGTATTTTCAAACTTATTACTCAAACTTAAATCTTCGATGGTGTAATCGTTTGTTGCTTCATTATATTGGAAAGTATATCTGTCAGAAGTAGAAAGTCTGTAAGATGGTGAGTAGTCAAACTGCATCTGTGAACTTTCACCTATCGGTTCGGTATATTTAACGGAACTGCTGACATTGATAGTTTTTGAAAATGCATCAGCCCATTGATTTTGGCTAATGAGTGAGTCTATATTTTCAGAGAAAAAGTTTTCTGCCGTGAGGAAGTTATCGGAAGACCTGTTGTTATAACCGGTGTTTAAATTAACACTGATAGTTCTTCCCGGTTTGCCTAATTTATTTTTGTATAAAATGGAGTTAGACACATTGTAGGCTTTGCTCAAAGTTTGATTATCGTTATTACTTTTACTTAAAATCTCGTCATTCATCAAAGTTGTAACTGCATCAATTAAGTTTTTGGAATCATTATTTTGAAAGCTAAACTGTGGTCTGAAAGTAAAAGACTTATTGTCATCTATTTTATAGTCGATTTTAGCATTGATTCTGTGATTATTGTTAAAGCTGATTGAGTTTCCATTCTGCTTATAAAGTTGTTGGAAATTATCTGTCAAGTATTCTCTTTCTATGATGGAGTTATTGGTATTTTTGGCTCTATTGTAAAAATAACTTGCTGCAATATCTGCTTTTCCATAATCTTCTACATAGTTTAAGCCGATACCGTTTGTCAAGTTGATACCACCTCGGTCAGGTGTTAAAAATCCGGCTATGTTGCCACCGCCACCAAAACCTCCACGACCGCTACTACCTCCGAAGCCTCCACGACTACCGCTACCACCTGCCGAGCCTTTGCCGGCAGCGACACCTATTAAGTCTTCTGCACCAAAGTTTTGGATATTGATGTTGTTAGACATTCCTACTAATGACAATCTTCTATCTTCGTTAAAATAGTTGAGGTTACCTCCGGCATTATATCTGTTCTCTGTACCATATCCGGCAAATACTCTACCGAAAACGCCATCTGTAATTTTCTCTTTGGTGACAATATTGATAGTCTTTTCTGTTTCATCAGTTGAGAATCCGGTGAAAGCATCCTGGTCACTCATTTTATCATAAATCTGTACTTTGTCTATGATTTCAGCCGGCAAGTTTTTTAGTGTCATCATGGCATCATCTCCAAAAAACTCTTTGCCATCTACTAAAACTTTCTTCACGTCTTCGCCTTGTGCCTGTATTTTACCGTCTTGAATAATGATACCCGGCATTTTGGTGACTAAATCAGAAGCATCCGCATCAGGATTGACTTTAAAAGCTCCTGCATTCATCACCGTAGTATCACCTTTCATTACCATTCTCGGTAAAATGGCATCAATTTGAGTTTCTTTTAAGACAGTAGCATCTTCTTGAAGGCTGATATTGAGTTTTAGATTTTCATCTTTGATTTCCACGGGTCTTAGAAGTTCTTTGTAACCTAAATAAGAGGCTTTTAATACAAAATTTCCTTTTCTGACATTCGCGATATAAAAAGAACCGTCAATATCAGAAATCGAACCACCCACAGTATTTGAATCGGGTAGTTGTAATAGTATAATATTTGCTCCGATGAGTTCTTCTTTCGAATAGCTGTCTGTGATTTTACCTGAAATAGATAATCCTTGTGCCCCAGCGAAACCTGCGAAAGTAAACAAAAATACAGATAGAAAGGTGAAAAATTTTGGCAAATAATCGCTGATATATCTCATATTTAGATTTTATAATTCAATTAGACTGCAAAATAAGTCTATGGTTTAATTAGAGCTTAGCTTTTATATCAATTAAATCCTAAATAAGTCAAAACAATCCTCAAAAAATATTGTTTCAAAAAGAAAATATGATGGAATTAACTTTTAAAACGAGCTTGAAATGTAGCGGTTGTGAAGCGAAAGTAAAACCTTTTTTAGATGAAATGAAGCAGATAGAAAAATGGTCTGCCGATTTGAGTGTCAATCCCAAAACCGTTACAGTGCAAGGGCAGAACTTAAATGTGCAAGAAATTATAGCCACCATAGAAAAAGCCGGATTTAAAGCTGAACTAGTATAATATAGATGCTGATAGGATGCGAATGTTGTTGATTTGGGCGTGTCTTTTACGAGTATTGAGACCGTTAGTAATGAGTATTGAGACTTTTGATGTTGCATGAAAAATAATACTTAAATCAGATGCCGTCTTATTACTCACTACTCATAAGAGACCAGGTCGCCGCTACGACTATCTGTTTTTTTAGAACCAAGAATCAAGATACAGTAAACAACAAGATACAAGATTGGTGTGCTTTTAGCGAATACGGTGGTTTGGGGTCTGTTGTCATTTTTGCGTTAGCAAAAAACAGATGATTCTACACTTTGCCCCTCACGCAGATTTAAAACTCGTGTTTGTTTATCTAATAATATATTTAGCCCTTTTGTATACTGGAAAAAGTTAAGTCTTTTAGGAAATCTACTAAACCTACTTTAGCATTCTTCTTGCTAAAATCTGTTAGAGAAGAAATATTGTGCATGAAAAAGTTCTGAAAATGTGCTACTTCAATAATTGTAGAAGCTAAAGATTTTGGAAATTTATAAGATGGATTACATTCCAATATAATATTCCCAATTAATGTACACAATTCTTTATAAGGTTGAAAAAAGTTTTGTTTATTATCATCTTCGACTTGCTTGGTTAAATATGACTTTGAACCTTCAGATACGATGACCGGGTGAAGTAAACTTTCATCAATATAAATTGTCTGTTCATCATCTACAACAGGAGAGGCTAATAATTCAATTATCTTATTAAGCTTATCCTCCGGACTTGTGACATTATTCGTCAAGTATTTTATATATGTTTTTAACCAACAAAAGTACCATGATGTCAAATAGATTAATAGTTTGTGTTTGTTTTCAAAATATCGATATATGCCTGCTTCTGTAGAATTTATTTTATCAGCTAACTTTTTAAAAGTAAATGTCTCAAAACCTATTTCATGCATGAGTTCGACACTGTTCTTTAATATTTTCTTTCCTAGAACAGTATTCTCAGGATCACGTATATATAGTCCTTTGCTTATATTTTTACTGAAATGTAGATCCAACCTTTTAAAATTACTGAAACAAATATAGGCAAAAGATTAACATTTATTTGTGATAGTATTGCTATCATTCAAAATGGTAATACTATCTTTGTCTTCAATTATATTTATAATAATGATAGAATATCAAAGCGATGCAAGCTCTAAATTATTTGCATGGATATTAAAAATAACGACCTCCGCCTTTTCTCTAATCATTAAAGATAGAATCAAAATTCAGTCTAAATCTTTAGAAGAATATAGATTTCGACAATACAATTTAATTAATTAATACTATATGAAAATACGAAACTTTTTTCACTTTTTTCAACCTAAAGACAAGGTGTTTTTCTCTCTTTTCGGACAGATATGTACGAATTTGGTTGAAATGGCTGGTAAATTTAAAACTGAAGTTAACAAAGGAAACTTGAGTGATGATTTTCTCGAGTTAATGAAAGCTTACGAACACAAAAATGATGATTACACCCATACTGTTTATGATGAACTCAATCGAAACTTTATAACTCCATTTGATCGAGAGGATATTCAGAGTTTGGTAAAAGCACTGGATGATATAGCAGATTATATCTACGAATCTACAGAATATATAGTGCTGTATAAAGCACCCTATTTAGATGCTTATTCCCAATTTGCAGAAATTATTTTAGAGGCCTGTAAAGAGATCCAGACTACTATGTCGTTGCTTCAAGACTTTAAAGATATGGATAGGATTAAGGAGGCTTGTATCCGTGTAAATGCATTGGAGAATGAAGCAGATAGATTGTTATCAAAAACAATGGTAAAACTTTTTGAAACCAATGATGCTATAAATATTTTTAAAACAACCAAAGTGCTTGAAAATTTAGAATTAGCTACGGATCAAGCAGAAACAGTGGCATACATTATTCAAGGTGTGATGATTAAATATTCTTAATCTATGGATTTGCCTTTTATACTCATTGTAATTGTAATTCTATCTCTAGTTTTTGATTTTATCAATGGATTTCATGATTCAGCTAATTCTATTGCTACAGTCGTTTCCACAAAGACTTTGACTCCACTTCAGGCTGTTGTTTGGGCTGCTTTTTGGAACTTTATAGCCTTTTTTGTTGCGGCATATATTATCGGAGAGTTTAGAATAGGTAATACCATAGCTGAAATTGTTTTTCAAGATTTTATTACTTTAGAAGTTATTTTTTCAGGTATTGTAGCTGCTATTGTGTGGAATCTATTTACATGGTGGTTTGGAATTCCATCTTCTTCATCCCATACCTTAATTGGAGGATTTATGGGTGCAGCTTTGGTACACGCTATGATGCTTAACTATAATAGCTTTAAAGAGTTAATGCCGGAGGTGGGGGCTATCAGTTTGTTATGGATAAGTATCAATAAGCTTTTTACCCTTGAAGTGATTAATCTCCATAAGGTCGTGCCGGTATTTTTATTTATTTTCTCGGCTCCTTTTATTGGAGCATGGGTAGCTATCATCATAAATACACTAATTCTTCATTTATTTAAAAATACCAACCCTCACAAAGCTGAGAAGATTTTTAAACGATTACAGCTTTTTTCTTCAGGCTTGTTTAGCCTTGGACATGGTCTAAATGATGCGCAAAAAGTGATGGGTATCATTGGGGCTGCTGTGATTTATTATCATGTTCAAATGCTTCAAGATCCTGTTTATACAGGATTAAATGAGTCTGAACAATTTGGCTATTTTACACAACATTATATATGGGTGCCTTTTACTTCCTTTTTAGTAATAGGCTTAGGAACATTGGCTGGTGGTTCTAAGATTATTAAAACCATGGGAACTAAGATTACTAAGGTTACATCTTTAGAGGGAGTGAGTGCAGAGACAGCAGGTGCGGCAACATTATTTCTAACAGATCATCTTGGAATACCTGTATCAACCACTCATACTATTACAGGTTCTATTATAGGAGTTGGATTGACTAAAAGAGTTTCTGCCGTCCGTTGGGGAGTTACCGTAAGTCTAGTATGGGCGTGGGTACTGACAATACCTATAAGTGCAATGATTGCTGGGGGTGTTTATCTGGTTTTTTCTTACATTTAATTAGCTGAAATGATAATTTGGTTAGTCTTTATAATAGTAATACTATTTGCTTTGGCTCTAGATTTAGGTGTTTTTAATCGAAATCCGCATGAGATTAAAACTAAGGAAGCTGCAGTATGGACAGGAGTTTGGGTGACACTGGCATCACTTTTTTCTATTGTTATTTATTTTGCATTTAAAAATGAATGGATAGAAAACCCCACTCAATTGACTCCTACTAATGCAATGTTAAAATATATCACAGGATACTTAATTGAATTATCATTAAGTGTTGATAATATCTTTATTATAGCTCTTATATTTTCTTCTTTTGCTATTCCTAAAAAATATCAACATGAGGTGCTTTTCTATGGTGTGTTAGGTGCTATTGTTTTCAGAGCTATTATGATAGTTTTTGGAGTTGCATTGATTACTAAATTTAGTTGGATGATATATGTTTTCGGGATATTTTTAATCTTGACAGCTCTTAAAATGTTATTGTCACATAACGATGAGAAAGATCCCCGAAAATCAAAGATTTATCACTGGATAAAGAAGGTGTATCCAGTTACAAATGAAGTTGAAAATGAAAAGTTTTTTATCACAAAAAATGGAATTAGGCATGCCACACCTTTATTTGTAGCCTTAATTATTATAGAATTGACGGATGTGTTTTTTGCTATAGATAGTATTCCTGCAATTTTAGCTGTGACTACTGATCCATTTATTGTCTTTAGTTCTAATATATTAGCAATTATGGGATTGAGGTCTATGTTTTTTCTGATAGTAGGGATGTTGGATAAGTTTAAATATATCAGTTATAGCTTGATTGTAATATTAGCATTTGTAGGAATAAAAATGATAATTTCACATCAGATTGATATTCCTGAATGGCTCTCTCTTGGTGTGATTGTGGTTTCACTTGCAATCGGAATGTTGATATCCGTCCTTAAAAAGTCTGAAAATGGTTTGCCGACTTGAGTGTTAATCCTCAAGCTGTTACAGTGCAAGGTAAAAACTTAAAAGCTTAAGAAATTATGGCTATCATAGAGAAAGCCGGATTTAAGGCTGAATTGGCATAAAGTGGATTTTGTTGGATAAAGTCTAATCAATACTGAATGCGTATTTAATTTAGATTTAATTCAAAACCCATCAAAAATAAAAGCTTTTCATAATAGATTACTTAGTTTTGTACTCTATGGGAAAACTGAAATTAGCTATCCAGAAAAAAGGGAGATTAAGCGAGAAATCTATTGAACTCATAAACGAATGTGATATTAGCTTTCCAAGTGGAAACGGGCGATTGACCAGTAAGGCTTATGATTTTCCGATAGAAATCCTTTTTTTAAGAGATGATGATATTCCCGGATATATAGAAGATGGTGTTGCAGATATCGGAATCGTGGGAGAAAACGTTTTGGTGGAATCTGCGAAAAAAGTGGATGTCATCACTCAACTTGGTTTTAGCAGATGTCGATTGTCTATCGCTATTCCTAGAGGTGAAACTTATCGCAGTGTAAAAGATTTAGATGGAAAATCCATCGCTACTTCTTATCCCAGACTTTTGAGTAAGTATTTGGAAGAGAATCATATCCAAGCACAGATACACGAAATCAGTGGTTCCGTAGAAATTGCACCTAACATCGGTTTGGCAGATGCGATTTGTGATATTGTCAGTACAGGAAGTACTTTGCTGAGTAATGGACTGAAAGAGGTAGAAGAGATTTTTAACTCTCAAGCAGTTCTAATTAGTTATCCTCATTTGTCAAATGAGAAAAGAGAAATTCTAGACAAATTGATGTTTAGATTAACTTCTGTCAGGAAAGCTAAAAAGACAAAATATATTTTGCTCAATGCACCGAACGAAAGTTTGGATAAAATTATTTCTCTACTTCCGGGTATCAATAGTCCCACCGTACAATCTCTTGCGAAAGAAGGTTGGAGTTCGGTACATTCTGTGATTAACGAGCATGATTTTTGGGAAAAAATCGAACAAATCAAAGCTGCCGGTGCAGAAGGTATTTTGATTATGCCGATAGAAAAACTAATCTACTAATTCCATGAAAAAAGTAGAATTCCCTGATCAATCTGTGTGGCCATCTCTTTTGGCTCGTCCTGTGTTATCATTAGAAGAGATAGATAAAAGAGTCGCACCCATCATGAATGAAGTGAAAGAGAAAGGTGATGAAGCCTTGAAAACTTTTGCTGAAAAGTTTGATGGTGTCAAGTTAGATGTAATTGAACTTAGCCTGACAGAATGGGAAGAAGTTGATGACTTATTAGACGAAGAACTCAAATCTGCTATTCACTTAGCAGCACAAAATATTAAGAAATTTCATAGCTCACAGTTGATACAAGAGCCTGTTGTAGAAACGATGCCCGGTGTCAAATGTTGGAGGAAATCGGTAGCTATAGAGAAAATAGGTTTGTATATACCGGGTGGTACTGCACCTTTATTTTCTACTGTTTTGATGTTGGCTATTCCTGCAAACTTAGTAGGATGTAAGGAAATTGTTTTGTGTTCACCACCGAATAAGTCAGGTAAAATACATCCGGCGATTATTTATGCTGCAAAACTTACAGGAGTTCATAAGATATTTAAAGCGGGTGGGGCACAGGCTGTCGCTGCGATGACCTTTGGTACTGAAACGATATCTAAAGTATATAAGATTTTCGGGCCGGGAAATCAATATGTGATGGCTGCCAAACAATTGGCCTTAAAGCACAATGTAGCTATTGATATGCCTGCCGGTCCTTCGGAAGTAGCTGTGATTGCTGATCAGACTGCAAATCCGGCTTATATAGCAGCAGATTTGTTGTCACAAGCTGAGCATGGTAAAGACAGTCAAGTGATACTTTTTACTGACTCACGTGAAATATTAAACCAAGTAGAAAAAGAAATCAATCAACAGTTAGAGCGACTTCCAAGAAAAGAGTATGCCGCTATGTCTTTGGGTAATAGCAGATTGATATTAGTAGAAGATTTGGAACAGGCAATGGAAATGAGCAATGCTTATGCACCCGAACACTTGATTCTCGCAGTGGAAAACCCTGAATTTTTAGCAGAAAAAGTAATCAATGCAGGTTCTGTATTTTTAGGCAATCTCTCTTGTGAATCTTTGGGTGATTATGCTTCCGGTACGAATCACACATTACCGACTAATGGATATGCGACGGCTTATAGTGGTGTCTCAATAGACACTTTTATCAAAAAGATTACTTTCCAAAAAGTAACAGAGGAAGGCCTCAGAAATATTGGAAAAGCTGTGGAAATCATGGCAGGTGCAGAGGAGTTAGATGCTCACAAAAATGCTGTTTCCATTCGTTTAAAAAACTTGTAAAAATAAAGAAGATGAAGATAGATGTCCGCCAATTGTTGCGTCCACACTTGAGAAGTTTTAAAGCATATTCATCTGCCAGAACAGAATATACAGGTCATAATGCCATCTTTTTGGATGCGAATGAAAATTCTTTTGGTTCGGCTTCCGGTGAAGATTTAAACAGATATCCGGATCCACTCCAAAAACAAGTCAAACACGCACTGTATAGAATAAAAGGTATTCCACCTGAAAATATTTTTGTCGGTAATGGAAGTGATGAAGCCATTGATTTACTGTATCGTGCTTTTTGTGAACCGGGACAAGACAATGTGATTATCTGCCCACCGACTTACGGTATGTATCAGACTTCTGCCGAACTCAATAATATCCAATTGAAAGAAGTCTTGTTGAATGTAAATTTTCAACTGAAAGTAGATGAAGTTCTCAATGCAATAGATAGTCATACCAAGATGATTTTTCTTTGTAGTCCAAACAATCCGACAGGAAACCTCTTGTATGAAGAAGATATCACAAAAATTTCGGAAAATTTTGAAGGATTAGTTGTCATAGATGAGGCATACATAGATTTTTCACCTGTTGCATCATGGAGTAAAAAACTATCACAATATCCTAATATGGTCGTATTGCAGACTTTGTCCAAAGCTTGGGGTATGGCAGCGATCAGAGTAGGTCTTGCTTTTGCATCGGAAGAGATTATCCGTATTCTGACTGCCATAAAACCACCGTATAATGTCAGTAAGCTGGCACAGGAGGCAGCGCTTAAAGCTTTGAATAACGAGAAAGAAAAGCTGGTAATGGTGGAAGAAATCAAAGAACAACGCAAACGTGTTATCAATGCTCTCAAAGGTTTCTCCTATGTAAAAGAAATTATCCCTACTGACACTAATTTTGTATTGATAAGGGTTGAAAATCCCAATGATTTATATCGTTATCTTACAAATCACAATGTAGTGGTCAGAAATAGAGATACCACTCCGATGTGTAAAGGTGGAATCAGAATTACCATTGGTACCAAGGCTGAAAACGATGAGCTACTTGGTTTGATGCAGAAATATATTTAGAGCCAAGATTCAAGAACCAAGACACTATAAGAATAAAATCCAATACTTATTCTGAGTAATCTCAATACTAGAAAAGGGGTACTCAAAAATTAGAAATTAGGATTGATTCGTAGCTTATGTGCGACATCTCTGACACCTTGCCCCATGATTTTTTCTAATAAATTTTTGATGACAAAACCGGAAAAAGGTATGACGGGTTGAAATTCTATCTGATAGTCCAATCGACATTTGTTGGTATCGGTTTCAATAAAGTTCATGATGCCCAAATGATTTTTTACACCGAAACCATAAGTAAGTTTGTATTCGATAAATTGATATGGAATATATTGAGTGACAGTCTCTTCAATCACAATAGGGAATGCTATGATACGTCTGACAGAACCTTTACTGTTTGCATCACGCGGGTCTTCGCCAAACTGTATGCATTTGACAGCGGCAGGTAAGAATTTACCCCAATTTTCATGCACACTAAAGAAGTTAAAAACGGTTTGAGCCGACACCTCAAAATCCTGTAGAAAATGAATAACTTGTTTCTCGTTATTTTGTGTTAGTGCTGATATCATAGTTTGAAAATAATTAAAATCTCCTACTAAAGTATTAAAATAATATGACCTGTTTTATAAAAAGCGCTTACTTTTGATTTATGACCAAAAACTTAGATGAGAATATCGAAGAAGAGCTTGATGATGAAGTAGATGAATCACTCATCGAACATTTGAAAATTGTGGTAGATAAAGGACAAGCCCCTATTCGAGTTGATAAATTCATACAGGATAAGATTGCCAATATTAGCCGAAATAAAGTACAAATAGCTATTAAGACAGGCAATCTGAAGGTAAATGACAAGATTGTGAAGCCGAGTTACAAGGTACAACCTTTTGATGTCATTCAGATATTTATACAATACGAAGAAGATTTTCACACTATTCAACCTGAAAACCTGCACTTGGATATTGTTTATGAGGATGAAGAAATTATTGTTATCAATAAGAGAGCCGGTCTTGTCGTACATCCGGGTTTTGGCAATAAGACAGGTACACTTGTTAATGGCTTGATGTATTTAAAAAGTAGTTGGCCGGAAATTAACGGCAATCAACGTCCCGGAATTGTACACCGATTGGATAAAGATACTACCGGACTTTTGGTGGCAGGGAAAACTGAATTTGCATTACAATTTCTTGCCAAACAGTTTTTTGATCGTACAATTAAAAGAGAATATATTGCTTTGGTTTGGGGAAATATTGAGGAAGATCATGGTAGAGTCGTAGGTAATATAGCAAGGAATCCAAAAAACAGATTGAAATTTTATGTAGATAAAGACGAAATTCAGGGCAAATGGGCTGCTACAAATTATGAGGTGATTCAAAGGTTTGGGTATGTAACATTGATAAAATGCCACTTAGAGACCGGACGTACACATCAAATTCGAGTGCACATGAAATATATTGGACATCCAGTATTTAATGATGTTACTTACGGAGGTGATAAGATAGTTTTTGGTACAATATTTACAAAGTACAAGCAATTTGTAAACAACTGTTTCAAGTTGCAGACTACCCAAGCTTTACATGCCTGGAGTATAGGATTTGTTCATCCAACAACTCATCAAGAATTAAATTTTACTTCGGAGTTGCCTAAAGGATTCCAAGAAACACTCAAAAAGTGGGAAACCTACACAAACGAGTTGCGGATGAGTAAAAAATTTGAAATTGATTAGAATTACAAATTGATAAACTATTCTTTTGGTCATAACAAATATTTTCCCGACAAGTTTTTTAAGAATTATACAAATAAGACTTAAATGTCTTTTTAAACAATTATATTTATGTTTTTAAAGTAAAGGGAGTTTATGTTTTCTAAAACTTGTGAGTATGCCATCAGAGCATTGATATACGTAACCCGAAATTCTCCGAATGGCGAGAAAGTCAAGATTAAAGATGTCGCAGAAGGATTGAATAGTCCGCAATCTTTTACTGCAAAAATTTTGCAGGATTTGAGAAAGTTAAACTTTGTGCAATCAGTAAAAGGTCTGAATGGTGGTTTCTATATGACTGAAAAAGAACTCAATTATACTTTAGACGATATCGTAAGAGCTGTCGATGGAGATAGGTTATTAGATCAATGTACATTAGGCTTGCCGGAATGCGGTGGTGACTATCCGTGTCCGATTCACCATGAAATGAAACCGATTAAAGATAGGTTAAAGAAAACACTCAAGGAGTATAAACTTTCGAGATTTTTGGAAGACAAGAGCTTGGATACTACTTTCCTCAGACAGTAACAAATACATTATTACATTGGTACATTGGTACATCAATTTTAGTCCAATTTTGCGAAACGCTTTTGAGTAGAAAAGTTATCACCATTGATTTGCAAAACATATAAGCCCTGTGGCAAAACGGAAATATCTATTTGAAACGGAATATTGTTAGTAATGGACACTTCCTTAGATAAAACTTTTGCCCCACTCAAATCATATACTTCTACATTTTTGAAATCTAAACCTTTTACATTGATATTTAGATAAGTATAAGAGGGATTGGGATAGATTTTAATTTGGTCAGATAGGGTGTTTGTCTGAATACCGGTTGTAACAGGTGTCACCTGATTAATTCTTATTAAAGTCACTAAACCGTTGCTGTATTCTTTATTAGATGCGGTCTCTCTGACATCCATTATTTTGATTTCAGAACCCATTGTACGCATTGTATAGCTACTACTTCTATGTACATGACCTGCCAGCCAAAGGCTAGTCTTTTCCTTAAATGGAAGTATGCTTTGCGATAATTTTTCATATTGATCCACAGTAAAGCCAAAATTAAAGAGAGCTGAAATATCTCTTTGAGGTGGATGATGAGACATGACAACTATGTTTTTTTTACCTTCCACCAATGGATGTTCTAATTGACTTACAAACCAAGGAAGAGTACCTCCTACATAATCGTGTAAAGAAGGCTCAGGACCGATACCGGGTTCGGCTTTTCTGACATGGTATCTCGGATTCCAATCTAAGCTTATAAATGTGTGACCTTTGTACGCAAATGAAAAGTTGATTAAATTTTGAAAATGTCCGGATTCTTCATCATAGGTTTTCGTCAATCTGGTGCCATCGTCCCAAGCATCAAAAAACAGTTTGTTTTTTTGGAAATTATCTTCAAAAACTGCCATCATCAATGAATCACCGTAAGCATATTCGGCTTCATTGCCATAATTGATATAAGGCCAAATATCGTGATTGCCAATCAGTACGACATAAGGTAATGTCAATCGATCCAGAATTTCTTTTGCTTTTCTATATTCAGATTCTTCTGCACTACCAGTGATATCTCCGGTTACTACCACAAAGCGGATATCTTCGGTATCTTTATTCTCGTTGATCCAATTAACTACACTAAATAAACTTATCAAAGGTTGACTTTCTATGCCCGATGGCAGGGTGTCTTTGAGAAAACCCGGAGTTCCGAAATCATCTATGCCTTCACCGATATGAATATCTGTAATATGGGCTACAGTAAATGCATATTCAGTCTGAATCTGATCCTTGTTGGTTTGTATTTCTCTCACTTGGGTATTGATTTGTGCTTTTAAATTCCAGTTTGGGAAGAAAATAAAACTTATCAATAATACGAATGGCATAGACTTGGTAGAAGTATTAATCATCACTTTCGTTAATTTTTGAAATTACAAAGCTAAGGTAAATAGTTAATTAAAATAAAAATGGAAAATCATTAAAAATAAGTAGTTGTATATTTGTTTAGTACCTATAAATAGTGATATTTGTTACTGAAAACTATGTATTATGAAAAGAATGCTTTCTTTAATCTTCGTCCTCATCTTTGTCCAAGGTGTTTTTGCGCAAAAATATACTTTTGATGTCATCCTATTGAATAAAAAAATAGGTGAAATGAGCTTACAAAAAATTATTAATAATGAAGGTGAAAGATATTTGATAAAGAGTGAAAGTGAGGCGAAAGTACTTTTTATAAAAGAATCGGCAAGAGTGAGCTTTGATGTTTTATTTAAATTGGGTTCGATGGTAAAATCGCTATATACAAGTGACAAGAATAAAGAAAATATAGTGACAACGGTTGAAAAGAAAGGTAGTAATTACAATATCTCATACAATGGCAACAATCATTCTTTGGATAATAATATTTCTTTTTCCAGTGTCATGCTTTATTTCAAGGAACCAAAGGGGGTGAAAGAGGTCTTTGTAGAGAGGATAGGAGAGTTCTTGCCTCTTAAAAATGTGGCCGTCGGAGTCTATCAATACTTACAGCCCGATGGTACTACCAGTATCTACCGCTATACAAAAGGAGCATTAACGGAAATTGAATTAAAAAGAGGAATTGGATCTGTCTTCTTGAAACCATCTAACTAACCGAAAAGATTAGAGACCGCCTACTCTTAATTTCTCAGTATTTTCTTCAAAAATAAGTTTGTCTATAAATTCTTGAATTTCCCCATTGATGACATTTTCCAAGTTATAGACAGTCAGATTGATTCTATGGTCGGTGACACGACCTTGCGGCCAGTTGTAGGTGCGGATTTTTGCCGATCTATCTCCGGTTGATACCAAGGTTTTTCTTTCTTTTGCAATTTTTTCTTGATGTTCGGCTATCGCCTTTTCGTAAATCCTTGTCCTCAAAACCTTTAATGCACTTTCAAAGTTTTTGATTTGTGAACGACCATCCTGACATTCTGCAATGATTCCCGTAGGAAGGTGAGTCAATCTCACGGCAGACTCAGTTTTATTGACGTGCTGTCCACCCGCTCCACTCGCTCTAAAGACATCTTTTTTGATATCATTCATGTTGATTTCTACGTCCACTTCTTCTGCTTCGGGCAAGACGGCAACAGTTGCGGCAGATGTATGTACTCTTCCCTGAGATTCTGTTTCAGGTACTCTTTGTACACGATGGACACCGGACTCGTATTTTAATACGCCATAAGCACCATCTCCTTCAATATTCATAATGACCTCTTTGTAACCGCCGGAAGTGCCTGGATTGTCATTGATAACCTCATACGTCCAACCTTTGTTATCACAGTACTTTTTGTACATTTTTAAAAGATCACCTGCAAAAAGGCTGGCCTCATCTCCACCGGTCCCTGCTCTGATTTCCAAGATGACGTTTTTTTCATCACCTGGATCTTTGGGGATTAAAAGTTGTCTGATATCTTGTTCTAAAGATTCTAATTCATCTTCTAAGGTTGCAGATTCTTCTTTGGCCATATCTCGCAAATCTTGGTCATCTTCGGTCTCCAAGATTTCTTTGTTGTATGTAAGATTTCTTTGAATTTCTACATATCGGTGGTAAGCCTTGACAATAGGTTCTAAATCCTTATACTCTTTGCTTATTTTTTTAAATTTGGATAAATCACCCACCACATCAGGATCGCTGAGTTGCATTTCCAAATCTTTATATCTGATTTCTATGGCTTGTAATTTGTCGAGCATAAGAGTTTTTTGAGAGTGCAAAGATACGTTTTTAGTAGCAAATTACAGGATAAATTACTTTTAAGTCTTTTTGAATTTATGTACTTACTTTTCATTGTTTATGGCTAACCATTATCGTGTAATCTTATAGATGCTGAATAAAAAAGCTAAATTCTTTGTTTTTTAGAACTAAAATGTCTAACTTTAAATCACTGATGAGTGACTATCTTGCATGTCAACCTAACATTTAAAAAATTATAGGGATTTTGTGAGGTAGGGCGGGTCTCAATCCGATGTGAATCGGACTCGGTTTATCCGACAAGGGAATTACCGAACTCATTTAAGAACTATTAGCGTAATTTCAGAGGTTGAAGTTATGCTCGTCATTCATCAGTTTTTCTTTTCAGATTCTAACAAAAGAGGCTGTCCGAAATTTTTCGGACAGCCTCTTTTGTTTTAAATATCTATTTTTAACTTGTTTATTTAATTGATTGTCATGACATTGTATGGTAATTCAATAAAAATGAGCAAAGTATCTTTTAAAAGCCTTCCACTTCATTCTCCATCACTTTTCCCTGAAGATATCTTTGATAGGATAGCAGAAAACCATCCTGTACGATTAGTAAGTGCCGTAGTTGATGCTTTGGATATAAACAACATATTAAAAATATATAAAGGAGGTGGCTGTTCTGCATATCATCCAAGAATGATGATTAAAGTGCAGTTTTACGCCTATTTATCCAATATTTATTCTTGCAGAAAGATAGCAAAGCCCTTACCGAAAATATTCATTTTATGTATATTGCAGGGAACTCTACTCCTGATTTTAGAACGATTAACGACTTTAGAGGAAAAATATTAAAAGAGCATATCAAAAATTTGTTTGCAGAGATTGTAAAGATATTGGTAGAGAAGGGCTATGTAAGTCTTGAAGTTTAATATATTGATGGTACTAAAATAGAAGCAAAATCAAATAAATACACTTTTGTTTGTTTTTCTTAGAATTTACTTGCTACATAAATAAATGAGTATCCTTACATCGAAAACAGATCATTCCCATCGAAAAAGATGGAAAGTATAAAGACATAATTATATAAATAGTATATACTCGAAATATAAAAAAAAGAGGCCATCCGTTCGGACAGCCTCTTTTTTTTTATTAAGACTTTTTATTTAGGCGTTTATCTTATGCTTCTTCGCTAACGCCTGCATTGATATTAATTTTGAAGTTGATTTCTTTACTGATAAGATCATCAGCTTTCCCCGGATATTCGATTCCCCAATCAAATCTATTGATATTGAAATCGGCTGTTGCTGTGAATGAATCTTCCGTAATCTTTAGAACTTGTGCTTCAAAAGTGACGTTTTTGGTAATGTCTTTAATGGTCAGATTGGCAGAAATAGTAACAGTGCCAACTCCGTTTCCATTGACATTGGTAATTTCAAGTATTGCCTGAGGATAACTCTCCACACCAAAGAAATCTTCTGATTTTAAGTGACCTTCCAATTTCCCTTTCCATTCACCTTGTTGGTCTAAGTTTTCGAGTGATGCCATGTCAATTATAAAACGTCCGCCAATCAAATGATCTCCGGCTATGACAACATCGCCGGCTTCTATTTTTATAAGACCGTGATGTGTGGCACTTACCTTTCTTCCTGTCCATTCGATGGTTGATGCTTTTGTGTTAATGGTTAACTCATTTCCAATTGCTTCTTCAACTTCTACGGCATCTTGTACCTCCGCTTTTACCCCTTCCGGATTGTCCACGCACGAGGCTAACAAGAATGCACCCAATCCAAATGCTAAAAATGCTCTTTTCATAAAAAAATTATTTAGTTCAAAGATATACTTATTTAAGACAGTTGTATATACAATCATTTTAAATAATAATTTTTAACGAATTTTATGTACGCCTCTTTTTAAAGTTCAAGAAATGAACATAGTATAATATGAACTAAGCTTGCAGTAAATCAAACTATAATATTTCATTAATGATTTCATTTATGATTTCATTTATGATAATGATTAGAAGTAATTGATTTTAAGATTTGCGGGGACATATTTAATACTATATTTGGGCCTCTCTCTTAATGAATACATTGTTTTAAATCTCTTTTAATATACCACCATATCTGTTCTGTAGGGTTTAACTCAGTACTATAAGGAGGATTCTTGTTGAAGATGGTTTATGTCCTACCATATTTGAACAAGATTTTTATGCCACTCAAACAAAACTTATATAGTTAAATCAGTTGATAATGGAATACCAACTAAAGAGAATGCTTTTCATCGTGCATAACTTTAACAGGGAATTATCTAAATCTACTTCATCGCAATAAATCCCAAATCTGGAAAACGATGAGGATAAGACTCACGCATAACAGCATAAATCGTATTGAAAATATCTTCCGCATTCGGTTTACTGAAATAGTCGCCATCATTACCGAAAGCCGAACGATGTGATTCTGCACTGATACACAAAGGTTTACTTTCTAAATAGTCAAAGATATTCTGATCTGACAAAGCTCTTTCCATCATATACGCACTTGCACCACCTTGAACATCTTCATCTAAAAACACGAGCCTGTTCGTCTTTTGTACAGACTTTTCTATCTGATGATGTAGGTCAAAAGGCAATAAAGTTTGCACATCTATAAGTTCCACATCTATACCGATGGTCTGTAAGCGAATCACGGCTTCTTTCGCCACTCTGACACATGAACCATAAGTCACCAAGGTGACGTCTTTTCCTTCTTTCAGTACTTCAGGCACACCAAGTGGTACCGTAAAATCACCCGGATTAGAAGGGATTTTCTCTTTGAGTCGATAACCATTCAAACATTCTATCACCAAGGCAGGCTCATCTCCTCGTAGCAACAGATTATAAAATCCGGCAGCTTGTGTCATATTTCTCGGCACACACACATGCATACCCCGTAAAGTTCCCAAGATATAGCTCAGCGGTGAACCTGTATGCCAAATGCCCTCTAATCTGTGACCTCTCGTACGGATAATCAAAGGTGCTTTTTGCCCGCCTTTAGTCCGATATGACAGACAAGCTAAGTCATCAGACAAAGGTGAAATTCCATAGAGCAGATAATCTAAATATTGAATTTCGGCTATCGGTCGCAAGCCTCGCATCGCCATACCTATTCCCTCACCGATGATACTGGCTTCACGTATGCCCGTGTCATACACTCTTTTCTCACCATGTTTTTCTTGTAAGTCTCTAAAAGCTTGATTGACATCGCCGATTTTACCCACATCTTCACCAAAGGCAATAATGCCGGGATCTCTGGTCAGATTAGCATCGAAACAAAAGTATAAAACTTGAAAACCACACAATATTTTAGGCTTTTCTGCATATTCCACAGGTACGATAACTTGTTTTAAAGGTGAGTCAGCAGAGTTAGTGTATTGATAAGAACTGTACCTTTCTTTGTTGACCATGATACATTCGTTGTACCATTTGTGCAAAGTCTCTTTTTCTGCAATAGACTCCTGATTAGTAATTGTCAAAACCTGATGTACGAATTTGAGATAATCTCTACGCGAGGGTTCTATCAGTTTTTCTGCATCATAAATAATATCTTCAATTTTAGTTTTGAATTGAGATTTTTCTTTAAGCGTTTTGACAATATCAAGTGCATAATCAAATTCTTCTTTTATCGGCGTATAAAATTCATTCCACGCTTCTTTTTGTTCGTGAGCAACTAATTTTTTAGCCTCTGATTCTAAAGATAAGATTTCTTCATCTGTGGCTAAGTTTTTCGCCAAAATCCATTTGCGCATCTGTTGTATGCCATCGTACTCTTTTTCCCAAGCCAGTCTTTCCTCCGACTTGTAACGCTCATGTGATCCGGAGGTAGAATGTCCTTGATATTGAGTGAGTTCTTCTATGTGAAATAAAACAGGTTGATGTTTTTCTCTCACTTCGTTGATGACATCTTTATAAGCTTTGACTAAAGCCACATAGTCCCAACCCTTGACTTTTATAATCTTCAACCCTTTGGTTTGATCTCCCTTTCCAAAACCGCTTAAAGCTTCGGATATAGAACCTTTTGCAGTCTGTAATTCTTTGGGAACAGAAATTCCGTACCCATCGTCCCACACATTGATAATCAAAGGTACTTGCTGTAATGTGGCTGCATTGACCACTTCCCAAAAGATACCTTCGGAAGTGCTGGCATCTCCGATAGTCACAAAGCAAACTTCATTTCCATTGACGGAAAATCTTTCATCTTCTAAGATATCATTTAGCTCTCGATATTTTTTAGAAGCCAAAGCCAAACCCAAAGAGCGCAACATCTGATTAGCAGTCGGTGAGTTATCGGCGGCAGAGTTTTTCTGCTGTGTCAGATTTTTCCAAGTACCATCAGGATTCAAGCTCCTTGTGGCAAAATGATTGTTCATCTGCCTTCCTGCGGATTGTGGTTCGGCAGCAAGTCCCGGATTTGCATAGAGTTGTGCAAAGAGTTGTTTCACTGTCAGAATACCTGATGCTAAGAAAAAAGTTTGGTCTCTGTAATATCCTGCTCTAAAATCACCGTTTTGAAAAACTTTTGACATTGCAATCTGTGGCAATTCTTTTCCGCCACCAAAGATGCCAAATTTAGCTTTCCCTGTCAAAACTTCACGTCGTCCTACTTTACTGGCTTCTCTACTTACACAAGCCAGTTTATAATCATCCAAGATTTCTTTTCTAAAATCTTCAAATGACAAAGGTTGTTTATTTTCAGGCATTATGTTTTGTGCAGACTGAACCATATTGTTAAGTTCTAAAATTAAAATGACTTAAACGCTATTTTAAGGATGAATTTACATTTTTTGTAAAGTAATAAAGATACCATGACAAGTAATATTTGCTTTCAAATAGTCAAATGCCTTTCTTTTTTAACCTACTTTTAAAAAAATTGTTCGTATTAAAATTCGTAATATTGCCGTTAGATGGCAGTATTTTTAGGTGTACAACTCGGTATCATCCTCTTCTTCATGGTCGGCCCGGTCTTTGTTCTCATCATGGAGGAAACCATCAAAAGTGGTAAAATGAGTGCCTTTCGTTTGGCGGCAGGTATGTGGTCGGGTGATCTTATCTATGCTGTCATCATGATTTTGAGTATTTCGACCCTACTTCCATCTTTAGAAGAAATTGATATCAGATGGGGATATGTCCTTGCGCTGGGTCTGATAGGGATAGGGATTCAATCTATACATCGTAGAGAAGAAAATATTTTCAACCAAAAGATATCAGCACCCAAAACAAAAGGACTCTTTTGGAAAGGATTTCTAATCAATATTTTTAATCCTTTTGTGATCGCTTTTTGGGCAGCAATAGCCACACAGATAAAGGATAAAAGTAACCACTTTGTATTACTTTTTATTCGAGTTTATTTGCAACAGTCATTATGGGTGACATTTTTAAAATATTTTCAGCCCATTTTATTATAAAAAAGATTAACACGTCCCGTCTCTCTTTTGTAAGAGTTTGCTTGGGTGTACTCCTTGTTATTTTTGGCATTATAATGATTTTTAGAATCACTTCTAAATGGTTACAAATCTGACATTTAAAGGTTATAATAGGTTAAACGAGCTTTTTAACAAATAGCTAAAGTTTACCTTTGCAAAAATTTTAAAAAATACATTCTAATCGATAGCGATGAAAACAACGAAAACATTTATAGCTCTTTCGTTGGCTTTTTTAATAAGTTTTTTATTAAAAGCCGAAGAGCAAGTTTCAGCACAGGTAAGTCCATGTGAAGATTTTGACACTTATATGAATGCTAAGTGGAAAGCTGAAAACCCCGTTCCTCCCACTGAAAGCAGATGGGGCGTTTTTAATATTTTGAATAAAGACAACGAAAAAAAGGTAAATCAAATCATTGATGAGTTATCTGAAAAGACTTATCCTAAAAATACCTATCAACAACAAATCAGCGATTTATATAAATCTATGATGGATGTCAAAACGAGAAACAAATTGGGTATCAGTCCATTAAAACCATTTTTCAAATCCATTGACAATGCAATTTCTTTTAACAACCTCATCATACTCAATAATTTAATTCCGGGGACAAGCTTACCGATAGAAGGTGGAGTAGAAGCTGATTTGATGAACTCCAAACTCAATACTTTTTATCTTTCTCAATCCGGCTTGATGTTGGGTGACAGAGATTATTACCTTTCAAATGATGAGGATAAAACTCATATCAGAAATGAATATGAAAAATATATATCACGCGTTGAAAGGATTTTGGGCAACAGCAAAAAGAAATCTGACAAGATAGCTCATAAGATTTTAGAGATAGAAATTGCTACTGCAAAACTACATCTGCCAAAAGAGGAAATGAGAAATCCGTTTAAGATTTACAACAAATTTTCTTTGGATCAATTAAAAGAGCTTTCAAGTGCCGTTCATTGGACACAATATTTTAACTCCATCAATATTCAAGCAAATGAGGTCATCGTGACCAATCCTGAAATGCTCAAAGAATATCAAACGCTTATCAATAGTTTCTCTTTGAAAGATTGGAAAGATTATATGAAATTTCATTTGGTTGCAAATAAATCCCAATACTTAACTGAAGAGTTAGAAAAAGAGGGTTTTAACTTCTTCTCTACTGTCATGTCAGGTGTAAAAGAACAAAAACCAATGGATGAAAGAGTAATCTCTCGTATCAATGGGCTTTTAGGTGAATCTGTCGGTAGAGTGTACGCAGATAAATACTTTCCAAAAGAATCAAAAGAAAAGGTAGAACACATGATAGAAAATATGCGTTCTGCATTCAAAGACAGAATCGAAGGTTTGACATGGATGTCAGACTCTACCAAGCAAGAAGCACTTCAGAAATTAAGTACTTTTACATACAAAATAGGTTATCCTAACAAGTGGACAGATTATACTTCTATTGATATTCAAGCAGATAAATTATTTGAAAACGTAATGAAAATCAACCATTTCGAAATTCAAAAAAACTTATCAAAATATGGGAAAGAAGTAGATAAAGAAGAGTGGATGATGAATCCTCAGACCGTCAATGCTTATTATAATCCACTACAAAACGAGATTGTATTTCCTGCCGGTATTTTACAAGCACCTTTTTACAATCCTCAGGCTGATGATGCAGTCAACTATGGCGGCATCGGCGCTGTGATAGGTCACGAATTTTCACATGGTTTCGATGATCAAGGTTCAAAGTTTGATGCGGACGGAAATTTGAGAGATTGGTGGAAACCGCAGGACAGAGAAAAGTTTAATGCACTGACTGAACAATTAGCTGATGAGTATAGCAAATTTGAAATCTTACCGGGTATTTTTGTCAACGGTAAATTCACGCTCGGTGAAAACATTGCCGACCAAGGCGGAATTATTTTAAGTTATAATGCCTTGATGAAAGAATATAAAAACAAACCTGAACCACCATTGGTCAATGGTTTGAATTTTAAACAAAGGTTTTTCTATGGTTGGGCAAAAGTTTGGAGAAATAATTCCACTGATGAAATTCTCAAACAATTGATTACGGTAGATCCACATTCTCCGGCAAAAGCAAGAATCAATGTGACACTTTCCAATATCGACGAGTTTTTCAAGGCTTTTAGTTGTGAGCCTAATAAAAATGCCGTTGTTATTTGGTAAAATAAAAACTAATTTTTAACAAAAAAGTCTCTAAAGAGACTGTCTAAAACTTTTCAGACAGCCTCTGTTTTTTTCTTTAAACGGTTTAGGGCATAAAGCCTTTTATATTATAAATACCTTTTTGATCTCCCAATCTATTTTCAGACATTTCCACCCAATTTTTCCACTTCTTATCTTTTCTCAGCCTGTTTAAAGTGTTAAAGCCATTAATAGCAATTCCTACGCGATGTGAGCCTATTCTCAAGTCATGTACATCCATAGGAAGTTTTATCATATAGCCTTGTAATGCCTGTGTCAACTTGTTTACTCCAATAAACAAATCTCCAAAGACCGCAATTTCTCCTTTGGTAGCATTGTGTACTTTGATATTCAAATCCGCAAACATTCCCATAATATCCGTACTCCATAATGGATCTAAGGTGTATAATTGTTCATGTGCTCCAAACCAGATTGCAGCTTCGGTCTGTAAATCTTGGTAAGTATCAATATTTCCGTCTGCCAAAGCTTTTTGTGCTTGTTTTTGAATGGTATATCCATTGCGTGCTTCCTGTGTCAACCAAGTTTCATTGATAAAAGGCTCCGGCCCATATTTGTGATTTAATAAACCCAAAGCTCCAATATCCGTAAATACATTGATTTGACCAGTCATTAAAATACGGGCAGACTCGTACAGTACTTGGGACATATCCATATCCTCTATACCTTCAACCGGCAACTTTAACTTGGTCATCTCCAATACTTCCCGCATAGTATAGCACAACGCAATACCGAAACGTACATCATTTGCAGCAAAAAGCCCCAATTTTGTCCACATAAACTCACTCATATAGCGTTCTAAAAAATGATAACTCATTAAGACGTAAGAGTTTTTAGCAAGAATAATTTTGCCCTCATTTCCATTATATAAAATAGATGCTTTCGCTGCCGCTTCATCTACTCTATTATGCATATTTTGACGAATCTTATTGTATTTGGCTTCCCAACCTATTTCTTCATCAACACCTTTATAATAGACATCAATATCTTTTGCCATGACTTGCAACTCATCTAAAAGAGCTCGTTCGTCTTTGGCTAATGGAGGTGCTTGTTGCATCATACGAAGTGCTTCCTGAATAACTTTATTTTCAGGTGTTTGGGCAACATTTGTTACTTCTTCCGTGTTTTTATCCTTTTTACATGATATTGTAAACGATAGAAAAGAAACAAATAATAAAATACTAATTTTTTT
>JAMLHH010000011.1 GCA_023957215.1 Chitinophagales bacterium
TGGCATCTTGAAACTCAAAATATATCTGATCTGCCTTGGTTAGAAAAAGCTCAAAGAGGTTTTGTTGCGACGATGAAAGCTATAGACAACGGAAAGGAGTAACTTCTTTCTCCATTGACTTTTTAATAGAATTGATTTTATTCCAATCTCTAATTAGCCTAATTTAGGATTTAATATTAATTTCTTATTTGTAATCATTCTAAAGTACATAATTCACAGCTCAAATACTTATTTTAGCATCATAAAGTGATGTCAAAAAACTTTTCGATACACAACAGAAGAATTGTATTCTATTTTTTAATAGGGTATTTGGTGATACTTTTTATGTGGTGGTGGCTGATGATGTTTAGAAAGGATAACGAATTACATCGGGAGAAAATACAACAACTTTATTATACGTATGAAGAAAATGAAAGTGCCGAATACCTGAAAGCTTATGATGCTGTATTGAATGATAGAGAAAGACAGCGATGGATGTTGGTCGGTGAAGGTGCAACTTTTTTGATTCTAATGATATTGGGCGTATTTAAGTTGAGTAGCAATATCAAAGAAGAAGTAGGGACGGCAGGAAGACAACGCAACTATTTTTTATCTATAACACATGAACTAAAATCACCTTTGGCAAGTGCTAAATTAAGCCTTCAAACGCTAAGAAAGAGAAAATTAAATGAAGAGCAACAAGCACATTTATTGCAAAATGCAGAGGATGATATCAACCGTCTAAGTGATCTGGTGGACAAAATCTTATTGGCCTCAAAAATGGAAGATGAATCTACTATCATTCAAATCGAGGAGGTCAATTTCTCAGAAATAGTGGAAGATTGTAAGTCAAATATTTTGATTAGAAATATTGATACCGAAATCAAAGAGAAGATAGAAGAGGGTGTTTGGGTCAATGGTGATGAACTAATGCTCAAATCTTTGGTTTTAAATTTATTGGAAAATGCTATTAAATACGCACCACGCAATACTCCTATTGTATTGAATCTAAGAAAAAGCCAAGAAATGGCAGTTTTAGAAGTGGCGGATGATGGTATGATAATTCCTGAAGATGAAAAGGAAAAGATTTTTGAAAGATTTTATAGAGTGGGCAATGATGAGACACGGACTACAACCGGTGTCGGTTTGGGCTTGTTTATAGTGGGACAAGTCACAAGATTACATCATGGAAATGTGAAAATTATTGATAATAATACAAAAGGGAAAACCTTTAGAATTGAAATACCTTATATAGGAGCGATATGAGTAGAAAACCAAGAATACTTTTTGTCGAAGACGAAAAGAATATCCGAGAAGTAGTCAAGCTAAACTTGGAGTTAGAAGATTATGAAGTGGTAGCTTTGGACAACGGACCTGATGCTATCAAGAGAGTACAAGAAGAAGTCTTTCATCTTATCATTTTGGATGTGATGTTGCCTGAGATGGATGGTTTCGAGATTTGTGAAACGATAAGAGTGAGAGGATATGATATTCCCATCTTATTTTTGACGGCAAAAGACAGTTCGGAAGATAGAGTAAAAGGTCTAAAAAAAGGTGCAGACGACTATTTGACAAAACCTTTTAACTTGGAAGAGTTGTTGCTGAGAGTCAAAAATCTGCTGAAAAGAAGTTTTACCGAAGGAAGTGAATTAGCTGATAATATCCAAAACTTCAGATTTGGTAATAATGAGATAGATTTTGTCACTTTCAAGGCCAAAGGTGCTTCCGGAGAATTTGATTTGACAAAGAAAGAAGTGGCGTTGCTCAAACTTTTGATTGAAAGGGAAGGAGAAGCTGTTTCGAGAAATGATATTTTGAGAATCGTTTGGGGCTATGATGTCTTTCCTTCTACAAGGACAATTGATAATTTTATTCTTAATTTCAGAAAACATTTTGAAGAAGATCCCAAAAATCCTACACACTTCTTGTCTATCCGCAGTGTAGGGTACAAATTTATAGCATAGAAAGCTTCGACTTTATTTTGTCAAGGTTGTTCGGGATTTGAATCGTTTGCTTTTCCTGTTTTCTTCAAGAATATTAGTGGTCGGCGTTTTTACCTTATCTCCATCAGATTGAGCCTGTTTGTCATCTATTGTTATAATCTCGGGGGTATTTTCTAAGCTGTTTTTTTCTATGGATGTAAGACTGTCTTGTGGTGTAATCATAGTTTTTTCAAGAGTGTCTTTTTCTGTTTTATTTGTATCGGCTGGATATTCTGTAAGAAATTTTTCATACTGTTTTTTATCACGTATCACATCCCATTTATTTTTGGGTTTATATGAATAATACCAATCAAAATTATCAAGTCTGAAAATAGGAAAGTTGATTTGTCGGATAGGAGTAAAGGTGGCTTTAGGAGTACCTTCTAATCTCAATCTCTCAATCTTATTGCTGTCATCCATATAAATACGTATCAAGGCACTTTCTGACTGATTGCCACCTATATATTCACTGCTGTCATTTTTGAGAAAATAGATACTTTCGGCATTCCCATCTACCAAAACCTCTTTCAGCCGGTTGCTATCTAACCATCCCGTAATTTTACGACCTGATATTTGGTTAAAAACGGCAGGGTCTTCTTGGCTGATAATCATGGCATTTTGATAGAGTTCGATTCTTTCGGCATCTCCATTTTTCATAAAAATATAAATGGAATCAGACTTTAGTTGGGTGCTATCCATCCATAAAATCGGATCTTTGAAAAGCTTGTATATGGAATCGCGACTATCAAAATAAATAGAATCACAAATCCCCGACATATTGGAGCGGATCAGTTTTACATTTTTATATCCATAAAATACTTTGACACTGTCAGGCTCATTTTGGGGAGAATAGACAGAGTCAATGACAAGGTTTTCCTTCTGATTTAAAGTGTCTGTAATGATATTTGTGCTATTTATGTTGACCGATATATTTTTATTGGATAAAGTATCCTCTTGTAGAATCTGAATAGCTGTTAGTGTATCTGAGCCGGTAGATAGACTATCTTTATTTTCTTTAATAACCCTTTTTAAATCTACATCTATTTTCTCAATTGTATCCAAAATAGGCAAAGTATCTAATTTTTCATCAAGATGATTGGGTGGATATTTCTTCAAATAAGTGGAAGACGGAATCGTAAAATTGATAAGTGTATCAGCACTCAAAAAAAGTGTGTCTTTTTCATCTCTTTTTATCATCAAAGGATCACGGGTGGCGAAATTGTATTTTGTGCTGTCATTGTATTTCAAATAGTTGGTCAAGATATAAGCCTTGTCTTTCGTACTCGCAGAAATAGCATTGCCTTGAGCTATTCCGGATTTCTTGCTTTTATCATAATCTATTTTGTCAGAGGTCAGTTTAAAATCATTCCCTCTTTTTACGGATGAGCGACTTTCTAATACAGCTTTATTATTTTGTGTGTCGAAATAACCTTTATCGGTGATAATGGTATCGTGATCGGAAATGATAATGGTACGTGTAATAAATCTAGCGATTTTGGTATCAGTATGATAAATCATCGAATCTGCATACATTACATAATCCGGATTTGTCAATACGACATTGCCTTTCAATATAGCGTACTCTTCTTTTTGATAATTGACTCCGGTTTTACTTGTTAAGACAGTAGAATCTGTTACTATTTTTCCGTTTTCATAGAAATAACCTATTTCATTTTCTATATCATAAGATACAAGTGGAGCGGTCAAAATACTGCCTTTATTATCTATTTTGACATCTTTCTCCAGATAGGCCATTTTAGTATTTCCGTCGTATTTTAGGTCTTGGGAATAAATCTTAATGCTGTCACCTTTTGTAATCTTAATATTGCTATGTGCTTCCAAATAATTACTTTGTGGAAAAAGAGTGGCTACCCGACAATTCATATATGCTCCTTCATGAAATAGTCTGACAGCACCTTCTAAACTTCTGGTGACAATATTGCTTGCAGTGTCAGTCTCTTGAACCAAAGAATCGGCATAAATGATTTGTATCCTTTTGGTATTTTGAACTTCTTCTTTTTCCCGGTGTGTAGAAGGTAAAATCTTTAACGGGTCAAAAGGTAAGATGGTTTGTGCTAAAGATATTGTGGATGAAAATAAAATGACAAGTGCTATTAACAATAGCCTTTTAATACTCCCGATATCATTTTCCTTTTTGATGACACAGATTTTATTCTTTGTTTTTTCTTTCTATGAGAGAAAAGCTAACATATCTTTTTGGATTGGCTTTTAAGTCTTCTAAGAGTGTATTCAAAGATTTGATGGTCTTATCAATGGATTTATACATCTCTTCATCTTTGACTATTCTACCTAAAGTACCTTCCCCCTGATTGATGGAAGCTAAAAGTTGGTTGACTTCTTCCATCACTTTTGTAGTGGAAGCAATTGTCTTTTCAATATCGGCTTGTGCCAGTTTATAAGATAGAGTATCAAAATTTTTGATAATATGATCTATGCTTTGACTATTGTCAGCTATCTTCTTGGTAATGACACTCGCATTATAAACCGTACTGTCTGCCCCTTGAATAAGATGTTTGATATGATTGCTTTGTGAGCTAAATACTTCGGATACTTCAGCCAAAACTTTATTTGCATTTTCTAAGGTGGCTGTTGCACTTTCGACAGCTATTTTTAACTTACTGTTTTCACCATAGCCGAGTGCAGAATGTACATCGTTAATCATGGTATCAACAGATACTAATAATTTATTGAGCTTTTCTGTCAAAGGTGACAACTCGCCGGAGATGGATTCAAACATATCAGGTGAATTGATACCTTGATAGATTGTCTTTTCGTTAGCAAGAATTGAGCTGGTTCCTTTTACAATAGAAATGACCTTTTTACCCAACAAATCTACACTTTCAATAGCAAATTTGCTGTCTTCGGGAATTTGCATATCACTTGGCAGACTGATTCTGACAATTACTTGGTTTTTACCGTCATTGGCAAGATGGATATCTTTGATTCGCCCCACCTCTAATCCATTGATGGTGACAGAGTTGGTAGGAAAAAGTCCGGTAGTGTTTTCAAAGTTAATTTGAATATAATTACTCTTACTAAAGACATTGTTTCCCTGCAAAAAACTATATCCAAGAATCATAAGTGTGATGGCTATTAATGTGAATGCGCCTACTGCAACCTCGCTTCTATATTTCAAAACTTCTCCTTTTACCGCCAAAGATAAATAATTCTATTTATTGTAAATACTCTTTTGCCTCGGAAGTGCCTAATCTTTTGCCATTTTTATAGACAACAATAAATGCATCGTGAAATCCGAGACCCTTTATCTTTTGTAATTCAGACTGCGCTGAACTAAAAGTTTTAAAGCCCCCGGCAAGATATTTGTACATATTGCTGACAGTTTCATATTCAAGAGATTTAATTTTACTGTACGGATGTTGGTTGATATTTAATCTTTTACTGGTGACGGCTATCTGAATCTTGTAGTTGACATCATTTGTTGCTATCGGAGTAGTGGAAGTTGTGGACTGTGTCGTCGTGACTGTTTCTGTGTCGCTTCCAGTATTTGTCGAAGTTATGGGGGAAGTCGTAGGACTTGTATTTTCTGTTTCAATACGGGTTGGCTGGACTATTCCGGACGGTCCGTTTTCTACTGCTTTTTTATAATTGGTAAAAGCATCCAAGATGGCATTAGAGATTTCTTCTTGTCCACTATCAGAACTGATATATTTTTCTTCGCTTGGATTTGAAATAAAACCGATTTCTGTCAAGACTCCGGGCATTGTCGCACCAGCCAAGACCGCTAACCCGATTTGTTTGACACCTCTGTTTTGTCTTTTATTCCGATAAGTATATTCATCCTGAACCTTACTTGCAAACAACATGCTTTGTTCCAAATAGGCATTTAGATTGAGCGACAACATGATCATGGTCTCAGGTGCATTGGGATCAAAACCGCCATACATATCTTCCGTATTATTTTCCAAACTTATGACGGAGTTTTCTCTTTTGGCAACTTCAAACTGTTCATTTGTTCTATGAAGTCCCAATACAAAAGTTTCTGTTCCCATTGCAGTTCTATTTGTTGCGGAATTACAGTGAACACTGATAAATAAATCTGCGTGATTTTTATTGGCAATATCCGATCTTTCGTATAATTTTATAAAGACATCGGTTTTTCGGGTATAAATGACTTTGATATCCGGATATGCCCTTTTGATTTTTTCACCTAATTTTAAAGCGACTTGTAGCGCCACCATCTTTTCTTGTATGCCGGTCGGTCCGATAGCTCCTGAGTCGTGTCCTCCGTGTCCGGCATCAATAACGACGGTTTTAATATTATAGTTTTCAGCTTTAAGTATATTTGAGCTTAAAAACACAATAATTATCACACTGAATGTGTGGATAAAAATATTATTTTTTAAAAGATTTATGGTTTTAACCATAATTTTGTTCATTTACTTTTGTTTAATCATCAAATCAAATAAATAATTTTCATTTACTTGAAATATTTAGCGAGTTTATTTTTAGTAGCTGCACTTTTGTTACAGTCGAATACCTCTTTTGCCCAAAAATCAGAAAAAGTCACTCGACTCAAAAATAAGAATTTCAAATTTAATGCCGAAATGGATTCTACACTTAGAAATGAAAAAAATCTTTCAAAGAAAATTCTTTCTGATACAATTAACGCCGTTGTAGCGGAAAAAGTATCCTTTAATAAAAGAACCCCTGACGAAGTACAAGCGCCTATTATAAAATATGCGAAAGACTCCATAGAATCTTCTTTGGAATACAATGCGGAAGATTCGATAGTATATGATATCAAAAACAAAGAAATCTATCTCTATGGGAATGCTTCTGTCGTCTATCAAGATATCACGGTCAGAGGCGGAAAAATTATTTTTAATTATGATACACAAGAGGTAAAGGCTCTTTGGGGAATAGATTCTGTAGGAAATAAGAAAAACAAACCGGAATTTAGCCAAGCGGAAGAAGTCTTTCAGGCAGACGAATTGAGATTCAATTTTAAAACCAAAAAGGGTAAAAGTATGGGTGCCGTCACCAAGCAAAATGATAGCTATTTACATTCAGAAGAAATTAAAAATGTCAGTGATAAGGTATATTTCGGGAAAAGTATCAAATACACTTCTTGTGAATACGACCATCCCCACTTTTATATAGAAATCAGCAAGGCGAAAATTATCAAAGACAAAGTCATCGTGGGCAAACCTGCCAATTTGGTGGTGGAAGATGTACGAACGCCACTTTTTATTCCTTATGGAGTCTTTCCGATACTAAAAGAAAGAAATACAGGTCTCTTAATGCCTGAATATGGGGAAACAGATAAACTTGGATTTTATTTGAAAGGATTGGGTTATTATTGGAGTATCAATGATTATTTGAGTACGACGATTACTGCCGATATATATAGTTTGGGAAGTTGGGGTATCAATAACAATTTTGATTTTAACAGAAAATACCGTTATTCCGGTAATATCAATACTTCGTTTACCAGTTTACAACAATCGGAGAGAAGATCCTCTACATTTACCAAGCCGAGCAAAGAGTTTTTTATCAATTCAAGTTTCAGATTAGATCCCAAAAGAATGTACAACGGAAACTTTAGTGCGAGTATTTATGCCGGAACACAAGCTTATCATCAGTACAATGTTTCAGATGCCGAAACTTTCTTAAACAATACATACCGTTCATCAATTGCTTACCAAAAATGGTGGCCGGGCAAACCTTTCAGGTTAAGTGTGAGTGCCAATCACAGTCAGAACACTCAGACAAAAGATATTACATTTCAACTGCCACAATTTAATTTTTCTGTTTCCAGAATCAACCCATTCCAGAGAAAAGTGGCTACCGGCGGTAAAAAATGGTATGAGAATATCGGTTTTTCCTACACAATGGACATGCAAAACCAAATCAACACCAAAGACAGCCTTCTATTTAAAAAAGAGACACTTGACAATATGCGCAACGGTATCAGACACTCAATTCCTGTCAGTGGAAATTTCTCTTTGGGAAAATTTCTCAATCTGTCCACCGGTATGAATTACACGGAAAGATGGTATCTCTCATATAATGAAAGTATTTATCATCAGACGCCGGATACTTTTTATGTAGAAAATGCCCAAAAGACAGGTTTTAAAACAGTCAGAGATTTTGGTCTGAATGCTACACTTTCTACCAAACTTTATGGAATGTTACAGTTTAAGAAAGGCAAATTGATGGCTATCAGACATGTGGTGACACCCCGGTTAAACTTTAATTATAGACCGGATTTTGGAAAAGGCCATTGGGGATATTATAAAGACGTGCAAATCAATCCACAAGGAGATATCCGACAATACAGCTTATACAGCAACGGGATTTATGGGACTGCTCCACAAGGCAAGGTGGGAAGTGTGGGATTTAGCGTGGATAATAATATAGAAATCAAAGTCAAATCGAAAAAAGACACCATCAAAGGTGAAAAGAAAATTCCGATTATTGAAAATTTGACTTTTGCAGGTAACTATAATTTTGCGGTGGACTCTTTTCAGATGTCGGATATTAGTTTTAGTGCAAATAACAGAATCTCGCAATATCTTGCACTCAACGTCAGTGGTATATTCGATCCTTATGTCTATGACAAGGACAAAAACAGGCGAACTCCTAAATTAGGTATTGCAAATGGTGGGAAATGGTTGCGTTTGAGGACATTGAGTTTGAATCTAAGTGGCTCTTGGCAGTCAAAAAGCAGAGACGGACGACAAACGGTCGGAGATCAATTTGACCCGAGAAATGGCTTGCCCAATGAAGACCCGATGACCGTTGATGGTTATTATATTCAAGACCAAGTATTTGGCGGACCTTTGGCGTATGTAGATTTTAATATACCTTTTTCTGTAAATTACAATTACTCTTTAAGTCTAAACAGGTTTTATTCGAGAGGAAAGGACACGGCATCCGTTACTCAGACATTAGGAGCAGGTTTTAATTTTAGTTTGACACCTAAATGGAAAGTAAGTATCAATAGTGGTTTTGATTTTGTATCTAAAAAAATTAATAGAACGGATATTTCTGTCTATCGGGATTTACACTGTTGGCAATTGGTTTTCAATTGGGTACCTTTGGGATTTCAAAAAAGTTTTTCTTTAGAATTAAATGTTAAGTCGCAGATGTTGAAAGACTTAAAATTAGCTAAGCGAAAAATGTGGGTAGATTATGATTAAAAATTGAGTGCTTAATATCCAAATATTGTATATTTGTAGAAAATCTTAATTTGTTATTATGAATTCAAAAAATGTAAAATTAGACACAGGTTGGATTGCGATAGTGTTTATAGTCACCTTGGCAGTAGCCATTAGAATATTGATGAATGGAAAAATTCCTAATTTTGCACCGATTGGAGCTTTGGCTTTGTTTGCCGGTGCGTATATCCAAAATCTGAAAACTGCAATTATTTTACCTATCACAGCATTACTTTTAAGCGACTTAGTATTGGGTATGCATTCCACCATGATATTTGTATATGCTTCATTTTTTATGATAATCCTATTCAGTAGAGCCATTAACGGTCGTAATAAATCTATTGCAAAAACTTTTGGTTCTACTTTGTTGGCATCTGTATTATTTTTCTTGGTGACAAACTTTGGCGTATGGTTGTTGACCGGTATGTACAGCATGGACATTTCAGGTTTGTTAAGCTCATATATGGCAGGTGTCCCATTTTTTAGATATACTTTGATGGGAGATTTATTTTATGTCACACTCTTCTTTGGTGCTTATGAAGGAATCACTCATTTTGTTTTACCTTCTATTAAGACAGTTTAATTTTAATTTTATTGACAGGTCTTTTCTAAGACTATAAAAACTTTATTCGTTGACGTTAATTAAGTCGATATCCGGTATTAGGGGTATCATAGGTGGCGAAGTGGGGGAAGCATTGACTCCTATTGACATAGCCTCTTTCTCACTTGCTTTTGGTGAAATAATAAAGAAAAAAGGTGGTAAAAAAGTAGTCGTAGGACGTGATGCACGTATTTCCGGCGAAATGGTGAGGAATATTGTTATTGGAAACCTTTTGAGCATAGGCATAGATGTTGTCGATTTAGGTCTCTCTACCACTCCGACAGTCGAACTTGCTGTCGTGGGTGAGCAAGCTGATGGTGGAATCATTATTACTGCCAGTCACAACCCCAAACAGTGGAATGCGTTAAAACTTTTGGATGCCCAAGGTGAATTTTTCTCAAAGGAAGCAGGTGAAGAGTTATTGGAAATTGCTGCAAACGGTAAGTTTAAGTTTGTAGATGTAGATAAAATTGGGACTCTAACAAATGATGATACGTGGATTCAAAAGCATATAGATCAAATTTTAGCATTGCCTTACGTCAATGTGGAAGCCATTAAAAGCAAAAACTTTAAGATTGTGTTTGATTCCATCAATTCGGTAGGCGGAATTGCAGTTCCTATGCTTTTAAAGGCGTTAGGCGTTAAAAATATTATCGGATTGTTTGATGAACCGACCGGACGTTTTGCGCATAATCCGGAGCCACTCCCCGAAAATCTGTCTATCCTTTGCAGTGAGGTCAAAATGAATAACTGTGATTTGGGTATCTCAGTAGATCCGGATGTGGATAGGGTCGCTTTTGTAGATGAAAAAGGAAATTGTTTTGGTGAAGAATATAGCTTGGTGTCAGTTGCCGATTATTTTTTACAGTTTAAAAAAGGTGCTACGGTTTCAAATTTATCTTCTTCCAAAGCTTTGAAAGATATCACAGAAAAACACGGTGGTAAATATTACGCATCGGCAGTTGGTGAAGTCAATGTCGTAAAATTGATGAAAGAAAAATCTGCTGTCATAGGCGGTGAAGGAAATGGCGGTGTCATCTTACCGGAATTGCATTATGGTAGAGATGCTTTAGTCGGTATTGCACTTTTTCTGTCTCATGTTGCGACTGCCAATAAAACTGTTTCAAGTTTACGATCTTCATATCCTCAATATTATATGTCAAAAGACAAGGTAAATTTGGATAAAAGTGTAAACTTAAAGATGATTACTAATAAAATTAGCAAACAATATGCTCAGTATGAACAAATTACCATAGATGGGCTCAAAATTATTTTAGATGAAGATTGGGTACATTTAAGAGGTTCTAATACTGAACCTATTATAAGAATCTATGCGGAAAGCTCTACTGAGGCTGCTGCCCAAAATATCACAAATAAGATTAAAAGTGATATCATTGCTATCTTAAAAGAACAATGATTCTACTCATAATTCAGTAATTTTGCACTATGAGTGTATATCTTGATAATGCAGCCACAACAGCGTTAGATGCTGATGTACTGAATGCAATGCTTCCCTTTTATCACGAAGTGTATGGCAACCCTTCCTCTCAGCACGAAATGGGAAGAAAGGCGAAATCGGCTATAGAAGAGGCGAGAAAAACTATTGCCGGACTCATCAATGCAAATCAAGGCGAAATTGTTTTCACTTCTTGCGGTACAGAGTCGAACAATACCATTCTCAAATGTGCTGTCAGAGATTTGGGAGTAAAACATATTATATCTACACCTATTGAACATCATTGCGTATTGCATACACTTGAGTATTTAAGTGAAACCCACCGTATTAAAATTACAATTTTACCCGTGGACAATGAAGGGAGAGTGGATATGGAGCAGTTAGAAAGACAACTTTCTTTAATCAATGAAAAAACTTTGGTGTCTATTATCCATGCTAATAATGAAGTAGGAACGATGTCAGATATGGATGCCATTGCCAATGTGTGTGATAAATATGATGTTTTATATCATGCCGATACTGTCCAAAGCTTTGCGCATTACAAATTTGATGTCAAGAAAACACCTGTTCATTTTTTATCCGCATCTGCCCATAAGTTTCATGGACCTAAAGGAGTAGGTTTCTTTTATATGAAAGGAGCTGCGAAGGTTCATTCTTTTATTCATGGTGGAGGTCAAGAAAGAGGTTATAGAGCAGGAACTGAAAATGTAGCCGGCATTGTGGGGATGGCGTATGCGGCAAAAATGGCTTACGAACATTTGGAAAATGACAGAGAACATATTTTGGGTTTAAAAAATTATCTCAGAGAAGAAGTCAAAAAAGCCTTGCCCGATGTGGAATTGAATGGCGTTTTGGATGACAACCAATCTTTGTTTACTGTATTGTCACTATCGTTACCTACACATCCTTCCGGTAGTCTTTTGCTTTTCAAATTGGATATGCAAGGAATCTATGTGTCAGGAAGTAGTGCATGCAGTAGCGGCGCAAGTGTGGGTTCGCATGTATTGGCTTCTATGGGTAAAGGTGCTGATAGAATACCTTTGAGATGTTCTTTTTCCAAATACAATACAAAAGAAGATGTAGATATTTTGGTCAAAGCTTTAAAAAATTTGTACGAGAAGACTGTCTAAGTTTCATTAGAGACTTCAGTAAATTCTTTGGTGTATAATTCTATCAAAATCATCAAGATAGAAATAATAGTAGGGCCAAAAATCAAACCCACAAAACCAAATATTTTTATACCGATGAGGACACCGATGGCAGTTACCAAGGGATGAATATTGGCTATCTTCTTTTGTAAAATGAGTCTGACCACATAGTCAATATTGGTGATGACAAAAGTTCCGTATAAAAATAGACCTATTCCCGATCCGTACTTTTGTTGGATGACCAATACTAAAGCCAAGGGAATCCAAATGATGGTCGTGCCGATAATAGGGATGACCGATGCAACAGCAGTGATGGTCGCCATGATGACAGCTTCTTTTACTCCGAAAATCATATAACCTATCAGTGCGCTGATACCTTGAACGACTGCTAAAAGCGGAATGACGACCGTATTGGAAATTATCATCTTTTTAGCTTTTTCACCTAAAATATAAGTGTTCTCTTCATGCAGTGGAAAAAGTTTGGTAAACCACTTTTTCATTTCATCACCGTTGATAAACATAAAAAACAATACAAAATAAAGAATGGTCAAGTTAACGGTGGCTGACAAAGTACTTTGGAGCATATTGGGTAGAAGATGAGATAAAGGACCTTGGATTTGTTTGATTGTTTCGGGTGACAAGATATCTATATGTGTAATTTCCATGATTTTAGTATTGAGAATGTCCCATTGCTGGAGAATCGGGTCGGGATTGTTAACGATATCCGTGATTCTATCCACTAAAATATAACCCACAAAAATAAAAGGTATCAAAATAACGATGGTAGCAAACAGTATTATCAGTGACGCACTTATCCAATCTTTCCATTTCCAATCGTTGACCATTCTATTATAAAGCTTTACAAAGAGAACGTATAAAGTTAATGCGCCGAGAAAGCCAGTTGTATATTGTATCAAATTGATAACAAGCAGTAAGGTCATTCCCAAAATCAGGCTGATGAGAAAAATCTGTTTTAATTTTTTATTGTCAATAGCTGCCATTCCATCAAGTTTATTACAAAGTAATTTAAAATTTACGATTATTGGTCAAAATCTTTTAGGTATATATTATCTTTATAAGCTCATGAACCAATATATCGTTTCAGCAAGAAAATACAGACCGGTAAGGTTTGAGGATGTAATCGGACAGGAACAAGTGACAGATACTTTGAGAAAAGCATTGAAGTCCGGTCAGTTAGCCCAATCTTTTTTGTTTTGCGGTCCGAGAGGTGTCGGGAAGACGACTTGTGCGAGAATTTTGGCAAAGGCGATCAACTGTGAGCATCCTGATGAAAACTTTGAACCGTGTAATACCTGTAATTCATGTGCGGCTTTTAATGAAAATGCCTCTTTTAATATCCACGAATTAGATGCTGCTTCCAATAATAGTGTGGATGATATCCGTTATTTGGTGGATCAAGTCAGATTTGCACCTCAATCCGGTAAATACAAAGTTTATATCATTGATGAAGTTCACATGCTGAGTGCCGCGGCATTTAATGCTTTCCTCAAAACTTTGGAAGAACCGCCTTCTTATGCCGTCTTTATTTTGGCAACAACAGAAAAACATAAAATCATTCCTACTATCTTATCACGATGTCAAATCTATGATTTTAAGAGAATCTCAAATTCCGATATAGTAAAAAATCTGAAAGACATTGCTGATAAAGAAGGTGTACAAGCGGAAGAACAAGCCCTGCACACGATAGCGCAAAAATCGGATGGCGGTATGCGGGATGCCCTTTCCTTGTTTGATAAAATAGCGAGTTATTCGGGTAAAACGCTGGCCTATAATGATGTCATCAATAATCTCAATATTTTGGATTATGACTACTATTTCAAATTTTCCGACTATTTATTGCTTGAAGATAGTACGGCAGTATTGCAAACTTTTAATGAGATATTAGACAGAGGTTTTGATGGTGAAATATTTTTGATAGGCATTTCCGAACATTTCAGACAACTTTTAGTATCCAAAGATCCTCAAAGTTTAAACCTATTGGAGGCTTCGGAAGATTTAAGGACAAGATATCAAGAGCAAGCTTCTAAGTTTAATGAAAACTTTCTACTCAATGCTTTAAACATTGCTAACCAGTGTGATATACAATATAAGACAGCGAGAAATAAACGACTGCATGTAGAATTAGCACTTTTAAAAATTTGTTTTTTGAATACACAGCTTGAAAATGTATCAGGTGTGTTTACTGTTCAAAAAAAAAACTTTGAGCCGTCCGTAAATTCTGAACCCAATACCGCATCTCAGACAGAAACGACGATATCCATACTGCCCAAAGTGGAAGAAAAACCGATTGTGCTTGATGATGAAGAGCAATTGACGGTTAATGAACCGCCTTCAAAACCAATACAAACCGAAGAGAAACAAGTTTCTACTCATCACGAAAAAAAAGAAACAGTCAAAACTGAAAATTCTACCAAACCATCAGTCAGCAAAACTTTAACCGGAGGTTCATTTTTACAGAGTATATTAAGTAGTAATCAAAACAAAGAAGAGGTTGTTGCTCAAAAGGAAACACCGTCTCAGACCTTGGTAGAGAAGACTTGGAGGGCGTTTTTAAATGGATATCACGAGCAGAAAGAGTCTTTGTTTATGAGTTATGCTACTACTGCACAACCGATTTGGAGAACACCTAATATTGTTTTTGAAGTGAAAAGTAATATCGCAGAAGGCATTTTTAGAAACAATAAAAGATTTATTCTGACTTTTTTCAAAGAGAGATTAGAGGGTAAAGATATGGATTTATTGATTGAAAACATCGCAGTGGAAGATAAACGATTTCAACAAAATCAGGCTGCAACTGTTGTAGAAAGACTGATAGAAATCAAAGAGAGCAATCCTTATGTGAAAGTGTTGATAGATAAATTAAACTTAGAAGATTTTAGCGATGAGTAAAAAAACCTTAGTAATCGGAGCGAGCGAAAATGCTGACAGATATAGCAACAAAGCCGTCAGAATGCTCAATGAATATGGACATGAAATTATTGCACTCGGAGCAAAAGATGGTCAAATAGGAAATATTCATATCACCGCCGAACAGCCGAGTGACAAGGATATTGATACTGTAACCATGTATTTGAGTCCACACCGACAAGATGAAGTGGAAGCGTATGTAATAGGTCTCCAGCCCAAACGTATTATTTTTAATCCCGGTGCAGAAAACCCCTTATTTGAAGAAAAAGCGAAGAAAAAAGGTATAGAGGTGGTGGAAGCTTGCACATTGGTTATGCTCCGAACTAATCAATACTAATTGGTGCGAAGGTTACTTTTTGTACTATTTTCACTCCTTTTATTTGCTTCTTGTAAAGGACGCGACAAGACAGATAAGGGATTATTTTTAGAATTGAATCTTCATTCCGGACAAAAATTTGAAACACAAATATCTATCAATCAAGGCATGGAATCCTCTGATGATGAAAGCATGTATGTGACAGAACAAAATTTGGAGTTTCATCTTCTATCTGAAATTGTCCAAGATTCATCCAATGTCTATTCTATTAAAAATCAATACAAAAGATTCCAACTTTTTCAATCTGTACTCAAAGATGAAAATGAAGATATCGTCAGTATAGACACAAAAAATTTTCAGTCCATTGGTGACTGTCAAAATGATTTTGAAAGATTTTATTATCAAATGACAAAAGACAGTTTTATCAGTAAAGTAAGAAAGAATTATGATGAGATTGAAAATGGATTGGACGTTTTGATTAAAAATGCCAAAGGCGATAAGTTCACATCACCTTATCAATTGCTGTTTAGTTATTTTATTTATTATCCGGATTATTATGTGGATGACAAAGAAGAATGGCTGAAAGAAATCAATATCACACAAAATAAGGTTCATATTACCGGAAATATAAAGTACCAACTTCAAACTTGGAATGATGAGAATGTGTATATAAAAATGTCGGCAAATCTCAATGCAAAAGAAAACACCTTGGATTTTAGTAAGAAAACAGATGTGCAACAGATGGGACTTATCACAGTCTCTCGAAAAACGTTTTGGCTAAAAGAGATGGATATAGAGCAAAATGTCACTTGGTACAATGAGGACGGTGACAGTTATCAGCTCAGTGGTAATGTAAAGATAAAATCCAAGGAGTTGAAATAGGTGTTGTTAGTTGCTCACTAAAACCAATGTAAAACTTGCGCAAAGAAGTTAAACATCTTATTAAATTCATGCGGTGCCGTACCATTTGAGAAATAGAGCAAGGTCAGTACGCCTAAAAGCATGTGGATTTTTCCCACCAAACTCGGCCATTTGAATTGTGGAGAAGTTTTCGCCCATATCACCAAACCTATTTGTACTAATAGAGGTAAGATCAGCATAAATATTACGGCATAAAACTGTCTTGGCAGACTAAAAACCAAAAAGTAATAAGCAATCAATAAGAGAGGCGCTAATGTGATAAGCTGTATCAAAAACACCAAAACTTTGGCTGGCAAAATACCGGCTAAAACGGGAAATGTCTTAATATCCGCCACATCATCACCTTCGATATCTTGGATATCTTTGATGATTTCACGTATCAAAGTAGTCAAAAATGCAAATATGCTGTACAGTAAGGCCGATAATCCGATACCTTGGGTGAATAGAATCACCGTGGCAGTATCTAAAGGATTGATTCTTAATTCGTAAAATGATAAAATCACGATGGGTAGGGCGGTACACATTGCGATAACGACATTTCCCAAAAGGAAAATCTTTTTAATGGTGGAAGCGTATAAATACAAAACCACTAAGACAAAGATAGGCAACATTGATACCTTGATTTCTTTGGTAGTTACCATCAAAGCAATACTACCTATAACTCCCATTGCCGATAAGATTTTATAAAAAGTAAAAGCACTACTACTCTCTATCTGAGTGTCTATCAGCATTTTCTCCGGACGATTCACCTGATCAGTGTCCACATCAAAAATATCATTAATGACATAACCACCTGCCGCAATCACCAAAGTTGTAAAAAGAAGTATATAAAATGACCAGTCACTCATATAGGGTTTAAAGTCAAAGAATTTATAGATTTCTACATCAATGATACAATATCTAAACAATATCATTGTGAGTGCAAGCACTACGAGATTGACGGGGCGTACAAGTTTGAGGTAATGAATCATTCTATTACTGGCCATTTATTTTGTTGGCGTAAAATTAATTCTAAGACTTCTCTTACACAACCTTTTCCTCCCGGCTTTTCACAAATATATTGTGCAGTCTCTTTTGCCTCTTTGGTTGCATCAGACGGACATGCAGATGCACCGGCCCATTTCATCGGCATTACATCCGGAATATCATCACCCATATAAAAGGTATTTTCTTGTAAAATTTGATGTTCTTCACAGTATCTTTTTAGTACAGGCAACTTATCGTCATAAGGATAAAAAACCTCTGTTTTGCCCAATATGGATAATCGTTTTATCACGCCTTGTGAATTTCCACCTGTGATAAAAATGATTTTCATTCCTTTCTGAATGGCCATTCTCAATGCAAAACCATCTTTGGTATCCATCGTTCTCAACAACTCTCCGTCTTCTGTAATCAATAAATCACCATTGGTCATCACACCGTCTATATCCAATGCGATGAGCTGTATATTCTCCAAGCGTTTTAAAAAATCCTTTCCCATTTTTGCCCAAAATACTGAATTATATTAAATGAATGGTAGGAGGAATATTGAGATAACTATTTTATGTTTAATTTTCTGCTCTTACTTGTATCAATTCTCCGCGACAGGGTTCGGAAGAAGTACTTTCTATGGCAAAGGTCGTCAATCTGTTGCGTTGGGTTTCTGTAGTAGAAAAGATAGGGAAAAGTACTAAGTTTTTCTTCAACTGATTTTCCAAATTGTAAAAGGTGACTTCTCCATCATCAGAAACTTTTTTACCGACTGTGACAAGATTCGTAATTACAATATAATTACTGTCTAAACCTTTGGTGAAGTTCTTTTTCCTTTCCTCTTTATTATATAAAAGATAGAGGTCGTTTTTGTCTGTAAACGCATCAAAAGAGCCGTATTGGTAGGAGAGCCCTTTTTGGTATTTGGGTACTCTCTGTACCCAAAGAATACGGCCGTTTTTATACGTATTGGTGACGATAAATTAATAACAATGAAGTGGTACGTTGGGTAAGTTATCTACGTTGAAAAAGCTTTTGAGCTCGTCCGGTTTTTCACGTTGTTCCTTATCATTTTTAATCAAAAAACTCTCTTGACTAAAATGTTCTTGCACATAATAAAAACCGCCATCTTGTTTGGTAAGCACTTTTTTGGTTACATATTGCCCATTTAATGAATGGTCTTTGTAAAGAATATTGCCATTTGAGTATGCAGGATTTTTCTTGAAATCTTCTACAAACAAGCTGTCAAAAATATAAATGGAGGATTGTATTTGCTGCCGGCTATCCAAGTCAAAATTTGCAACAAAAACACCGTTTTGACCGATGATGCTGTCTGCGCTTTTGATACGGGCGAAATAGTTGTAATTGTGTGTTGTAGGATTGTAATCTATTCTGTATTGCTTGATAAAAATTGAATCCGGGCGGTCAAATGAAATGCTGTACACCTCTTTTTCTTTGTTGAGGATATTTTTCCTTTCGACTGAAATTTTATCTTTTGCTTGCTGACTCGAAATTTTTAATACATCACTACTGTCTGTCAAAAAATAAAACTTTTCAAAATCTTTTGCTTGTTGAAACTGTGTCTTTTGTTTGTCCAATAGTTTTCCGTTTTGATCAAAAACTGCTATAAGTTCATCATATACTGCATTTTTACCATAAAAACTTTTGGAAACGATACCTTTTATAATGAATGCAAAATAAATGTTGTCGGGACTGCTCAAAGTTTTTACCTGATACTCTCTCAGATACGGACCGAAATCATCTTTCAGCACATCCAATTTTACTTTTGTGGTAATTCGTCCATTTTTTAAAATCGTTTGATAGTAAAACTCTCTATCTTTTCCTTTTTTATTTTCCCATAAAACGATGACATTTTCACCCGTCCAAATAAAGTTGTCCGCTCTTTCATTTTGATTCGTTTTGAGATTGCTCGTCTTGATATTTCTTAATCTTCGGTTAGCATAAACCAAAGTTTTGGTGTTATAATTTTTATCACCCATTGTATATAAAGTCGTACTGTCGCTTGCAAGAATCAGCTTGAGTGGATATTTGTCTTTTAGTTTGACTTGCTCAAGATTGCCTTCTTCTATTTTTAAATCTGCACTGTATGATTGTAGTGAAAATAGTAAAAACAAAATGGTGAATACTTGATACATAAGGTTGATTTTAGCCGAAAATAATAAATACTTGCTTTCTAATTAGCAAACAAGGTTAATAAAATTTTTATAGTAAGCTTCTTATAAATGTATAAATTTGAATACTTTTCTTACTTTTAACCAAAATCCACTTTTGTAAATGAGTGAAAATATATTGGAAGTTAATCGCTTGGTGACAGAGTTCAATACCGAAAACGGTCATGTGAAAGCTGTCAATGATGTAAGTTTTCAGATAAAACGTAAAGAGATTGTCGGTATAGTGGGAGAATCCGGCTCGGGGAAATCGGTGACTTCCCTTTCCATTATGAGATTAATACCCAAGCCTCCGGGGAAAATCAGCAGTGGAGAAATCTTGTATTATTCTGACCATGAAAATAAATTTGTTGACTTAACCAAGGTTTCTGAAAATGAAATGCGTCAATACCGTGGAAATGAAATTTCTATGATTTTTCAAGAACCGATGACTTCTCTCAATCCTGTCTTTACTTGTGGAGACCAAGTGGTGGAAGCGATATTGCTACACCGCAAAGTGAGTAAATCTGAGGCAAAAAGTTTGACTTTGGAGTTATTTGAAAAGGTAAAACTGCCTAATCCCGAAAGGATTTTTTCATCTTATCCACATCAGTTGTCGGGTGGTCAAAAACAAAGGGTGATGATAGCGATGGCGATGTCTTGCAAACCTAAGATATTGATTGCAGACGAGCCTACTACCGCTTTGGATGTGACCGTGCAAAAGACAATTTTAGAGCTGATTGCCGAACTCAGTGAGGAAACGGGTATGTCCACTATTTTTATCACACACGATTTGGGTGTTATTGCAGAAATTGCAGATAGGGTCATCGTGATGTACAAAGGTAAAATCGTAGAGCAAGGCAAGGTTTTAGATATCTTTGAAAATCCGCAACATCCTTATACCAAAGGACTTTTAGCATGTCGTCCTCCTTTGGATATTCGATTAAAACAGCTTCCTGTTATCAATGATTTTATGGAAGTCGGTGACGAAGGTAAACTGATAGAAAAAGAAGCTTCGGTCGCAAAAGCTATTCGAGAAAGAATCGTCAATGAAGCTGAAACGAAAGAAAGATATAACAGACTTATACAACAAACGCCTATTCTTGAAGTCAAAAATATTCAGACTTGGTTTCCATCCAAAACGAATATTTTTGGTAAGACTACCGAGTATGTCAAAGCGGTGGACAATGTTTCATTTGATGTCTATCCGGGAGAAACTTTGGGCTTGGTAGGAGAGTCCGGTTGTGGTAAGACGACATTGGGACGTTCGATTTTGCGCCTGATAGAGCCGACAGGTGGTGAAGTATTTTTTGAAGGGAAAAATATCAGAGATTATAATTCTGATGAGTTGAAAAAGCTGAGAAAAGATATGCAAATCATCTTTCAAGACCCTTATTCCTCTTTAAATCCGCGAATGACGGTCGGAAATGCCATTTTAGAACCGATGCGTGTGCATCAACTTTATGATAATGATCAACAACGCAAGGAAAAAGTGATAGAACTCTTGGAAAAAGTGAGTATGTTACCGGAACATTTCAATAGATATCCGCATGAGTTTTCGGGAGGGCAAAGACAGAGAATCTGTATCGCCAGAGCTTTGGGACTCAATCCGAGATTTATCATCTGTGATGAATCTGTTTCTGCATTGGATGTGTCCGTACAAGCACAAGTTTTGAACCTTTTGATACAGTTGCGGGAGGAGTTTAAGTTTACCTATATCTTTATCTCTCACGATTTATCGGTGGTGAAATTTATGAGTGACCGCATGATTGTGATGAACAAAGGACAGATAGAAGAAGCCGGTGTAGCAGACGATATTTATCACCATCCACAAAGAGAATATACTCAAAAACTAATATCAGCCATTCCTAAAGGCCGGTTGGAAGATATCCGCAGCCGCTTACAAAATAATTAGAAAAAAGGAGTAAAAAGAGTTTTTTACTCAATAAGAGAATTTATGTCAAAGAAAAAAAAAGAGAAAAGTAAAGAGCCGTCTTCAATCAATCAAGATTTAAAGGATGCTATACTTATATATCTGAAAAAATTAAAGAACAACAAACCTATCTCTGAGAGACAAATATCCAAACATCTTGAACCCCGATATACAAAAAAGGAGATTTTACAAGCCCTGTATAAACTCACTGCAAACGGTATTTTGTCTTTACACGATTCCAATAAGTTTCAACTAAAATCCGATAAAAGACCGGGTTCTTCAAAGGTCTATCACGGTGGTGAAGAAGTGATAGGTATAGTGGATATGACTAAATCGGGTAGCGCATATATCGTTACCGAAGAAGAGGGAGAAGATATTTTTGTCTCACCAAGAGATACGAATAAAGCCATGCACGGTGATAAGGTAAAAGTGCTTATTCATCAAAGAAAACGAAGACCGGAAGGAATTATCACTGAAATTATCCAAAGAAACAGAACGATTTTTATCGGTCGAGTGGATAAGGAAAAATATTGCTTTGTCATTCCAAACGATAGTGACTTACATGTTGATTTTTTTATACCTGACTCAAAATCAGTAAGTTTAAAACATGGTGATAAAGTGATAGTCGAAATGATATCTTGGCCTGAAAAAGGTAAAAATCCGATAGGCAGGGTAATCGAAAAATTAGCCGATAATACCGATGATGATATTGAGATGAAATCTATTCTAATCCAACACGGTTTTTATCTCGATTTTGAAAAGCCCGTACTTAAAGAAGTCCATGCTATCAGTACTGAGATTGCTGATGAAGAAATCAAGAAAAGAAAAGATTTTAGAAATACGACTACTTTCACCATAGATCCATTGGATGCCAAAGATTTTGATGATGCGCTATCTGTTTGTGAAATTGAAACAGATATCTGGGAAATAGGTATTCATATTGCAGATGTCTCTCACTATGTGAGAGAAGATAGTGCGTTGGATAAGGCTGCTTATAAACGGGCGACTTCTGTTTATTTGGCAGATCGTGTCGCTCCGATGTTGCCCGAAGCCTTATCTAATATCATTTGTTCACTTCGTCCCGATGAAGATAAGCTTTGCTACTCGGCAGTTTTTACGATGAATCAAAAGGCAGAAGTACTATCAGAATGGTTTGGCAGGACAGTGATTCGTTCAGATAGACGTTTTGTTTATGAAGAAGCCCAAGAAATTATCAACGATAAAAAAGGTGATTTTTACCGGGAGTTGCAACTTTTGGATACTCTTGCACATATTTTGAGAGAAAAAAGGTTGAAAGAAGGTTCGTTGAATTTTGATTCTCAAGAATTGAGATTTCAGTTGGACGAAAAAGGTTTTCCGGTTGGAGTCGTAGAAGTGTTGAGACAAGATACTAATAAGTTGATAGAAGATTTTATGCTTTTAGCCAATAGGAGAGTGGCGCATTTTATCTCTGAAAAAGAAAAGGAACTCAAGAAAAATATACCTTTTGTGTATCGTGTGCATGACTTTCCCGATGAAGACAAGCTGAAAGACTTCGCCACCTTTGCCAAACTCTTTGGTCATACTTTTAACTATGACAACATGAAAAATATCAGTGCTGAAATGAATGCGTTGATGGATAAAGTGGAAGGTCGTCCGGAGGAAAGGATGTTGCAACAATTGGCAATCAGAAGCATGGCAAAGGCTATCTATTCGACTAAAAATATAGGACATTATGGTCTCGGCTTTGATTTTTACACCCATTTTACTTCACCGATACGCCGATACCCCGATGTCATGGTGCATAGACTACTACAAAAAGTACTCAATGGAACTTATCCCAATCAGAAGGCGGAAATAGAGGACAAATGTAAGCACTGTTCTGAGCGTGAGCGTGCTGCGATGGAATCCGAACGTGAATCTGTCAAATACAAGATGACCCAGTACATGGAATCTCATATTGGCGAGACGTTTAGCGGTATTATTTCAGGTGTGAAAACTTGGGGTGTATATGTAGAATTACCCGAATACAACACGGAAGGTCTGATACGCTTAGATTGTTTTTCGGATGACAGATATATTGTAGATGAGAAAAAGATGCAACTGCGCGGTACTTTGACCGACAAAATATATCGTTTGGGTGATGAAATCACTGTGAAATTGATAGGAATAGACAAGCAAAAAAAGACGATAGATTTTGACTTGGGATAATCCCGGATGCACGAATGTTTTTTGAAATTTTTGTTTTAAAGCCTCAACATGCTGAATTTTTTATAAAGATGAAAGTAGAACATATTGAATGAGACAAGACAAACAAGGATAGCCAAGACTAAAAAGTGCAGAAGAACCACCAATCGGATCATAATATAAATCTTTACCGAACAACGCTTATATAAATAAAAAAAGGTTGTTAGAAATAACAACCTTTTTTTCTGAATTGATAAAAGTCTAAAACTTTTCCGGAAACTGTTTGTAGATACCTTCTGATAGGTCATCTGCCATCATCATCATGTGGTCAAAGGCTATTTGAAAATCGTCTATTGACTTTTCATAATCACCATGTAAGAGATCTAATGAATAATCTATGGTAGATGAGATGTGTTTTCTCATCATTTCCACCATCATCTCTTCATCCCAATATGGATTAACAGAGGCTAAAAGTTTACCGATATTTTCAGCATTTTGAAACCAGTCATTCACCGCTTTTTCTAAAGCTGCTTCATCACCATTTTGAGCGGCCGTTAATACCGGAACTGCATCCATGATGTGTGCTTTCAAAGAATCTTCTACCGTTTTTCCGACTTCAGTACCGTAATAGACTGCTATTGCATTTCCAATATCCTCTTGATTAGCAAGAAGCCTGTTTAATCTTGCGTTTAATTGATCCGGAGCGTGGAAGAAAGCTTCTACGGTAGAGTAAGTCCAGTTCATGTGTTCTGCCCAAAGTTTGGTCATATCACTTCTTAACTGAAGATAATTTGCGCTGGTATTGTTGTTCGTAATCGTTTTTACGTCATCTTTTTTACAGCTTTGAAATACTGTTACTGATAGTAACATTAGAATCATTGATAGTTTAGCTAATTTTCTCATAAAATTATTTTTAAGTGTTTCAATTTTCATCCGTTAATTTTTAAGTTTGGATGTATGAAAAGATAGAGTGAGCAACCATCCGTTTAGTTACAAGGAAATGGGCAGGAAGAATTACATTTATTTGTGTATATGTATAAATAATAGATTTGCAACAGCTTGTAATGTAAAATGAATTACAGAAAAATATCAATGTACCGATGCAGCACCGGACATTGAGCATCGTCGAAATGTCAAGGTGCGAATCATTCCCCCCGTGGTCGGTGTTTCGCCACCGACCACTTTCATACACCGACTACTTTCAGTAGATTATCTAGAAGAACTATATTGGTTGGTGACGGAACACCAACCAAAGGAGCGACACTGATCTAATTTGCTAATTAGCTAATTCGAGAATGTATCAATGTACCGATGCAGCACCGGACATTGAGCATCGTCGAAATGTCAAGGTGCGAATCATTCCCCCCGTGGTCGGTGGCGGAACACCGACCACGGGAAAAGAACTATATTGGTTGGTGACGGAACACCAACCAAAGGCAAAAAGATGAAGGTGGTTTAGTTAATTTGCTAATTAGCTAATTCGAGAATGTAGCAATGTACCGATGCAGCACCGGACATTGAGCATCGTCGAAATGTCAAGGTGCGAATCATTCCCCCCCGTGGTCGGTGGCGCAACCCCGACCACGGGGGGGATCTCTTTAAGTCTATAGGATTGAGCATTGTAAAACAAAGTTCTGCTTTACTTAATTCAAAAGCTAATGCATATCCATAATATCCGGTGTGTTCCATACATAGCCAAACATCATAATCAAGTTTCTGAACTTGTTTGATAAATTTCTCAATTTCGTGCTTTGTGTTTTCACAAATACCATCAGATTGCAGTAGTTCATTGTCTTCTGTCAGAAAACAATAATTAAAAGTGTCTTTGGAAATGTCTATTCCAATAAAGAGTTTTTTTCATAACTTTACATTTAGTTATTAAAAAAATTCTGATTACCAAATGGGTTTAGGCTAAAGCTATTAATAAGCCTTAAAGCTTAACATTCTAAACAGCTCTATAAACCCAAGAGAAGAAGAGGACTAATGCTCAGCATAAGGCTAAAAACTTAATCGCCGAAATAGTTCACCTCTTCTTCTTTGGTATCAGTTTATATCATTATAAAGATAATTATTTATCCTTTGGCAAATCTAATAGCATCGTCGAAATGTCAAGGTGCGAATCATTAGACCATGACTTTAGTCGTGGGATAATGATATTTAACCACAAAGAACGCTAAGAAAGCGCAAAGGACACAAAGGAGAGATTCGTACTTTGTCCTTTAGAAAATCCTGAAGGGATGATAGGATTCTTTCCTATTCAATGTATGGTTTTTCACAAATATGTGAATATATACGTTTTCAGATTAACTATTAGTCCTTTATCCTAAAAAGCATAGAAATAAATAGAATATCACTTCGTACCAAACTTAGCTAAGAATGCCGCTGCCCCTTCAGGATTGTTTTGTACAAAATCTGTTAGGACTTGTGCTCTTTCACTTTCTTCTAACTGTGCAAGTGTATTCATAATGACGCTTTCTTTGTTGATTGCGACAGAAGCTTTGATAATATCTATTTGTTTAGATTTACTGAGACTGATAAAAATATTTTTTAAGATTTTCGAGTTTTGGATATGCTCAGCCGCTAAAATCAAATCAGCAGGATTTTCTATCATTTCTACTACTTCGTGTAATCTATTATCTTCTATCACTTCAATAAAGGATGATACAATGGCATATTCTTTTTTATCCATCAGTTGCTCTACGACGGCTTCTACCGTTTCAATGGGTGTGTTATTGACAATTTGTGCTCGTTCACTTTCATCTATAAGTGAAAGTGTCGTTATAATCACACTCTCTTTGCCTATCTCTACTGAAGCTTTAATCACATCAATTTGTTTGGATTTGCTGAAACCCAAAAAGATATTTTTCAAGATATTGGGATTTTGAATATACTGTGCAGAAAGTACAAGATCTGATGGTTTTCTGATAGAGTCTATAATCTTTTTCAGGCGATTGCTATCTACTACTTCAATAAATGATGAAACGACAAAATGTTTTTTTTCTCTCATCAATTGAGCGACCACTCCTTCCACGATTTCTATCGGTGTGTCATTAACGATTCGTGAAGCTTTAGACGGAATGATATGTTCTGTCACTTCTGCCATAAAAGGTGTAGATAATCTTTTGGCAATTCCCACCAAATCCGGTGTAGAAACGTGATAGGAAATCTGTGCCGTGATTTGGGCACCCAAGACTTGTTCGGACATCTTGGCATTGACATAATTTGGAAAGAATTTGACCAATTTTGCAACCTTTTGCCATTTATCGACTTGGTCTTCATACATCATATTTTGTATTTGGTCATTCAACAATTCTAACTCATCCGTCTCTAATTTTTCCAAATAGGTTGACGCTTCATCATTGACCATTAATATAAACCTCAGTCTTTTTAAGACCGCATTTCTGTCCACAACATTCATAGCTTTTATCTTTTGATTAGTGAAATTAACAAAACTTTATAATATACATAAGAAGTTTTAAAATATATGAGCTTATTCCTAAGTCATTTAGTGGACTTAACTGAGTACCAATTCTTTCTCTTCAGCTTCTTGTATCAATTCGGTCAAGACTTGGTCAATCTCATCAGGACTCAACGAACTCACTAATTTGGTACGGTAGGGTTTTATGTTGGGGATTCCTTTCAGATAATTGGCATAATGCCTTCTCATCTCTAAAAGACCGAGTCTTTCCCCCTTCCATTCTATTGATGCCTGAAGATGCTGTCTGATAGCCTCTATTCTTTCAAGTAGATTGGGCTCGGGCAGAATTGTTGTATCTTTAATATAGGCTTTGATTTGGTTAAAAATCCAAGGGAAACCAATAGTGGCTCTCCCTATCATAATACCATCTACGCCATATCTGTTTTTATATTCCAAAGCTTTTTGTGGTGAATCGATATCTCCGTTTCCAAAAACGGGGATATGCATTCTCGGATTGTTTTTTACCTCTGCTATCAAAGACCAATCGGCTACACCTTTGTACATCTGCTTTCTCGTCCTTCCGTGAATAGAAATGGCTTTGATCCCTACGTCTTGTAGTCTTTCTGCCACTTCGACAATGTACTTGCTGTCATCATCCCAACCGAGACGGGTTTTGACGGTAACAGGTTTATTAGTGGATTTGACCACTTTATCCGTCAATCTCACCATTTTATCCACGTCTTGAAGAATGCCGGCACCTGCCATTTTACAGACAACTTTCTTTACAGGGCAACCATAATTAATATCTATAACTTCCGGATTTGCCTCCTCAATAATTCTTGCGGATTGCATCATGGCATCTTCATCACCTCCGAAAACCTGAATGCCTATCGGTCTTTCATAATCAAAAATATCCAATTTTTGGATACTCTTTTGTGCATCACGAATCAGTCCTTCGGATGAAATAAATTCCGTGTACATCATATCGGCACCATGTTTTTTACACAACATTCTAAATGGAGGATCACTAACATCTTCCATTGGTGCTAATAAAATGGGAAAATCACCCAGCTCTATATCATCGATTTTTACCAAAGAGTAAAAGTTTACACAAAGATACGTTTTCTTATAAGATTTAAACTTTTGTCGTTTACGATGTAGCAATTTTATAATTTTGTCTCTCATCATGTCATCAGGCACTTTAGACTCAGATAGAAAAAAGGTATTCTACTATATTAGCAGGCTATTGCTTTTGTTTGTGGCAGGTAATCTTTTGGCTCAAATATTAGCCCGCATACTCCTTTTTATATTTTATCCCGATTTTAAAGGAAACACCTTGATGGCGCTCACTCATTCATTTCCATCCGCATGGTATTTGATTCGATGGATACAATTGATACATACCGTTTTTTCCTTTGGATTTCCTTCTTTATGGATTTGGAAAATATATAGTGGAAGTTTCAAGATAGGATTATTGCAAAGAGGAAGTAAATGTCCCGTTTATTCAATATGGGTGATACTAATGATAATCTGTTCTCTTCCATTGGTGCAGTTTCTTTATACTTATAATCAAAACATCCATTTTATAGAACCATTACAAAGCATCTTCACAAATATGGAACATCAGGCAGGTGTCATTTCAAAAGGGATGTTGGCAGATACATCCGTTATAGCGGTTTTATTCAACTTTTTTATCATCGTATTTTTAGCATCAGTTTGTGAAGAGCTATTTTTTAGGGGAGTAATGCAAAAAATTTTGATGAAAGACTTTTCGCCTGCAACTGCCATCTTCATTGCCGCTTTTTTATTTAGCTTCATTCACTTTCAATTTTTCGGCTTTATCCCGAGAATGTTTTTAGGCATTTTATTGGGTCTTATCTTTTATCATACCGGACACTTACTTTTCTCCATTATCGGACATTTTACTTTTAATTTTATCCAGTTATTCATTTATTATTTGACAGGCAGTGATTATTATTCAAGTATATTTGAAAAAAAATCATCATTTGAATACTTGGGAGTCATTTCTACAATAATATTTATTACCTTGTATATAAGTTTTAGTAAGTCCTTTTTGAAAAACAGTATCAAGAATGGAAAATGAATCAAATAATTGGCTACTTTTATCGACTTATCAATTTGAGTACAAAGCTTCCATCTTGGTCGGAAGTTTAGAAAACGAAGGAATTGAGTATAAAATAGAGAACAAGGTAGATAACGCATTTAATTTTATGGGAAAAGTAGAAATATATGTCAGACAGTCGGATTTCGTTAAAGCTCTACATTTAAAAGAGAATATTGATTTATGAGTGAGTTATCAAAAAGAATATCCACCGGCATCATATTTGTCATTGTCTTAATAGGATGTATAGTATGGAATGAATATTCATTTATGCTTTTATTCAGCCTCCTTACCATCCTATCCATCAATGAGTATTACAATATCGTTCGTGATAAATTAGTCGCCAATTATGAGTGGCAAACACTTTACAAGTTTTTGAGTACCATCTTTGGTGTCATCGTATTTGCCATTATCTTTTTGGTGTCAAGTGGTAAAATTCCGTTGATATACCTTTCATTGGTAGCGGCTTTCCCATTGTGCTGGTTTGTAATAGAGATGTATCACATTTCGGAAGCACCCTTTGTCAACGTCTGTATCAATTCTATGGCACTTTTTTATATTGCCATGCCTTTTGGTTCTGCCAGTTTTGTCGTATTTCAACACGGCGGAGATAATTATGAGTTCAAATATCTGTTAGCAGTCCTGATTTTTGCTTGGGCTAACGACTCTTGGGCATATTTGATCGGTAAAAATTTTGGGAAACATAAGCTTTTTGAAAGAATTTCACCTAAGAAAACTTGGGAAGGTTTGTTTGGAGGTGCTATCGCATCAATGGTGTTTTCGGGTATTATGTATTTTTCATACAATTATTACAGTGTCAATGATGCGGGTTATATCCATTATTTCACACTTTCATTTATCACCATTATCACCAGCACTTACGGCGATCTTGCCGAATCTATGATAAAAAGAAACTTTAACATCAAAGATACCGGTCACACTTTACCGGGGCATGGAGGTCTATTAGATAGATTTGATGGATTGATTTTCACGATTCCAAGTTGTGCCTTATATATCATTGCTACCGGAATATAAATGACACCTATACCGCACAAAATCAATATCGCCATTGATGGTCATAGTGGCTGTGGAAAATCTACCACTGCAAAAGCAGTCGCTCAAAAGCTCCATTATATCTATATAGATACCGGAGCCATGTACAGGGCCATTACTTTATTTTTTATTAGAAACCACATTGACTTAAAGGATAAAAAGGCAGTCCAAGAAGCTCTTTCAAATATTTCTATTGGTTTTAAAAGGGAGTCTCAGAGTGGTCAACCCAATACTTATCTCAATGAAGAGAATGTAGAATACGATATCCGTACTCCAGTGGTAGCCTCAAAAGTTTCTGATGTTGCGGCTATTGAAGAAGTCAGAAAATTTCTTGTTGACCAACAAAGAGAAATCGGCAAAAATAAAGGAGTGGTCATGGATGGAAGAGATATCGGAACAGTCGTATTTCCGGATGCTGAATGCAAATTTTTTATTACTGCTAACGCTGATGTCAGAGCTGAAAGGAGGTTAAAAGAATTAAAAGAAAACGGCATACAAGATACTCTTGAATCCGTCAGGGAGAATCTTTTAAAACGAGATGAAATTGATAGTAATCGTACTATTTCTCCTTTGAAGAAAGCAGAAGATGCACATCTGATTGATACTTCTTACATCACCATTGATGAGCAAGTACAAGAAGTTTTAGATGTCGTAAGAAGTTATCTAAATCAGCACAACTCCCATTAGACAAGAATATTTCGAAAAGTAATATTGATTCTCGGATTGTCAATTTTTGGCTCTTTGGGTACACAATGATACCATTTATGTTGGGTGAGTCCTTTCATCAGTAATAAACTTCCCTGTTCTAAAGTCAGTTTGACAATATATTTTTTATCCTCTTGATGTCTCAGTTTAAATTGTCTTGTCATTCCAAAGCTTAAAGATGCAATCATAGGATTTTTACCTAATTCCTTTTCATTATCCTTGTGCCAACCGACACTGTCTGTTCCATCCCGATACAAATTGAGCAATGCACTATTGAAAGGATGTTGAAAAAAGGTTTCTATCTTGATTTTCAACTGTAACAATTCTTCTGTCCATACATTGGGTTGCATCGTAGTACCACTGTAACTGTACAAGGCATTATTATCACCATACCATGCAGTCAGTCGGGGTTGAAGGACATTTTTACCAAAAAGAGTAATAGATTCATGTTTCCATTTTATCTTTTGAGTGAAAAGGTTCAAATAGTTTTCCGATAATGAGGGGGCAATAAAATGAGGGAAATAATAGACTTCTCCATCAAAAGGCAATAGATTTTGAGTCGTCAGAAAAATTTCATTCACAATCTCATCAATTTTATCGAATGAGCAACAATAACAGATAACATCAAAAGTACCAATGAGAAACTAATAAAGGTAAAAAGATAATTCATATCCCCTTTGACAATAACCAACAATAACTTGAAATATTGAGGAAAAAGGTAAACTGCCACCAACGTCAAACCTACAATTTGGACATAAGGAGATGAAGGCTTTTTTAAAATCACCATAAAATGGGCTATTAAAAAAAGCAATACTCCCAAGCTCATACAAAGATTGCTCTTCGTGATACCTTCAAATTGGTATGCAGAAAAGTTGATAAATGACAATATCACTATTGACAAAACCGTAAAAACACCGATGAGTGCAGATTGTTTTTTCATTACTTTTCAAATAAAATCAAATCCGAATCATTTTCTTTGAATAGTCTGAAACTTCTTCGGTGATAAGGAGTGATGCCATATTTCTGAATGGCCGCACGATGAGATTTTGTCGGATAACCTTTATTGATATCCCATTGATATTCAGCGTATTCTTTTGAAAGCTTCACCATCATATCATCCCGGTAAGTTTTTGCCAATATAGAAGCTGCTGAAATTTGGGTGTATTTACTATCACCTTTTATAATACATTGATGAGGAATCCGTCGGTAAGGATAAAATTTATTGCCGTCTATAATCAAAATTTCAGGACGCATTTTTAAACCGTCAATGGCTCTATGCATTGCCAAAATAGAAGCTTTTAAAATATTGATTTCATCTATCTCTTGATGGCTTACGATACCCACTCCAAAATCCAATGCATTGTTGACAATAAAATCCCTCAAAATTTCTCTATCGGTCTTCTTGACCTGTTTTGAATCATTCAGTAAAGGGTGATATAAGTTATCAGGCAGTATCACCGCAGCGGCAACTACCGGCCCGGCGAGACAACCTCTGCCAGCTTCATCACAGCCACAGATAATGTTATTTTCAAAGGCAAAAAAATCAGGCATTTATCCGGCTTATAAAGCTAAAAAGATATACCCAGTATAATACTTGAGTATATCCTTTAACTTATAAAGACTGCAAAAAAAACAGTCGAAATCTTATTTCCTATTTATTAGCAGAGTCATCTAAAGCTTTGCCGGCTTTAAATTTGACTTGTCTTTTAGCAGCAATTTTAATGACTTTTCCGGTAGCAGGATTTCTACCTGTTCTTGCAGCTCTTTCATTTACAGAGAAAGTACCAAAACCAATCAATGTAACTTTATCGCCAGCCGCCAAAGCATCTGAGATACCATCTAAAACCGCAGCCAAAGCATCAGTGGCTTGTGCCTTTGTAATTCCTGAATTGTCAGCAATTGCCTTAATTAAATCTCCTTTGTTCATAATTTAGTTAATTTTTGTTTGTTAAAAGTTCTTATTAAAACAAATTTAAAAGCAAATTGCAAAAAAGCAAACATTGTCTTTATTTTTATTTCAAAATATATGAAATACTGACATATTTAACAGAAAAAAGCGATTTTTCAGTCAATTCTCCTTATAAAGTCAAAAGTTTTTATTCGCAAAATTGCACTGATCAATTTTCACCTTCCTATATATTCAAAAGTATTACAAGAAAAAGTATTATACTTTTTTATAAAAGGGAGTAGCTGCTTAACTTTGAGTTTTTAACTATTAATATGGAGATAATATATTATACGATTCCGAGTCTTGTAGTTCTCATAGGAGTTTACTTTTTAGTCAGTAAATTATCTGACGAAGGATATGAAAAACTTCATCTGATTCTCAGACACTCTATTTTAAAGGAAAATCAAAAATTATCTTTACCTATCAGGTTTCAAGCTTATGAGAGATTGACACTTTTATTAGATCGTATGTCACCACTCAAAATCATCGGTCGAAATAAAACCGGTCACTCTTCGGCACAAGAATATTCCCGTCTTTTAATCGCAGATATCAATTCGGAAGTACAATACAATGTATCCCAACAAATTTATGTATCGGCTGAGATTTGGAAACTCATTTTAAGTATCAAGACCCAAATCTCAACACTTATTTTAGAAGTTACTCATGCACTTCCTGCAAACGCAAGTGCAGAAGATTTAAGCAATGCTTTAATTAAATATATGAACGAATTAGAAGAGGATAAGAATCCTGTCAATGTAGGTCTTAAATACTTGAGAAATGAAGTGGCTCAATTATATTAGTATCCTATTAATAGGTGTGCTGACCTATTCTTGCGACACCGTAAAGGTTTCCAAAACCAAGGTATCACTTTACGATATACAATCAGACAAAGGTATTGACTCTAATCTATATCATACCATACAAACCTATAAGGCTCAAATGGATAAAAAGATGAATCAGGTCATCTCATATCTTCCCGAAGATTTGACCAAAGAGCAACCCTCTTGCAATATCGGAAATATGATGGCGGATATCATTTATAATTATTATTTAGAGAAAAACGATACATTAGATTTGGCGGTGATGAACCAAGGTGGGATTAGGACACACTTTATTCCCAAAGGTTCTCTGACGATAGGTAATGCATTTGAAATTATGCCGTTTGAGAATAAGATAGTTCAATTAGATATCCCCGGCACCGTCCTTTTGGAATTTATGGAACACATAGTAAGTTTGGGGGGCTGGCCTATTTCTCATGGCGAAATCCTCCTTAGTCACGATAACAAAATAAAAGAGATATTGATAAACGGTCAAGCTTTGGACACACATAAAATGTATCGAATCGCAACTAATGATTATATAGCAAGCGGCGGTGATCAATGTAGTTTTCTGATGACACTTCCGAGGCATGAAACTAACATTTTACTGAGGGATGTAGTCATTCAATCTTGGGAAAAAGAGCAAGGAGGAATTCATATTGACAATACGAAAAGAATACGATATGAATAAGGGTAGAAGGAAGTTTATCAAGACTGTAGGATTCGGCACTGCAATGGTAAGTGTGGGAATGACTCCTTTTCATTTGAATGCTAAAATGAAAGACAGGCATCTTGTCATATTGCATACCAATGATGTACACAGCCACTTAGACCCGTTTCCGGCTTCACACAAAGCTTATCCCGGAATGGGCGGAGTCTATGCACGCAAAAAATTAATAGCATCCATTAGAAATGAAGGGCACCCGACCCTCCTTTTTGACTGTGGAGACATTTTCCAAGGAACGCCTTATTTCAATTTATTTAATGGAGAACCTGAAATCAAAGCGATGAATGACATGGGTTATGATGCAGGTACGATAGGAAACCACGAATTTGACGATGGCTTGGAGAACATGAAAATACAATTTGCCAAAGCCGAATTTCCGATTATCTGTTCCAATTATGACTTCTCAAATACCGTCTTAAAAGGAATGATAGAGCCCTATAAAATTTTCACTTTAGACAATTGTTTGAAAGTAGGTGTTTTTGGTTTGGGTGTCGAAATGGATGGTTTGGTATTGCCCGAACTTTGTAAAGGTGTCATCTTTCAAGACCCTATCGAAACAGCCAATAAAATGGCAGATTTTTTAAAAAATGAAAAGAAGTGCAATTTGGTCGTTGTCCTTTCACATATTGGTTATAAATATTCCGATTCCAATATTGTTTGTGATATTACTTTGGCTGAAAAGACTAATCATATTGATGTCATTTTGGGTGGACACACCCATACTTTTATGGATCAACCGGATATCAGGAAGAATCTTTCCAATCAAAATGTCATCATTAACCAAGTGGGATGGGCCGGGGTAAAATTAGGAAGGGTAAATGTTAAATTTTCCGGAAAAATAAAGAACATCAGTGCTAAATGCCATACTGTAATTACGAATAAAATTCAAAATGAAATTTGATTTTTATTTATGATTTATTTTGGTCAACTTTACTTTGTAACATTTTATAAACAATCATAAATTGTCTTGAATTATGAAACACAAGTACGAGCTTGTTTGGGATAACTGTCTGAAGATTATTAAAGATAATATTAGCATTAATAGTTATAAGACATGGTTTGAGCCTATTAAAGCCGTAAAGCTTGAAGACAATGTATTGACCATCCAAGTACCTAGTCAGTTTTTCTATGAATGGCTGGAAGAATACTATGTCAACCTTCTCAGGAAGACTATCAAAAGAGAACTTGGTAAGGATGCAAAATTAGAATATAGAATCGTTGTTGACAATAATTCTATAAAAGGTAGTCAAGGAACTATCAATCTGCTCAATGATAGATCCAACACTTATAATGTTAACAACATGAATTTAAACAATCCCGGAAGTGTAATCAAAAACCCTTTTATCATTCCGGGTTTAAAAAAGCTCAAAATAGATCCACAGCTCAATCCTACTTATACATTTGAATCTTTTGTGGAAGGCGAATGTAATAAATTAGCAAGAGCGGCCGGTATTGCTGTCGCAAAATCTCCGGGTATTACTTCTTTCAACCCGCTTGTTATTTGGGGAGATGTAGGTATTGGAAAGACCCACTTGGCACATGCAATTGGTAATCAGGCAAAGTCTTTGTATCCCAATAAGTCAGTATTGTATGTAAGTTCTGAAAAATTTGCCAATCAGTTTGTCAATGCATTAAAAGAAAACAATATTAACGATTTTATCCACTTTTATCAGATGATAGATATTTTGATAGTGGATGATATTGAATTTTTTGAAAATAAAGCAAAAACCCAAGATGTATTTTTTCATATTTTCAATCATTTACACCAAACCGGCAAACAACTGATTTTGACGATGGATAAACCTCCGAAAGATTTGGAAGGTGTAGAAGAGAGATTGCTTTCAAGATTCAAATGGGGACTTAGTACTGATGTCAAAGAACCGAGTTTTGAAACCAGAATGGCTATTTTACAAAGCAGACTTCATAGAGATGGTGTAGAAATGCCTTATGAAATCATTGAATTTATTGCTTATAATATCAAGACAGTAAGAGATTTGGTGGGTGCTACTACTACTATTTTAGCGGAATCGACTCTGACGAAAAGAGAAATTACGATAGAAATGGCAAAAAGAGTTGCTACTCTTTACATTAAAAATGCATCTAAAGAAATTCAAATCGAAACGATTCAGAATGTCGTTTGTGAATACTTTGAAGTCACAGTAGATAAGCTCAAAGGAAAAACACGAAAACGCCCTATCGTACAAGCAAGGCAATTATCTATGTTTTTTGCAAAACAATATACAAAACACTCTTTAAAATCTATCGGTTCTTATTTTGGGGATAGAGATCACAGTACTGTCATTCATTCCTGTCAGGCTGTAAGAGATCAGATAGATACAGACAGTGATTTTAAAGAGTCTGTGGAAGAGTTGAAAAAAAGAATTGAACTTAGTCTTTAAATAATTCATCTTTTTATTGTTTTTAAAGATATACTTCCTATTTTTGTGCGCCTTTGAGAAGCTAAGGCAAAAGTTCTTAAAAATAAGATAGAGGTGAGATGGGTGAGTGGCTTAAACCAGCAGTTTGCTAAACTGTCGTACCGTAAGGTACCGAGGGTTCGAATCCCTCTCTCACCGCTGTATAAACTTCACGGGGTGTAGCGCAGTCCGGTTAGCGCATCTGGTTTGGGACCAGAGGGTCGCAGGTTCGAATCCTGCCACCCCGACTCTTTTTTAGAACCAAGAACCAAGAGCTAAGAACCAAGAACCAAGAGCCAAGAGCCAAGACCTTGCATGAGAAATAAGATAATCAATCAATAGATAGTCAATTTCTTTTCAACTCTCTAATTTCAAATCTTCATTATCAGCCTTGGATTTTTAATTTCAATGCTTCTTCTTTCAGTTCCTTTTCGATTGTAGCAAATTTATTTTTCCGATAGTTTTCTATCATTTCCGATTGTAGAGATTTTTTATCTATCGGATGGTGTGTTTGTATGAGTTCTATCATTTTTTGTTGTTTGTTGAGATTCAAAATGAGCTGTAAATGTGCATCTTCTAATTCTTCCACCTCTGCAATAAAAGCTTTTACATTTTTTACCTTTTTTACTTCTAAATATACACGGACAATTTGTCCATATATTTTATCTAAGAGTGGAAAGAAATACGAGTATGCTTTGTCAAATCTCTCACGAATAAAATCCAAATCGGGATGAGTATTGGAAAACAATCTATTGAGTTGCCCAACAAATTGCTCCGCTAAAAGATGAAGTTCTTCAAACTGCTTTGCGGATGTATCTGCCCAGTCTATATATTTCGTCTTAAAGCTTCTTCGTGCATTGGGTGAATAGGTACGTATGTGTTTTTGCCAAAGGAAATGTACTTCTTGCCAAACAAAAGCTTCTACTATCAACTGGGACAAATATTCACCTGTTGCATTTTCCAATTTTCGGGTGAGCCGGTCTCCACTGATTTGATTTTCCGCAAATTCGATGATAGAATGATTACTTCTCAATCCATTTAGCCGGATAGGATTTAGCAAAACCAAGCCCTCCAAACCTGTCAATCTGGATAAAGCTACGTAAGCTTGCCCCTGTGCAAAAACTCCCGAAATATCTAAGACCGCTTTTTCAAAGGTCAGCCCTTGGCTTTTATGCACGGTAATTGCCCAAGCTAATTTTAACGGAAATTGTGTGAAGGTCCCTAAAACCTCCTCTTTAATCTTTTTGGTATTGGGTTCTATATCATATCGGATATTTTGCCAGTCGTACTTTTCTACTTTGATTTCAGTTCCTTCATCAGAAAACCGGACATAAATTTCATCGTAGGTCAACTTGCTCACCTGTCCTATTTTGCCGTTGTAATATCTTTTATGTGGTGATAAATCATTTTTGACAAACATCACTTGCGCTCCAACTTTTAGCTCAAGCGTTTCTTCTATCGGATACAGTTTAAAAGGAAAATCCTTGTCAATAGTAGCGTGATAACTGTACGTTTTTTCTTCAATCGCGTCTAAAGATTCCTGATTGATTTCATCAGCCTTATTGTTATGAGTTGTAATAACAATGTAGTTTTCATGAGCTTGAATATCAAAATCAGCTTGTACATACTCATTGAGTGTTTCTACGTCATCATAGGTGATAAAATTATCTCTCAGGTGATCTAAGATTTCTATAAAATGAGGATTGTTTTGACGATATATCGTTTTCAACTCGATATAAACAGGTGGGTTATTTTGTAAAACCTTGGCATTAAAGAAAAAGATATTCGGGTAATATTTGCTCAAGATCTGCCATTCATCATTTTTAACGACCGGTGGTAATTGCCACAAATCACCAATAAATAAAACTTGTACATTTCCAAAAGGTCTTTGATCGTTTCTAATAAATCTGAGAAAAAAATCCATTGCATCCAATACATCCGCTCTCAGCATGCTCACTTCATCAATCACCAAAAGTTCCAAATTCCTGATGATAGAGCGTTTATTTCCACGCATTGTGAAATGTTTTCTCAGCGAACTATGATTTTCCACACGGATAGAAGTCTGCATCCACTCAAAATCATCCGAGGGAATAAAACTTGCAAAAGGCAATTGAAAAAAGGAATGTATCGTCACACCTCCGGCATTCAAAGCCGCTATTCCTGTCGGTGCGACTACAACACAATTTTTATGTGTCGTCCGAATAATCTTTCTCAACAAGGTGGTTTTCCCAGTCCCTGCTTTCCCCGTTAAATACACGTTTTCATGAGTTTGATTCACAAACCTCAACACACGCCTTTGTATATCATCCATTTCTTCCGACATCCAGTCAAGATATAAATTTTTGGTCATCTAATATAATTTTTTACAAGACAGTTTTTTGTCATGGTGACAACTTATCTATATCACGCATTTTCTATCAAGCTAATTTCCTAATTGATTCTCCGCACTGTTCCTCGCGCAGATATTGTTGTGTTATAATGTAAATGATTTATCAAGTAGTGGGGCTGAAAAGGAAGAGTCGGATGGAAGCTACCGGCTCAATTAATTTCTCTTTATGCTTGAAAAAGTAAAATCCTTCAGAAAATCAACGATTCCGACTTTAGTACCTTTCTTGCTAAAAACTGTGAGTGAGTATATATTATGCATGAAGAAGTTTTGAAAATGTGTTACTTCTACAATTGTGGAGACTAATGATTTTGAAACTAATAAGGTGAATTATATTCTAATATGATATCTGCTATGATAGTGTATAATTCTTTATAAGGTTAATTCTAATAAGCACTATGCAAAATAGAGATTTGGATGTTGCTTTTTTGAAACGATTATTAATAGATTTTATGCTCAAGAAACGTCAATTACAGTTTGATTGGAATCAACTTGCATTGACTAAACAGGATAGACATTATTTCAAAAATATTAATTTTCATTTTGCTTTATTACCCTGTCTATTATAGTTATTGGTATTAGTAATCCTAATATTTTTAAAAAATAATTCTGATATTTTTTAATTTTAAATAGATTTATTGATTTTTTTACAAAAAAAGTTGATTTATTTTTGATTCTAATGCATAAATTGGGCTAAAGTTATTTAAAAACATTAAAAATTTTAATTATGAGTATTAGAAAGTCGTATTTAATTCCATTTTTGTTGTTAATGGGAATTGTAGTAGCCGGAGCCTTTGATCCGGGTCAATCTATGGTAGGAACAACATCAGGTAAGATCAACACAGGCGATGTTGCCTGGATGATAATTGCCACAGCATTAGTTATGATTATGACACCCGGATTAGGTTTATTCTATGGTGGTCTTGCCAATCGAAAGAATATTATCTCAACGGTTTTGCAAGTTTTATCTTTAGGTATCATTAGCATCGTATTTGGATTTAGCTTATGCTTTGGAGAAGATTTAGGTGGCTGGGGAATTATCGGGAATCCATTTTCATACTTTATGTTTAGAAATGTCACATTGACACCTCAAGAAGGTGCCTCAATTCCTTTTATATTATATGCCATGTTTCAGCTAAAGTTTGCTATCATCACACCGGCATTAATAACGGGTTCTTTTGCACAACGTGTAAAATTTTCTTCCTATTTATTATTTATCGTACTTTTCTTTATTTTTATTTATGCTCCATTGTGCCACATGACTTGGCATACGAAAGGATTATTGTATAGTTTTGGAGTGCTTGACTTTGCCGGCGGAACAGTAGTACATTTAAGTGCTGGATTCGCCGCTTTGGCGGGAGCAATATTTTTGGGCCCGAGAAGAACTCAAGAACGCTCACATGAATATTCAAATATTCCACTGATTATCATTGGTACGGGGTTATTATGGTTCGGATGGTTTGGGTTTAATGCGGGTTCTGCACTTGCTTGTAATACAGTCGCTGTTAATGCAATAGCTACTACAAATACGGCTGCTGCTTCTGCCATGGTAGCATGGGTATTTTTGGATGCTTTATTGGGTAAAAAGATTTCTGCAATAGGAGCTTGTGTCGGAGCAGTAGTGGGTTTAGTAGCCATCACACCTGCCTGTGGATTTGTAAATACCGGAGAAAGTATTGCTATTGGTGCTATTTCTGCTATTGTTAGTAATTTTGCAGTACACTATAAAAATAAATCTACATTAGATGATACATTAGATGTTTTTCCATGTCATGGTGTTGGTGGAATTATGGGTATAATATTTACAGGTATTTTTGCTGCTGACTATGGTACAGGTATTACTGATTTTGGGTTAGCTTACGGACAGACTAAGACATTTTTTGCAGAAATGATTGCATTAGTTTGTGTTGCTACATTTGTATTTATAGGTTCTTATGCATTATATTTTATTACAAATAAGATAAAGCCTATGAGAGTAAACGAAAGAGAAGAAGAATTAGGTTTGGATATTTCTCAACATGGCGAAAGCTATAATCCATTCAAAATAAACTCATAGCAGTCGTTTATCCCGGATTCGGCAATGGAGTTTTTTATAACTCAAATGGCTGATTATCAGATAGACAATGTCAAAATCTTCTAACGCTAAACATTAGGAGGAAAGTGATACAAAACTCTGATAACCATATAATTGAAATCAAATCATTTTTTTATTACTGAATCCGGGTTTATTTCAGGTACAGTTAGTTTGTGTGCCTAGACCATGATATTATATATAGATGAAGATAACAGAAAGGATGCTTCATTCTACTGTATGAAGGTATAATGTGAAAAATATTAAGACCAATAAAATTCTATATATCAGATTGAACAACAAATTATTCATCAACAAATAAAAATTAAAGACTATGAAAAGAATGATGCTATTATTGATGCTTGGACTATTGGTAGAGTTGGGTGTAACTGCAAAAAGTAATATTGATTTAATAGATTCTTCATTAGTGGGGAAAATTGATAAGTGGCAGTCAGCGTTACCCTTGAATTTTGCAGGCTCCGTAGATGCTTATGTTCAAACTAATTTTGTTCCAAAACAAACCAACGATGTTTTAAATGAGGTTTTTTCTCATAAAGCAAACTCTTTCCAATTAGGAATGATAAATTTTATGCTGTCTAAAGAAATTAAAAAAGTTGGATTTATGGCAGATGTTGGCTTTGGTCCAAGAGCAGATGTTGCGAACAATACACTATATTCAAGTTCCATTATTGCTATTAAGCAACTCTATGTGACTTATACTCCGGCAGACTGGATACAGTTTACCTTGGGAAATTTCAGTACCTTCTTTGGATATGAGGTGATTGAGCCTGAAAAAAACTTTCATTATTCCACTTCTTTAGGTTTCCAAAATGGTCCGTTCTATCATACCGGGTTCAAAGCGAATTTTACTAAAGAAAAATTCAACTTTTTAGTAGGTATTTTTGATGATACAGACCACAAAAGTGATAATGACAGAAATAAATTTGTAGGTACACAATTAGGCTATTCCGGCGATAAAATAAGCGGATATCTAAACTGGATAGGAGGTAATCAATCTGATTTAAGTGATACTACAAATGCCTATAAAGATTATAAATCTTCTTTAGGATTTACAGGAACAGCAAATTTGGGTAAGAAAGAAAAGGGTTTAATGGTTTTGGATTTTGCATGGCATCGTTTCAGATATAAACAAGACAAGGGCGATGATGCTACACATACCCAAAATTTTATTACCTATTTGTATGGAAGATATAATATAAAAGATAACTTTGGAATAGGCGCAAGACTTGGCTATTCCAATGCCGGAGTTGCTTATGCTCTGCCACTTGCTGCTAAACATTTTGTTGATATTACAATTACCGGAAATATTACAATCAGCGATTTTTTAAGAGTGGTGCCTGAGTTCAGAATGGATTATGCTGATAGAAAAGTATATACAAATAGAATGGGTAATAATAACAATTTTCAGCACAGACTATTATTAGCTACAATTTTCTCGTTCTAAAATAAATGTGTAAGTTTTCATTCTCATACTTTTGATATTTTCCATTGCCCTTAATAGACAAAATTTGAGTACTAAAAGTTTGGATGTATAAGGTAGAAGATTTTATTATGGATCGACATCTAAAACAATTCTGACATTTTTATAAGTGTCATATTGATACATCAGCAAACTTACTTCCTCAATTGCTTTTTTTGCTAAAAGTATTTGTTTGTTATTGCGTTCTAACTTTAAGAGAATATCTCTGATATATTTCCCTTTGATTTTAGAAACAGAAGGAATAGATGGATGTAAACAGTCTCCGATTTTTCTCAATTGCAACTGTTTATGTATAAAATGTGTAGCTTCATCTACCACTCTATAATCGCTATGTCTCATAGAGATATGTATTAGCTTTACATAAGGCGGATAATTGTATTTTGCACGTTCTTGTAGTTCTTGTTCATAAAAATTAGCTATATTTCTCTCTTGTAAAAAGTGGACAATTGGATGCTGTATATTAGAAATTTGTATGGCTACAGTACCCTGTTTTTCCATCCGTCCGGCACGGCCACTCACTTGTGACAATAGTTGATAAGCTCTTTCGATTGCCCGAAACTCAGGGTAATATAAAAGAGCATCTGCACTCAAAACACCTACTAAGTCCACATTTTTAAAGTCCAAACCCTTTGTGACCATCTGTGTACCTACTAAAATATCGGCTTCTCCATCTTCAAATTTTTGAATGATACTTTCATACGCATTTTTACTTTTGGCAGTATCGTAATCTAATCTCAATACTTTGGCATCAGGAAAAACTGCTTTCAAATCGTCTTCGACACGTTCTGTGCCTATACCGCGCATCGCCAATAGGGTAGAACCACACTCTGCACACTTTTTAGGAATATGAGTAGAATAGCCACAATAGTGACATCGGAGCTGTTCGGTGTTTTTGTGAAAGGTCAGACTGACATCACAATGCCTGCATTCCGGTATCCAGCCACAATTGAGACAAGTGATATATGGTGCATAGCCACGTCTGTTTTGAAAGATGATGACCTGTTTTTTTTGCGCAATTATTTCAGCTATTTTATCTTGAAGAGTCTGTGTCAAAAGGCCTGTCAATTGTTTCTTTTTACGGGCTTCCTGTAAGTCTATAAATTCCAATTGAGGTAAAGGAACTTCACTGTAACGAGTCAGCATGCTGACTTTTGCATACTTATGACTTTGTACATTGACCCACGTCTCAATGGAGGGTGTCGCACTTCCTAAAAGTACTTTTGCCCGACTGATATTAGCTAAAAGGATAGCGCAATCTCTCCCCTGATATCTCGGTGCAGGATCTTTTTGCTTGTAAGAAGTGTCGTGTTCCTCATCTACTATGATAAGTCCCAAATTTTTAAAAGGTAAAAAAATGGCTGAGCGGGCACCGACAATGACATTATACTCCCGACTGATGACTTTTAACCATGTCTCCACTCTTTCTGCCGGATTGTATTTGGAGTGATAGACACCGATTTTTCCTAAGAGCTTTTCTACTCTTTTGACCAATTGCGATGTCAAAGCAATTTCAGGTACTAAAAACAAAACTTGTTTTCCTTGTTGTAAAACATCTTGTATCAGCTTGACATAGACATGGGTTTTACCCGAAGCTGTAACTCCGTGTAGCAAGACAACCTCTTTCGTTTTAAGATGGGTTTTGATTTCTTGATAAGCAGTTTCCTGCATAGAACTGAGTGTAATAGGTTCGATGACTATTTTTTCATCCTGCACTCTTGAAATGACTTTTTCCTCATTGATAAAGATATTTTCTTTTACCAATGCAGCATGTACCGCACCATTGATATTGGATTCCCGTAAAAGTTGACTTCTTGAAACCCAAGTATTTTGAGGATATTTATAGAGAAAATACAAAAGTAAATCTGTCTGTTTGGGACTTCTTTTCTTCTGTTCAAATAAATCTTTCTGCTCGTCGGAATTTTCGATATATTTTGGAAGTAGTCTTGTGAAAGTTTCGGTTTTAGGTTGGTATTTTTCTTCCACAAACTCTTGTAAAGCAATCACTTCTTTCTCTATCAGACTTTTGATAACCTTTGCAACCGTCTTTTTCTGTAAGATAGCCTGAATGTCTTTCAAGGTCAATATCTCTTGATGCTCAAAAGCTTCTGCAATCAAATATTCATCATCCGATAAGTTCAAAATATCCAGTTGAGAATCAGGGTATTTGATATAAATGGTCTCACTGTCAGGTCTGAAAAATGATGGTAGAGCAGCCGTCATTACTTCTCCGATGCTACAACAATAATATTCTGCCATCCATTCCCAAAAACGCAATTGATTTTCGGTAACGATAGGCTCTAAATCTACTACGTCCAAAATGTCTTTGACCTGATAATGAGCCGGTTTTTGTTGGTGTAAGCTTTTTACTATGGCGGTATAAAGCTTTCTTTTCCCAAATTGCACTTCGACACGCATCCCGATTTGTATCAAATTTTGCCATTTAACAGGAATGCTATATGTAAAAGCCCCTTTCACTGAAAGGGGAAGAATGACATCACAAAAATGAATACCTGCCGTCAAATTTTTAGATTTTCTGGAAGACTAAAATAAACATAAAACTTTGTTGATTTGTAAAAAGTGAAAGATACCTGTATCGACAGATTTATTTTCTTTTCAATTTTGAAAAAAGAATGGGAATAAATGGAAAGAGTGCGATGAATAAAATGATATAACCGATATTATTTTTCACAAAAGGCAGATCGCCAAAGAAATACCCCAATAAAGTTAAAGAGGATATCCACAGGATAGCACCAATGACACTGAAATAAAAATATTTTGCCCTATCCATTTTCCCGATACCTGCGATAAAAGGAACAAAACTTCTTACGATGGGGAAGAAACGACATAAAATCACTGCCATTCCCCCATGTTTTTGATAAAATTGTTCTGCCGCCGAAATATTTTCAGGCTTGACAAAAGGCATTTTACCGGATCTGATGATACGTCGTCCATAGCGATTTCCAATGTAGTAGCTCAACATATTCCCCAAGATAGCACCCGATACAAGAAATACATTGACCCAAAAAATATTGAGACTGACACTACTTTTTGCAGATAAAGCACCAATGGCTAAAAGCAAAGTATCTCCGGGAAGAAAAGTCATAAAAATGATACCTGTTTCAGAAAAAACTATCAAAAAAAGAAGCAGATAAGCCCAAAAACCCATTTGAGCAACGATGAGTGACAAAGAAGTGTCTAAATGAAGTAAGATATCTTTTAAGGTGTCTAACATCTTTATAATAATAGAAAGTGCTGTATTTTAAAACGATAAACTTCCCTCTATGAATTATGTATTAAGATACAATCGTTGGGGAATAAGAAAAACGTAGTCTCTAAGTGCCTGAAAAATATATTTGTCTGAAATAGGGTATTGGTACTTTTTTTATCCATTATTGTCTGTGTAAACTAAATTAATTTTAAATGCTCAAACTTAAATAAAATAACCATAAACGGTGAGATTTTTTGTTGATATTATACCTAATGAAAGTTAATTTTAAATCAGAGACTGGTTTTACAGATATTGTTAATAATTCATTTATAAAGCTAATCAGTAATTATATATCTTTGGGGCATTAAATAAAGAAATATCAATGAATCGCAATCAAATTATCAAGTTAATTGGAGAAAAAGAAGCTTCTTATTTGTTGGATCATCAATCTAAAACTATTTTAAAAGAGAGTCTATACTTGCCGGGTGAAGATTTTGTAGATAGAGTTTGGACACAATCTAATCGAAGTTTACAAGTTTTGAGAAGTCTGCAAAGTTTATACGGTCATGGCCGTCTGGCTAATACCGGCTATCTCTCTATTTTGCCTGTTGATCAAGGTATAGAACATTCGGCAGGTGCAAGCTTTGCACCCAATCCTATGTTTTTCGATTCTGAAAATATTGTCAAATTAGCGATAGAAGGCGGTTGTAATGCCGTAGCCTCAACTTATGGCGTGTTGGGTTCAGTAGCAAGAAAATACGCCCACAAAATACCTTTTATCGTAAAACTCAATCACAATGAACTTCTTACTTATCCCAATACCTTTAATCAGGTCTTTTTTGGCACTGTAAAAAGCGCATGGAATATGGGAGCAGTGGCAGTCGGCGCTACAATTTATTTCGGTAGTGAAGATTCAAGAAGGCAAATTGTAGAAATAGCTGAAGCTTTTGAATATGCGCACGAATTAGGAATGGCTACCATTCTTTGGTGTTATTTGAGAAATAATGATTTCAAAAAGGACGGTGTAGATTATCATACGGCGTCAGATATTTCTTCACAAGCAAATCATATTGGTGTTACAATACAAGCGGATATCATCAAACAAAAACTTTCTACCAATAACGGTGGTTTTAAAGCTATCAAGTTTGGTAAAACACACGATAAAGTTTATTCAGAATTGACAAGCGAACATCCTATTGATATCAACAGGTATCAAGTAGCAAATTGTTATATGGGACGTGTAGGGCTTATCAATTCCGGCGGAGCATCAGAGGGTGATTCAGATTTGGCAGAAGCTGTAAAAACCGCTATCATCAATAAGAGAGCTGGTGGTCAAGGCTTGATTTCCGGTAGAAAAGCTTTCCAAAAACCATTTGTAGAAGGTGTGAATCTACTAAATACTATTCAAGATATCTATCTCAGCGAGGATGTCAATATTGCGTAAGTTTGTGTAGAGATAAGGTTTTAGATCCAAGAACCAAGAACCAAGAACCAAGATCCAAGAACCAAGAACCATGTCCTTCCCTAAATAGGGTTGACCGTTTTGGTTAATAATTCATTTTTAATAATTAATGGACAGCTATAATTCTGAGACTGCTCTATTGGCTTCAAATCAATGTGGCTAGCCACATTGATTTGAAAATTACCTTCAGAATAAATAAACTGTCTTTTTCTTGGTCTATTCTTCAAATCTATTAAACTTTTTTTAAATTCTAAGGGTGAATACTGATTTTTAAAAGCTCGGTGTAATCTTTGTTCGTTATAGTGATTGACCGCTTTCTTTGTTCTTTGTTTTAAACTTTTAAAATCGGCAATATACCAGCGTTTAAGATATTCATTTTTGATGATACCATTCACTCTTTCAGCATACGCATTGTCTTGTGCTATTTTTCCCATACTGACTTTAATACCATTGCTCTTTAATAATTGGATATATTCCTTACTACCATACTGAGCACCTCTGTCAGAGTGATGAATCATATTTTTTAAATACGAAGTTTAAAGTACAAAGTACAAGTTTTCTTTGTGAACTTCGTGTGTCCTCTGTGAACTTTGTGGTTAAGGAATGGTTTTAAAGTACGAAGTTAGAAGTACAAAATATGAGTTTTCTTTGTCGTCAATGACCTATCGTCTATCGTCCCAAAATATATGGGACTTAAAGATTGTTTCCCCTCAATTCTCAACTTTCATTAATACAAAAAGGCCCGGATAAATTCTGAAATATCGTATTTGGCATCATCTAAATTGTCATTGATGATGACCACATCAGCATATTGCTCATATTCCAACTCTATGCGGGCTTTATCCAAACGTCTGTAAATATTTTCCAAAGTCTCAGTGCCACGGGCGAGTAATCGACTTTCTAAAATTTGTAGAGATGGTGCTTTGACAAAAACCATCAAGGCGTTGTCTCCAAAATACTTTTTCAGGTTGACGGCACCGACTACATCGACGACAAACAATACGATCTTATTTTCTCTCCACAATCGGTCTAACTCGGATTTTAAAGTACCGTAATAAAGGTCTTCATATACCTGTTGCCACTCAATAAAATCATCTTTTTCGATAAAATCCTTGAACTTTTCCACAGGAAAGAAATAATAGTCTATACCTTCTATTTCGTTTTTTCTTGCCAAGCGGGAAGTCGCCGAAACAGCTCTTTCTATCTGTTCGAAATGCTGCAAAGTATATTTCATCAAAGTGGTTTTGCCTCCACCTGACGGACCGGTAAAAATGATTACCTGATGTTTACTGCTTGAGTTTTCCGACATTAATTATAAAATATTATTGGTTTGCTCTTTAATTTTCTCAATGTCATCTTTCATCAAGACAACGAGCTTTTGTATTTCCACATGATTGGCTTTGGAGCCGATGGTATTGACCTCTCTTAGCATTTCCTGAGCAACAAAGTTTAACTTTTTACCTTTTTCGTTCGTAGTTTTATCTTTTAAAATATCTTCAAAATAATCTAAATGCGTAGCCAATCTTACTTTTTCTTCGTTGATGTCTAATCTTTCTATGTAAAAAATTAATTCTATCTCCAATCTGCCGGAATCAACAGGATATTCCTCTGTTATATTTTTCAATTGTTCGTCAAATCGTTCTCTGATTTTATCAATCCGCTCTTTTTCATAAGGAGAAATTTTGGATAAGCTTTCACGAATGGATAAGAGTTTCTCTTGTACATCTGTAAACTGACTTTCTCCTTCTAATTTTCTATGTGTAACTAAGTTCTCAATTGCAATATTCAAGGTGTTATTTAAAAAGTTTAAAACTTCTTCCTCATCTATACTTGTAATGCTATCATCCAAAATGCCCGGCATGCGAAGTAAATTACCTATCATTTTATGGATGTCCACTCCGTTTTCTTGCGAAAAAACCAAAAGTTGTTTGTAGTATTTATTCATCAAAGAGAGGTTCAGATTACCGACCGTCTTTTGAACTCCAATTGTGTGAGTGGAAATTTGAAGATCAATTTTGCCTCGTTTTAGAGATTTTAGAGTGTTGCGTACGAAACTTTCATACGATTTGAGCTGTTCCGGTAACTTGATATTCAAATCCAAACCTTTGCTATTCAAAGATCTGATATCTATGTTATACATGACCTCGTCCATCTTTGCTTCTGCTGTACCGTAGCCTGTCATTGAATATACCATGAATCTCTTTATTCTTTGAATTTCAAAGTTGTAAATAAAAGCTCACATTATGGACGAATGTATATTAAATTAACTCTATTATTTGAATCTCATGGGTAGTTATGATAGATTTTAATCCTAAATTATACTTAGAAAAAGGGATTGAAAATTTTGAGATTGATTCCAAAGTGAAGGAAATCATTTTTGCCGTTTTTTTAAACATATTCTACATCGTTATCATAACAGATCCGTATAGAGGAATCAATATTAAGTGTGTAATGGTCGAAATGAAAATTATCATGTATGGGTTCTGTGTGGATAAACTGATTGGCATCGACAATAAAGCTTTCCAAAATCACTTCCTGACTATACCTCAATTAGACTCAGATGTCGGAAGTCGGGAGCGGTTACTAATAAGGTCGGAAAATTATATTTATCTCCAAAATGCTTCAAATGGGCATTCCGGGACTAATAAATAAATTAGTAAGGACTTGAATCTTGATTTTTGGTATCCAGATTGCTTAAAAAATATCTTGAATCTTGACTCTATGACCTACTTCTCGTATCTCATTTTCTCTTTGAAATAAGCAAATATCATAGGCAATATAGATACAAAAACAATGGCAATAATGACTTTTTCAAAATTGTCTTTTATCAAAGGAATATTACCCAAGAAATAACCGGCGAGCGTTACACCAAATGTCCAGATAAAAGCACCCACGACATTGTAAGAGATGAAAGTTTTGTAATGCATGTGACCAATTCCCGCAACAAAAGGGGCTAAAGTCCTGACAATAGGTACAAATCTAGCTATGACTATCGTCTTGCTACCATGTTTTGTATAAAACTCATGTGTCTTTTGAATATGTTCATCTTTTACAAAGTTTCTACCGAAAATCTTCGCTTTCAATATCCGGTCTCCAAACTCCCGACCTATGGTATAATTACAGGTGTCTCCTAAAACGGCTGCCACAAAAACAACAGGTAATAAAATACCTATATGAAAAGTTTCGGGAAACTGTGCTGCCAGCATTCCGGCTGCAAAAAGTAAAGAATCTCCGGGAAGAAATGGCCAAACCACAATGCCGGTTTCAATAAAAATAATGAGAAACATAATACCATAAACCCACGATCCATACATCAATAAAAACTCGGCGAGATGACTATCGACGTGTAAAATAAAATCTATTACATCCATGTCTTATTTATTCAAAAACTACTTTTAATTTTAAAATAGATAAAAGTATTGATTTTATATGAAATAACGATATTTATTGGCATCCTTTGTCGTTTTAATTATAGTTTTACAAAAATGAGTAACAGATGGCATATATAATAGGTGTTCAAGGGAAACAGCCACAGTTTGGGAAAAATATATTTATAGCACCGAATGCAACAGTCGTAGGCGATGTAATCATGGGAGATGATTGTAGTATTTGGTTCAATGCAGTGATACGCGGCGATGTCAATTCTATTGTAATGGGTAATAAAGTAAATATTCAGGACAATGCCATTGTTCACTGTACTTACCAAAAGACAAAAACCATCATAGCGGATAATGTTTCCATCGGTCACAATGCCATTGTGCATGGTTGTATAATAGAGAAAAATGTCTTAATCGGTATGGGAGCTATCGTTATGGATAATTGTTATATCGAAGAAAATTCAATAATTGCTGCAGGTGCAGTTGTCTTGGAAGGAACTCGTGTAAAGTCAGGAACTATTTATGCCGGTATTCCGGCAAAAGAGGTCAAAAAATTGAGCGGGGAAGTATTTAAAGACCAAGTAGAGCGTATTGCAAACAACTATGTCAAATATGCTTCTTGGTATAAAAGTGAGGAGTAACTTTTTACCGAATCTATCTTTCCTTTGGTATCAGCGGACGTAATAAGTGTTCTAATCCGTTAGTCTTTATGACATAGAGGGTTTCTAATAGCATTCCTAATTTGCCTTTGGGCATGGCATCATTGTTTCTCATCCATTCCAAGTAGCTGACAGGAATTTGGTCTAACCATCTGTCTTTGTACTTGCCGTAAGGCATTTTTGTTTCAATGATTTTTAATAAGATGACCTTGTCCGGCATGGGTAAGTATTATGTTTAAAGTATTTTTTGCTGCGACCCTTTCGGCTTGTTTGATTGTTTTCCCTTTGCCGATACCATATTTTTTCCCGTCTATAAATACGTGAACTTCAAATTCTTTTGGACTTTGAATATTGGCATTGACAGACCTAAACTCAATATTTTTCTTTCTCTTTTGCACCCATTCAAAGAGCTTACTTTTAGGATTTTCATAATTCTCTAAAAGGTTTTCGACCCTTGTTTCATTGAGGATGTGTAAAGAGACAAAACTTTCTGCATGTTTCAAACCTCCATCCAGATAAAATGCACCGATGAGAGCTTCAATGACATTTCCGCTCAAATCTTTGGAGAGTGATAATTGATTTTCGTCAATTTGGTGAATGATATAATTTCTTAGTTGTAAATTTTCTGCTACCTCATTGAGTTGGCGACGACTGACTATATAAGAACGTAGTTTTGTCAAATCACCTTCTTTTTTCTTGGGATATTTTTTAAATAAATACTCTGCTACTATCAGACTTAAAACCGCATCACCCAAAAATTCCAATTGTTCAAAGTTTTCTCCCGGTTTAGAATTAGCGGAAGTGTGCGTAAGTGCGACTTTAAAAAGATGTTCGGAATGTCGAGGATAAAGATTTCCTATTTGCCTGAAAAAATCTTTGAGTTCCCAGTTATCGTTTTCGTCCGATGTCACTCTTCAAACTTTTTAAAGATGACAGATGCATTGTGTCCGCCAAAACCGAAAGTATTGGACAAGGCATAATTGATTTTTCTCTTTTCGGCTTTGTTAAAAGTGAAATTGAGCAGAGGGTCAATATTTTCATCCAATTCATTAAAATTAATCGTTGGAGGTACAATGTCATTTTTCACGGAGAGTATAGATATAATAGCTTCTACGATACCGGCAGCACCTAATAAATGACCTGTCATTGACTTTGTAGAACTGATGTTTAAATGGTAAGCATGCTCTTGAAAAACGCTTTGGATGGCTTTGATTTCTGCAATATCACCCAAAGAAGTAGATGTGCCGTGTGTATTGATATAATCTATGTCAGTCGTCTTGATGTGTGCGTCATTGAGTGCATCTAACATGACCAATTGTGCTCCTTTCCCCTCGGGATGTGGAGCCGTGATATGATATGCATCGGCAGACATGCCACCCCCGACTAATTCGGCATAAATTGTTGCACCACGCTGTCGGGCATGCTCTAAAGTTTCCAAGATGATACAACCACTACCTTCACCCATGACAAAACCATTTCTGTCCTTATCATACGGTCGGGATGCTTTTTCAGGTTCATCATTCCTTGTCGAAAGTGCTCTAATGGAGTTAAACCCACCGATGCTGACTTCATTGATGGGAGCTTCTGAGCCTCCACAAACGATGGCATTGGCTTTTCCTAGTCTGAGATAGTTAAATGCATCAATGATGCCATGTGTGGAGGAAGCACAAGCCGAAACGACACAAAAATTTAAACCCATAAAACCGTGACGAATGGAGATATGACCTGCTGCAATATCCACTATCATTTTAGGTATAAAATAAGGGCTGAATCTTGGATTCCTGTCGTTTTCAGCGTATTTGATGACTTCTTCCTGAAAAGTTTCCACACCTCCGATTCCCGACGACCAAATTACCCCGATTTTGGTTTTATCTAAGCGCTCATCATTTATTCCGGAATGTAAGACAGCTTCTTCTGAGGCCGCAATGGCATATTGGGAAAAGAGGTCTAAAGCCCGTATTTCCTTATTTTCCAAAATACTGGAAATGTCAAAATTTTTGACTTCACAGGCAAATTTTGTTTTAAACTTAGTCGTGTCAAATTTGGTGATAGCCCCTGCACCACTTTCCCCTTCTTGAATAGAAGTCCAAAAGGTTTTCACATCATTGCCGAGAGGTGTGACGGCCCCTAAACCGGTGACAACAACTCTTTTTAATTCCACATTTAAAAATTAGGATTTCTTCTCAAAATAGGAAATAGCATCTCCAACCGTCTTGATGTTTTCTATTTCTTCATCTTCGATAGCTATTTCAAAAGCATCTTCCAATTGCATGATCAATTCGGTGATTTGAATGGAATCAGCACCTAAATCCTTTGAAAAAAAAGCATCGTTGGTCAGTTGTTCATCTGATAACTCAAGTTGCTCTTTGATAATTTCTTTTACTTTTTCTGATACGTTACTCATATTCAGTTTGTTTTCCACTTTAAGGTAATCAATTTGTCGAAAATAATTCATTTTGAGATATAATTGATAGCAATTCACAATTATTTTACAGTCATTCGGTTTACTCTTGTATTTGTTGTCCTTACTTTTGAGGCAAGTATCTTATTAAAGATGTCAAAAAAGTCTAAAAAGAATAAGCTGAAAGTAGACAAATCGTTTAAGTTGGACAAACTCAAACTGATAGGTATTGTCTCAGACTTGGAAGATTATCGTTTGGCATGGTTGATAAATCAGGAGTTTCATTGGGATTTGGAATTGAGGGGAAAAGTTTATGATAAAGAGGGCGAGCTTTGTTATTCGAGAGTGGAAGAAGGTGTTGCGGAAGAAAGTGCTGATATTTTAAAATTTCCTATTTTCAGATTTATTGAAGAAGAGGTGAAATATGAAGTAAGTTTGATTAAAAACAAGATAAAAAACCGGTTACATATCAAAAGTCTAAAACAATTTGACTATCTTTTAGGTTTGGAAGGGGAGTTTGTTTATCTCCCCACACAAATGTTGGATAGGATAAAGAAGTTTTCACAAGTTCAAATGGTGGTAGATATCTCATCTGAGATGACATCCGAAAATTACATACTATTAAGTTATAAATAAATGCATAGAAGAAAAACAAAGATATTGGCAACTATCGGACCGGCAAGTAATAGTTTTGAGCAGTTAGAAAAACTCTATCTTGCGGGTGTCAACGCTTTTCGTATGAACCTTTCTCATGGGACACACAAAGATCATGAATTGGTGATAGGCCATACCCAAAAGTTGAATGAAAAATATAAATCTCATATTAGCTTATTGGCTGATCTTCAAGGACCTAAATTGAGGGTGGGAGAGATTCAAGATGGGATGATACATCTGAAAGTAGATCATCTTATCAACGTTGTGACCTATCCTGTCATAGGTGATGAAGATACCATCAGTGTGACTTATGACTCTTTGGCACATGATGTCAAAGTAGGTGAAATGATTTTGATAGACGATGGCAAGGTTTCTTTGGAAGTCGTGGAAACAAATCAAAAAGATAAAGTAGTTTGCAGAGTGGTAGAAGGTGGTGATTTGAGTTCTAAAAAAGGATTCAATCTTCCACAGACTCAAGTGAGCATGCCGAGTTTGACACCCAAAGACAGAGAAGATTTAGAGTTTATTCTTCAATTTCCTATCAACTGGATTGCTTTATCGTTTGTCAGACATGCTGATGAGTTGATAGAGTTGAGAAATATCTTAAAAGAAAAGGATGTACAGACTCAAATCATGGCAAAGATAGAAAAACCGGAAGCTGTAAAAAACATTGACTCTATCATTGATAATTCGGATGCCGTGATGGTTGCAAGAGGTGATTTGGCAGTGGAAGTCCCGATGGAGGAAATGACACTTGTGCAGAAAAAAATCATTCAAAAATGTATTCAAAAGAGCAAACCGGTTGTCCTTGCTACCCAAGTGATGGAAACCATGATGACCAAATCCAGACCTACAAGAGCTGAGATTACGGATGTCTCAAATGCTGTTTTGGATGGTGCGGATGTTATCATGTTGTCCGGTGAAACCTCAGTCGGAGATTTTCCGATAAAAGTAGTGGAGACAATAGATAAAATCATCAACCGTGTAGAAAAGGAGTCTATTATTTATAACAAAATCCATCAGGCACATCATACTTCCAATAATTTTTATTCGGATGCGATTTGTTTTAAAGCAAGCGAAATAGCTTCTGATATACATGCAAAATGTATCAACGTTATGACCTATTCAGGTTACTCTGCCCTAAAAATCTCTTCTTGCCGTCCCAAAGCAGAAATCAATATTTTTACCAGTAATAAGTTCCTTTTAAATACACTGAGTATCGTTTGGGGAACGACTTGTTACTATTATAATAGTTTTGAGAGTACGGATGAAACGATTGAAGATGTCATCATCAAACTGAGAGGTGAAAAGAAGGTGGAAAAAGGAGATGTCATCGTCAATACCGGGAGTATGCCGATTATGGGGCGTGGAAGAACCAATATGATTAAAATAACTGTTGTAGAATAAGCGTGACTGAGAATCAATCCCGATATAGAGAACCTGATTATTTACCTGTCATGGAACAGTTTTATACCTTACAAGGCGAAGGGAGATATGCGGGTCATGCTGCTTACTTCATCAGATTAACCGGCTGCGATGTAGGCTGCGTGTGGTGTGATGTCAAAGAAAGCTGGACAGTACGGGAAAATCAATGGAAAAAGGTAGATGAAATTGTAAATGAAGCTTGTGGATTTCCCGCAAGAATGGTCGTGATTACCGGTGGCGAACCTGCCATGTATGATTTGTCTGAATTGACCCGGCGACTCAAAGAAAAAGGCTTTAGAATACATATCGAAACCTCGGGGGCATATCCTTTATCGGGTAGTTTGGATTGGGTGACGGTTTCCCCTAAAAAATTTAAAGCACCCTTGCAAGAGGTAGTGGTACAAGCTCATGAACTGAAAGTAGTCATTTTTCATCCTTCTGATATAGATTGGGCTGAGAAACATGCTCAAATGACAAATAAAGATTGTCTTTTATTGCTACAACCGGAATGGGATAGAAGAGACAGACATGGTGATTTGTTGATAGAATATATCAAATCACATCCGCAATGGTCTTTATCTTTACAGACACATAAGTACATTGATATTCCTTAAACGACAGTATGAAGCTAAAATTTATATGGATAACCTTTTTTGCTTTTCTATGTATTTCAGTAAATGCTCAAGTAAGCAGTTTGTCTAAAAAGGCACAAACACAATGGTTTTCCATTAAAAACCTATACTCTTTAAACAGATTTGAGATTGTACAACCCCAACTTGAAAAGTTTGTAAAAAGCAATCCTAAGTTTCTTCCGGCGAAAAAGAATTTGGCAGAGTTGTATTTAAAAACCAATCAAGACGAAAAAGCGGCGGAGTTTGTAAATGAAGTTCTTCAAAAAGGTGAAATAGATAATAAAAATTGGTATTTGCTTTCTGCCGAAACCAATGAGCGACTCAAAAAATATCCTGAAGCCATACAGGCACTGAAGAAATTTCAGGAGTACCCTAAATTGACACTTATTTTATCCCAAAAAGCAGATGCGGAAATTGCACGTTTGGAGTTTATCTACGATATGAGGCAACACCCTGTTGATTTTGAACCTATCAGTTTGCCGGGTGAAGTCAACACCGCTTTTGATGAATTATATCCGGTCATCAATCCGGAAGGCAACAAGCTCTTTTTTACCCGAAAAGAACTCAATGAAGATATGTATGTCGCCGAACTCAATGATAGTGCTTGGACAAATGCCGTGACTTTACCTTTTAACACCAGTGGAAATGAAGGAGCGCAGACAATATCGGCAGATGGGAAATTGATACTTTTTACGGCTTGCAACAGAAGAGACGGATTGGGCAGTTGTGATATTTATTATACGGTAAAAGCCAATGGCACGTGGACCAAGGTTTCCGGCTTGGGCACTCCTATCAATACCGGAGATTGGGAAAGTCAGCCCTGTATCGCTTTTAATGGAAAAGTTTTGATATTTAGCGCCATTAGAGAAGGTGGTTATGGTGCAAAAGATTTATACGCCAGCTATCTCAACAGGGAAAACAAGTGGATGGAACCCCAGAATTTGGGTGCGATCATCAATACGAAAGGAAACGAAGAGACCCCATTTTTTCATCCGGATGGCAGAACACTCTATTTTACCTCGGACGGTCATCCTTCCATAGGTGGAAAAGATATCTTTATGTCAAAACTCTCTGATGATGGAATTTGGTCAACACCGATTAACTTGGGATATCCTATCAATACGGAAAGTGATGAATCGGGATTGTTTGTAGCGATGGATGGTCAACATGCTTATTTTTCGAGTAATCGGGAAGGAGGAGCAGGGAAATTGGATATTTATTATTTCAAATTACCCGAAAAAGTCAAAGCCGGTAGAGCTAATTATGTGAAAGCCATCGTCAAAGATGCGGTGACTAAAAAACCTATCCAAGTAGAATATAATATTTACAAATTGAGTAATGACAGTATTTTTACTTACGGTCAAACGGATAATGATGGGTCTCTTTTGGTGACAATTCCTTCTGATGAAACTTTTAGAATGGAAGTAGATAAAGAAAACTATGTCTTTTATTCCGAACAATTTGCCGCCCAAAATGGAACAATACAAAAACCGTATCTTTTAGAAGTATTTTTATCACCTATTGAAATTGGTGCAAGTACGATCTTGAAAAATGTATTGTTTAAAACAGATAGTTATGAATTAGAATCTGAATCTTATCCCGAATTGCAAAAAGTGGTAGAGTTTCTGCAAAAGCATCCCAACCTGAAAGCTTCTATCATCGGTCATACTGACAATGTAGGCTCAACCGTCCACAATCTTGAACTTTCTAAAAACCGTGCGCAAGCAGTAGTTGACTATCTCATCAATAAGGGGATTGCCTCAAATAGACTTACAGTAAAGGGAGTGGGAGAGACCCGACCTATTGCCGATAATGACAGTGTTGAAGGACGAAGTCAAAATAGACGGACTGAATTTGTGATAGTCGAATAGACACATCTAATCAAAAGCTCTTTTGTGTAACCGCGGTATCAACATACCTGTTGATGCGCCAATGAGATAACCGACGAGAATATCCGACCAAAAATGTTTGCCACCTCCGTATCTGAGTGCTCCGATTGTCAAAGGTAAAACAGCAGCGCCTGTCCAGACCAATGGTTTCATCTTGCTGTTAGGATGGAAATCAGAATATACTTGTGCCATGAAAAATAAACTGGCTGCCGTCATGGATGTATGCCCGGAGAAAAAAGAAGCTCTGGCATCTTTTTTTGTTTTCAATTCCATCGGCACATCATCATAAAAAACGTAAGGCCTTGTCCTCCTGACTAATTCTTTGGTCATTCCCACCAAGGCAAAATTGAAGGTAAATACCTCCGCCCACATTGGAATGATGTATTTGGATTGTTTTCGGATATTTTTATCGGCTAATAATAATAATGGTGCTGCGGCAAATGTGACCATTCCGATATCACTTGCTAATTGTATTTTCTTATTATAAGTCCTATTGATAGAAGAATAGTCAAGCTTGTTCATTTTATATGCCAATTCACCTACTTCAAATTCTGTAAACGGTTGATTCTTTTTATGTTTGATAGCTCCTAATGTTCCCATTCCAATTGTCAAAGTTCCAATAAATACAAGGACGTTTAAGACTGATAAGGGGCAGGTGTTTGGGAGAAAACTTGTACAAACGTGATCAGTAGAAAAATAAAGGTGAAAAATCGTTTCATAGATATACTTTCAGAAATTTTTTTATAAATATATGCTATATTACTTTCTAAAGTTGAATTTGTAAATTGTGAAACGACTTTTTTTAATTTTTTGTCTTTTTATCTTCGATCAGACTCAGGCAATAGAAGTCAAAGGTCACTTGTTTGATTTGGGATGACCATCAAGGTGTATCTGATGCGTTAACACTGACATATTCTTGCAGATAAAGTGCATAAAATCTTTGGCATTACGGACTCGTTAGGTAATTTTTTAATTTGCAATTTTTCTTGTAGTTTGGGAGGAAGGTGAATATCCGATTACTGTCAATCGTCCCGATTATTTATACCCTCAATGGTTTTATTTGGTCAAAGATAGCCACATTAAAGATACATATATCAAACGGAAAATTGACAATACTACAAAAAGAGGTAGAATCAAATATTGAGAACAAATCAAATTAAACATACCTGGTCAATCTTACTTTTTTGATAGATATTTCTGCCTCTATGAATCAAGAAGGTAAAATTGATACCTTGAAATATGCATTAAAACATTTGATTCAGCTATTGAAGCCGACGGATAGAATCAGCATCGTCACTTATTCTAATTTTGCAAAATTGTATATGGATACAAAAGACGGAACTCGCAAGGACGATATTACGCAAGCTATTGATCGTATTACTTGTTACGGATTTACCAATGGCGGTCAAGGTTTGGATTTGGCTTTTAAAACGGCAGTGAAAAATTATATTAAAGACGGGAATAACAAAGTGATACTTGTGACGGACGGAATTTTTACTACTACCAAAAACAAGGAGAATAAATCGATGGAAAAAATGGTCAAGCAGATGTATAATAAAAAAATTGCTTTGAGTGCATTTTCTTTTGGAGATATAGAGCAGGAAGCCAAAGATTACTTGTCGCGACTTTCCAAGTTAGGAGGTGGCAGTTATGCACATATACAGGATACTCCCACCGCCAAGACAGTGATGAAAAAGGAAGCACTTCGCATAGGTGCTTTTAATTCCAAATGACTTTATGCAAGTTAGAATTGGATTATTTTTGCTTATTTGACCATGAAATGTATTTCATCTGATTCATAATCCAATTTTGCCTTTTACGGGTATAAGCACTTGGATTTGTGACAGATAATTTTTTGGGAGAGGGAAGAATTGCGACAACCAAAGCCGCTTCGTTTTTATTGACATTTTTTGCCTCTTTTTTAAAATACACCTTGGAGGCTGCACCTACGCCATAGATTCCATTGCCCATTTCGGCAATGTTTAGATAGACTTCCATGATGCGTTCTTTACCCCAAATCATTTCAATTAAAAAGGTAAAATAGGCTTCTAAACCTTTTCTGACCATAGAACGATCTTGCCATAGGAAAGCATTTTTTGCGGTTTGCTGTGAAATGGTGCTTCCGCCTTTTATTTTATTTTTTGTATTCTTTTTATTGTACTCATAAGCCTTTTTGATGGCTTCAAAATCAAATCCGTTGTGGTCTAAAAACTTTTGATCTTCGGAGGCAATGACTGCTTTGATATATTGAGAAGAAATTTCATCTAAAGATTTCCAATCTTGTTGCCAAATAACAGGTCCGTCGCCTTTTATATTATCAAAGCTATTCCCTATCATGGTAAAAGTCAATGGCGGATTGATAAACTTATAGGCAAGAACCCATACAATACTAAACAAAAAGATACCAAATATAAATCTAAACAGCAGTTTAAACAGCCACTTCATCTTCTACTTGGTATTTTTAGTAAAGTCTCTCTTTTGTGAAACTATTTTTTCAACCACTTTTCACATTCGGGAAAAGTCTTTTCAGGACAAGGTGACATATCCGGTATAAAAATATAATCACCGGTTTGAAATTGATTGTTCATTACCAAATAGCAGAAATTGGCTAAACGTCTATTGAGTTCTACAAAACCCCAACTTGAAAAAGCACCATGATTCCCACCACACACTATATCAAACCATACTTTCTCACCCACTTCTTTTAGACGACTGTACATTGCATTACAGCCTGTCACTTTTGGTATTTTGGAGTTGTTTTTACAATAGGGAAAAACTTGACTATAATTCCAAGGAATCAATTCATCGCACTGACCTTGAAGCAAATAAACCGGTACATCTTGTTTTTCCATCATGTCGGGTGAGCCGATGAAAGGACCGGCAAAAGAGATGATTCCATTGGGTTTTGAACTCACATTTTTGTAATTCCCTACTGATTCTAATCCGCCTAATCTTTTGAGGACATCTGCCGGAATTTCATTGTCTTGAAGATAGACCGCACCTACCGCATTGGCTCCTCCGGCACTTTCACCTGCGACAAATATTTTATTGGGATCAATGCCATATTTCTTAGCATTGGCTCTTACATGACGAATCAAAGCTTTTGTATCTTGAAAACCTCTTATTGCTGCATCTGTCATATTCTTTTCGATATCTCCAATACACATCAATGCTTTATCTGCCTGTGGAAATCCTACTCTGTAATCTCCGGTGATAGCTACATATCCTCGCATAGCAAGTTCGCTATTAAACTCTTTAAAACCCTCTTTGCCCAAGGCAATCCAAGCACCACCAGGATAAACGATGACACAAGGTCTTCCATTAGGGTTTGGGTCATTTTTGGGTGAAAAGATATCAATTTTCAAATTGGTTTTTCCTCCATTCCAAGTAGGAAGATTGGTCAAAAATATTTCTTGTGTCTGATCGAAATCACTGAAAATTTTATCTCTGTAACGTACACCATCCGGTTTATAAATATCTTTTTCTTGTGTAAGCTTAGCCGGTCTTCCTTCCGCCACTCTTTTTGCTTCGGCTTTCTTTTGATCGTTTTGAACTTTCGTAGCCATTTGTATCGTTTGTAAAGGACCACAAGCGCTTAAAAACAAAGAAACAAGTAATAAATAAGTGATTTTTTTCATCATTTTCCTTTAAAGATTAGTTTTCAGTTGAGCAAATTTAATAAAGTATCTACATTTTAAGTATTGATTTTGATAATATCAGTATTTTGAGCAAAATATGTCAAAAGTAAAAGATTGGGGTAAATCTTCATCACTGCTATCTGTCTATCTTTTGATAGCGGTGATTTTGTTTGGTATTTTGTGTATTTGGCAAATACCCACAAATATGTAGATGTGTTGGGCTGGGATGAGGGACTGTATATGCAAAACGGACTTCTATTTGATACCAAATTACAGAAAGCTTGGGGACCGGTTTATGCTGCATGGTATTATCTTTTGCATCTTTTTCAATCGCATCCTTTAAAACTCTACTTGCTCAATTTTCAGGTATTGACGATAGTTCCGGGTATTTTATTTTATATTTATTGGACAAGGCTCAAAATCAGACCTTTAGCCGCTGCAATTGTAGCTATGTTTTATATTGCTTCGCATGTCAACTTTTATTCATGGCCTAAAATTTCACTTTTTACTCTTGTTGTTTTAGCACTTGCGTTTATCGTTTCTACCTTTTTTGAAAATGCAATCAATAGACTCATCACCGTTGCCGGTGGTGTGATAGTGGCTTCTTATATGCGGCCGGAACTCTATCTGGCTTATCTGTTGCTGATACTAATTATTTTTTTCTTGATAGGAAAAGGTTTGGTAAAAAGACAGGGCATACAGAAAACGACTTGGGGGCTTTTGGTTTTGCTTCTGGTCGGTACAGCAGTTTTTCAGAAATGGTTGGGTAATCCACTTTTTAATTTTGAGGGCGAGGGCGGAAGAGCTATTGCTGCATTTGGTCAACACTTTGCATATAATTATACAATTTGGAACCATCTGCGACCGGATAGATGGCAGCTACATGCAGCGATAATTATTCAGGAGGTCTTTGGTAATGTGGAAAATTTGGGTGAAGCCATCAAGACCAATCCACAACCTATTTATCATCATTTTTACTCTAATCTCATCCACTTTTTAAGTAATACCTAAATTCCGCACGACTAATTTTTGGTTAGCTGATTTATTTTACAAGTAGGTTTTTACCCTGCGAGTAGGTTTGGTATGGGCTTGGTATCCTAAAATCTAATTTTTGAACACAACTTCCCCTACCCAGTTCTGTCGATAAGCTAATCAGGGAGAGCTTTTGTTTAGATTAAATCATTTGTTTAAGCCGAGTTAATCATTTCAATCAGTTTCTCGTTTTTAGTGGCAAACTTGTAGTAAGTGCTTCTGCCCGTTCTGACTATTTTAAGAGGAATACAAATGACTCTAAAAATAAACTTCTTTAACCTTGAAGAAGTATCTATCCCCTCTACCAGACCAACAAATGAGTTTATAATGAACCGATAAAGAATATAGGCAAAAGCCATAATGATTAGGTAAACGGTATTATACTCTAAGTCACTATGAGGCATGTATTTCCAGTTGAAGTCATTGTTTTGAATGTCAAACACACGTTCACTGCCTCCTCTTTTATTGTAGAAAATGATGGCGTCTCGTTCAGAAATCGCCCAGTCATTGGTGATGATGAATAGATAACTGTAGGCATCACCAGTAAAAGCATTGGTTTGCCCTGTAGAATTGGGTTGCCTATAAGCAATTATACGATGGGCATGCTTTCCGAAGTTATATCCCATACTATTGGTTTGATAGTTTTCAATTCCAATCCTACAGCTATTCCAATTTTCTAATTTAGAAATTGCAGACAAGAGATTTTCAGATTGATTGGCTCTGATGAAAAAGTGAGTACCCATCTGATGGAAAAAATCGGTTACTTCTTTGATGTAAGAACCACTGTCCATCCGTGCTCTTTGTGGATGGATACCTTCTGCTTTTAATAACTCAATATTCCTTTTATGAGTAGCAAGTTGCTCGGTCTTCACGTTGCAGTTTCCATTTCTCCCCTCAATTGAAAAGGGAACATTCCCGATGGTTGCAACACCAGAGAAATACCCTCGTGCCCCTTTATAACTGTAGGTTGCATCGTATTTTTCAGCCGGAGTGAATTGGTTGTCATAATCATACACAAGTGCCTTATCTGAGGAGTCAATCTGTTTAAATTGGATTGCTCCTCGCAATAAAAAGCGATTCATACGAGTGTTGATATTGACTTTATTCTCTTTACCTGTTGCGGTTTGTAGAAAATCACAATCAACAGACAATTCTTTATTTGCTCTTAGAATTGTATCTGCTGATGGAATTTCGATTCCTTTCAGATGATTAAGTGTGTTTTCTCGAATGTAGTTAACATCTTCGGTTGCACTCCCACCACAAAATGTTGTGTAGATTGAGCTTAACAGGATATCAGAATAATCGTATTTTGCCTGTATGCCTCTGCTACCCAGCTCGTTATTTATGAAATCTGCAACTCCATGCTTAGAAAACAGGTGGTGAATCATTGCTATTCCGCCAAAAGAACTTATATTTGAATTCGATGTTTTGTACATATCACTAAAGTAGTGAAAAACATTGGAAGGCTTGTAGCTTCTGCAAGCCTTTATTTATGAAGCTTTCAAGAGGTTATTGTAAATAACGCTTGCGGAATTTAGGTAATACTTGGAAATTTTATACGGATATCTTTTTACCCGAATCTATTTTTCATTTGAATGCTATTGCACGCTCTCTCATCTTAGGGCTAACAATATTTTTTATTTTCTTCCGAAAAGCATTTAGCTTACAGCTTTGGTGGTCAAGATTCAAATCTTTTAGTTTGGATTGGTGGATGCTGACAATAGTTGCTACGCCGACACTGATTTCTGTAATATTCATTTTTCCGAGAGAGCATTATATGGTTTTACAACTCTTATTTACTTTGAGTTTGTTGCTATCTTTTTCTTACGGTTTTACAGGTTGGGAAAATGTGATAAAAGATAGAGAACATATCGGAATGGTTTCTGCCATCGTTTTAGCATTGGTTATTTTTGCTCCCAATCCTAAAAACAGGGCTTACTTCGACAATTTTAGAGAACCCAAAGGAAATTTTAATGTTCAGGCCGCCCAACTTTTGGAAAATTTTGAACTTTTAAAAGATACGATTGCCATCTCGGAAGATGAAGGTGGAATCATTTGTTTTCTTCCCACGCAAATTGCACAGCATTATAAATGGACACCTGCTTTACGAAAAGAAAAAACGCCGTTTAACCATTTTGCCGATAGTCTGCATACGCAATTATATTATGTCACACCTTTGATGTTGTATGATGACAGGTATTTGTATGATAATGAGTGGCAGGACTTTTTGAAAACTTATCCCGAAAGAGGTTTTAAGAAAAAAACAATCGCTGACGAATGGTACTTTCTTTATGATACGACAGCTTTAAAAATAAAATAGTTGTCTATTTCTAATAATCACGTCTGACTAAGTAGTCTATCAGTTGTAGTAGTATTTTTTTCTTTTCGGTGGAAAGAGAAGTCTTGTCCAAATAACTGATGGCAGAAGCGATATACTTATCTCTTGTATTTTCTACCGAAGCTAAGATTCCGTGTTTGTCAAAAATCTTTAGGGTGGCTTTTATTTTCTCTTTGTTTTGAATAGAAGTGTCATTTAAGATTTGTTCAAGTTCTTGACTTTTAACAATTTCTTCTTCACGTTTTGCCCGGATGAGTAAAAGTGTCTTTTTATTTTGAATAATATCACCACCGGGTTGCTTGCCTACTAATTCCTCATTCCCATAACAATCCAAAATGTCATCCTGAATTTGAAAAGCCAAACCCAAATGAATAGCATATTGATACAAAGCTTCAGTATCTGAAACGGGCGCACCACCAATAATGGCACCGATTTTCAGACCGGCGGCTATAACCACAGACGTTTTTTTACAGATCATTTCGATATATTCTTCTTCTGTCACCACCTCTTGTGTTTCAAAATTCATGTCTAATTGCTGTCCTTCACAAACTTCAATAGCTGTCTGCGTAAAAATTTCGAGAACCTCTTTGAGATGTTGTTCGGGTACTTTTGAGATGTATTTATAAGCAAATACTAATAGTGCATCACCGGAAAGAATTGCCGTATTGTTTCCATACTTTTCATGTACTGTCGTCTGTCCTCTCCGTAGAGGTGCATTGTCCATGATATCATCATGTATTAATGAAAAATTGTGAAAATACTCTATGGCGATAGAAGCAGGCAATACGGTCTGATATTGTTGGTTATAGAGATGTGAACCTAATAAAACCAATACCGGTCTGATGCGTTTCCCTCCCATTCCCAAGAAGTAATTGTTGGGTTGGTAAAGTTCGTCCGGTTTCTGAGTAAACTTTTGGCTTTCTAAATATTCATTGAATACAACTCTTAAATCTGACAATAACTGCATGTAAAAAATATTTCAGCCCAAAAATAGACTTATAAAGCGTATAAACGAAAAGTGGTTTGAAATTTGTGTACTTTTAAAGTCATACCTTTTTATTTTTATGTCTAATAAATATCAGTACAAAAGTTTTGTGGAGGAGCAAAAACGTTTGCCTCATAGTTTAAACGAAATAAATGTTGATACAAACCAATATTCCGGTATTCTTGAATTAGAAAGAGAAATTTGGAAGGATTATGTCAAAGAAACTGTACATCATTGTGTAGCAGACCCCGTTTTTGAATCTTATGTCGCACGGGAAAAAATGTTGGCTTTTGTCTATACATTATTGCTCAATCTTTCTAATGACGAACTACAAATCGATTTGCAGATAAGAAGACTGTCAAAATGGTGGACAAGTCCTAAATTAAAAGATTTTAAGACGGAGTTTCTATCTTTTGCTGACGAATTAATCTTTGAAGGGCAGGATAGGGGTGAAATACAAAAACGGATGTTTCTCAATAAAATATATCCTTCACTATTTTGGAACACACTTTTGCTTATTTTAATATTTTGGTCAAGTGATGAAAGCCAACAAAAAGAACAAACAGATGTTGCAGTAGATAAGTGGGTCAATTTACTGTTTGATGCTTTAGCACCTAATGCAATTGATAGCGCAGTAGATTTAGCTCAGTTTATAGTAAAATCAAGGATGAATGGATTTTCAAAATAAAATACCGACAGGAAAAGTAAGCAGAGCCACCCGTTTTATAAAGACAGGTATCAAGGTGAGTGGTAATTATGCCGCACACTATACCAAAAAACTCTTTGGCGAAGATGACAAAGAAGAATTAGAGAGAAAAAATGCGGAGGAAATTTTCAATATGCTTTCCCAACTAAAAGGTACGGCTTTGAAAATTGCACAAATGTTAAGTATGGATACTGGTATTTTACCTAAAGCGTATGCCGAAAAGTTTATCAATGCACAAAACAATGCCTTGCGACTTTCTGGCCCTTTGGTGATGAATACCTTTCACAAATACACCGGAAAATCGCCCAATGAAATCTTTGACTCTTTCAATATGCAAGCGATAGCGGCTGCATCTATCGGTCAGGTACATGAGGCGTACAAAGATGGAAAACGGTTAGCCGTAAAAATCCAATACCCCGGAGTGGCGGAAAATATTCACTCGGATATTAGTTTGGCCAAACCTTTTATCCTCAAATATATGGGAGTCTCTGCGGCTGCCGTACAGCAGTATGTCGAAGAGATTACAGAACGTCTCATAGAAGAGACGGATTATGAAAAAGAACTCCAAAATGGCTTGGAAGCAGGTGAGATTGCTGACACACTCGACAATGTGGTAGTTCCCAAGTTTTATCCTACATTGTCTTCCAAAAAAGTTTTGACAATGGAGTGGTTAGATGGAAGAATGCTCAATGACTTTATTGAAAACGAAACAAATCAGGTTAAAAGAAATGCCATCGGTCAGGCTTTGGTAGATTTTTTCCAATCACAGGTACACAAAAAAAAGAAATTTCATGCGGATTTACATCCGGGTAATTTTATCGTAACAGATGATGAGAAATTAGCTGTTTTGGATTTTGGCTGTACCAAAAAGTTACCTATGGATGTTTACAATAATTATTTCGCTTTAGCAGATGACGGAATTCTGAATGACAGAGATAAACTCAAATCTGTTTTTATCAAAATGGATTTTTTGAGAGAGACAGATACTGATAAGGAAATAGAGATGTTTTGGGACATCATCGTAAGAACCATAGAATTGGTTTCCAGACCATTGAGGAGCGATGCCTTTGACTTTAGTGATGAACAATACAACCATGATTTGCAAAAATTTGGTGACGAACTGAATAAAGACGAACGCTTGAAAAATGACAATTCAGCTCGTGGCTCTCGTCATACCTTATTCCTGCACAGGGCTTTTATCGGATTGTTTGGTATCTTATACAATCTCAAAGCGACCGTCAGTTTCGACAGAAGTTTTGTGAATACGATAGAAATTTGATTAAGTTTTTACTTCTCGTTTTGCCAATAATAACGAGGCAGAGATGGAAACAAAAAGTACAAAGCCGATAAACATCAATGAATCCAAGGATTCAATGTGATAAAAAGGTGCGATTAACATTTTGAGACCGATAAAACTTAAAATAACTGCCAAACCGTAATGTAACTTAGAAAACAAATCCATTGAATTGGCTAATAGAAAATAAAGGGATCTTAGTCCCAAAATGGCAAAAATATTGGAAGTATAAAGTATAAAAGGATCATCCGGTGCAATGGCAAAAATTGCAGGAATGCTATCTACTGCAAATGCTAAATCTGTCAATTCGATGACTGCCACACAGACGAGCATTGGAGTTGCCATTTTTATTCCATTTTGTACGGTGAAAAACTTATCCTTATCTAAATCGTCACTTACCTTATAGACTTTGTGTATAAGCTTGATGGCTATATTATTGGATAAATCTTTTTCTCCTTCATCCCCTTTGTCAAACCATGATTTAATACCGGCATACAGAAGAAAAATGCCAAAAACAGTCATTACGATATTGATTTGTCTATACGAATGAGTAGCTTCATCTATTCCCAAAAAAGGAGCATTTATATATGTATGTCGGATCAAACCTATCCCCAAGAAAATGAAAATGGCTCTAAAAACAATGGCACCTAAGATTCCCCATGAAAGAATTTTATGCTGGTATGCACTCGGTATCTTGAAAAATTTAAAAACCAAGATAAACACAAAAAGATTGTCAACTGATAAGGACTTCTCTATCCAATAGGCTGCCTGATACATGGAAAAAGTCTCAAAATTTCCATTGGGTCTGTCCATCACGAAATAAATAACAAGGCTAAAAAGCATAGACAAGACTATCCACGCAAAAGACCAGTAAGCAGCTTCTTTATTGCTGATTTTATGACTTTGTTTATTAAAAATTCCCAAATCCAATAAAAGCATCAAAACAATAACTACGGCGAAACCTGAAAGTACGGCAGGATGATTAAATAAGTGATCCATTTTCTATTATATAGCGCAAAGCTATATATTTTTAATTGTCATTTTAGTTAAGAATTTGTTATAGGTTTTATAGATACAAGATATTGTTTCGAGCAGTCTGGGTTTATGAGGCAAGGCGATTGCCCTTTCCTAAACAAGATTGGTTAATCTAAAAGATTCTTCATTACAAAAAATCATTAGCGTATTATTTTGATTAGATAGCTGACAACAACTGCCCAAAAGCATTTATCACTCTATCTGCTTGTTCTTTAGTGATATTCAATGCCGGAAGTAATCTGATGGTATTTGTATTAGATGAGTTACCGGTTAGGATTTTGTAATCGCTGATTAATTTTAATCGGAAATCTTTGATGGGAAAGTCTAATTCAATACCTATCATCAGACCTTTGCCTCTTACCTCTACGACATGAGACATCGTTTTAAAAGCATCTATCAGGTAGTTTCCCATTTGAAGAGCATGGTCTAAAAGATTTTCTTCATCTATCACTTCCAATACAGCCAAACTCGCTGCACAAGCCAAAGGATTGCCACCGAAAGTAGTTCCCAACATTCCATACCAAGCTTTAATTTCGGGATGGATAATGACACTGCCAATAGGAAAACCATTGCCGGTACCTTTTGCAGTCGTAATAATATCAGGCTTGACATCCATCCATTGGTGTGCAAAAAACTTTCCTGCACGACCAAAACCGCATTGTACTTCATCTGCAATAAATAAAGCACCTTTTTCTTTACATTGAGTAGCAATATGTTGTACAAAGTCTTTACTGGGTTCGTAAATACCGTGTACACCTTGAATCGGTTCTAAAATCACTGCTGCAACTTCTTCATCAAACGCCTTGTCAAACGCTTCGATATCGTCAAAAGGTAGGAAAGTAACGAAGTCATCGGGATTGACCGGTGCTTTTATTTTTTTATTGTCGGTAGCTGCCACTGCTGCGGATGTCCTTCCGTGAAAAGCACCGTCAAAAGCAATAACTTTTTTTCTGCCTGTAATAAAGGAAGCCAACTTAATCGCATTTTCATTTGCCTCTGCACCCGAATTGACTAAAAACAGTTTGTAGTCACCATAACCGGAAACTTCACCTAATTTTTCAGCAAGTTCTGTCTGAATAGGTAGATGTACAGAGTTAGAGAAAAAGGAAATACCTTCTTCCATTTGATATTTAAGTCTTTTGACCCAAGTAGGATGGTTGTGACCGATAGAAATAACGGCATGACCACCGTAAAAATCTAAATATTCTACACCTTTATCATCCCAAACGTAAGAGCCTTGACCTTTTACCAAGGTGATGTCTAACAATGGAAAAACTTCAAATAATTTCATTTGTTGTACTTTAAAAAGTTTTTAAAAAACACTAGCTTTCAGTTTCAAACCTTCTGTCTCTTCCCATCCCATGATGAGATTCATATTTTGTACAGCCTGACCTGATGCACCTTTTAGTAGATTATCTAAAACAGAGGTAATCACTATCTGACCATTTTTGACAGTTGGGTACATGATGCATTTATTGGTATTGACGACTTGCTTCAAATCGACATTTTCATCTGCAACATGCGTAAAAGGATGTGAAGCATAATAATCTTTATAAATCTTCATTGCATCTTCGGATGTACCGTCAAATGCTGTATAAATTGTAGCAATAATACCTCTCGAAAAATCTCCTCTGTAAGGTATGAAAAATACGTTGTGTGTATGATTGTCTTGTAAAGCGACGATAGTTTCAGAAATTTCATCTAAGTGCTGATGTTGCAAAATTTTATAGTTAGACATATTGTTGTCTCGCCATGTAAAATGTGTAGTTTCTGTCAATCTAACTCCAGCACCTGTCGCACCAGTGATGGCACTGACATGTACATCTGCTTTAATCAAACCTGCATGGGCAAGTGGCAATAGTCCTAACTCAATAGTAGAGGCAAAGCAGCCCGGATTTGCTAATCTTTTTACACCAAATGTTTTGTCACGATTAAGTTCGGGTAAGCCGTATAAAAACTCGCCCGCATCTTTTTTTAATCTAAAATCATTACTCAGGTCTATGATGACAGTTTCATCAGAAAAGGTATTTTCTTGAAGAAAATCTTTAGCTTGACCATGTGGTAATGCCAAAAATAGAATATCTATATCTTTTGGAATTACATCCGTGAAAACTAAATCTGTCTCGCCGATTAAATCTTTGTGTATGGAGGTTACTTTTTGACCTGCTTTAGAACGACTAAAGACATACTGTAAATCTGCTTGTGGGTGAAAAAATAATAGTCTGACTAATTCTCCACCTGCATATCCTGCCGCACCAATAATTCCAACACGTTTTTTCATTTTTATCTTTTATTTATTTTCTACAGCCTCTGCTACTTTTCTGTAAATCATAATTTGGTTAGAGAAGATTTTGGCAAAACCTTTTACATCTTCACCATTCCAAGTATTGTTCATTTCACCATAACTGCCAAATTTACTTTGCATCAAATCATAAGCTGAGTCAATACCGATAATGGTATATCTATATGGCTGTAATCTGACAAAAACGTCACCGCTGACATGTGCTTGACTAGAGCTTAAAAATGCTTCGATATCTCTCATTGCAGGTTCAAAAAACAATCCTTCATGTAAAAAATTGCCATAAGGATTTGCAATGATATCTTTCCAAATCAACTGCTGTTTGGTCAAAGTATGTTTTTCTAATAAGTGATGTGCTTTTATCAATATGATAGGTGCGGCAGCTTCAAAACCTACACGGCCTTTGATACCTATAATTGTATCACCTACATGTAAATCACGCCCTATTGCATAAGGTGCAGCGATGTGGTTAAGTTCTTGTATTAACTCTATGGAATGATTATATTTTTTCCCGTTGAGAGCGACCGGTTCGCCTTTTTCAAAAGTAATTGTGATATCTCTGCTGTCATTTTGAGTCAGTTGGGTAGGGTAGGCTTCTTCCGGTAAAGTCTTGTTAGAAGTCAAAGTTTCTTTGCCACCGACGGATGTTCCCCAAACACCTTGGTTGATAGAATACTTAGCTTTTTCGGCATCTATTTCTACTCCGTGCTTTCTCAGATAATCTACTTCCTCTTCACGACTCAATCTTAAATCTCTAATCGGAGTGATAATTTCAGCTTCCGGTATGAGAATATTAAATATCATGTCAAAACGTACTTGATCATTTCCGGCACCTGTGCTGCCATGAGCGATATAACTTGCGCCTATGGATTTAGCATATTCTGCAACCGCGATTGCTTGAAATACACGTTCTGCACTGACAGACAAGGGATAAGTATTGTTTTTCAATACATTACCAAAAATTAGATAACGGATGCAATTATCATAATAGTTTCTTGTAATATCTTTCGCTACATATTCCTTGACACCTAATTCCTTGGCTCTTGTCTCAATGCCTTTAATTTGTTCTTCACTGAAGCCACCTGTATTGACTGTGATAGCGTATATCTCAAGTCCTTTATCTTCTTTTAAATATTTTACACAGAAAGAGGTATCTAATCCTCCGCTATACGCTAATACTACTTTATTATTTTTAGCCATATATTTTATTGATTATCTTTTAAAGAATCTTTTTTTGTTTTCTTTTTTACTCCTATGGCTACCTGCATCTTACGAGATTTGGGTACAGAAAGCTTGCTTGGGATTTTTTTCTTGGCATTTTGCACTTTCAAGTTCTTTTCAAACTTTTTCTTTTCATCCTCTTTTGGATTGTAGAGCATTCCGGTACACAGACAGATTTTACGATTTGTCCGCATTAAAATATCATAGTTGACACAGCTTTTGCATCCGTTCCAAAATGCGTCATCTTGAGTCAATTCTGAAAAGGGTACGGGCTTGTAGCCCAATTCGGAGTTGATTTTCATTACTGCTGCACTTGTGGTAATACCAAACATTTTAGCATTTGGATATTTTTTACGGGTCAGTTCAAAAGCTTTTTGTTTGATACGTTTTGCCAAACCGTGTTTTCTAAATTCCTCAGAAACAATCAATCCTGAGTTAGCCACATAGTTTTTGCCTTCCCATGCTTCTATATAACAAAATCCTGCCCACCTGCCATCAGAGGTTACAGCTATAATAGCCTTGCCTTGCCTCATCTTTTCGATGATATATTCCGGCTTTCTTTTTGCTATGCCTGTACCTCTTTTCTTTGCAGAATCCTCCATCGTATCGCAAATCAACTGTGCAAATTGTGTATGTTCTTCAGAAGCTACCTGAACGATAAATTGAATATCTTCTTTTTTATTCACTTTTTTTAAAATAAAATTTGGATAGAATAATTAAAACTCTTGAGAAAGTCGATGACAAATGCTCGACCATAAAAATATATGGAGACGGCCTCAAGGCCTACATTCATTATAAGAGACCTGTAAAAACAGGTGTGAACAAAATAAAGTTTCCACAATACGAAGTTACGTAAAAATCTGAATAGTGATATTAATATTTTGTTATGTAGGTTCTGTTAGATCTAAGAGAATAAATTACTATTCATCAAATACGACTTTCGACTTTCTTGTTTATAGAATTACTTCATACTCTTATAATAATTGAAGATATCCTCTAAGCCTTTTTTAAACTTAAAGTCAAAGGTAGAAGTAAACAAACTGCCGTCGATAATCACCGGATATTTGTAAAAATTAAGTAGAAAAGGAGGCAGAGTATCCAAATTGAGTGTTTTGCTGACCATTAAAGTCAAGCCGTCAGGGAAAGAAGGAATCTGTATCTTACGACAGCCGGAGTTTTTGACCGCATCTTGAAATCCGATATAATCCGGTGGTGCGACATTATACAAACCTGGTTTTCTTTGCTCAAAAGCCTCACAAATGGCATCTCTCATATCGTTGATATGGATAAACTGCATCAAAGGTGAAAAACCCCAAAGAACAGGAGCCGTCTTGGAAGAAAGCAATTTGGAAAAGGTATTTCTTACACCCGGACCTGCAATATTACAAGGTCTGAGAATGGTGATATTGAGTTCGGGGTGCTTGTATAAATAGATATTGGCCAGATTGTCCAACTCGACAGAGTCCACTAAGTCCATTGTCAAATCAGCTGCTTTGATAGGTGTGGCTTCATCCAAGAGAGAGGGATTGTACGGACTGGCTCCATAGACGAAATAAGTAGAAAGTACCAAGAGATTAGGAACGTTATACTTTCTGCAAAGTTCAAAAAGTTTTTTCGTGCCTACCACATTGGCATTGTAGCGGGCAAATCTGTTGGACTCGCTGGCACTGATTCTACCCAGATGTATCACCCCGTGAAATTCATGTTCTCTAAAAATATCTTCAAAAATGCGTTTGTTGAAATCTACTTTATAACTTTCTACGGGAATACCCAAATCGACTTTGGTTCTAAAATCAACAGCTATGATTTTGTACTGAAGCTTTAATCTTTCTATTACTTTTTGAGCCAATGCACCGGCAGCACCGGTCACTATGATTTTTTTTCTGTTAGATTCCATTCTTAGAATATAGATTTACGTTTTGACAACCCTAAATTAATCAATTTTTTTATTTCACCTTTCACCATTTTGACTCTGGCTTCAATCTCAAACTCATTTTTCACCTCTTTGTCAAAAAATAAAGGTTTTCCGAAGTGAATATAAACCTTTGTCGGAAATATAAATGGAATGGCAAGGGGAAAATAGGGTATTCCAAAGAATTTTGCCAAAGGCTTGATGTCGGCAAATGAGATGATGGATTCTTCACATCCCACTATACCTGCCGGAATGATAGGCGTTTCATGTTTCATGGCGATGTGCATAAATCCATTGCCAAATCTCTGTAACTTATATCTGTCTTTAAATAACTTGCCAGAACCTCGCACGCCTTCGGGAAAAACAATGACAGCCTCTTCTTTTTTTAATAAGGAACTAGCATTATTGGGTTCTCCTAAAACTGCTCCTATGCTTGAAAGATAATTACCTACAAAAGGCATGGTCGGAAAAAATCTTTCTACCATAGCTTTGGGAAGTCTCGGCGCATAAGGATTAGTCATCATGGCATAGCCTACTAAAGAGCCATCTAAAGGTAATTGACCGCTGTGATTAGGAACGATTAGCACTCTGCCTTCTTTGGGGATATTTTCAAGACCGAAAGCTTCTACTCTAAAGAATTTTTCATACATAAACTTGCCCACACCTAAAGTCCCCTTGATCCCTTTGAGATTAAAACCCCAAGGATCATAGCCAAACGAACCTATATTATTGGGAAACAGTTCTTTGTATTTCTCGATTTCACTACTGTCAAAATAGCTTTTTATTTCTTCTAAAGATATCTTTTTGTTGCCGGGCATAATAGAAAGTATAGAGTTGATTAGGTCAAAGATAGATATAACATTCAAATTACAATGTATGCATGACATTTTGATATGATTATGTTTTGATGAATTTATGGGCATGAAATTTATTTGTTTATAAGCTTAAACTTTTTATTTCTCTCACTTTGACTCATATCTATATTATACGGTATTATCTTTGTAGCACTTTTGGATAAAAGCGTAAAATTGAACTTATGAGTGTCACTTGGAATAAAATCCCATCACCTTGTTATTTGTTGGAAGAGGAAAAGTTGATTTCTAACTTACAACTCATCAAACGGGTGCAAGAAGAAGCGCAAGTATCTGTTATTTGTGCTTTAAAAGGTTTTGCGATGCATTCTGTTTTTCCTTTGGTGAAAAAGTATCTAAGTGGTGCGACAGCAAGTTCATTACATGAAGCGAGATTAGTATATGAAAAAATGGGTGTGAAAGCACATACTTATTGTGTGGCATATATCCCTAATGATTTTGAAGAGATACAAAAGTATTCCGACTATCTAACCTTTAACTCATTAAGTGAATATGAAAGATGGAAAAACAAAGTCCATACAAATATTTCTTGCGGCTTGAGAGTCAATCCGGGTTACAGCGAGGTGACTACGGAACTCTATAATCCTTGCGCTCCCCATTCGAGATTAGGAATTGCCGGACATCTTTTGGGAGAGCATTTACCGGAGGGTATTGAAGGTTTACATTTTCATGCTTTGTGTGAAAATGATTCTTATACTTTGGAAAAAGTACTGGCTTCGTTTACTAAGTTGTATGATTCTTTTTTAAGACAGGTCAAATGGGTCAATTTTGGTGGTGGTCACTTGATGACACGTAAAGGATATGATGTAGAGCATTTGATAAAGATTTTAAAGGATTTCAGACAAAAATACCCTAACATCCAAGAAGTAATTTTGGAACCCGGAAGTGCAGTAGGATGGGAAGCAGGGTATTTAGTGAGTACGGTCTTGGATATTGTACAAAATAATGATATTCCGATAGCAATTTTGGATGTTTCTTTTACTTGCCACATGCCGGATTGTTTGGAGATGCCATATCAACCCAGAATTTTAAATACGAACGAAAAAGGGGCTTTTGAATATTATATGGGTGGTGTGAGCTGTCTGGCAGGAGACTATATGGGTACGTGGAAATTTGACAAAGCTTTAAAAGTGGGTGACAAGATTATTTTTGACGATATGATACATTATACGATGGTCAAAACCAATACTTTTAATGGCATCAATTTACCAAGTATCGGAATTTGGAGAAAAAACGGCGAATTTGAATTGGTAAATTCATATAGATATGAAAACTATAAAAATAGATTATCTTAGATAAAAAAATATTTATTACATGTCGATTATAAATTTTAATATAGGAGTTACAATAGATGGTTTGATAAAAAAGGCAGAAAATATAGCAAATAATAACCTAATGATCAGTAAGCTATTGGATATGGCATTTGAGAAAGTAGGAGAGACCTCTGATAAATTTTTCATTTTTCAAAATAAGGCCAATGCGATGCTCCGTATGCTTAAAGCATGGTATGCCAAAGAATATCAAGGGATTTCACGAAATGCAGTATTAAGTTTAATAGCATCCTTGATTTATTTTGTCAATCCTATAGATTTAATTCCGGATTTTATCCCTGTAATAGGTCGTTTGGATGATGTATTGATATTAGGATTTATCACAAACAAGCTCAACCATGAGATACAAAAATTTATGGCTTGGGAAGAAGAACAACAATATTAATTCTTAAACTTTGTTACACATCGAAGCTTTGTCTTGATTAATTGGGGTCTTTATTTAGCTTTACTAAATTAAAATCATTTGAAGAAAAAAATTTTATCCTTATTTGTTTGCCTTACCCTTTTTAGTATGGGAAAAGCTCAATTGAGGACGGATATTCAACGGGAGATTACCCAGTTTTCAGGTATTATTCAGGATGAAATCAGTAAAGCACCGGTTCCTTTTGCCATTATATATGTAGATAAAGAAAAAAGGGGAACAGTCTCTACTATAAATGGATTTTTTTCATTTGCAGCATCAAAAGGAGATGTTGTTATCGTAAAATCATTGGGATATAAACCACTGCGTATGCAGATACCTTTAGATGCATTGGGAGATAGTTATTACAAAGATATTATTTTGGAACGTGCGATATATAGCTTGGATACTGTGACTGTTTACCCTCTACCCAAACCACATCAGTTGAGACAGGCTATCGCTAATTTGGACTTGCCTGATAATATGGTAGATTTGGCGCAAAAGGCCATTGAAAAATCAAAGTTGGATGAGTTAGCAAAAGGTACTCATTATGACGGAACTGAAAACTTTAACCAGTATATCCAAAACCAAGTACAATCATATTATCACTATGGACAACCGGCACCTATACACTTGTTAGATGCTTTTAGTTGGGCCAAATTTATCCAATCGATAAGGAAAAAGAAGGGAAATGCCTCTGATAAAGATGCTCAACCTTTTCTTCCGGAATATTAAACAAGGTATTAAAAATTGTATTTTGTCATAAAATATTAATGTAAATAAATATTTATTTATACTTAGTATAAGTTAACACTTGAAAGGAAACCTGGGCATGTTATTTTCGTAACTTTATATCGTAAAATATAAAGATCATGGCAAGTGTAGAATTTAGTAGAAATGTGATTGGAATGCAGCCATCTTTAAAACCTTTTGCTTTAAAATTGACAAGAGATTTAGATGATGCAGAGGATTTAATCCAAGAGACGATGTTTAGAGCTTTTTCCAATGAGGATAAATTTCAAAGTGGTACAAAATTGAAAGCGTGGTTATATACCATTATGAAAAATATTTTTATCAATAATTATAGAAAGAAAGTCAAAAGAAATACCATTATTGATACAAGTGATAATTTGTTTATTATTAATTCGGGTGCTAATGTTTCTCGAAATTTAGGCGAGACTTCTTTTGTCAATAAAGATATCGAAAGAGCGATTTTAGGTTTGTCTAATGATTTTAGAGTTCCTTTTATGATGCATTTCAGAGGATATAAATATCACGAAATTGCCGAAAAACTTAATCTACCTTTGGGTACTGTAAAAAGTAGAATCTTCTTTGCACGAAAAGCGTTGAAAGATGATTTGGAATATTATAAAGATATGTTTTAATCACAGAAGATAAGATTTATAGAAAGAGATGTAGTTTTTATTGCATCTCTTTTTTTGTGTTTTTAGATTAATTTTTGAGATTGTATATATTATTTATTACAAAATAAATATATTGCGATATATTTAATAAAACAAACTGAATTAATTATGAAAAGAATACTTTCGACGGTTTTTTCGATTGCACTATTGGGTTTTTATATGAATACCTATGCAGCAGATAAAGACAACTTTCAATTTGGTGTGAGAATGGGTGCACAATTTTCGAAATTGGCAGCCGGTGATGATGCTGATAAAATCTTTAACCAAGACAGCAAATATGCCAAGTCATTAGTCGGTCCGGCATTTGGATTTATTTTTGAAATTCCGGTAATGGCAAATTTTGAAATTAGACCGGAACTGAATTTTGGTTCACAAGGTCAGAGATTTAAATTACCTAATGATATTACTTATTCTTATTGGATGGGTTATGTACAAGTTCCTATTTTATTGAGAGGTCAATTTGGTAATGAAACTGTTAGAGGATTTTTACACGCAGGTCCACAATTTGGTTACGGTACTTTTATCTTGGACAGACTTTTGATGAAAGGTGGCGAAAAACAAAAAGAATCTTATTCTTTTGATGACCAAAAACTAAAACCTTTTGATGCTGGAATTGCTATCGGCGTAGGTGCGGAATTTCCTAAAGTAGCAGGTATGGAAGTGGAAGTCCGTTATTATTTGGGTATGAGTAACATCAATGATTATGGAATCAAAGATTTAGAAACCAAAAATCGTTCTTTGCACTTGACCTTAGCGTTTAAGTTTTAGACAATTAAGAAATAAATTAAAAAAGCACTATCATTTTTGATAGTGCTTTTTTAATTTGGTATAGTTTTAGAGTATATTCAACTTGATAATTCAAATGATACAATATTTATGAGTCAATCAAAATTTACAATAAGCTTAATATTCTGTATTTCAATGTTTTGTTTGAAACAAGTGGATGCACAGGAAAGTGAGAAAAAGTTACCTATACAATTAGCGGCTATTTCAGATATGGACATAGGAAACCCGATAGCATTTTCGCCCGGATTGATGTTTGATATAGGCTTTAGATTGATGAATAAACCCAAGATTAATACCAAAGGGATTCGTGAAAGGGAATTTTATATCAAACCTTTTGCAGGATTCTATAAAAGGGAAGATTACCATACTGCCGTAATGATAGGTACGGATTTGACATATAGAGCGACATATCCGGCAGGTGTCTTTTGGGATTTTAATGTGGGAACGGGTTATATGCATTTGTTTTATAACACGCCTGTATATGAATACAATGCATCTAACAATAGTTTTAAAGAAAAAAAGCTGCAAGGTTATAGCAATGTAGTTGTCAAGGGAGCGATAGATTTTGGTTATGATTTCAGCAAAAACAATGCACGTGTTCCATTAGGTGTGTATGCGGGAATGGGTTTGTTTTTTAGGTATCCTAATAATGATAATTGGGTCAGACATCCTTATGGTCAATTAGGGTTAATTTATACAATCAGAAAATAGGACGACATGAAAAAGAATTATATATACATACTCTCTTTATTATTGTTATTGGTACAATCTTGTTCAAAATATGAAGATCCCGGAAAAGGAATGATAGACAAGTACTATCATGTCAAAGTAGATGGAATAGAGCTGATGACGAGGGTTACAGGTAAGGAAAACTCTGATGTAGCAATTATTATGACTCATGGCGGTCCCGGTGGCTCTTCACAAGTATTTAGACTAAACAAAGGTGTAACAGACTTGGAGAAAGATTATAAGATGATATATTGGGATCAGAGAGGTTCGGGTATGACACAGGGTAATCCATCCAAAAGCTCTATGACTGTCAGCCAGTTTGCAAAAGATTTGGATGCCATCGTCGAATTTACTTCTCAAGTGGTGGGTGCAAAAAATATTTTTCTCTTGGGGCATAGCTGGGGCGGTGGATTGACCGCTTATTATTTGACAGAAGATCCGAGCAGACAAAACAAACTGAAAGGTTATATCATTGCAAATGGTGCGTATAATGTAACAGGTGGTTTAGGCGCTTCAAGACAGTGGATTATCAACGGAGCATTATTAAACATTGCTGCTAATAAAGATGTCGCTTATTGGAAAAAGGCATTGCAATTTTATGATGTCAATAAAGAAATCACTGCTGATAATTTTTTGGAACATGCATCTTATTTAGGAAAGCTAAAAGGAGGCAGATATACGAATGCCAAGGTGCAAAAAGTATATATGCCCAAATTTGAATTAGATGCCTTTGCTAAAAATCCGTTCTTTGTAGGTTATCATCTCACTTACAATGGAGAATCTGTCTATACTTCTTTCAATTTGACTAATAAATTGTATAAAATTATCTTGCCTACCCATATTGTATGGGGAAGTCACGATGGCTTGTTACCACCGCATAAAGTACCCAATGATCCTGTAGGTACAGCATTGGTAGAAGATTTTATGGCAAATGTCGGAACACCTAAAGAAAATTTGACATATACCGAATATGCAAATTCTGCACATGAACCGATGGCAGAGGAAGGTGATAAGTTTACAAAAGATATTAAAACATTTATTGAAAAATATAGATAAGATGAAAAGGGTACTTTTATCTGTTATAATCTTGACAGGTTTTCACTATCTGTCCATTGCCCAAAAAGTGAGTTATGAAATAGATGCTGTCCCAAAGCTAAGTTTTGATAGCCCACAGAATTTAAAAAATAGAAGTATTGCTTGGGATGAGAATAATTTGGTCTTATATGTGGCAGGCATTGATTCATTACATCACACACACATTGAAGCGATAGGTATCCAAGGTAATTTACTTTCTGAAGAAACTTTTGAGTTTGAATCTAAGGGAATTTGGTTTAACGATATCATGGGACTTTTGGAAGCTTATGATGTAGATGATAATGCTATTGTATCTTTCTTCTTAGATGCAAACGGTTTATTTGAATCCAATGAATATTTGACGAGAGTTGAAAATTTACAAGAGGTCAATAACCAAGTATTTGTCAGTTATAACAGCTTATCAGATCATTATGCCTATATAGAATCCATTACTAACATGATAATAGAGTTATCACCTTATACCGGTGAAATTGAAGATTATATCGGTGTACAATTGCCTGCTGATAAGAATGGTTATCTTTTAGACAGATTACTTTATTCAGGAATAGAAGACTATCCTTATGCTATACTTGATAAAAAGAAAACATTGCTACTATTCATAAGTGCTGATGGAACAGATTTTTTGAAAGTTTCACTTCCTGATCTTCAAAGTAGTATAGATGCCTATGGTATTTTCTCTAACCACTTATTAGTTTATGAGGCAAAAAGTGCCAAGTGGAAAGCTTACGAAATAAAGAAGAAAGCTTTATAAGACGATGCCCATACTTGAAAAACCACCATCGTGATAAAGGTTTTGCATGGTTACTTTTTTGGTATAATCGGAAAAGAGCATTATGCAAAAATCTGCACACGATTTGATATCGGCATTTCCTATAGGAGAGATTTTTTCCGCATAATCGAAAAGTTGGTTAAATCCTTCAATGCCACTTCCAGCAGTAGTATGTGTTGGTGATTGACTGACCGAATTGATTCGTACACCGTTTCTTTTCCCATAATGATAACCAAAGGATCTGACTATGGACTCCAACAAAGCTTTTGCATCGGCCATATCATTGTATTCAGGAAAAGTTCTTTGGGCTGCAATATAACTTAACGCTACAATAGATGCTCCTTCGGATAAAGCGTCTTGTTCCCAAGCGGTCTGTAATATTTTGTGGAGTGAGATGGCAGAAATATCTAAAGTCTGTTGTAAAAAGTTGTAATCAACTTCCGGATAAGATTTACTTTTCCTAATATTCATAGACATACCTATTGCGTGTAAAACAAAGTCTATTTTCCCTCCTAATATTTCTCTACTTTTTTCAAAGAGTTGTTGGATATCTTCTAATTTGGTGACATCGCAGGGTATCAACTGAGCCTGACAGGCTTGGGCGAGTTCTTTTACCTTGCCCATACGGATAGAAACGGGAGCATTGGTCAATACAAAGTCGGCCTCGGCTTCTTTGGCGGCCAAAGCCACATGCCAAGCAATAGATTTGTCATTGAGTGCACCGAAGATAATTCCTTTTTTACCTTTTAAAATGGGGAAACTCATAGCTAAATTTTAATCCAAGATTAAAGTAATGAATTTATTTTAAAAATCTTTTATCGTTTGGCTTTAATAGCCCATTTCTTTTAATTCATGAATGATATTGACAAAAAACCAATGAGATTTGAATTGCTTGAGTACTCTAAATTGTTTCAGACCTACCATATCGGCATGAGATACTGACGGACAATCAAGAGTTTTGATCAGCCCTCTATAATGACCCCATTGGGCAGATTCGATAGAAACCAAACCGTCATTTTCACCATCAAAAGCATATAAAATCCCTGCTAAAGTTCTCCAAAGGATATTGGGATAATGACGGGTGACGTGACTCGCAAAAGTTTGGTAATAAACATCTTCTACATCCAATACATCTTCATTAAATACCTTCATAAAAGATTTTGTCAGTTGTACGGCGGCTCTCATGCTATCCGGTCTTTTGTCACCTATCATTTTAGCATAGATATTGACTAATCTAGCAATGGTAAATTTGGGCAAGGGTATTTTCCCTATTATGATATCTGCTAAAGAAGTTCCTCTATTGGGTGTCCCCAACATGGTAAGACTGGCTACTTTTTTGTCCATTCCCAATTTTGAAATCATATATCTCGATTCCAAACCACCTTTAGAATGTGCGATGATATTGATCTTATCACTTTGAGATTTTTCTAAAATGTTTACAATACGATGTTTGAGTATGATGGCGTTGTCAGAGTGACTGTTAAAAGCATCTTGGTAAGAAGTATATACATCGCAACCATGTGCTTTCAGAAAGTCGGGTATTTTCCCCCAATAATCTACTATATTGATACCGTCTTTAAATCCCAGCCCACTCACTAAGATGAATGGATATTTTGTATTACAATAATCTAATTTATCTGTTGGAATTTTCGAACTCTACGACTTCATCCATATAATTCGGAACTTTTGACTAAGGTTATCTTTTAAATGACCATTTACTTCTCCGCAACCTATTCCCGGATTCTTTGAAAGTTTTGTCTATATTTTTTGATTGATAAATACTTGTTGCAAGAAGTGCTGCTAATTGCAGTGAAGTTTTATCTTTTTTCCTGTTTGTAAAATAGTTTTCTACAAATTTTGTGTTGAAATTACCGGTGATAAAAGCTTCGTGGCTCATGACAAAAGTACCAAAGGGCAGAGTTGTCTTTACACCTTCTATTTTATAGTTTTCAATAGCTTCTTTCATCGACTGTATGGCTTCGCTTCTATCTTTCCCATGAACAGTTAACTTGGAAATCATGGGGTCGTAATAAATAGGAATATCCATGCCTTCTTCCATACTGTCATCTACACGGACGTGATTGCCGACAGGAGGGCGATAAGTCACTAATTTACCGATATCTGGTAAGAAGTTGTTTTCAGGATCTTCTGCATAAACTCTGAGCTCAATGGCATGACCTTTTATTTTTAAATCTTCTTGTTTGACGGAAATCGGTAAGCCTTGTGCAATCTGTATTTGTTCCTTTACCAAATCGAGACCTGAAACCATTTCAGTAACCGGATGTTCGACTTGTAAGCGGGTGTTCATTTCAAGAAAATAGAAATCGAGTCGGTCGTTAACAATAAATTCCACCGTTCCTGCACCTACGTAATTGACCGACTTTGCCACTTTGATGGCTGCTTCACCCATCGCTTTTCTCATTTCATCAGAAACGACCGCAGAAGGTGCTTCTTCTATCACCTTTTGGTGTCTTCTTTGGATAGAGCATTCTCTTTCAAATATGTAGATGATATTCCCGTGGGTGTCACCTAAGATTTGAATCTCAATATGTCTCGGTGAATTGACGAATTTTTCAATAAATACGCTCCCATCACCAAATGCAGAAGTCGCCTCACTGATGGCCATTTGCATTTGCTCTTCGATGTCTTCTTCTCTTTCTACAAGCCGCATCCCTTTACCACCACCTCCGGCAGCTGCTTTGATCAATATCGGGAAACCTATTTCTTTAGCTAATCTGATAGCTTCGTGAAAATCAGATATGGGATGATCGGTGCCGGGAACTAAAGGGACATTAAACTGGGCGACTGCTTGCTTGGCAGCAATCTTATTTCCCATTGTTTCTATTGCTTTCGGACTCGGACCGATAAAGATAATACCTGCATCTTGAACTTGCTGTGCAAATACTGCATTTTCAGATAAAAAACCATAGCCGGGATGTATGGCATCCACCTGCAACTCTTTACATACTTCAATAATTTTATCCGATCTGAGATATGAATCTTTGGAGGGGGCAGGTCCTAAGTAGACAGCTTCGTCAGCATATCTGACATGAGGTGCATTTCTATCTGCTTCCGAATAAACCGCCACAGTCTTTAACCCCATCGCTTTTATACTTCTCATCACCCTTAAAGCAATCTCTCCACGATTAGCAATTAGTATTTTCTTCATTATAAATTGAAACTAAACTGCCCAAAACTACTGATTTAGTATATAAATTCTGATTAATTTTCTATTTGTTTTTAACATTCCTGTTTATAAGTGAATTTATAGGGTATGGAAAACTTGAGTTTTATATTGACTTATTGACTGAAATAATGTATTTTGTATTTGTAAATGTTTGCTTATTTTTATTTTTTGAAATAGATATCGCTAATGGATACACAGCCTTTTATAGATAAATTAGAACAATTTGCCCAAATTACTGACGAAGTGAAAGCTCAAATCAGATTAAAAGTCAAAAAAGAGTTTTATCCTAAACACACTGAACTTTTAAAAGCCGGACAAA
>JAMLHH010000012.1 GCA_023957215.1 Chitinophagales bacterium
TCCGTTGCATAGTAGCATTTCTCGGACTCAAATAGATGTAACCTTCTTGGTCAAAATCAGGATCAACGTTTTCATTTAATGCTGTGAGAGAGTCGTAGTCAATGTCTCCCATTCTTATCTCATCTAATAGGCGGATAAAGGATCGATCTGTTTGGCGATATACCTTGGAGAGGTTGATATATCTCATGTTGTTCAGTTGTTGCCATATTTCCGATGCAAAGAAATAGGCTGAGGTATAATTATTTTGAAAAAAATGTCTTTCTTCAGCACTGCTTACAATGGGTGGAAGCTGGTATATATCACCAAAAGCAACAAGTCGGATACCTCCAAATGGTTTGTTGTTATTTCGATGTAGCTGAAGGATTTTGTTTATACCGTCTAAAATATCCGCCCGTACCATAGATATTTCGTCCAAAATCAAAATTTCCAGCTTGTTGACAATTCTTTTTAATGACGGCGTATATTTTATATCACTTGGTAGTATGAGACGAGGAGGAAATTTGAAAAAGCTATGAATAGTCTGTCCATGGACTTTAAGCGCAGCAATACCAGTAGGAGCAAGGATAACAACATTTTTAGAAGTTGTGCGCCGGAATAAGTCGAGCAGGGTAGATTTACCAGTTCCTGCTTTGCCGGTAATAAAGAGATGTTCCCTGCTGTATTCTATTTCATCTAAGCAATCAATATATTCTTGTGATAATTTAAATATTTTTTCCATTATATGGAATGACTTACTTTTCCTACCGAAACAATTCTAAGTCCAATAAAGATTAATAGCCCATTGAGCGCCAAATTTAAGAATCCAAATTGAAATCCTCCAAACAGCCATGCTGAGTTATAGTCAAGAGCCCACGTAATTAGTGGACATAAAATGCATATCCAAGGAACCCATTTGTTATTGGGAATATGCTTGGTAAATATGGCAAATGAAAACAAGCCGAGCAGTGGTCCATAAGTCAATCCGGCTATTTTGAAGACGAGATTGATGACGGCACTATTGTTGGTGTAATAGAATACCATGATGATCATAAATAGCACAACAGAGATGCCTAGATGCACCATTGATCTTATTCTTTTGTTTTTTCTTTCCGGGTAATTCTTTTTTTCTAAATCCAGAAAGTCAATGCAGATGGAGGTTGTCAGTGCCGTCAATGCAGAATCTGAACTTGAATATGTGCTCGCTATAAGTCCCACAAAAAATAAAATACATACTGTAACACCAAGATATTGCATGGCCAACATAGGGAAAAGCTCGTCAGATAATTCAGGTAATGGTATATTTTGCTTTGCTGCGTAGAGGTAAAGTGAGGCGCCAAGGGTTAGGAATAAAGTGACTACAATGACCAAATTAATGCAAAAAATAAACATATTTTTTTGGGAATCTTTCAAGGTACGACAGGATAAGTTTTTTTGCATCATATCCTGATCCAGTCCGGTCATTACAATGGCAATCAATGCACCGCTTAAGAATTGTTTGAAGAAATTATTGGGATCTGACCACCCATCTTGAAAGAAGAAGATTTGACTGTATTCGCTATGATATACCTGTTGAGCCATTTCTATGACATTGTTGCCAAGGGACTTACTTATGATAACAATACACATAACTAAGGCGCTTAACATACTAAAAGTCAAAAGTACATCTGTATATAAAATAGTGTTAATGCCACCCTTTGCTGTGTATAAATAAATTAATCCTATGGTCAAGAAAACGGTTGCTCCAAATGGAAGTCCCAATGGCGCTGTACAGAAATTGTGTAACACGATAGCGGCAAGGTAAAGGCGTAATGCAGAACCTACACCTCGGCTTATCAGGAAGAATGTTGCTCCGGTCTTATAAGATGAAAAACCAAGCCTTTTCTCCAAATAGCCGTATATAGATGTCAGATTATGCTTGTAATAAAGGGGTAACAATACCGAACCGATGACGAGGTAGCCGGCAAGGTTGCCCATTACAAATTGTAGGTAGGAGAAAAATTTATTGGCACCATCAACACCAACCTTCCCCGGTACACTGATAAATGTTACTCCGGACAATGAAGCACCTATCATGCCAATGGATACTAAGATCCAGGGTGCATTTCTACCTGCTAAGAAGAATTTACTATTGCTTGAGTTTTTTCCGGTGAAATACGATATGGCAATTAAAACACTGAAATATATACCGATGATAGCAAGAATAGCATAAGGCGATAAAAGAGAATGGTAATTACCTAACATATTTTCTGTTTAAAAAGACAAAGAAAATGAATATTTGTGAATACTGATGTCTTATGCTAAGATTATTATATTTAACCCAAAATTCGTATAAAAAAATATTGAATCTATAAAAAAACGATAATCAGTATGTAATAAAATTGTTGAAACAATTAGCGTATCGGAATTTCTTTCAAAATCAGTACACTTTGGTGTTGGAAAATCTAGATAGTGGAATTCGCAATTATCCCTGAAGTTTCTCACCATAAGCTAAATCCCCTGCATCACCCAAACCCGGAACAATATATGACTTGGCCGTAAGTTCCTCATCAATGGCGCCGACCCATATTTTTATAGCAGGGTAGAGGCGTCTTACCTGGTCAATAGCGTATTCTGATGCGATAACCGAAATGAGGTGTATCTCTTTGGGTGTGCCATAGTTTTCAATCATTTTCATTGCGTTATCCAAAGAAGAGCCGGTAGCGAGCATTGAATCAGTAAAGATGACAACTTTGTTATTTAGGTTGGGGCAAGTGATATAATCCATTTTTATATCAAAGCTACCATCGGGTTTTTCTTTTCGATAGGCAGCGATAAAGCCGGTCTCTGCTTGATCCATTAATTTGAGGACACCATATTGTAAGGGAATTCCTGCTCTTAAAATAGAAAGTAGAACTATGGAATCGTCAATTGTTTCAATGAAAGTGGAACCTAATGAAGTTTGAACTTCTTCTGCAGAATAGTTGAGAGATTTAGAAACTTCGTATGCTGCCAGAATGCCAAATTTTTCTAAGTTATTTCTAAATTTAGCTCTATCCTTTTGGATATGGACGTGCCGCAACTCATAAACAATTTGGTTGATAAATGAATTGGTTTCTGAAAGATTAATAACTATTTTAGAAGTTTGTTTCTCCATAAGTTGACCTTGTTAATGTTTGTTGATGAGGTTCATGGCACCACTTACGATATATTCACATGCTATTGCCATGACAATAAAACCCATTATCCTTGTTACAGCTTTCATACCTGCTTCGCCAAGGAGGCGGGCAATATAAGGTGCACTCAAAAGCATGATATAGATTATTAATCCTAATGTAAACAATACCCCAATGATGATACCTCTTTTGTCCCAACTATCGTGTATGGCGTATAAGCTAATTAAAAGAGATATGGAGCCGGGTCCTGACAGTAAGGGCATGGCTAATGGACTGAAACTGATATCTTCTTTGGTCTTTGCTTCGGCTTTTACTTTATCATTGATGGCTTCTGAGCGAATTACTTTACCGTTCAAAAGGCTATAACCACTATTGAGGATGACAAGACCTCCGGCAAGTCTTAATGCCGGAACAGAAATGCCAAAGAAACTTAGTATAAATGAGCCTCCAAGGAAAAAAACAAGACATATCATCGTGAAATAAAGACTGGTGTGGAGCGCAGTCCTATTTCTCTCTTTGGTAGTGTAGCTATCCGTCATAGAGGTGTAAACCGGTAGTGCACCGATAGGATTAACTACAGAAAACAAAGAAGCCAGTACTGCAATAAATAGACTCATAATTATCTTGCCATGGTTATATATGCCAAGTCAAGTGCTTTTTTCAAGAGTTCTTCCTGACTCAAAAATGAGTTGTCCAGTAGGATTGCATCTGATGCTTGAATCAACGGACTATCTGCCCTTGTTGAATCTATCCGATCTCTTTCTATAAAGTTTTTCTTGACAGATTCAAATGTACTAAAAATTTCTTTCTCGTCCAATTCTTTTTTTCGACGTGCAGTTCTTATGTCTAAATCACAGATTAAAAATAGTTTCAATTCGGCATCTTTTAATACCACAGTCCCAATGTCTCTACCGTCCATAACACAGCCTTTGTGGATAGCTTGTTCTTTTTGTATTTGGACCAATCTGGTTCTAATAGCTGAAATTGTAGCATAAAGGCTAACCTGGCCGGTGACTTCGACACTTCTTAATTCGTCTTCAAGCTGTTGGCCATTGAGATAAAGTTGGTCGGAGTTCCCTTTTCTTTTAAAGTGTATGTCTATGGTAGCCATTTCATGGTCAATTGCCGCCATATTGTCAGGAGAAATCCCTTTTTGCAAAAACATATAGGTGACAGCACGGTACATAGCACCGGAGTCGATGTAAATATAGTCTAATTCGTTTGCTAATGACTTAGCAAGTGTGCTTTTTCCACAACCTGAGAAGCCGTCTATAGCAATGTTGATTTTCTTTTGCAAAACGGTAGAATAAAAAAATAAGCTGATTGGCGGTCAGCTTATATGTTTTAATTAATATTCGTCTTCATTAAATAAGAAGTCATCTCTTCGTGGATAATCAGGCCAAACGTCTTCAATCCCTTCAAACATTTCGCCTTCTTCTTCCATTTCTTGCAAATTTTCAATTACTTCCAAAGGCGCACCTGAACGAATTGCAAAGTCTATTAACTCGTCGCGTGTTGCAGGCCAAGGAGCATCTTCAAGATGGTGAGCCAATTCTAGTGTCCAATACATATTTAAGGTTTTACTAGTTGAGGTTAATTATATTTTATTTAGATTATTAACATTGCGTCTCCGTATGAATAGAAGTTGTAATCATTCTTGATAGCTTCTTGATATGCATCCATGATTAATTCATAGCCTCCGAAGGCACAAATCATTATGATAAGGCTTGATTTCGGCAGGTGAAAGTTGGTAAGCATTGAATCTGCGATGCTAAAAGGATAGGGTGGAAAAATAAATTTATTGGTCCATCCTTCGGCGGCTTTTAGCATACCTTCAGCGGAGACTGCTGATTCAATTGAGCGCATCGATGTGGTGCCAATTGCACATACACGATGTTTTTCAAGTTTTGCCTTATTGACTTTGTCTGCAGCAATATCGGATATTTTAAAATATTCAGCTTCCATCTTATGTTTGCTGAGATCTTCTACATCAATGCTTCTAAAGGTTCCCAAGCCAATGTGTAAGGTCAATTCAGCGAAGTCCACACCTTTTATTTCTAAGCGTTTTAATAGGTCTTTACTAAAGTGAAGTCCGGCCGTAGGGGCTGCAACAGCTCCTATAGACTTGGCATAGACTGTTTGATACCTCTCTTTATCCAAGTCATTGGCATTGCGGTTGATATATTTTGGAAGTGGCGTATTCCCCAATTGATCCAAAATTTTCATAAAAGCTTCTGAATCACCGTCGTAGAAAAATCGTATGGTTCTTCCGCGAGATGTCGTATTGTCAACAACTTCGGCAACCAATACTTCATTTCCCTTGGCATCATTGAAATAAAGCTTATTACCTACTCTTATTTTTCTGGCGGGATCTACCAAGACATCCCATAATTTCATTTCACTGTTTAACTCGCGAAGTAAAAAGACTTCAATGGTAGCTCCTGTTTTTTCTTTCTTTCCATATAATCGAGCCGGGAAGACTTTCGTGTCATTTCTAATCATGACATCGCCAGCATCAAAATAATCAAGAATATCTTTGAATACTTTATGCTCAATCTTTCCGGTATCTTTGTGAACAACCATTAATTTAGCTAATTCACGTTGTTCAGAAGGAAACTGAGCAATTTTATTTTTTGGTAGATCAAAATTGAAGTTTGAAAGTTTGTATCTCATAATTAATAATTTCTATCAGCCTATTTTGAGCGCAAAAATAATTTTTTTAAACAATTCATTTGTTTTATTTTTTCCCGCACCCCATTTTAGCACTTTTTTTAATGGTTAAATAATAACTAAGGTGAATAACACAAATTGGACTCAAACTGTTGCATTTTCATTATAAATTATCTTTTATTGCACAATTAACAGTCATTATAATGATTAAAAATGATGTTTTTTGCATCAATAAGTCAGGTCGATGTCCTTGTAAATATGATATTTCATATAGTTTATTATTTTACATTTGTGCACTTATATGAAAAAGGTTGTTTTTATTACATGCTTGTTTTTTTTTATTCAAATTTTCGGCTTTACCCAAACTATGAATTTGGAGTTGGCTGAATTTACCATTACATCTTCATTTAATAAGCCGCCGTCATCTTCCTCATTTATCATAAAACACCAAGCGGATTCTAACAATCTACTTGTCGAAAAGTCTGTGGCTGAGGTCTTGCAAAATGATGGTGTTTACCTGAAGGCCTATAATAGTGGTGGATTAGTTACCATGGGTAATAGAGGATTTGGCGCAAGCAGTACCAAGATATTTTGGAACGGTTTTCTATTGAATAGTCCGCTGAATGGAACTTTTGACCTTAACTTACAAGGCATATATCCCACTTCCACAGAGGTTATCTTTAATAAATCCAATAGTCCCGTAGAAGGGAATATTTCCGGAGCCGGAGGGAGTGTATGGATTAATGAAGTTATCCCTTCGGGTAATGAGACTTTACGAGGAGCCTTCTCAATCGGTTCTTTTTCTGCATATAAGGGTAACGCCGGCTATACATTAAAGAGAAATAAATTTACCAATAACTTTCAAATTGGATACATATCGGCTAAGAATGATTATTGGTATAGACCTGTAACCGGCTTTAATCCAAATAAAGAGAGACTCCAAAACGCCGATATTAGACAGTTTAATGTTTCTAATGCGACAGATATACGCTTAAATAAGTCTAAATTTGAGGTGCGCCTTCATTACAGCAATTCAGCTCGAGGCATCCCCCCTCCAATTACCGCCAATGGCCCGGTATCCTTCCAAACTGACCAGTCATTCAAAGGTGGCCTGGCTTGGATTACTTATATAAATGCCCAAAGTGTAGTTTCCTTCAATACAGCTGTGTTGTACGATATTTTGAACTATTTTCCGGTAAGGAGTATTGCCTCTTCTTTGAATTATCACGTTACTTCATTACCATTTTCTTTCCGATGGGAGTATCGACGTTGGAATCACAAATTAAATGTTCACCTTAATCAGACATACTATCATGTACAGAGCTCTGAAGTTACAGCACCCGATGAATTTTTGCATATTGGAACGATTGAATTTCAAAAAGACGAGCCAGGTTGGCTTGATTATGGATTTAATGTTCAACAAATGATTCGAAATGGCAATAGCATAAAGCCTTCATTCCGGCTTTTTGGCGGAACAAAGCTTGGTACTGACTTGAAGTGGACACTTTCCTATGCCGAAACCCGCCAAATGCCTACCATAAATGATCGTTATTGGCCGCTATCAGGAAACCCGCAATTAAAATATGAAACGAATAAGTCTATTGAGTTGGGAATTTATTTTAAAAAGAAAATACATAGTTATTGGAATTTATCATCTTCTCTGGCTTTATTTAACAATGTAGTAGATGATTGGATAGGATGGATACAGGTGAATGGAGACTTTTGGAGACCATTTAATGTGCAAAAAGTTCGTTCTCAGGGTATTGACTTTTACAATACATGGAAATGGAATATTCGACCTGATTTGGCAATTGAATTGAACTATAATCTAAATATTGCCAATCCACTTGTTTTGAAAAAATATTTAGGCAATCCGGCTCAGGTCGGAAAACGATTGATTTATGTTCCTTTAAGCCAACAAGCCATTACGCTTCCTATAATTTTTCGGTCATTTACTTTGAAACCTTCTTGGAGACATGTTTCATCCAGATATACTACTGCTGATAATTCGGAGGATTATGCGTTAGAATCCTTTGTTTTGTTTGATGTTGAAGGACGTTATCGCCTTGGATTTAAGCAAATTAAAACCAATATGATGGTAAAAATTGAAAATGTATTCAACCGACCTTATGAAATGATTGCATATAGACCTATGCCGGGAAGATACGTAGAAATCGGATTTGGATTTGGACTATAACCGATAAATAGAGTTAAAAGCAATCAGTTAAACTATTTCTATTCTTCCTTGTTCCCGTTGCGTATAAAAGAGATATTATGTGTTGTCAAAAATTGCCATTTGAAAAAGTACAACAATTAAGCACTTTTGATAAGTTGTTTGCTAATAATCAATCCCTCTTTGAAGAATTAATTCCATGGAAAACTGAAATGAAATCTATTAAAATGGTTATCTCCGATCGACAGAAAAAGCCATTTGACAGAAAGTTAATACACGAAATTCTAACAAGACAATATAATAGTTTGAATATAAATGGACGCAATGATTTGATTGATAGTTTGTTAGATGATAATACTTATGCAATGGTAACTGCTCATCAACCATACTTATTTGGTGGACCATTGTATTTTATAACGAAGATAATATCGGCAATCAAGCTGGCGCAGCAGGCAAAGGATGCCTTTCCTGATAATAATTTCGTACCCATATTTTATATTGGAGGCGAAGATCATGATTTGGAAGAATGCAATAATACAACCATTTTTCAGAAAAAAATTCTTTGGAATACTCAACAATCAGGTCCAATAGGTAGGATGACAACAGACGATATGGATGCTGCAATTGAAGAGTTATGTGGTATAATGGGAAAAAATGAACATGCAGAGAAATTGAGCAAATTAATTCGCACCGCATATCGCCCGGGACGAACGCTTAATGAAGCAATGACCCATTTTATCAATGAATTTTTAGAAGATTATCCACTTCTTATTCTGAATGCTGACGACGTAAATGGAAAAAAAGCTTTTAGAAAGATAATCCATCAGGAAGTTTTGGAAGGTATTGCGGAACCGCTTATTGTGCGGCAACAAGAGAAGATGAAAGAGCTTGGGTTAAAGCCTCAGGCTTTTGTAAGGCCAATCAACTTTTTTTATCTATCTAAGTATGGTCGGAATCGTATTGAAAGGAAAGGTGATAGATATGAAATCGTTCAGACGGATATTTCATTTTCAGCAGTTCAAATGGAGAAGGAAATTGAAGATTATCCCGATAGATTTAGTCCCAATGTCATTATGAGGCCAATCTATCAAGACTTTTTACTCCCAACAGTGGCTTATATCGGAGGGGGAGGAGAGTTGGCGTATTGGGCGGATCGGAAGCTGTTGTTCGAGGTATTTGACATTACGATGCCTTTGCTGGTAAGAAGGGATAGCTTTGTAATAGTGGATCAGACATCGTTAAAAAAGTTGGAAAAAATCAATATTTCAATCAAAGAACTATTTAAAGATGAAAATGAACTAAAGTCAGGGTTTTTAGCCTCTCAGACAGAAGTTTCATTATCATTTGGCAGTGAAACTAAGGCTTTGGCAAAAGTTATTGCCGATATTCAAGATAAAGTGCAACAGGTAGATCCTACATTAAAGGGATTTGTCGGGTCAGAGACGGCTACGTTTTTTAAAACACTTTCCCATATTGAAGCGAGAGTCCGTAAAGCATTGTCCGGAAAACATGAGATTGAACTGCAACAACTACATAGTCTTCATCAAAGGTTTTTTCCTAATAATGGACTCCAGGAAAGAGTCGAAAGTTTTTTAAGTTTTTATGTTATGAATGGAAAAGAAATAATTGAAAAACTGATAGAGTGCAGTGATCCATTGGATTTTAATTTTAAAATAGTCGAATCATAAGGACTCCATTTCAAAAGCAGAAGTCATTCAACCATAATATTTTGAAAATTAGTTAAGGAGTTGATAAATATTTATATTATATATAAATTAAATCAATAATGTGTAAAATTATTTCACTCCAAGAATACTCAGCATATTTTCCAAAGTAGCTTTCAGGTCTTTTCTATTGACGATGGTATCTAAGAAGCCATTTTCAAGGGTTGACTCAGCTGTTTGAAAGCCTTCGGGCAGGTCTCTTTTTATAGTTTCTCTAATTACACGTGGGCCGGCAAAGCCAATCAATGCTTTAGGTTCGGCAATATTTAGGTCTCCTAACATAGCGAAAGAAGCCGTAACGCCACCTGTAGTTGGGTCAGTCATGAGTGAGATATAAGGGAGTCCTTCATTGGAGAGCATTGTTAGCATAGCGGAAGTTTTAGCGAGCTGCATTAGGGAGAAAGCAGATTCCATCATACGTGCTCCACCGCTTTTGGAGATAATCAACAACGCGGTTCGGTGTTTTATGCTGTATTCAATGGCTAAAGCTATTTTTTCTCCTACCACAGAACCCATAGACCCGCCAATAAAGGCAAAGTCCATACATGCTATGGTTAAAGGTATATTAAATTCGCCTACATGCCCTGTTGCTACAGATAAGGCGTCAATAAGTTTGGTTTTTTTCTGAGCTTCAACAAGGCGGTCTTTATAAGGTTTTAAGTCAACAAAGTTTAGAAAATCTTCCGATTCTATATTGTTAAAGAGGATAGAATAGCCCGGGTTGAGAATAATTGAAAAGTACTCTTTAGAGCCAATACGGGCGTGATAGTCGCATTTCGGACATTTGTAGAAGTTTTCCCTAAACTCCTTCATAGTACTCGCCTCCTTGCATTCTTTACACTTGTACCATAAGCCGTCGGGAGCTTCTTTTTTGTTTTTGGTCGTGGTTTGAATACCTTCTTTTAATCTCTTGAACCAGCTCATATCCTTTTAATCGTAATACAGTAGTTAGGTTTAATGTGTTGCCTTAGGACGAATAATTAATTATTTAATCCTTTTAATGGGCAAAAATACGATTATTTTAACAAAACCCGATGATTGTATTTTAGATAGCAGATATTGTTGTAAAAAATTGTTCTATGCTATACGTCCGTTTTTTTGTTGTAGGTGTATCAGTGTGCATGTGGATGTTCGTGTATTTTTCTAAATAAATGAGAATTAGATTATATTTACAGCATGAGAGTTGCATTAATTGGTTACGGAAAAATGGGTCACACTATTGAGTCTATATTGCTTGAAAGAGGGCATACGATATCTTACAAAGTATCGATTGACAACACAGAGACAATTCATCAAATCAATTTAGATAATACAGATGTTTGTATCGAATTTACTCATCCTGGTGTGGCGTTTGATAATATCAGGCTTTTATCAGATAGTGGGCTGCCAGTGGTATGTGGCACGACAGGATGGTATGATCGGCTGGAAGAGGCTAAAGCAATTGTATTAAAGAATAATACGGCTCTTGTTGTAGCATCTAATTTTAGTATTGGAGTTAATTTATTTTTTGAAGCAGCTAGAGATTTAGCAAGGTTAATGCATGGACAGGATTATACCATTCGTATCAATGAATCCCATCATACTGAGAAGAAAGATGCACCCAGTGGGACAGCTATTACGCTGAGTGAAGAGGTCAGGAGTGTATATAATGAGTATTCCGGTTATCAGTTGAATAGGGATAGTGATCCATCCTTGTTGCCGATTTTTGCCTCCAGGATAGCGGATGTACCGGGCACACATGAACTCATCTTTAAAAGTGGAGTCGATGCAATAGTGTTGCAGCATGTCGCTTTCAATCGACAGGGATTTGCTCTCGGAGCCGTTGTTGCAGCTGAATATATTTGGGATAAAAAGGGAATATTTTCCATCAGAGATATTTTGATGTCTGTGAAAGCTTGATTTTTTAGTTTTTACGATTATGGCTGATAGCCTCGATTAACTTGTTTTTTAGACAGCAAGAACTTTTTTTGAGAATTAATTGTTGTAAGCACTATTCCGACAATGTATTTCGTCGCGCACCATAATGATGGTGTGAGGAAAGTCCGGGCAACATAGAGCAGCGTACCACCTAACAGGTGGATTCCGATGTATTTCGGAAATAGAAAGTGTCACAGAAAAGATACCGCCTCATTCATTTGAATTGGGGTAAGGGTGAAAATGTGCGGTAAGAGCGCACACGATGGTATAGTAATATATCATTGCGACAAACCTTACGTGTTGAAATGTCAAGTATATCCAACCGCCTTAGTAAAGAGGCTAAATGTTGCTCGCATGAGTTGGAGGGGTAGGCAGTAAAGAACCGCTTGGTGACAATCGGTCAAGATAAATGACGAACTAAGTACAGAATCCGGCTTATTGCATTGTTGGTTTTTTTGAAATATTGATAGAAACGAGATTATCTGTTTCTACAATTAAAAAAAGAGAAACACTCAATATTACAGTGTTTCTCTTTTAATTTTAAGAATAAAATTCTAATACCGGTTTGCAAATTGGAGATGAAGCCGCTTTTTATCATCCCGAATTATCAGGATTGAATAGAATTACAACTCTTCAACCTTGCATCCCTAAAAATATCGGGACTCAATATAAGCACTTCACCGGCTCTATTGCCAATTTGTTTGTAGGCAGAAGTAGCTCTCCTCAAGTGATTTGTATTCAGTTGGTCATTAATTCTACATTGAAATTTACTTTGGCTTTTAATGCTCCAAAAACTTTCAATATGGTTTCCATTGTTACATTAGTTGTGTTGTTTTCAAGTTTTGAAATTTGTGCACGTTGCACTCCAACCAACTTTCCAAGTTCTTCTTGAGTTAAATTTCGTTCAAGTCGGACTTTTCTTATCATTTCACCCAATACTTCTAATTGAAGCTCTTGTTCGTATTGAGTTCTCTTTTCAGTGCCAATCTCACCAATAAATTCGTCTTTTATTTGGTCGAAACTAAACATTTCTAATTCTTCATTTTTTGTTGCCATTTTTTCTAAAATTTTTAAGTTCAAAATATTTCATTCTGATTTGTCCAGCTTTTTCAATTTCCTTTTCAGGTGTTTTTCCTGTTTTCTTTATGATTCCATGAGTCGCTAATACCAAGGTTTCTTGCTTGTCTTCTTTATCCCAAAAAGAAAATATTCGGAAATGTGTTTTGTTGAATAATGTTCTAAACTCCCAAATTTCTCCTTTCAGCTTCTTAAATAACTCATTATCATTTTTAATTTTTGCTTTGTCAATATTGAAAATGATTTTGTCCCGACTTTTTTCGTCAAGTTGTAATAAAAACTCCCTTGCTTCGGTCAAAAAAATCACTTCAAATTTATTCATTTAACCTGTCATTGTTTCCATACAAAGATACAAAATCTTTCTAATGACAAAATATTTTGACAAATTTTATTTCGGAGACGAATTTTGTTGCTATTTCTGCCAACGTTTTCGGCTTTGCGTTCGGGCGGGATTTTCAGCAGAAAATTCCAAGCGAGCGACAAAGTTGAAATTTACAAATAAATTTCAAACGGAAACACTTTTCCCGCCTGACGGCAATATGTTTGTTGTAGGGCGTTTTCGTAATCTTTTTATGATTTGATATATTATAAATCCAACTGCAATTAGGTTTAATATGTTCCAAATTTCAAATGCGATATAATACAATTTTTCAGTTGAAGTCATACTTTCTAAACTCCAATATTCACCTTTGCTTTCGTCATAAAAATCATCATAACTCATTAACATTAAACCAAATAAAATATACACGAAAATATCAAGTAAGATGATCCCAAATGCAATTAGAATATTTTTTAATATTAAAGCTTTTTTCATATTACCCTTGCCACACTTTGTAATCAATGACTTTATTGTTTTCAAATCTTATGGTGAGACTACCCGTATTTATACCACTGTATCGTCCTCACATTCTCCAATTTTCAAATTAACTTGGGGTGAGACTACCCGTATTTATACCACTTTCATGTTTTGTGCAATTTGTTCTTTTAGGTGCTTTAGATCCGAAACAAATTCACCGTTGCAAAGTGAATTTTTAAGTAGAGAAAGAATGATGTCCGAATACGCATATTTTGCTCTATAATTGCGAAAACCCAATGTTCTGTCGATATAACTATGAACATTACTTTGTTTCAACAAAGAATTGATGAAATTTAAACCTCCAAAAGGAGTGGTGTTTTGAGAAGAATGTCTAAGTTTATCCACGGTATATATTTTTGGTGTAGTAACTTTAAATATACACCTTTTAGGTGAAACCTAAAAGCCTCGCAGTCCTTTTATTTTAAAGGGATTGCAGAGGTTTTTGTTTTTCTGTTGCGATTATTGGGTTTTATCAAATATAAAAGATTCATTTGAGTAATACAAGGGGGAATTAGGTATTGAATTTTAGTAAGTGTGTGACTGTCCCTTACGCCTTCTTTCTCAAACTATAAGCAGACGAGATAGTGAAAAACAAGGTGAGTAAAGTCCTGAAAGCCATGGCACCGACAGTTTTAGTTTCATAAATACCACCGGTGTAGATATGAATACCCAATCCGATAAATGCCATGATTAAAATGACAAGTGCAAGTTTTAAAATAGTGACAGTCCAAACTTTATATGTGGCTAAACCATAACCTGCAAACAAATAAATAAAAGCACAAATAAAATTTGCTGCCACAACAAAACTGACATAATTGCCTTCTTTTGCCCGAAGGTCAAACAAATTTAAAAAGATGGAAGTAGTCATAAACAGGCTTACTAAGCCGATTAAGGTCATTAGACCGATGGTGAAAACCCTTAAAACCTTTTTCATCGTATTCTTTATTTGAATGTGAAGTTAATCATTCAATATACAGTTTCACGTCATGGACATGTAATAGATACACTGAAAAATTGATTCTATTATTTAATCACTGTACAATCTTAAAAGTATTATCTTTGCACAAAATTTGAATTATGCCTTTGAGAGCGGGTATTGTCGGTCTTCCCAATGTAGGTAAATCTACACTTTTTAATGCAGTGAGTAACAACGCAAAAGCACAAGCTGCCAATTACCGTTTCTGTACTATCGAACCGAATACCGGTTTGGTGGATGTACCTGATTTGCGTATTGACAAATTGGTAGAGTTAGTCAGGACCGAAAAGGCGATTCCCGCCCAGATAGAATTGGTGGATATTGCCGGACTTGTCAAAGGTGCCAGCAAAGGTGAAGGTCTCGGCAATAAGTTTTTGGGAAATATCCGTGAAGTAGATGCAATTATTCATGTTATCAGGTGTTTTGAAGACGAAAATGTTTTGCGTGAGGAGGGAGAAATCAATCCCGTGGGTGACAAAGAAATTATCGAAACCGAATTACAATTCAAAGATTTGGAGAGTGTAGAGAAAAAAATACAAAAAACAGAAAGAGCTGCTAAATCCGGTGATGCAAAAGTCAAAGCTGAATATGATGTTTTAGTTAGAGTGAAAACGCATTTGTTAGAAGGACAAAATGTCAAAACATTGGGCTTGTCTGAAGAAGAGAGATTAGCGATTGCAGATTTGTTTTTACTGACAGAAAAGCCTGTACTCTATGTGGCCAATGTAGATGAGACCTCTATGAAAACCGGCAACAAATATTCTGAAATGCTTAAAAAGGTGGTCGAATCAGAAGGAGCGGAGATGTTGGTACTCAATAACTCTATCGAAGAACAAATTTCTGATTTGGATAATCCGGAAGATAAGCAAATGTTTTTGGAGGAATATAATTTGGACGAACCGGGATTACACCGATTGATACGTTCTACTTATAGACTACTCAATCTGATTACTTATTTTACTGCGGGAGTTCAAGAAGTAAGAGCTTGGACAATACAAAAGGGTTGGAGAGCACCACAGGCCGCAGGTGTAATACACTCCGATTTTGAAAAAGGTTTTATCAAAGCTGAAACGATTTCTTACGATGATTATGTTAAGTACGGTTCTGAAGCTGCTTGTCGTGAGAATGGTCGATTAAGAATAGAGGGCAAGGAATACGTCGTCCAAGATGGAGATGTAATGCACTTCAGATTTAATGTATAGGGGTTTTGTTTGCTTTTTAATAACAAGGTACCATAGTTCTTGCGAATCCATTTCGTCATCTTCAGGGTCATGATAAATAGCTTCCAATTTTTTTATTACCGGTCCATTAATATTTTCTTTGCCTGTAATAATTTTTGTTCCTTTTTCCGGAATGCCCTTCCTGTAATAGTTCACATTAATTAGTTTGTCAAAAATATCATTATATGAAATGGTAGCCGCACTGCCTGTGACAAGCCATATATAGCCGTCATCATCTTTTGGTTTTATTGTAAGCATATAGCTAGGGAAATAACCTTTTCATGTGGAAGTTTCCCATACTGAATCCTTCCATGTAGCAATCTTGTCATGTTCCGGACTATCACCTTTTTTTGAAAGCTTCCAACTGGCATCATAGCTGATTGAAAGAAATTCGTTTTCATAGGTCATTTTGCTATTAGGAAATGGACGGGCAACTTTAAAATTTGCGTTATTTGGGGTTTGTGCGTTTAATGAAACCATCACGAGGCACATCGTCAATGTTGTCATAATTTTTTTCATTGTTTTTGATTTTTAAATTACTTCACTTCTTTCCCTGTTTTGTCGATGTAAAAATCTCTGTCGTTTAATTCGACATAGGCTTTTCCGTTTTTAAACCGACCATACACATAATCATATCTAAATGGAATCACTTCTTTTCCTGTCTTATCTATTATCCCCCATTTTCCGTTAAGGTTAACTCCTGCCAACCCTTCGGAAAAACCTCCTAAATCATCGTACTTGAATGGTATAACCACTTTTCCGGTTTTGTCTATAAACCCCCATTTTCCGTTAAGGTTAACTGCTACCAATCCTTCGGAAAATTTGGAATCATATTCGCCCTCATCGTATTTGAGTGGAATGATTTCTCTTCCTGTTTTATCTATAAACCCCCATTTCCCGTTAAGGTTAACTGCTGCCAACCCTTCGGAAAACTCGATTACATTATCGTATTGCACCGGGGTGATTTCTTTTCCGGTTTTGTCTATGAAACCCAGTTTGCCTTTGAGGACAACTATTGCCATTCCTTCGTAAAAGTTAAATTTGCCGTCATCATTATCGTATTTGATGGGTGTAACTTCTTTTCCGGTTTTGTCCACAAGCCCCCATTTATCATTGAGACTTACACCTATCAATCCTTCGGAAAACCCGGAAATCCAGTTTATGTCATTGTATTTCATCGGGGTGATTTCTTTTCCCGTTTTATCTATAAGACCCCATTTGTGGTAGCGTTCAACTACTGCCAGCCCTTCTGAAAAATCTCTTGCACCGGAATATTTGAGCGGAATTATTATTTTTCCTGTCCGGTCAATATAACCATAGTCATAGCCATCGTCAAATTCCCCACCTCCACCAATTATTGCCAAGCCTTCGGAAAAGCCACCCATACCTATAGTTTCGTATATAATAGGAATTACTTCTTTCCCTGTTTTGTCTATAAAACCCCATTTATCATTGAGACTTACACCTGCCAAACCTTCAGAAAAATATCTGGCATCATCATATTTTAGTGGAATTACTTCTTTACCCTTTTTGTCTATAAAGCCCATCTTGTCGTTAAGTGCAACTACTGCCAGTCCTTCGAAAAATTCTTCATTGATAGGTTCATCATATTTACCAGGCAGGATCACTTTTCCTGCTTGATCTTTCAATCCCCATTTCCCATTAGTGTCTTCAAAAAATGTTTGTGCCTGCGTTGTTGTCATCGCTACTAGGCATACAAAAGCGGTTGTTAATAATTTTTTCATTGTTTTTGATTTTTAAATTACTTCACTTCTTTTCCGGTTTTGTCAATGTAAAATTCTCTACCGTTTAATGAAACTTTGGCTTTTCCATTCTTGAAGGCGTTAGTAACATCATATTTAAGAGGTATGACTTCTCTACCGGTTTTGTCTAAATACCCCCTATTCTTAGCAGAAGCCCCCTTCTCCTTAAATATTCCAACTACCACAAGCCCTTCAGAAAAATTTCCTGCATCGTCATATTTAAGGGGTATTACTTCTTTTCCGGTTGTGTCTATAAATCCCCATTTGCCGTTAAGGCTAACTGATGCCAATCCTTCGGAAAATTCACCCCAAAATTTATCATACTTACCGGGCAGAATTACATTCCCTGCTTTATCTTTCAATCCCCATTTACCGTTGGCATCTTTGAAAAATGTTTGTGCCTGTGTTGTTGTCATCGCTACCAGGCATAAAAGAGCGGTTGTTAATAATTTTTTCATTGTTTTTGATTTTTAAATTACTTCACTTCTTTCCCCGTTTTGTCGATGTATAATTCCCTGCCGTTTAATCCTACTTTGGCTTTGCCGTTTTTAAAATTTTCTACCCAATCGTATTTCAGCGGGATTATCTCTTTTCCGGTTTTATCTACAAATCCCCATTTGCCACCATACCAATCTCCGTCGAACTTCATCTCTCCGATTGCTACCCTTAAAAGGCCTTCGGAAAACGGCTTGAAATCCACAACGCCGCTTTGGAAATCGGTATAACTGTATTTGAAAGGGATGATTGTTTTGCCTGTCTGGTCTATCACTCCCCATTTGCCATCCAGTTAAGCATCGGTGAGCCCTTGTTTGAAGCTGCTTACAGCGTCATATTTTAAAGGAATAATTTCTTTGCCGGTTTTATCTATAAAACCACATTTATGATTCAGCACAACCATTGCCGGAAACCCTTTGTAAATCTCTATCTCATCATATTTTGGCACAACAATCTCTTTGCCCGTTTGGTCTATTAAACCCCATTTACCGTTGAGCTTAACATCTGCAAGCCCGTAAAAAAAAGTACCTGCCCGCTCATATTTACAGGGGATGATTTCTTTTCCCGTTTTATCAATAAACCCAACTTTTCCGTTTAATTTAACTTTGGCAAGCCCTTCGGAAAACCCGTATGCATCTTCATAAATAAAGGGAATAACCTCTTTACCGGTTTTGTCTATAAAGCCCCATTTTTCGTTGAGTCTGACGTTAGCCAGCCCTTCTTCAAAATTAGTTGCCATATCATATATTAATGGGATAATTACTTTATCAGAGCTGTCTATAAATCCCCTTTTCCGATTGCTTTCCACTGTAAAAAGTCCTTCACCTGAACTAAACTTTAAATTATACTTTGGCTGTTCATTATTTTTTGTAGGTTTTGTTAACTTGACCACATAATAATTACACTTATCATCATTGTCATAAAATTCTTCTGTTCGAAGTGTGTATTTTTCGTATTTTTTTGACTTATATGAAGAAAATGTAGTGCCACCATCTGTTTGATTTAAAGCAATATTTTCAAAATCACCCCATACAAGCAGTTCACCTATTAATTTGCTTTGATATTCTATGTTTTTGCTACGCAAAAAGAGTGTTGTGAATTCATCTTTAAATGTTATACCTACTGAGTAAACCTCTATATTAGGGAGTTCATAGTTAGGGTTAAATACAATTTGGTGCTTTCCTCCAAAGGCATCATTGTATGGATTTTCTTTTTGACTAATTCCTTTTGATAATACGCTACTTGCAAAGCAATCAAAATCTGTGCATGATGCTAATTCTAAAAGGTCTTTTTGAGAAAGGGTTTGCCCAAAGAGTGATAGACAATTTAAAACTGCCATTAAGAATAATATAAATATTTTCATAGTTTGTAATTTTTTAGTCCCACTCGTATGGCTTTTCGGTTTCGCCCCGTTTTTATAGTGGTCGCTGGTCTCCACATTTTGTTTGTCAATCGTAACAATCAAGAACTGTCAAACCAGAAGAACGGTGGTTCTCGTGTTTGTCTGTGTCCGTTGTAGTGTCGTTTAAACTTCTGACTAACGTTAAAGTCAAGCAGTTATGATCAGTTAGTTACAATTACAAGTTTTTCATTAACCAAGTCAAATTTAGCAATTTGTTTTTTAATTCTTTTCCACTATTCCCAACTTTACTCACTTTTTATTGTTTTTTTTCAAGTGGTGTTCGTGATATCGCTTCGCTAAGTTCTTTTTGCTACCAAATGCGTGGGCTGTCCTGTCGTTGTTACCCGACTATTTTATAGTAAATTCCTGCTCCCGAAGTTCCTGCTTTTGTCAGGATTTTAAACTTGTCTGCCAATTCAGTTAGTTCGGTTGTTGCCGTTCGTTTAGAGATGTCGTTCAATGTCTGGTAATCGCGGTTCGTAATCTTTCCTTTGTCTTTTGCGTATAAAACGACTTTCCTTTGTCTGTCGTTTAGTCCAAGCGACTACAAATATTCTGTATGATAAATATCTTTTCTGAATTCTATCCAAAAGTCTGAACTTTCGGCAATGTATGTTGGTTTTGGAAGTCTTGCTTCTGTGTACAACGTTGTCATTTTTGAAATTCCTCGGCCCCAAGATTCTACATAATCGCTACGGAAAAATGCGTTTGCAATGTCAGGATTGAAAGGTCGTGATGAATGGCTTTTCAAAAGGTTGCTTACTGTCCAACTTTCGGGTAAATGTCCTTCGTTCCAAATCATTATTTTATCTTTATAAACTCTGATTTGAATAGGTGTCAATTTTGTTTGTATTCTATGTTTTGAGATTCGGACATTCTTATTTTCTGATTAGAATTTCTTGGTCTAAACCTTTCTTATATTTGTGAATGACGTTTATGAGCTGCAACAAATTTTCTTCTTGAATTGTTTCAACTACGAAATTGATTTTTTGTTGATCGTAACGTGCTTTGTTGCCGTTTTCTGAAATTAAGTTTTTAATATTTTCGGGAATAAAAAATGATGCTTTTTCAGAAAGATATTTTTTAAACTCGTTTAAATAAATTCCTATTCCTGCAAAATCAAAATCGCCAAAATGCAAGTAATTATTTGGAATAGATTGAAGCCATTTGATTAAATCTTTACTTTGATTTTGCGGATAACGGCTTACAAAAAGCGGTTGAATTTCTTTGAAAAGATATTTTTGCTTTTCTATGAAACGAAAATTTTCAGGATTTTCAATTCCGACAATCGTAATATTTTTATCGGGAACAAAATTTTCAAAGTCGTAAATGAATTGAAATGTTCCATTAGTAAAATTTAGTGTAATTGCTTTTCCGTTTAGTGTTGCTTGAACAGGAACATAACTGTTTATCAAGAAACCTTTGAATGTTCTTACTTTTTTTAATTTTGAATCAGAAGAAATAGCAACTAATTCATTTCGCTGTACATTCTCTTTTTGACAGACTTCAATGTATTTTTTCAGGTCGTTTATTCCGTATTTGTTTTGTAAATAGAGGAATAAAGCGTTACTGTTTGTGAGTTGTAGTTTTTTCTGTATTCTTCCTGTCCTTTCAATTATTCTTTCAGTAACCAATTCTTCTATCAATGCGTGTTTTGCCGAACCTGACGGAATTATTTCGCCCTGTGAAAGTTGTAATAGTTTTTCTGCTATGTGAAAAGGTATCTTCATTTCTTATTTTATGCCACGAATGCACAAATTTTCACTAATTTCTATTCGTGTCCATTCGTATATTCGTGGCTTTTTATCGCTGTAATTTTCCTTACCAAACGCTTTATGCTCGTTACGTTTTTGCTGTCTTTTGACAATAAGTATGTGTAACGGTAATCAGTCGCATTCAAGGAAGTTGGCGAACTATTGATGAGCAAAATATTTCTGTCGTTGGCAAATTTCAAAATACCTTTTACGTTGTTTGGATGCAATTTTCCGATTTCGTCCATCATACAATGTAAACGGAAATCATCTTTTTGTTTCTTAGATGCCTTTTCTTTGAATACATTCAAGAGCAAAATATTTATCATTGCTTTTACCAAAACGTCTGTTCCTTCTGAACCAACATTAGTCAGCTTTTCAACCCAACCTGTATCGTTGTCGTTTTCTACAATTTTAAATAACAATTCAAACGAATCGGAAAGTGTAATTTCTTTTTCTCTTGAAGTTGCCATTTCTTTGATGAGTTGTATCAGTAATGAAATAGCTTTTTCGTTTTTGTTGGTTTGCCCGCTTGTAGAAAACAAATCGGGTTTCCCTAAATCAAAAACATTTTCATCATTAAAATGCTTGATTTCGACTAATAAAGTGAAAATTCTATTTTTACTTTCTATGGTTTTTAATTCCATACTTTTGATTGCACCAACAAAATTTCTTGCAATAAAATCGTTGTTTATTTCTGATATTATTTTGCTGATTTCTCCTTCTTTTTCAATCAAAGAATTGGTTTCTCTACCAATTTGTCGAATGATATGGGCAAAACGTTCTTCAACACGTTGTTTGTATTCTGTAATTTTATTTTCATCAACAAATTCTTTTAGCATTTCTGCAAACTCAAAGAATTCCGACTTTTCGGCAAATTTTACTTTAAAGCTAAACAGATTATTTTCTTGAAAATTGCCTGTGAATTTGTTGATAGCTTCCTGTAATTCCACATAACGCCTTGTAATCGTATTGTCAGTTGTGTGTAATTCCCCAATCAAATGAACACAATTTTGTTCAGTTCTATGTTCATTACTGAATGATGAAATAAATTGCTCAATGGATTGATAAATTTCTGTTTTTACAAAACTTTCAAAAGTATTCAAATCGCTTTGAAATGCTGAAAGTGTTTGTGTTATCGCTTCAATATCTGCTTTGTGTTTGCCAAGTTCCTGAATGAATTTGTCTTTTTGCTGATTGTGTTTTTCAGCTTCGTTTTCTAATTGTTTGTCCAATAAAGTTTTTTTGTTTTTAAACTCGTCTTCTTTGTCAAACAGTTGTTCTTTATCATATTTGTAGCGTTCGGTAACGGATATATTATTTTCTATAAACGATAATTCTTTTCCGATTTCAGAAAGCCGTAAATCAATTTTTTCAATTGTATCTGTATCCGCACCTTTTGTGTCTAATTCTTTATTTTGATTGGCTTTAATTATGTCAGATTTTGCATTTATAGTTGTCTTTTCTTCTTGAATTTGTTCGTCAAGTTGTTTTGAAATATCAGCTAATTTTTGTTGTTCTGTTTTTATTTTTGCTTCTTTTTCTTTCTTCTTTGTGTCAATCGTTTTTGTAATTCCGTTTTCTATTTTCTGAACTTGTTCGTCCGCTTTTGTTTTTTCTTCGCTTAGTTTAGAAATGGCAATTTCAATTTTTTCTATTGCCGCTTTTTGTTCTGCTTTTGCTTTCGTTTCCCATTCTGAAAGGCGAACATTTAATTCATCTAATTTTATTTTGCCGTTTGTTTTTGTGTATTCACTTTGTTGAATAATTTCTTTTTGCTCTTTAATTTTTGGTTGAAACCTGCGTTTTAGTTTTTCCAACTCGTCATTGGATTTAGCGTTGAGATTTGCAATAGCTTGTTTAGTTTCTTCAATTTTGTTTTTTAAATCTTCTTGCTCTTTCTGTAAATCAGCAACCGTTTTTACGCTCTTGTTGATTTCGTTTGTATCAATGCTAATTCCATAAAAACTCAAATCAGCGTTGGAAACTTTTTTAGGATTTAATCCTTGTTGAAACAACACATTGTCTTCGTCAATTACCTTTCCAATGGTCTTATCCCAATCAGAAATATGTTCGTTGAGCCAACCGTAGAGCGAATTTTTGCTGTTTATTATTTTAGTATCAATCTCTACAATTTGTTTATTGAGTTTTTCTTGTTCTTCTGTTTTTCGTTCAACTTTTCTACTTGTGTCAGCCTTGAAATTCTTTTCCTCAAATTCCCATTCTTTTTGAATGGTTTTGATTTTATTATCCGCTTGTTGAAATTCCATTTCAGCTTTTGAAACGGCAGATTTTACGTTTGCAATTTCAGTTTTACAGTTTGCAATTTCACTTTCATAAAACCGTTTATGTTTGGCTTCGGAAAGTTTAATTTTATTGTCGGTAATTGCATTTGCTTTCTCTTTTACATTGGCATTGGCAGTTTCTAATTCCTCTTTGTGTTGTTTACGGATTTCTTCATAAATCAATTCATATTGTTTATTTAATTCGTCTTTGAAATGAATAAAATTGCAGTTGGCATTATTCTTTTCGGTCTGTTTGCTGTTCTCAAATGCTGAAAGTTGATTTTCTAATTGTCTTAACTGTGCTTCGTAGCGTTGCTGAATTTCAAGAAACTTTGAGGTGAGAATTTCTTTTTCTTCCGTTAAATTTTTCTTTTCTAAATCCAACGTTGGTTTCTTGGCAACACGTTCAAGAATAGTTTCAATTTTTAATGCTTCGTACTCTTTTTTCTTGGTTGAAATTTCTTTTAGCCTGTCTGAAACTACACCGATTTGCTTTTGTATTTCGCCTTTCTTTTTGTCAAAAACAGCATCAAGGTCATTGAGTTTTTCTTTTACTCTATCTCGTTTTAATTCTTCTATATTTAATTGTTCCTGAACTTTCGGTTGTTTTTCTTTTACATTGTTTAAAGCGTAACCTAACTGAAACGCCAATTCTTTTTTCTTTTGTTCTAAAAATTTCAAAGATGAATAAGTCGTAGAAACTTTTTCTGCTTGTTTGTCAATATTGCCGTCCGTCCATTTTTTAATGTCGTTCAGATTGGTTTCAAAGTCTCGTAAATGTGTTTGAGAATAAGTAGTTAAGTCAATTTTTATTTCATCTTCATTCAGCGATTTGATAATGGTTTCCTTTACAAATTCAGCGTCCAATTTTGCATTTAAAAACACATTCGCTATCGTTCTCGGAATGTTTTGATATTGCTTACTTTCCATCAAAGCATATTTTCTAAACTCGCTTGATAAGCCTTTGTTGTTTCCGTATAAAATATTTCTGTATTCTTCGTAATTGCTGATAATTCTTGTAGCATCAATTTTTTCTAATCGCTCTCTGATTTTGTCAAAAGTTTCAAACGCCTTTCCTTCGCTGTCAATAAAATAATTTTTGTCATAACCTGAATTGATAAATCGAAATGCAGCTCTGCCTTGTGATCTGAAACTCAATACACAATATTTTCCTGTTTCGGTCTGAACTTCGTAAACGATGTAAGAGTTTTGATAAGGGAAATAATATTCATTGTAGTTTTTCTTTTCTCTCGGAATGCCCAATTTTTGAGTATCTGCGTTGTAGAAAAACAAAATTGCTCTTAGCAATGTACTTTTTCCAACACCTTGCGTACCGATGAAATGCACGTTTCCGTCCAAATCAACTTCGGCATATTTCAGCGACTTATCGGCACTGTTTATAAATACTATTTTATTCAGGTATCTCATTTCTTACTTCATCGGGAATATTTATGGTTAAAATCAAGTTTTCAAGATATTTGAAGGAAGCCAATGCTTTGTATTGATGTGTAATTTCATTCTCTAATTCAATAAACGTATCGTTTATCAACATTTTCAAAATCCTGTCTAAAATATCTTGGTGTTTTTCTTTGTCTGCAGTATGTTTCTTTAGGCCTTCTAATTTCGTTTCTAATTCCGCATCGGTTTTTAGCCTCACCAAAATATCAGAAGGAGAAAAACGATACCCAGAACTAAAAGCGTTGTCAAAAGTTTTCAGAAAATCAATAATATCAATCCAACGAAAGGCACTTTCAATTTTGTTTTCAATGTCTATCTTAGTTTCTGGTCGGCTGAAATAAAAATATTCATCGCCTTTTTCTAAAACAAAGTTGATATTCAAAAAATATTCGTACAGATTTTCAAAATTCTGTTCATCATCAATCACGTTGTACAAATTGCTAATCGTTTTATCAGAACTGTTGGAACTGATAAATTGCCCTTTGCTTAGGATTTTGAATATTTCGGCTGTTTGTGGTATCATATTGTTCTTTGCCACGAATGCACGAATTTTCACTAATTATCTATTCGTGTTCATTCGTGTATTCGTGGCTTTTTATTTAATAAACTAATCTTTTATATTCTAATTTTCCTCGGCCAAAATTTACCAAAAGTCCCAACTTGTTTCCTGACACTTTCAGGTAATTGATTGTCTGTGCTATATGCTCATCAGTTAACATTGTTACACATTTTACTTCAAGAATAATCTTGTCCATCACCACAAAATCCGCATAAAACTTATGTGGCAATAGAATATTTCTAAAATATACTTCATACGGTTTCTCTCTTTCATAAAATATTGAATCTTGTCTAAAAATCAGTTCTAATGCGTCTTTATATACTATCTCTAAAAATCCGTGTCCTAATTCGTTGTGTACTTCCATACACTTGCCTATAATTTGGTAGGATTCTTCTTTATATATAATTTCTTTTCCCATTCTGTCATTTTTTTGCCACAAATGCACGAATTTTCACTAATTGCTATTCGTGGTTATTTGTGTATTGTGGCTATTTATTTCGGATAAATTATTGCAAATTCAATTTCTTCTTTTTCTGCAAATTGCTCGGTTATTTCAAAAACAGTTTCATATTGAGAAACCATTTGACAATAAATTGTAACCCGCTCGTCAAATGTGACCTTTTTCCCAAATTTGTAATTCATTACAAAGTCAAAAAGATTATAGCTTCCGGCTACAAATCCGTTTTTCACTTCCTCTAAATTGATTTGAATTTCTTCTTCTATTTTGGTTTCTAAATATTCGTCAGAAATTTTGTCTGCAACTGGTTGGATTAACTTGATACCTGATTTTTGTCGTTGTGCAATTTTCTTTATACTCGCAAATGCTTCTTCACTAGTTTGTAAGTATTCAAGAGAAAGTTTTAGCGGATAACTTGGGTTAGGTTCAAAAATTACTGAATTGTTTATTGATATAACTTGTTTGATGTCTGTTTCTGCTTCAAGTCTAAATTGGTCTTTTAGATATTTGATTTGTCGCAACTTTTCAACTACACCGCTTTGTTGTTGAATTTGATTTAAGAAGTCAATTACTTGTCGTTCTATTTCAATTAAGTTGTGCGTACATTTTTGTAATTGCAATTTTAATTGAACAATTATTTTATTCAATTCTTCGTCTGTTGCTGTCTTAAAAAATGTAATGTCATCTTCTGAAATTAAAGATTCAGTTTGTTCAATGAGTTTGGTAATGTCTTTACGCTTGCCGTCAAGGTTAATGAGTTTCGCTCTTTTGTTTTTAAAAGTGGGTTCGCTTTTGAAAGTGTTGTCAATATTGCGTTTTAAATCAACCACATTTCTTAGTGTGATAATACCAATTTTTCTAAGTGTATTTTTAATTATTCGCAAATACTCATACTTTCTTTGTTCGTTTTGCTCGTTGAAATAATAGTCAATATTTTGTTTTACTTTTTCAATATTTTCGTTGATATACGAAGTGTTGATTTCTTCGTTTGCTTCCAAAACCTGTTCAAAAAAGCGTAAATACAAATCGTCTATTTCAAGGTTGTTTGCGTTTTGCCTTATAACGGAACGGTCAATTAAATATTGAAGTTTATTATCATTGTTTTCAAGCAATTCAAGAGCATACTCGTACTTATAGTCCGTAGTTTTCCGCTTCTTAAACATTTCTGTAAGAAGTTTTTCCTCTCTGTATAGGGCAGATACAAGATCTTTTATATTTGAAAAAGTATTCATTAGCCCCCCCCAAATTTAATAACATTTTTAACGTGGCTACAAACTACAAATTTAGTAAAAATCTTCAAATCGAAGCAGTTATTGCCACTTTTGGCAAACCGTTTGTTGAACTAGACCCGCCGTGGCGGGTAGCCATGCTGTAAATTTACACACTAAATTTTTTATTATGACAAAAAATCACCGGAGGCATTAAGATCGAACAGGATCTTAAACTGCGCCAGCAATGAAGTTCCGGGCTTTGAATCGGTACCCATTCGTTTTCAATGCAACATTTTGCTTTTGGCAGAAGCCCCGGGACGTTTGAGAACTATGCTCGTCATGTGGCAGCTATGACCTGCATTTTAAGGCATTGTCCACGGAGTTGAATCCCGAACAGGTGAAGGACTACCAGTATCTGCTATAACAAAAGAGTAAAGCCCCTTCTTTGACCTATTTCAAACACACGGTGTATGGGTTGCGCTTTCTGTTAAAAACGGAAGGGCTGTCTTATGAGCATTTACATTTTCCGGTAATTTCCAAGTACGAAGTTAAAAGTACGGAGTACGAGTTTCCTTTGTGAACTTTGTAGTTAAGAGACAAGTATATAAGTAATCACAATATCATTAAAGGTGACACGCTCTATAAAATATCAAGAAACTTTTGGGGCCAATTTTTTATTTTCCGAGATCCATAGTCAAAGCACACCAAGCCGGTACGCAAGTGTATCAAATCGACATTTTCTTTGAGCTTACGCATACGCAAAAACATATCTAAAGAACATTCTGTGACATTGCCTACTGTTAATTCTATACCTATTTTGTCTCCTAAAAAACCTTCAGATTTGTAAATGATACTGTGATTAGCGACGATAATTCCGAGATCTTTAAACCATTCATATTTATCCCAACCTATGCCAGTAAAATAAGCCTTTCGAATTTCATCTCCCCAAACCAAAATTCTATCATTGCCCATGTGGGCGGCTATATTGATATCTTGTTGTGCTATTTCTTTTTCTGTTTTCCAAAGGACTTTATCGGGAAAATCTATGTGTATTCTTTTCATTGATAATAAGCGTTAAATTAAAGCTACAACTTCAAATTTATACTGCTAATACTTTCGTACTTAGATAATATTTTATTAAACTTGGGCATTATATTTTAAATAGCACTTTAAATACAGTTAACTATTATGAAAACTTCTGATATTCATTCTTTTGCTGAATATGAAAAAACGTACCAAATTTCAATTGCACAGCCTGAAGCTTTTTGGGCAGAGCAGGCTGAAAAATTGACTTGGCAGAAGAAATGGGACAAAGTCTTGGAATGGGATTTTGTGGAACCGAATATCCAATGGTTTGTAAATGGTAAAATCAATATCACTGAAAATTGTCTCGATAGGCATTTGGATAAAAAAGGAGATAAAGTAGCATTGATTTGGGAGCCGAATGATCCTGATGAAAAATGTATCCAATATACTTTTAAGGAATTGCATGCAGAAGTGGGCAAAATGGCAAATGTACTTAAAAATAATGGTGTCAAAAAAGGTGACAGGGTCTGTCTTTATATGCCGATGATACCGGAATTAGCCATCTCCATTATGGCTTGCGCTAGGATAGGTGCTCCACATTCGGTTGTTTTTGCAGGGTTTTCCTCTCAAGCTTTGGTCGGTAGAGTAGAAGATACCAAGGCAAAAGTTGTATTGACAAGTGATGGTGCTTACAGAGGTACTAAAACAATACCTATCAAAACAGTTGTAGATGAAGCGGTCTTATCATGTCCATTAGTAGATAAAATAATTGTTGTCCAAAGGACCGGAGAAGATGTTAATATGCAACCGGATAGAGATGTATATCTACATGACGAATTGAAAAAAGTGAATGCAATCTGCCCGCCTGAAGCAATGGATGCCGAAGATGCCTTGTTTATTTTATATACTTCAGGTTCTACCGGAAAACCGAAAGGTGTCGTACATACAACCGGGGGCTATTCAGTATTTGTAGATTATACCTTCAGGAATGTATTTCAAATGGAGGAAGACGACATCTACTGGTGTACTGCCGACATAGGTTGGGTGACGGGACATAGTTATTTGGTGTACGGGCCACTGATAGCCGGTGCAACAACAGTCATGTTTGAAGGTGTGCCGACCTATCCGAATAGTGGCAGATTTTGGGATGTAATAGATAAGTATAAAATTACTCACTTTTATACTGCACCTACTGCAATTAGAGCTTTAATGGCTGCCGGCGAGGAGATTGTAAAGCCATATAGCTTAGCGTCACTCAGAGTATTAGGTTCAGTCGGAGAACCAATAAATGAGGAGGCATGGCAGTGGTACAATAAAAACATAGGCAAGGAAAAATGTCCGATTGTCGATACTTGGTGGCAAACGGAAACCGGTGGAATAATGATATCTTCTTTGGCTGGCGTGACACCTTGTTTTCCAACAATGGCAGCATATCCATTGCCGGGCATACAACCGGTCTTAATGGATAAAGATGGCAATGAAATTACTGATAATGAAGTAGAAGGATATCTATGTATCAAGTTTCCTTGGCCGGGCATGTTGCGAACTACTTATGGAGACCATGAGCGATTTAAAAAAACGTACTTTTCAGCGTATAAAGGAAAATATTTCTCCGGTGATGGAGCAAGAAGAGATAGCAGGGGTTTATATAGAATTATCGGTAGAGTAGATGATGTCATCAATGTTTCAGGTCACAGATTTGGCACTGCCGAGATAGAAAATGCCATCAATCAAAATATCAAAATAGTGGAATCTGCCGTAGTGGGTTATCCGCATGATATCAAAGGACAGGGGATTTATGCCTATGTGATTTTAACCCATGATGCTGAGAATGAAAGTATAGAAAATGTAAAAACGATGATTAATGAGACAATTATCAAAGAAATTGGTCATATCGCCAAACCTGATAAGGTACAAATCGTAAAAGATTTGCCTAAGACTCGTTCAGGAAAAATCATGCGTAGAATTTTGCGTAAAATTGCTGAAAATGAGATCAGCAATGTAGGAGACACTTCCAGCTTGTTAAATCCGCAAGTAGTGGAAGATATTATACAGGGAAGAGTATAGGGAAATTAACAAATTAGCTAATTGGAGAATGTGACAATGAGTATTTATTGTTGGGTATTTGATACATTATTTATTATATGTAATACCAAAATGATTTATATAGTAGTCCAAAACTGAGATAAAAAAATATAAGGATAGCCACAGATTGACATTATTTCTTCCTTTGTGTTTGCTTTAATCTGTACTGCAATGTAATTTTCAACCTCCTCGATTGTTTTGAAAAGTTTGTTGGTGAATTTTCTTTTAAATTTCTGCCACATCTTCTCGGCTGGATTGAGTTCCGGACTATATGGAGGAAGGAATATTAAGATTATATTTTTGGGTATTTCTAATTTCTTTGCCTTGTGAAATGCTCCATTGTCTACTACCATGACTTTTAGTTCGTTCGGTTCTTCTTTACTAAACTCATTTAAAAACAACTGAAAGCAATCAGCGTTAGAATAAGGTAGATTCAGCAGAAAGCTATTACCATCCAATGGTGAGAATGCTCCAAAAAGATAACTATTTTTAAATACTTGCTGAAATCTACATATCGGCTTGACACCTATAGCCGTCAGAGCTTTACCGTTTCTTGTAAACAAACCGAATCTACTCTCGTCTTGAAAATAGAGATTGATACTCTCGAAAGCAAAGTCTGATAGGGTTATGACTTCTGAACAGATACGACCAAAGTTTTTTTAAAAGCCTCAACAGCCTGATCGTCCTTGTTGATATGAGACTTCCTAGCTACTTTGGCTTTAGCTCCAAAGTGTCTGATACAGTATTTCAAGATTGTATTGTATTTGATATCCTTTCCCAAGTTCTCAAAAATCCATTCCTTGAGTTCTGAAAACCCTGCTAAACCATTCTCCGGATTGTGGAGCAGGTCGGAAATCTTCTGATGGTCTTCTTTTGTGAACACAGATGGCTTGAAGCCTTTCATAGCGTGAGAGAGCAGCTTTTCAATGCCACCATCTCTATACATCTTACGCCAATCGGTAACAGACTGACCGCTCAAACCTAGTCTTTTCATGAGTTCACGTTTGGAGATTCCCTTTTCTCCCTCTTTTTTCATTTCGATGAGCATATTTATCCGAGGGACAAACATGGGACGTGCATTTCTAACCAACTTTTTAAGTTCAGCTTCGCTCTCTTTTACTTCAATAAATAACGCTTTCGCCATAGTGAATTAATTTACAGTCCAAAGATAAATCAAAAATAATAATTTACAAAACATAGGGCTATTTATTATTTCACTTTGGTATAAAAGGTGATAGTACAAAAGTATTATCTTGAATATTACCTTTATAGTTTAGGTATTTATTAGGTATTTCATCTAACTAAAACCTATAATTCTAAGGAAAGTAGTTTCTTTGTGTTCTTATTTAGACTTAATAAAGATTGAAGAAACTCTTATTTTTCATATTCCTTTGTATAACCATCTTCAACTCCTTGAATGGTGCAGAGTCCAAGCAGCATATCAAAGGTGAAATTTTCAATGAAGATGGACAAGCTATTATTGAAGCTTTAGTTATCGACACACAAAACCCGGATAATCCTGTATTTACAGATAAAGAAGGAAAGTTTGAACTTATCTCTTCAGGATACTCTACTTCGCTTTATATAACAAAGGAAGGATATGAGCAACAAAAAGTAGATGTCAATTTTTATATGAATGAAAATCGGACAACTTATGTCAAAGTGGTGATGAAGCCGTCAGATGCTATACTTTTGGATGAAGTAGTGGTGAGTGACAATCCAAGTTTGGTTTCCAACTCTTATCGTGTTTTGAAAAATCAAATCGAACAAATACCCGGAGGAGTCAATTTACTGAATTTGTCAAAACTGAAAACTCAAAAATCACAGACGCTGAAAGATGCTTTGGGAAAAGTCCCGGGTGTATTAATACAAGAGTTTTTTGGCGGAAACGACCAACCGCGTTTAAATATTAGAGGTTCAGGCATACAGAGCAATCCGCAAGCGCGAGGTGTGATGTTGTTGCAGGATGGTATTCCTATCAATTTGAGTGATGGCTCATATATTTTAGGTGTTTTAGAGCCACAAGCTTCTTATTTGGTGGAAGTGTATAAAGGGTCTAATGCTTTGCAATATGGCAGTACAACTTTGGGTGGAGCGATTAATTTTATTACAAAAAATGGTTACAATGCTTCACCTTTTTCATTCAAGTTTGAAAGTGGAAGTTATAAGTACTATAATGCAAGTGTATCTTCCGGTTTTTCAAAAAATAAAACAGACGGATTTTTATCCTTGTCATATAATCAAAGCAAAGGTTTTAGAGAATTAAATGAATCAAATCGCTTTAATGCTTTGGCTAATATTGGTCAAAGGTTTAACCAGCATTTTGAATCTCGCTTACTCGTCAGTTATACCAATATGGGTTTTGATGTACCCGGTCCGTTGACCAAAGCGCAGTATGAAAGTAATCCTAAGCAAATCAATACAAAAATATCTCCACAAAGCATCGGTCCTTTGGTGTTGAGAGACAAACCCAAGCGTGATAGCAAAATCTTTAGAATTGCGAATAAGTCGGTTTGGCAAATCAATGACAAATCGAAATTGCAAACCTCATTGAACTATCAATATATTGATGATGAATTTGTTTTTCCCATTCCTGAAGGTATTCGTAATCATCAAAGCCACAATGGTGGATTGAATATTTTATATCAAAATACAAGACCTAAAAATAATCTGACAGTAGGAGTGGATGTGCAATTGGGAAGGATACATGCAAGAAATTATGTCAACTATAAGGGTGAAAAACATGGACTTTTTGCTGATAATCTCTTGAATGCATATAAAGGAATGGCTTATATTAATGATGTGTGGAATGTGCATTCTAAATTGAAACTCAATTTATCTGTACAGCTCAACAAAGATATTCGGAAAGGAAAAGCGGCGGCTGACGACCCGGTAGAACGTCCTGTTTATAGTTTTCTCAATATAGGTAATAAGCAAGGTCTCACTTATACAAAAAGTGCGGGTATTCCATCTAAAACTTTCCAATATCTTGGATTCAACCCCAAAGCAGGTCTGATTTATGAGCCGAATAAGGATATCCAAGTGTTTGGTAACTTTAGTCGAAGCTATGAACCTCCTACATTTTTGGAATTAGTCAATTTGGAAGGTGGCACACCAATGTCAGGACCGACCGCTAATAAGTTTAGATATTTGAAGGCACAGGCCGCTTCTACAATAGAAATGGGTTCTCGTGGTCAGGCTTTGGATAAAAGATTGTACTGGGATGTTTCATTGTATCGTTCTTGGGTACAAAATGAACTGCTGACATTGACAGATTTAAGTGGCTTTTTAGGTCAAAGTATCAATTCTCCTTACGCTACTATTCATCAGGGTGCTGAAATAGGTTTGGATATCATTGCGGTACAAAATATATCTAAGAAAAAAGATATCATTCGTCTAAAGACAGCTTATACTTATAGCGACTTCTACTTTACAGAAGGTGATTACAAAGGTTTGCAAATTGCGGGTATTCCTACCCATTATTTGATTGCAGAAGTAGAGTATTCTCATCCTGTCGGATTGACAGCTAACTTTAATATCGAATCTTTACCGGTCAAAACTCCAATTGATCATAGAAACGAGTTATTTCAAGATCCTTATACGTTGTATAATTTCAAAGTGTCTTTCCAAAAAAGTAGTTGGAGTGTCTATTCGGAAATTCGCAATCTAAGTAATAAACGGTATGCTTCAAGTTATTTGATACGAGATGCCACGGAATTGCCGGATTTGATGCAAGTTGTAGGTGCTACAAAAGAGAGTGCTACTAACTACATTCCGGGTATTGGTAGAAATTTTGTTGTAGGTATGAGTTATACTTTTTAGAACTCGTTGTTACTTTCTACTGCATCTTTAAAAATTGTCTGTCTGTCAGACTTTTCATGAAAGCAATTATATCACTGATTTCATCTTTGGTCAAATTGAGTGGTTGGGAATCTAAGGTTTGGTTAGGAACGTGTAAACCCATGCCTGCACCTCCACCGCGATTATAAAAGTCCATCACGGATTCCAAATCGGGAAATCCACCGTTACTCATGTAAGGAGCAGTTAAAGCTATATTTCTGACTGTTGTGGTTTTGATAGAACCGATATAAACCGGATTCTTCTGAGTATTATATCTTCCCGAATCTAAAGATAAAGTCGGATGTATGGTATCGTATTTTTCTAAAAGACCTACCACGTCAGATTCCGTTTCTCCATATAAAGGAGGAAGAAGACCTGAATAAATAGGAGCGAAGTGACAAGTACCACAGTTAGCTTTTCCCATGAATAAATTAAAGCCTCTTTTTACTTCAGGTGCAATATCCTTTATTTCTCCACGCATATAAGCATCAAATTCACTGTTAAAAGTAGCCAAACTTCTTACATATTGTCCCAAGGCCTTACGGATGGTAGATTCTTTGATCGGTTTCTTCCAATCTTTTGGAAATACTTCCGTAAATTCTTGCACCAAAGTAGAATCTTGGATAAGCTTACTGACAATTTCCGTATAAGTGGTATTAAATTCTTTGGGATTATGGACGACTTGTCTTGATTGATCTTCTACGCTGTAGGAACGCAAATCATAAAAAAATCTTTCATCATAAGCTGAATAAACGATGGTAGGAGAGTTTCTCGTTTGAAAGACACCTACTTGGTTGGTTTTAGCAGTTTTCAATCCGTCTGTAAAAGCTAATTTTGGTTCGTGACAAGATTGGCAAGAGAAGATATTGTCATGTGACAATCTGTTGTCAAAGAAAAGTTTTTCACCTAAAGCAACCACTTTAGGATCTAATTTTTCATATTTTTCTATTTCATAATAACCCTTTTCCCCTTTGGCCAAAATATTTAAAAAATCAGGATTATAGATATTTTTTGATTTGCCGTTGATTTGGGTGATAAATTTGAAAATCCTCATTAAAATAGGTTGCTCCACTTTCAGTTTTTCAAAAATATCAACGATATGAGAATTAAGTGGTTGTAGATATTTTTTTATAAACATCAGCTTATCGACTTCCTCAAAACCTAAGAATTTCCCTTTTTGAGGTTCTAAATATTTTTGTGCGGATTGAATGGTCTTTAACGCCATCTCGATATCGTTGGTGACATCTTTATCTTTATTGGTACTTTTATATAAATGGAGTACCGAAGAAATGGCATCTAAGCTTGAATTAATTTCAGGTGATATTTGTTTTGTAATTTGGCAGTCATAGGCCGGAAGACTCAAAGCTTCAATTCTGATGAGGCTGTATTTGATTCCCAAAAAAATACTTGCATCGCTCGTAGGATTGACCTCAGTAATGCTTTTATATTTCATCAATTCGCTATAAAAGAAACCTGTTTCAAATTTTAGTTGTTTGTAATCTACACTATCGGCGTATATCAATTCTTCAATATATTGGAGGCCGTGGGGATTGATGGCTTCTAAATTTCCGGTGTCAAACGAAATCCAAGACGTAGGTTCTCCGTTTAAATACTTGATGTACTCACTTTCATAAGATTCTAAGTAAAACTCTACCTTTTTATACTGTATCCTCAACTGACCAAATAAAGATTGGATATTGTCCAAATCTTTTGTTTCTATTGCGTGATAAAAATCTGTGGTTTTATCTATCAGATTTTGCAATTCTGTCAGTGCATATCTTTTACTGAGATAGGAGGCAGAAAGTTGGTCTTCCTCTTCATCTATATCTAAAGCAGAAATAAATAAGATACAAAAAAATACGGAAAAGAGGGCAAAAATGGTCTTCTTTTTCATCGCAAAAAGTGTTTGTTTAAGTTTATACAAGATAAATAAATTCAAAAGGAAAAATTATTCATTTTGAGTAACTTAATGTTTTAGAAACATAGAAAACAAGTCTTTTTTTTCAATAATATGAATAGCTACTTATAAAATGGGATATTTTGGTATTCCTTTTTTAGATAAAATGCAAGTTCACATTAAGTTAACTATGTATTTATAATTAATAGCAATTTTGTTTATTCTTTAATAATCGGAAAAATAACTGTCAAAGCATAGTCTCTACGTAACTTTGTAGCATAAAATATTTATTTATCTTTTAAAAAAAAGAACTATGAAAATACAAGAGAAATTACAAGCAAGTGTGAACGAAATTGTTAAAAACGCACAAGAAGGATTTTCTACGGTGAAAGATCAATTTAACGGTGTTGCACAAGAATTGACAGAGGCTGGTAAAAAAGAATTAAATGCACAAAAAGAGGCTTTTGAAGGCTACAAAGAAAGATTTAATACTTTAAAAGACAAAGGTCTTAACAGAGCTGAAATCATCAATACACTTAAAGAAGAATCTTCTTTCTTTGGTAATGAAGTAACTACCACTATCCGCAGAAATGTAAACACATTGAAATCTATTTTGAATCCTAAAGTAAGTGAAGTCAAAAATACTTTTGCCAAGTTTACTTCAAAGGCTGAAAAAGCAGGTAAAGAAGCTACTAAAAATGTGAAAAATGCTACAAAAACTACAAAAACAAAAGCTACAAAAGCCGCTAAAAAAGTAGAAGATAAAGTAGAAGAAGTAGTTGCTGAATAATCAAGCAATTCAGTTAGTTAAAGTTTTGTTTAGTTTAAAAGAGGTTGTTCGGAAGAATAGCCTCTTTTTTTTAAATATATTAACGGTAAAAAAGGTATCTGCTAAAATAAAGGGTCTTGAAAAGAACAAAAACAATTTAATTCTAAAATATAAGATTTACAACCAGCCACTTCTTATCATTTGAGCTACCTCTATATAAGTCATATCGCCGGCATGGATTTTGGCTCGGGAATAAAAAGGTTCTCTTTCGGCCAATTTGAAATCGTAATATTGTGAAATTTCTTCTTCGGTTTTATTTTTTAACAGAGGTCGTTTGTGAGTACTTTTGAATAATTGTCGCAAGACAGTTTCTTTGCTCCTGTTGAGATAAATGGTCAATCCTTTCTGATTCATAATTTCCATATTGTCAAAGAAACAAGGCGCTCCGCCACCGGTAGAAATGATTTTATTTTCATCATTATTAAGAGATAATAGAAATTCTCTTTCGAGATTTCGGAAATAATTTTCTCCTTTGACTTCAAAGATTTCTTTGATACTGATACCTTCTTGTAACTCTATCTGCTCATCCATATCTATACAGGAAATCTCTAATTCTTTGGATAAATTTCTACCCATATAAGACTTGCCACTCCCCATAAAACCTATCAGAAAGTACAACATCAATTTCCTACTTTAATACGTGGATCCAATACGGTATAAAGCAAATCTACAAACATGTTGACGAGAATAAAGACCAATGCTGTAAACAATACTGTTCCCGATGCAACCGGAAAATCAAAGTTGAGCAAGGCATCCACGGCCGTGAAACCTAAACCGTTGATACCAAAAATCACTTCTACAAAAAAAGCGCCTGCTAACAGTTCGGCAAACCATCCGGAGACGGCTGTCACCACAGGATTGAGTGCATTTCGTAAAGCATGTTTGAAAAGAATAGTGACAAAATTAAGCCCTTTCGCTTTTGCGGTACGGATGTAGTCCTGACTCAAAACGTCCAACATGGAGCTTCGCGTTAATTGAAAAATAGTAGCGACCGGTCTTGTACCCAATGCAATGGCGGGAAGTATTAAATTTTTCCATTCTATGATTTCATTGCCAAAATCATCTATCACAAAAAGTCCGCTGATGTGGTTTAATCCTGTCCAACTGTGCCAAAGTATCCCGAAAAAGTAACCTAATACCAATGCGGAAAAATAGGAGGGAACAGATATTCCCAAAACCGAGACGGACATCGCTATATTATCAAACCAGCTGTGTTGTCGCACAGCTGCGACCACACCGAGTGGAATACCGAGCATACAAGCTAACACCATAGACGCTATTGCCAATAAAATGGTTTGAGGAAGTGCAGCCATTAAGATATCCCAAACATCTCTTTTGGTCTGAAAGGATCTACGGAGATAAGGTCTTTTGAGTACCAAAACCTTTTCGCCCTGACTTAATTTCATCAAAGGGACATATTTGAATTTTACTTTGGCTTCGGTAGTATTCGCTTCAATTGAGATGGGTGAAACTTCTTTGAAATACAGAGTGAGTTGTTGCCATTTGGGCAAGTCCAAACCTAATTCTTTTCTGATGGCATCCACGGATTCGATATCTGCTCTTTGACCGACAGTCAATCTTGCCGCATCGACTGGTAATAAGTTGAATAGTGAAAAGACAATCACTATGACACCTATCATCACTAAGATTCCATAAAATATTTTAGATATAAAAAACTTCGCCAAAATCTTTTGGATTAAAGTTCTAAATCATCTTTTATATTCTTGTAAGTGACTTCATCATTGTGATGATACTTACCTAAAATTGTTCCTTTTTTCAACACCAAAATCCCCGGATTAGAACGCATAATGGTTTTTAACGGTACTTCATCAGTATTAAAAACATCAATGGAAAGACCGTTTGTTTTCAGCATAGAAGATACTTCTTGTATATCAGTGCCTGTCAGTGCGACAATATCTTTGTGGTCTTTTTTGGCATCAGTAAAAATTTCGATGATATGTTCCAAATTTTTATGACTCATCTTTTTCAAAGTAGGAATGACCATGACAAATAGTACATTGCTATCTTCCATGTAAATATTGGTCAAATCATTGCCGTCAGCATCATTAATAGCAAAATCCTTACATTTGGGATCGTCTCCTTTTTGTATCAATTTATCCTTTCTATCTACAAAAGTCCAATTGTTCAAGTCAGCAGGGAGATTGTCAATCTTAAACTCTTGAGTCTCACCGGTTTCATTATTTTTATAGGTAAAAATATTTTCATAAATATAAGGTTTTGCATCAGGAGGCAATTGTAAACACTCTACGATATTTGTACCCGGTGTATAAGCTCTAAAATCAACTATCGGCTCGTATTGTACATTTCTAAGCGTAAAAACGACTGATAAAATTCCCAAAATCAATAAAGCCAAATTGCGGGGCTTTGTGGAAAAAAGTGGCGTAAGTTGTTTCCAAAATATCACCAATGGAATGATTAACGCCGTCAAAAAGATATCTTTAAAGAAAGATACTTTGGGTGTCAAAAGTAAAAAATCTCCAAAACAACCACAATCTGTCACTTTTCCTGTGATATGTGAAAATCCGGTCAAAAAGGTGAAAAACACAATGGTTAAAAATATAAGATAAGTAGTCAGTCTTCTATATGCTCCAAAAATCATAAAGAGACCCAAAGTAATTTCTAAGAGGATGGTGAAGACTGAAAATCCCAATGAAATAGGCTCTAAAGCACTCCATAGACCGCTGAACCAAGGGAAATATTCGTGAAAAATCTCAAAATACTCCTCCATTTTGATGCTGGTGCCGACGGGATCGACAGCTTTTACAATCCCGGAAAAAACGAAGTATGCACCAATAAAATTTTTGAGTATGTCAAGTATAAAGCTTTTGGGCTTTCTTACTTGTGCAAACAGAAATGTGATGATTGCTGCTGCAATAAATATGTATATGTTGATTGTCCAAATTGTCATAGTTCTTGTTTATTGTTGATTTGAATCAGTGCAAAAATACTATAGTTGATGATATCTTTGTAGTTGTTTTCCACTCCTTCGGAAATTAGGGTATTTCCTTGATTGCTTTCTATTTGTTTGATGCGGTGAAGCTTGACCAATATCATATCCGAGAAAGAAGAGATTCTCATCTCGCGCCATGCCTCTCCGTAATCGGTATTTTTTGCTATCATCAGTGTTCTGACATCTTTTACCATCGCATCATAAAGTTGGGAGACTTTGTCAACAGATAAGTCTATATCCCAATCACTTTTTGCAGAAAGTTGTATGAGAGCCATATAACCATAATTGACCAAAGCGATAAATTCGGAACTGATACTGTCTTCCACTTTTTGCTCGCCACTCTCATCTATCGTTCTAATACGCTTAGCTTTTATATACATTTGGTCAGTCAGGCTTTTGGGACGCATCACACGCCAAGATGTGCCGTAATCCTTCGTTTTCTTTACAAAAATATCTCTACATTCCTTGACTATTGCATCATATTCTGCCAAAGTCTTTTCAAGTGCCATACTACAAAGATAGTGGTTAATGTGATAATTAGATAATTAGATAATTTGAAAATAAGATGGTTAGATGAAGTTATTGGTCGTTTACTTTTTCGATAATTTGAATGAACGTTTTAGTTTTATAACCATAGTATAAGGTTACTTAATCTAAATACCGGCTTTACCCAATTTATATTGTTATCGGTAATAGCAAAACTTTGTCAAACATCACAAAAAAATCTATCACATCGTACAAATGAGTAAAGCAAATCACGAGTCCCAAAATCATAAAAACTTCATTTGTATATAACCTGTTTTTTAAGACACGATCCAACGCTCAAAAAACCAAAAGAGCCATTCTTTAGCTAACACACGGACAGAAAACTAACAAAAAGACGTATTTTAGCAAACTAGCAAAAATAGAGAATTTCAAATGAGTGAAGACCAAAAACGAATATTAGAACAACAACTTTGGAATATAGCCAATACTTTGAGGGGCAAAATGAATGCGGATGAGTTCCGTGATTACATTTTGGGATTTATTTTCTACAAGTATCTGAGTGAAAAGATGGAGTTGTTTGCCAACAACATCTTGCAACAAGACAAAATTAAGTTTCGTGAGATAATACCAAAAACAGCACAAGCCAACGATTTTTTAGAAGCCATCAAAGAAGAAGCTTTGGAGAAATTAGGCTACTTCCTTAGACCCGAAGAACTCTTTACCGAAGTGGCAAAAAGAGGGATGGGTGAAAATGAAGACATTGACATTTTTGACGAAAGCAAAACAAATTTCATACTTGAAGACCTTCAAAAAATTCTGACCAATATCCAGATGAGCACAATGGGCACTGAGAGCGAAGAGGATTTTGACAACCTCTTTGAAGACATGGATTTGAACAGCACTAAATTAGGAAAAACTCCCGAAGCAAGAAATGCAATCATCGCAAAAGTGCTTTCACATCTTGACAAGATTGATTTCAAATTGGAGAAAACAGAATTAGATGTTTTGGGTGATGCTTACGAATATTTAATTGGTCAATTTGCCAGCGGTGCGGGTAAAAAAGCAGGTGAATTTTACACACCACAGGAAGTTTCTAAAATATTGGCAAAGGTTGTTACTACAGGCAAGCAAAAGCTAAAATCGGTTTATGACCCTACTTGTGGTTCAGGTTCTTTGTTGTTGCGTGTAGCCCGAGAAGTGAAAGATGTAGCCATGTTTTACGGACAAGAAATGAACCGTACCACCTACAACCTTGCCCGAATGAATATGATTCTGCACGATGTACATTACAGAAAATTTGATATTAAGCAGGAAGATACCTTAGAATATCCGCAACACCTAGATGATTTACCCTTTGAAGCCATTGTAGCCAACCCGCCTTTCTCTGCCAAGTGGAGTGCCAACCCTCTTTTTCTGAGTGATGACCGTTTTAGTCAATACGGAAAGTTAGCCCCGGCTAGCAAAGCCGATTGGGCATTTGTACAGCACATGATTTATCATTTGGCTGAAAATGGAACGATGGCAATAGTATTGCCACACGGGGCTTTGTTCAGAGGTGGAGCGGAACAACACATTCGCAAATTTTTGATTGAAAACAAAAACTATTTAGATGCCGTGATTGGATTGCCTGAAAAGATATTTTTTGGTACGGACATACCCACTTGTATTATGGTTTTCAAGAAATGTAGAGAAAACCCGAATGATGTCGTTTTTATTGATGCCAGCCAACACTATGCGAAAGCAACTCAAAACTATTTGAGACAAGAGGACATTGATAAAATCATCAACACCTATCAGAACAGGATAACAGAAGACAAGTACAGTTTTGTGGCTTCTCTTGAGCAGATTCGTGAAAACGATTACAACTTGAACATACCTCGCTATGTTGACACTTTTGAGGAAGAAGAGGAAATTGATTTAGATGCAGTTTCTAACCAATTGGTTGATTTGGACAAAGCCATTAAAACGACCGAAATCGAGATAGCTAGATTTTGTAAAGAATTGGGAATTGCCACACCTTTTTAATTGTCTGAATTAGGATTTTTAGGATGAAAAGATTAAAGGATTAAGTCAGCAAGATTATGAAATATGAAGAATTAACACATAAAATAATTGGCTGTGCAATGAAAGTGCACAACACATTGGGTAATGGTTTTCAAGAAGTAATTTATCAAAGAGCTTTAGCCATTGAAATGAATAAGCTTGGAATAGAATTTCAGCGTGAAATGGAAATGACTATTTTCTATGATGGTTTTGATATTGGCACAAGAAGGGTTGATTTTTTTGTAGAGGAAAATATAATGGTGGAATTAAAAGCCTTAATTAGACTCGAAGAAGTTCATTTAGCCCAGGCTATGAATTACTGTCAAGCATACAATTTACCAATAGGTTTGCTTATAAACTTTGGTGCAAAAAGTTTAGAATTTAAAAGAGTATATAATCTTACACATCCCGAAAATAAAGATTACGTAAAAAATAATCCTATCATCCAAAAATCAAACAAATCCTAATTCAGACAAATGAGAAATACCAATACAAAACCAGTTTTGCGATTTCCTGAATTTAAAGAGGATTGGAATTTCTTTTATGGGAATGAACTATTTGAACCAATTTCAAACAAAAACCATAATTCTGATTTGCCAATTTTGGCTATTTCTCAAGAATTTGGTGCAGTGCCAAGAGATTTAATTAATTATCAAATTTCAGTTACCGATAAAAGTGTATCAAGTTATAAGGTTGTCGAGAAGGGAGATTTCATTATTAGTTTAAGGTCGTTTCAAGGTGGAATTGAATATTCGGAGTATAAAGGAATTTGTAGTCCTGCATATATCATTCTTCGTCCAAAAAGAGATATTGAAGATTATTTTTTCAAATACTATTTAAAAACTTTCAGATACATCCAACATTTACAAAGTAAATTAGAAGGTATAAGAGATGGGAAAATGATTAGTTATAAATATTTTTCTGAGATAAAATTACCTTTCCCTTCCCTCACTGAACAGAAAAAAATTACAGATTTTTTAATTCAAATAGACAACCGAATTGCTCAACTCACAGAGAAAAAAGAGCATTTAGAACTATACAAAAAAGGAATTACGCAAAAAATATTCTCCCAAAAACTTCGCTTTAAAGATGAAAATGGAAAGGATTTTCCTAAGTGGGAAGCAAAGAAATTTGAAAATATCTTTAAAAGAGTAACTACAAAAAATACCGAGAACAATGATAATGTTCTTACAATCTCTGCACAATACGGTCTAATTAATCAGCAAGATTTCTTCAACAAGTCTGTATCAGCAAATGATGTAACAGGTTATTATTTAATCAAAAAAGGTGATTTTGCTTACAACAAAAGCTATTCAAAAGGTTATCCAATGGGTGCGATTAAACCATTGAAGAAATATGAAAAAGGAGTTGTTTCAACTCTTTACATCTGTTTCAATATAAAAGACAATAGCAATCCCGACTTCTATGAACATTATTTTGAAAGCGGAAAAATTAATAAGCAAATACACAAAATAGCTCAGGAAGGGGCGAGAAATCACGGCTTATTAAATTTAAGTGTTGTTGAATTTTTCAAAGACATTGACATTTTAAAACCGCATATCAAGGAACAAGAAAAAATCGCCTCATTTTTAAATAAAATCAGCCAGCAAATCAGTCTGGTCAATGAGCAATTGGAAGAAACCCGAACCTTTAAAAGGGCATTATTAAGTAAAATGTTCTGCTAGTTAAATGACTGATATGGAAACAAATAGAAAATATAGTTTGAAAATGTTTACAGAATTCAAAAATAGTTGTACCTTTGCACCAACAGTACCCGTTCAGCATACCGTAAGATCTGCTAGCGGGTCATTCTTTTTTTATAGCTATGGCAAATAAGGTTCCACACTCCATAGCAGACCAAATTGCCTTGCTCAAACAGCGAGGAATGCTCTTCAAGGATGAGCCTTCTGCACACCATTTTTTAGAAAACATCAGCTACTACCGTCTCAAAGGGTATTGGTGGGATATGCAAGCCGATTATACGCTTCATACGTTAAAACCCAACACCTACTTTGAAGATATATTAGACCGCTATACTTTTGACAGGCACTTGCGTTTGATTCTATTTGATGCCATAGAACGCATAGAAATTGCCCTACGCACCAAAATGATTTACCACCTTTCAATGTCGTATGGTGGTTTATGGTATTTGAACCCAAATCTATTTGAAACTACGCCTCTACCATCAGACCCAAACATAACTATTTATCAAAACACCATCCTTGAACTCAAAAAGGAATTTTTCAGAAGTCAGGAAATTTTTATCAAAGACCAAAGACGAAGATATCCCAATCAGGATGCTGATGCTTGGAAAATAATGGAAGTAGCTTCGATGGGTACATTATCAAAGCTTTACAAAAATTTGAAACACCAATTGCCCGAAAAAGCAACGATTGCAAATGAAATGGGATTGAACCTTCATAACGAACTTTCAAGTTGGTTAGAAGCTATTACTTATGTTAGAAACATTATTGCCCATCATTCCAGGTTGTGGAGTAGAAATATGGTAAAAGTACCAATTGCCAATTTGAATAACCCACTTTCCATTTGGTTAGACAAACCGCTAAACCCAGTTCAAAGCAAGAAACCATTTTTAATCATAAGTACAATGGTTTACTTGTGTAACGAAGTAACGCCCAATCATCAAATAAAAAGTAAAATATTAACCCTTTTTGCCAATAACCCCAATATTCCTATTTACAAATTAGGATTCTTGAACAATTGGCAGAACCAAGGTTTATGGACATAAAATGAGTAAACAAAGTGAACAAATATTAGAAGAACAGTTGATTGCCCAGTTACAAAAATTGGGTTACGGATATATTACACTCAACAATGAAGCAGCATTGTTGGGCAATCTTAAAAACCAATTAGAAAAGCATAATCAAATTTCGCTTTCAGATGCTGAATTTGACAAGATATTAAACCTCTTAAACAAAGGTTCGGTTTTTGAAAAATCAAAAACGCTTCGTCAAAAGCAACACATTATAAGAGATAACGGTGATAATCTTTATTTTGAATTTTTGAATACAGAACATTGGTGTCAAAACCAATATCAAGTAACCAACCAAGTAAGCCAAGAAGGAAAATACAAAAACCGTTATGATGTTACGATTTTAATCAACGGTTTGCCTTTAGTTCAAATAGAATTGAAACGCAGAGGTTTAGAACTCAAAGAAGCATTTAATCAAATCAATCGCTATCAACGCCATTCTTTTGGAGCAAATTCCGCTTTGTATCAATACGTTCAAATTTTCGTCATTAGTAATGGCGTAAATACAAAGTATTACGCCAACAATCGCAACCAAAGTTTCAAGCAAACTTTCTATTGGACAGATTTTGAAAATAAGCGACTGACCAATATTCTCAACGGTTTTACAGATGCTTTTTTAGAGCCTTGCCACATCAGTAAAATGATTTGCAAGTACATTGTTTTGAATGAGGCTTACAAAATACCAATGGTGCTTCGTCCTTATCAATTTTATGCGGTAGAAGCATTGATTGACCGAGTAAAAAACTCCAACAAAAACGGTTATATATGGCATACCACAGGTTCGGGCAAGACCTTAACCAGTTTTAAAGCCAGTCAAATTTTGATGAATTTCCCAGAAGTACACAAAGTTGTTTTTGTGGTGGACAGAAAAGATTTGGATTACCAAACCACCAAAGAGTTCAACAGTTTTAGTGATGGTTGCATTGACGGAACAGACAACACTGCCAATTTGGTAAAGCAGTTTATCGGTACATACAAAGACAAAAAAGGTGAAGCCAAAAACACAAAATTGATTGTTACTACTATTCAGAAACTCAATACCGCTATCAGTAAGTTGAAGTACGAAAAGAAAATGGCAGATTTGAAAGACAAGCGAATCATTTTCATTTTTGACGAATGCCACCGAAGCCAATTTGGAGAAACACACAACAGAATAAAAGAGTATTTTAACAATGCTCAAATGTTTGGTTTTACAGGCACGCCCATTTTTGCCGACAATGCCAATAAAAATGAATTGGGCAAACGAACAACCAAAGACCTTTTTGAAGACTGTTTGCACAAATACGTCATTACAGATGCCATCAAAGACGAAAACGTATTGAAGTTTTCAGTTGAATATGTAGGCAGATACAAGCAAAAAGATACTACAACCGAAATTGATATTGAGGTGGAAGACATTGACACGCAGGAGTTGATGGAAGATTCAACCCGATTAGAAAAAATTGTCGATTACATCATCAACAATCACAACCGAAAAACGCACAGCAAAGATTTTTCTGCCATGTTTTGTGTGGACAGCGTAAAGTCATTGATTCGTTATTACGATATTTTCAAACGCAAAAAATTAGCAGGAGAACACAACCTAAATATTGCCACCATTTTCAGTTATGCAGCCAACGAAGATGATGCTGATGCCAACGGTTTTATACCCGAAGAAGTTTCTGTAGTGGAAGAACCAAGAGCTTTGTATGGCTTGCAAGCCCACAGCCGAGAGAAATTGGATGAATATATTGAAGACTACAATCAATTGTATGATGTAAAATATTCCACCAAAACCAGCGAAGATTTTTACAACTACTACAACGACATTTCAAAGAAACTGAAAGATCGTGAACGCCAACCCGAAAATGTAAATAATCGCATTGATGTTTTATTGGTGGTGAATATGTTCCTGACAGGCTTTGATGCCAAGAAAGTGAACACGCTTTATGTGGACAAAAACTTAAAATATCACGGATTAATTCAAGCGTTCAGCCGAACCAATCGAATTTTAAACGAACAGAAATCACAGGGAAATATTGTTGTTTTCAGAAACCTTAAAAACCGAACAGACGAAGCCATTACCCTATTCAGCAACAAAGAAGCGATTGAGGTTATCATCATGAAACCTTATGAAGATTATGTTGCCAAGTTTGATGAAGCGTTTGAAAAATTGTTGGAAGTTACACCAACTACGGAAGCAGTAAATGACCTTGAAAGCGAAGAAGATGAACTGAATTTCATTAAGGCATTTCGTGACTTGATGAGAATTAAAAACATTCTCACAGCCTTTTCAGACTTCAAATGGGAAGACTTAGGAATGAACGAACAACTTTTTGAGGACTTTAAAAGCAAATATCTTGACCTTTACGACAAAGTAAAAAGCAACCATCAAAAGGAGAAAGTTTCCATTTTGGAAGATGTGGACTTTGAATTAGAGTTGATTCACCGTGATGAAATCAATGTTGCGTATATCATTCAGCTTTTAATCAAACTGAAATCTCAAACACAGAAAGACACCACCAAAGCAGAAAAGGAAATTTTTAACCTATTAGGTACAGAAGCAACATTAAGGAGTAAACGAGAACTCATAGAGAAATTCATTTTAGAGAATCTTCCAGTCATAAGCGATTCCGACAACATTACACCTGCATTTGAGCAGTTTTGGAACGAAGAACAACAAAAGGCATTTTCTAAAATCGTACAAGAAGAAAATCTATCAGCCCCAAAAACAGAAAAATTGATTGAAGATTATCTGTTTGCAGAAAGAGAGCCACTCCGTGATGAAGTTTTGGAACTTATTGAGGGTGAAAAACCCAGTTTATTGCAACGTAAAAAATTAGGTGATAGAATTTTGAAACGGATTGTTGATTTCGTGGAGACATTTATTAACGGAATGAATTTGAATTGATATGAACATAAAGAGTCTCTACATCATGGAGACACAAGCTTAAAATCAAAATACAACTGTTTATAAGCGATAAATTTATTAATTGGTTGAAGCTTGTGAAATATTTATTAAAAATTGATACTTTAGACTTGTTATGTAGTTTTGACTTCCAAAACCGTGTAATAAAAATTATAGAGCAAACTAAAGATTGATGTTAAAAAGAATATGTTTTATAGGATATTTCATTGCGGTACTGATAGCTTTTAACGCTTGTACGAGTGGTGGAGACAATGCTGTCACACGTGATACGGTCGTGATACATTCAATGTCAGAACCGGAACGCTTAAATCCTATTACTTCGAGCGATGCACAGGCTACTCAAATGGAAATGAATATATTTCAAAGTATGTTAAAATATGATTTTACAACTTTGAAATTAATACCCGTTTTGGCAGCAGATATGCCGGAAATTGAAGAAAATGATCATGGTATGAGCTTGAGCTTTACCCTCAGACCGGAAGCGAGGTGGGACAATGGCAATCCGGTTACTGCCGAAGATGTACTTTTCTCATTCAAAGCGATTATGTGTCCGAGAGTGCAATCCGACCAATTAAGAAATTCATTTGATTTTGTTTCAGATGCCAAAATTGATGGGGAAAATCCACTTAAAATTACTTTTTACACGAGTGTACCCAATATGTTGGCGAAAGATATTTTAGGAAGTGATATAGTCATCATTCCTGAATATATATTTGATGAAAACCAATCACTTAGAAAATACGATGTTAAGAGGTTTTTAAAACCGGATGAAGAATTGATGGAAGATCAAACCATAAAAGATTTTGCCTCCCGTTTTAATTCGGAGGAATACAACAGAAGTCCTGAAAAAATTAACGGCTCGGGAGCATATATTTTAAAGAAATGGGAAACTCAGCAACGCGTTATTTTGGAACGTAAAACAAATTGGTGGGGCGATCAACTCAAAGATGTAAATATGTTCTTTGAAGCGAATCCATCAAAATTAATTTATGAAGTGATAAACGACCCTAATACGGCTATTACAGCTTTGAAATCAAGAAAGTTAGATGTAATGACAGTGACTTCCATCAAAGATTATTTAGACTTGGACAAATCGGAAAGATTTAAGGAAAACTTTGTAAAATCAGAACCGCCGATGTTGGCTTTTTCCTATATCGGATTGAATGTGAGAGATAAAATGCTCAATGATAAAAGAGTAAGACAGGCACTTGCACATTTGGTCAATGTCGATCAAATTAATGAAAAAATCTTGTACGGAAAAGGAAAAAGAATCATTGGCACTATTTCTCCCACTAACAAAGAAGCTTATGCCTCAGAATTAACTCCTTACGATTACAATTTGGAAAAAGCAAAACAACTTTTGGCTGATGCAGGTTGGAAAGATACAGACGGTGATGGTATTTTGGACAAAGTAATAGATGGTCAGAAAACACCTTTTAAATTGACCTATTCATACAACCAAGGGAATCCTGTAAGAGAAACAGTGGGTTTGATGATACAAAGTACATTTAAAGAAGCCGGTATTACTTTGGATGTCAGGTCAATAGACTGGTCTAAATATTTGGAAGATTTAAAACAACAAAAAATACAAATGTTTTACGGCGCTTGGGTGACTAATCCAAGAGATGAGGACCCCATGCAATTGTGGCACACCGAATCAAGAAACGGAGGCTCTAACTATACCGGTTTTGGTGACAGTAAATCTGATGAAATGATTATGAAAATCAGGGCAGAATTGGATGTTAACAAACGCAATCAACTCTATCACCAGTGGCAGGCACTTTTATACGATGAAGTCCCTTATATTTTCTTGTTTAATACTCCATATCAAAATGTCATCAGCAATCGCTTTGAAAACTTCCATGCATCTTCTATTTATCCGGGGTATTATGAAGCAGGTTTTATTTTAAAAGATAAAAAAGAGTCTGAGTAAAAGTTATGTTTCGATATGTTTTAAAAAGGATACTTATTTTTATACCGACACTTTTCGTCATATCACTTCTGACATTTGTGTTGAGTGTAAACGTTCCCGGTGATCCTGTGGAGCAGATGTTGGGAGGGGGTATTAATGCGGCAGAGATGGGACAATCTTCTTCCAGATTGGCATCAGAGAAGGCGTATATTGAAAAAAGAAAGGAACTCGGATTGAATCTTCCCGTGTTTTATTTCAGCCTAAGTTCTGTTGCAGAACCGGATACTTTGTACCGTGTATATAAAAAATCCCATAAAGAAAACTTGGATCATCTGATACAGATGTATGGAAATTGGTCGCAAATACAAGCTTACTACCATGCGACTCAAAACTTGGAAAACGCGGTTTTGGAATTAAAAACAGACTCTTCCAATGCTGAAGCCAAAATCGGTCTGAGAGATCAGATTTTTGTTCTATATAATCAGTCTAATAGTAGCCGGATACAAAATAGTCTGAATGTCATTTCGGATGTTTTCAAAAAAACTCCTTCTATTGCAAATATTTATCCTCAATATGAAGCAGTGTCTCTGGCATATCAAGACATGACTACTCAAGCGACCACTTACAAAAACTATATTCCTACCTTTCATTTTTATGGTACAAAAAATCAATACCACCAATGGGTTACCAAATTCTTAGTAGGTGATTTTGGCATTTCATATCAAGATGGAAGACCTGTGAAGGATGCAGTTTGGCAAGCAACAGGCAAAACGATGATGATTAGTATTTTATCTATCATACTGACTTATCTGATAGCTGTGCCGATAGGAGTTTGGAGTGCAAAAAATAAAAATTCGACCAGTGATCAAATTGTGACTACGGCTTTGTTTATTCTATATTCACTTCCAAGTTTTTGGGTGGCTACACTTTTAATTACTTTTTTTGGAGGTGGTGACTTTTTTGAATGGTTTCCGACTTATGGATTGGGAAATGATTACGATAGTCTTTTGATAAAAGCACATCACTTGGTATTACCGTTGTTTTGTTGGACTTATGCAGGTTTGGCTTTTGTCTCAAGACAGATGCGGGGTGCGATGATTAATTCCCTATCACAAGATTATGTTCGTACTTCTCGTGCAAAAGGTGTATCTGAAAGGATGGTATTATGGAAACATGCTTTTAAAAACTCACTTTTACCGATTATTACTTTATTTGCAAGTGTATTCCCGATGGCCATCAGTGGTTCGATTGTATTGGAAATTATCTTCTCGATTCCGGGTATGGGAAAATTAGCTTTTGATGTACTCAATGCGAGAAATTATCCGATGGTTTATACGGTGGTGATGTTTTCGGCTGTCGTCACGATGTTAGGATATTTGGTAGCCGATATTTGTTATGCTTTGGTCGATCCGAGAATTTCTTATTCAAATAAAAAAAGTTAACATGAGTACAGTAGAAAATAAGCAAGATTACTGGTCTTATGTGAAACGCCAGTTTAAGAAAAACAAACGAGCGGTTTTCTCCGCTTGGTTAGTAACGATATTGCTTTTAATAGCCATCTTCGCTGATTTTATCGCCAATGAAAAACCTTTGGTATTTAAAAATGAAACCGGTTGGCATTTCCCCATTATTAAAAACTACGGTGTACAATTGGGTATTGCAAAATGGCCGACAGACTGGCCATCCGGAAGATGGAATTCTAATGATTACGACCAAGCTTTCTTTGCTCCGATTCCATATTCACCGAATACACAAGATTTGAACAATGCGCAATATGCAAGCCCGTTTGAGACACAGGATGTCGCATCTATTCGTTGGCGACATTGGTTAGGCACGGAAGTACTTGGCAGAGATATCCTTTCGACAATGATACACGGTACGAGAATTGCTTTTATGGTGGGTTTAGTCTCCATGACTTTGGCAACGATTATCGGAATACTTTTGGGTGCACTTGCAGGATATTTCGGAGATGATAGATTAAAGTTTAGTCGGGCGACACTTTTATGGATCATTCTTCTAATATTGCCGACCTACTTTTATGCTTTCCAATCGAGAATGCATTTATGGTCAAACGCTATTTCCGAGTCATTTTTAAAGTTCTTGTTTCAGCTATTTGTATCTGTTTTAATACTGTTTGGATTTATATTTTTAGCACGCACATTGAGTATTCCTTTTAAAAAGATACCTTGGCTTCAACCCAAAGTAAATATACCGGTAGATATCATTGTGCAACGTATGATAGAAATTTCTGTTTCAATACCAAGTTTGTTCTTAATCATTGCCATTGTTGCGATTGCAAAGCCGTCTATCTTCTTGGTGATGGCTGTCATCGGTCTGACTTCATGGACTGAAATTGCCCGATTTATCAGAGCTGAATTGCTCAAAGTTCGTAGTTTGGAATATATAGAAGCAGCACGTGCACTCGGGTTTTCACAAACCAGGATTATCTTCAAACATGCCATTCCCAATGCTGTTTCACCTGTTTTGATTGCGGTGGCCTTTGGTATTGCAAGTGCAATTTTGATAGAAAGTTTTCTCTCCTTTATCGGTATCGGTATTCCGCCGGAAGTACTGACATGGGGTAAATTATTGTCCTTGTCACGTAGTGCGCCTTGGTGGTTTGCCATCGCTCCGGGGTTTGCCATTTTCTTGTTAGTGACCTTGTTTAATCTATTAGGTGAAGGGCTGACGGATGCGATGGATCCGAGACAAAAGAAGTGAGGCAAATGAGCAAATTTGAGAATGAGATAGTGTGAGAATACTTTTGGGCGATAGAATTTGAAATAGAGATGAACTTTGATAACCCGAGTTCGATTATTAATAGTTGATAAGCAATAGATTATCTTATAAAAAGTAAAGTACATTAGATATATTTAGTATATTTAATGTACCGATTACTCATTTATATTATAAATAAAGGAATATCCATTAATATTCCAATACTAAATGAATATCTATCTCACAATTGCCATGAGTACTCTTTATTGTGTGGTCGATTCTTCTTCAGGCTCTTTCAAAGTAGGCAATACCTGATCCAATGTAGAACTTAAAAGATTACCACGTAAATCTCTTGCTATAATATTTCCTTTGGGATCTAACAAGAAATTTGCTGGAATCCCTACGATTTGGTACAATTTAATCAAAGGACTTCTCCATTTAAGCAAATCACTTACATGATTTTTCCAAACCAATCCATCCATATCTATTCCTTTTTGCCACTGATCTTTTTTAGAATCCAATGAAACCGAAACGATGTCAAAATTTCTATCTTTAAACTGTTGATAAGCGGCTACAATATTAGGATTTTCTTGACGACACGGTTGACACCAAGATGCCCAAAAGTCTAATAAAACATATTTGCCTTGCATATCTTTCAACTGAAAGCTATCACCTTCAAAGTTAGGCAGTTCAAAGTTAGGTGCTTTCACTCCTGCCGGTAAACCATTTTTGGCTTGGCTAAGTATCTGATCCCGATAAGTATTTAACGAGATGTACCACATCGTCGCATAAGGTGCTTCAATATTTTTTTGATGAGCAATTTCTGACTGTTTGAGTAAAAAATCTATATTTTTAGGTGATGCATCCACATAGTTCAATGCAAAAGCTGCCACATCTGCATTAGCAACAGTGTCCATAAAAGTTTTTACAAACTGAGTCAACCTTTGTTTATTTTCAGTTTTAAGTTGTGTAGTTTTTTCGGCAGACAAAGAATCTTTTATAGACAGTGAGTCTATCAATAGATATTCTTGTGTATTAGTAGTAATATACTTTTGTAAACCTTTTAACTGAATGGATTCTTTATTTCCTGAAATTTTATAATGACGGGTATCATTTTTATCCCAGTTGATTGAAATAGTTTTCCCGTCATTAGCATTGTAAAAAAATACCATTTCTTTAAGACTTTCCGTCCTCAACCGATAGAGTCCTTCATTCAAATAGAGTCTAAAAGTGACTTTTTCGTCTTTGACACGGGCAGTATCTACTATCGTTTTTTGCGGACTTGTGACATCTTCCACATAAATAAGTTCGTTTTCAAAATTTTCAAAAGTCCCATCAATTTTTACACCATCAAACTGATGTTTACAACCAAACAAGTAGAGTGTAGCAAACAAAAAAAATATATATGATTTGATTTTCATTTTTTACGTTTAAAATTTAACAAGTGACAAATCTTGTAAAATTACAAGGTCAAAATTAGTGATTTTCTAAATACAAGTCTATGATTTTAGTCACTTTTGCACCGTCTTGAATATAAAGTTTTCCTTTATATTGATGAAACTCTTTCATAAATGCAAAAGCTTCTTCTTCAGATGAAACAGGTTTGATAGAGCGTTTGGCATAATAAACGATTTGTGGATTACACGGATCAGATGAAGATTCGCCGCTTCTTTTCATAAAAACCATTCCATCATCTGCAATTGTAGCTTTAACTTCTTCGCCGATGTCTTTATAAATAGAATAGGCATCTCCGTTTCTACTGATTTTTCCCGGTCTGTTGATGTAATAATAATGTCCGACTGACAAACACACAATTACTAATAAGCTAGCCAATACTTTTCCATTAGTAGTTTGTAAATCTCTAAAGGTATAATAGGTTAAAAAAGTGACTAAAAAACTTAAAAGCAAACCGTCATATAATACGGAATAATCATGTGCCAAAGTAAACTCCATAAACAAAAAGTGATACATCCATACCGGAAGAATCGACAGAATAAAAAGATACTTTTGATAAATTGAAATCTTAAACTTATCTTTTTTCGCAAGATATAATCCCAACAAACCCAAAATCATCACGAGCCAAACTCCATACCCCACAATATACCATTTCATCAATCCCCAAAACTGATGAAACAAAGTAAAAGAATGATTAGCCAAGGTAGATCGAACATTAAGACGATTAGCTTGATATGCTATATAATTATCTAAGCCAATAAAAACGACGTATTGGTAATAAAAAATCAAAAGTACCGGAAGTCCTGATATAATCAGCGTGAATAGGATTTTTCGATATTTATCTTCTTTTAATTTAAGGACAAACAACAAAAAGATAGTTGCTCCTAACAATACTCCTATCCACTCAGTTAAAAGTAGAAGACAGAAGATAAATCCAAATAAATACAGGGCATATTTTTTATGAATATTTAAATATAAGAATAGAAAATAAACCACAGCGACAAACAATGCTGTACCCAACACATGATGAGTATAGCCATTCCCGAAAAACCACATTAAAACAGGTGAGAAAAGAAAAACGAGCGAACCAATTAAAGCTGACTTTTCATCAAAGCACATTTTCAAAAGACGAAAAAGCATCACAATCGTCAGAAAATGGATGATTAGATTGAAAACCTGTAAACTCAAAGGTGCAATAGGTATAAAAAACAATTTGAAAAGTAGATAAGGCAAGACATAGGAAAAACTGGGTAGTGATAGATAATAATAATCTCCATCTTTGTTACCATTTGGAATTCCTATCGGATGGCCAATTTCCTTGTCACTCGGATTTGAATAATTATATGAAGGTAAAAAGCCATGCTTGAATATGCCGTCATTATCCCAGACATCCATCGGAATTAAGAAAAAAGCAGTATTGAACTCATGATGTTTAGAAATAGGTCGATTGAGATTGGGTAAACGTATTAAAAGTGTACAAACAAAAAGAAATATGAGTACATTAAACATTTTTAATCTCATAAAAGCTATCAAAGTTTTCGTAAAATTAGAGAAATAATTTTTAGACAAGCATAAATAGACATTTAGTTTGTCGGTAGATATCTATTCAGTCAATAGTTTATCAATGTTCGAAAAAATGATGATGAAATTTATTTTTACTACAAAGTATTTCACTAAGTACACAGAGACTATATTTTCTTTGTGTACTTAACATCTTTCGATGAGTTCTACGATTAAAATCAAAAATCCTTTGTAACTGAACTTTCATGTTCGCGGTGATAAATATATGTTGGCAAATCAGTTTTTGCAATATTATAATCTGATTGCTTTACACGTTCCAAAAATTGCGCATCACTCCCCATAGGAATATCTGCAAAAAGACCCAAAGTTTCTACTACGTCCTGACGGATAAAAAAAGTACCCCCGACTGCGCATTCTGAAATGTGTATTTTCTGATTAGGATAAAACATATCCGGCACATACTCATCACCGATTATCTTGATACCGCCATGTAAAAACTGCAACTGTGACTTACTCTGTAAAATCTCTTTCCGACTTGATAAATGTGTAGATTCATACTCATCATCTGAATCCAAAAAAGTGATGAATTGACCTTTTGATTTTTGAATCCCTCTATTTTTAGCAATATTAGGCCCGGCATTTTGATAGAAATAAGCTCTAATATTAGGATATTTCTCAGTGTATTCCTTTAATATTTTCTGCGTATCATCTGTACTGCCGTCATCAATGATAATAGCTTCCCAATCTTTTTCAACTTGTCTCAACAGTGATTCTAAAGCTCTTCTAAGTATAGCAGCCCGATTATATGTTGTAATAATAACAGAAAAAAAAGGGATAGTGCTTTGATTATTTTCCACAAAAATCTAAACTAAGAAATTTTATAAATTAAAACAATTTGACAAACTAATATTAGAGACACGCCCAAAATACATTAAAGAATTCGAGAATGGGAAATTTGAAAATGTACCCTCATAAACATTCGCCAATAAGTTTAGCCGTGAGATGATTACCAACAAAAAAGCTGTCCAAACGGACAGCTTTTTTTATAATCAGAATTTACCGACTACTTAAAGATTTCGCCCTTTGCAGCTTTATCTTTTAGTAATTGAGGTACAGCAAATCTATCACCGTACTTCGCTTGTAACTCTTCTGCTCTTTTGATAAACTTATCAAAACCATAAGCATTTACAAATTGGAGTGTACCACCTTGATAAGGTGCAAAACCCCAACCGAAGATAGAACCGATATTAGCATCTGCGACACTTTCTATCACACCTTCTTCTACACATCTTACAGTTTCGATAGCTTGGATAAACAATAATCTATCAATGATTTCTTGTTGAGCTAAAGGTTCTGCTTGTTCAAACAAGTTGTTCAAACCTGGCCATAAGAATTTTTTACTGCCTTCCGGATATTCGTAGAAACCAGCACCTGCAGCTTTACCTTTTCTGTCAAGGTTGATTAATTTATCAATCACTACATAAGCCGGATGATCCGGAATAGATTTACCTTCTGCTTCAAAATCTTTGATAGTTTGCTTTCTAATGTGGTCAATAAGAGAAATACTGACTTCATCAGTCAAAGCTAACGGCCCTACCGGCATACCTGCTTGATGACCTGTATTTTCTACATATTGCGGATTTTGTCCTTCACCTATCATAGCGATACCTTCTAATACATAAGTAGAGAATACTCTGGAAGTATAGAATCCACGGCTATCATTGACAACGATAGGAGTTTTTCCAATTTGTTTTACATAGTCAAAAGCTTTAGCTAAAGTCTCATCATCCGTTTTTTCGCCTTTGATAATCTCTACCAATGGCATTTTATCTACCGGTGAGAAAAAGTGAATACCGATGAATTTCTCCGGTCTTACAGATGCTTTTGCAAGTCCTGTAATCGGTAGGGTAGAAGTGTTAGAAGCATAAACTCCGGTAGAATCCATCACTGCTTCGCACTCTTTGGTTACATTACCTTTGATTTCACGATCTTCAAAAACAGCTTCAATAATCAAGTCAGCTCCGGCTACTGCATTCGCATCATCCGTTGCAATAATTCTGTCAAGTACTTCTTGAGCTTTTTCTTTGGTCATTTTACCTTTCTTCACTCTCTTATTGACGAGCATTTCAGAATAAGCTTTTCCTTTTTCAGCTCTTTCCATCGTAGTATCTCTCAATATCACTTCGATACCTGCCATAGCAGAAACATAAGCGATACCACTTCCCATCATCCCAGCACCGATAACACCGAGTTTTTTAGTGACTTGTTTTTCTACACCTTTAGGACGGCTTCCTCCACCATTGATTTTATTGAGATTAAACCAAAATGCATTGGTCATATTTTTAGAAACTTGTCCGGTAGCTAAATATGTGAAATATCTAGATTCAATTCTAGAAGCAGTGTCGATATCTACTACAGAACCTTCAGCTACAGATGCGATGATAGCAATAGGAGCAGGGTAGTTTCCATAAGTTTTCTTTCTAGCCATAGCCGGAACGATAGGAATCATTCCTGCAATTTTAGGGCTTCGGGTATTTCCACCCGGATATTTAAAACTTTTGTCATCCCAAGGATTTTTAGCATTCGGATTGGCTTTGATCCATTCTTTTGCTTTCGCTATCATTTCTTCCGGAGTTTCTGCTAAATCATCTACTAATTTAGCTCTCAAAGCAGCTTCAGCTTTTAACTTTTTACCTTCAGTCAAAAATGGCAAACTGTCTTGCAAACCTAACATTCTGGGTAATCTTACAGTACCACCGCCACCGGGCAGTAAACCGAGCATCACCTCCGGTAAACCAAATTCTGCTTTAGGGTTTTTCAGTGCAATTCTGTGATGACAAGCTAATGCTAATTCGTATCCTCCACCTAATGCAGCACCGTTTAAAGCAGCTACCACAGGTTTCCGATAGTTTAGCGTTCTTAAACCTCTTTGAGTTCTTCACTATATTGAAGATATATTCAGCGGTAGCATTTTTAAGCATTTTCTAAGTCAGCTCCAGCTAAAAATGTAGATTTTGCAGAAGTGATCACCAATTCGGCAAGATTTTCTTCTTTTTGTAACTTTTCTATCGTTTCAGCAAGTAAGTTACCGAAATCTTCATTGATGACATTCGCAGAACGTCCCTGCATATCCATCGTTACAGTTACTATATTATCTTGATCTTTTTCGTATATAAACATGAATTTACTTTTTAGAATATTTTAAAATTTATACTCTTTCGATAATAGTAGTGACACCCATACCGCCACCTATACATAATGTAACAAGTGCAGTGTTTTGATCTCTACGTTCTATTTCATCCAAAGCGGTACCTAAAATCATTGCGCCGGTAGCACCGAGTGGGTGACCCAAAGCAATCGCACCACCATTGACATTTAATTTATCCATAGGTACATTGATGTCTTTTTGTAGTCTCAAGACCGCTGCCGCAAAAGCTTCGTTCATTTCTACTACATCAATATCATTAATGGTCATACCTGCTTTTTTCAAAGCCAATTGTGAAGCTGGTCCAGGACCTACCAACATGATAGTAGGTTCAGCAGATGTGTGAGCTGCCATTCTGATTCTTGCTCTTGGTTTTAAACCTAATTCTTGACCTTTTTCTTTAGTCCCAATCAATACTAAAGCTGCACCATCTACAATACCAGATGAGTTGCCAGCGTGATGTACGTGATTGATTTTAGAAAGGTGTGGATATCTTTGAAGTGCTACTGCATCAAATCCCATTTCTCCTGGCATTTGGAATGAAGGAGATAATTTAGCCAAATCTTCTAAAGTAGTACCTGGTCTATTAAATTCATCTTCTGCCAAAATAGTCAATCCATTGATGTCTTTAATTGGAATGATAGACTTGTCGAAATAGCCTTCTGCTTTAGCTTTTGCTGCTCTCTGTTGAGATAATACAGCGTAGCTATCTAAATCTTCACGAGAAAAACCTTCTAAGGTAGCTATCAAATCCGCACTTACACCTTGTGGTACAAAGTAAGAATTGTAATTCGTCATAGGGTCTAAAAACCATGCTCCACCGTCAGAACCCATTGGGATTCTAGACATAGATTCCACTCCACCTGCAACGATTAAATCATGCCAGCCTGAGCGTACTTTTTCTCGCAGCAGTATTTGCTGCTTCGGTGCGCAGATGCACAAAAACGATTGATTTGCATACCGCAGACACTATCATCCCAACCAGCTGCGCGTGCCGCTACTCTAGCGATATCTGCTCCCTGATCACCGATAGGAGTGACACATCCTAAGATGATATCTTCTACTTCTTTGGTGTCAAAATCATTTCTCTCTTGTAAAGCTTTCAACAAGGTTGTAACCAAGTTGATAGGCTGTACTTCATGTAATGAGCCATTCTTTTTACCTTTTCCTCTAGGCGTCCTGATGGCATCGAAAATATAGGCTTCTGTCATAAATATTAAATTATTTTATTATTTGAACAAACGTTTGGTAAACAAACTTAAAGAATTTTTCACAAAAACATAATTCTCAAATATAAAACTAACATTTCTATTAAACCCAATAATCGCAACGGCAACATTAAGGATACAATTTCCCTTTACAACTCAAAAATACAGTAACGGAATGCCTTTTTCGGATTTTATATGCTGAAATCGTGATTTTTAAGCATAAAATCCCTTACCCGGATTGGGGGAAATTTCTTTTGCCCGTAAAAAGTTGTTTAGATAATGAGAGGGCGGTATTTTTTGGAACTGAACAGTACCAGAACCGTTTGCGTACGGCGTACAAACTTGGCACAGACGCAAATATATTTTGATAAAGACTCGTTTGGTACGATGTTGTATTTCAATGCCTCTACTCTGTTTTTCACTAAAACAGACTTTATCCATTCAAAAAAAATATTGCTGCAAACTACCATCAGACCGATAAACCGTGTTGGTGTCCAAGTCCATAAAGGCAAACGATGAATATTGAAGTCATTAAGAAGGTTTTTATTGTTGTTCTCGGAATCGTTTCCTTCTTGTTGTAAAATCCTTATCACGTCTAAGTTGCTCATTTCCATATTATTGGTGATTATTCCGTAATAAGTGTAGCTGTGTTCAGGAAAAAGATTGGGATGGCTTTCTGTTATCCTGCTTCTAGTTACCACAACCCTGTACTCTTTCTCACCCTGAAATGGAGCGTATCTTATGTTTGCCACTTCTTTGTTTTCGTAATTTACTTCTACGTTTTCCCAGTTTTTCTCTTCAATGCAAATGCTTCTAAAACCTGCACTGGTGACGTTTCTGATGTAAAAATGTTCAACATTTTCTTCCAAAACAGCAATCACGCCTTTTTGGTAGGATGCTGCATCACCTCGGAAGGATTTAATACTGATACTATTGTCTTTCAAATTTTTAAAACAATTTTCCAGTGCTTGTTCTTGGGCATACTTTGCGGGTGTATTTCCGTTTCTGTTTTCAAAATAAACGGTGTTGCTTCCAATATTTGCAAAACAGGGATGATAGGCTTTGGTCATTTTGTACGAGGTTTTCGCATCTTGTTTATTGTTGTTCAAGACGACGTTGTCAAAATCCAAAACATAGTCTTTTACATCCGGCTTTAACAATCCTAAATTCACACAAATACCTGCCAATAAGCTGTTTATGTTTTTGTTATAATTGATTTGATGCGTAGTGTTGTTTTCTGTAACAACTATTTTATTCGGTACTTTTAATTTCTGAAAAGCATATTCCACCGTATCATGAGAAGGAATTGAATCTTTCATGTTTTGTGCAATTTGTTCTTTTAGGTGCTTTAGATCCGAAACAAATTCACCGTTGCAAAGTGAATTTTTAAGTAGAGAAAGAATGATGTCCGAATACGCATATTTTGCTCTATAATTGCGAAAACCCAATGTCCTGTCAATTAGACTATGAACATTACTTTGTTTCAACAAAGAATTGATGAAATTTAAACCTCCAAAAGGAGTGATGTTTTGAGAAGAATGTCTAATTTTATCCACGGTACATATTTTTTGTGTAGTAACTTTAAATATACACCTTTTAGGTGAAACCTAAAAGCCTCGCAGTCCTTTTATTTTAAAGGGATTGCAGAGGTTTTTGTTTTTCTGTTGCGATTTTGGGGTTAAAAATAATTTGTTTTGAGTAGAGAGATTTTTGCAGTAAGTATTGTGATTATCTTTTGGTTTTGATGATAGTCTGACTAAAATTTTTACATTGGTATATTGATTCATTGGTACATCTCATTACATTTTAATTAACATTTCTAAAACTCCGTTGGAAAACTATACTAATATTGTAACTTTGCGCACCAAAGAGTTCTTCATATATGATTAGCAGACATAGTGTACGTGTAAAAGTAATGCAAGCAGTTTATGCTTATGAGAGAAGTGAAGATGCATTGCCGTCCACGTTTAAAAAACAATTGCAAAAGAGTATAGATTCTGCGGATGCCTTATATACTTATTTTCTTTATTGTATTAGAGAAGTCGTCAATAAAGTGGATAAAGTTTCAGGAATCAAAGCTTCCAAGTTTTTACCGACAGATGAAGACAAAAATTATAGTACTAAGATTTTATCAAACTACTTTATTCATCTACTCAACACGGATGAAGCTTACCAAAAGTCACTAAAAGCAACAGGTCTGAGTCATCAATTAGATGGAAATCCCATCGTCCACCAATTGTATAAACAAATGGTTGCAACAGATTTTTATCGGGAATATATTGATAATGAATCGACGAATATAAAAGACGAGAAAAAAATTATAGAGCTGATTATCAATAATATATTATTGTCAAATGAATTATTTGAAGGACATTTAGATGAAGTTTTTCCGTCTTGGGAAGAAGATGCAGCATTTGTTTTAGATGAAATTAAAGAACTGATAAAAAAATCTAAGACAGAATTAAAACTTCATACCGATAAAGCTTCTACGAAAAATAAGATAGATGAATTGCTCGATTTTTCCACTAAACTTTTTGACAAAGTATTGTATTATAAAGAGATACATGTAGAAGAGATAGAACCCTATCTTAAAAATTGGGATATAGAAAGGATTTCGGTAGTAGATATGATAATTATTAGGATGGGGCTGACCGAATTTACGGATTTTCCTTCTATCCCTGTCAAAGTGACGATGAATGAATATATAGAAATGGCTAAAAATTATAGCTCACCTAAAAGCAAAGACTTTATCAATGGAGTTTTGGATAGGATGATGAAAGATATGGAGAAAGAAGATAAGATAGTGAAAATAGGAAGAGGATTAATCAATAAATAATTTGAAAATTTGAATCGAATCATAAAGTAATTGTATTTTTAAAGACTAAAAACAAGGAATGAAATCAATATTTTTTTTACAGGCCGCAGGTGCCGGAGGAGGTGCGATGACACCTTTAATTTTTATGGCGGGAATGTTTGCTGTGATGTATTTTTTTATGATACGTCCACAACAAAAGAAAGCCAAAGAACAAAGAAAATGGGTAGATGAGCTACAAAAAGGAGATAAAGTGGTGACAGCATCCGGTCTCCACGGTGTTATCAAACAAGTATCTCCGGATAATCCGGTAATAGTTTTGGAGATTGCTGTCAATACACAAGTGAAAATTGACAAATCAGCAGTTTCTTTGGACATGACAAAATCATCTTATCCTACTGCATAAAATTTTGATACTTTGAATGTAGGTCTTACAGGTGGTATTGGCGCAGGCAAAACATTGGTATCCAGAATGTTTACAGTTTTGGGTGTCCCCGTTTACAATTCCGATCAAAAAGCCAAATGGCTGATGACACATTCCGAGGATGTAAAAAGTAAAGTAAAAGATATCTTTGGTGAAATTGCCTACTTGTGGGATGGACATCTCAATAGAGATTATTTGGCCTCTATTGTTTTTAATAATCCCGAAAAACTCAATATCTTAAATAGTATCGTACATCCGGTATTGTGGGAAGATGCCATGAAATGGTCAAAACTTCATTTGGACAAGCCCTATACCATCCATGAAGCAGCTATTCTCTTTGAAACAGGCGGCTATAAACTGATGGATTTGAATATGATGATTTATGCTCCTGTAGAGCAACGGATTAAGCGGACAATGGATAGAGATAAGGTGGATAGACAATCTGTTATTGCAAGAATGGATAAACAAATGCCGGAGGAAGAAAAACTGAAATTGGTGGACTTTGTTATATACAATGACAATACGAAAAGCTTGATTCACCAAGTAGTAGAGCTTCATCAAAAACTTTTAGAAAAAGCAGAAAATAACAAGTAAAATGAGTGATATAGAAAAAGTACAATGTCTGATTATAGGTTCAGGTCCTGCGGGCTACACCGCCGCTATATATGCAGCACGTGCTAATTTAAGCCCGGTCTTATATACCGGTATGGAAATGGGGGGTCAGTTGACCCAAACGACAGAAGTGGAAAATTTTCCGGGATATCCAAAGGGTATTATGGGACCGGCGATGATGGATGAGTTTAGACAACAAGCTGAAAACATGGGGACGGATATTAGATTTGGAGTTGCTACGAAAGTAGATTTTAGCGGGACTCTTCATAAAGTGTGGATAGATGATACCAAAGAGATTCATGCAGAAAGCGTGATTCTTGCTACCGGTGCTACTGCCAAAAGGTTGGGCTTGGAATCCGAACAGCGACTCAATGGAAAAGGGGTTAGTGCGTGTGCCGTTTGTGACGGATTCTTTTATAGAGGCAAGCCGGTTTCTATCGTTGGAGGTGGTGATACTGCTTGTGAAGATGCACTTTATTTGGCTAACCTCTGTCCGGAAGTACACATGTTAGTAAGGAGAGACGAGCTAAGAGCTTCCAAAGTCATGCAAAGCAGGGTACTCAAAAACGAAAGAATAAAGATTTATTGGAATACCGAAGCAGAAGAGGTCTTGGGAGACGATGAGGTGGAAGGGCTTAGAATAAAAAACAATAAGACCAACGAAACTCAAATTCTAACCATCAGTGGTTTTTTTGTAGCGATAGGGCATACACCCAACTCATCTATTTTTAAACCTTTTATAGATACGAATAATCAAGGTTACGTCATTACCAAACCTAAGTCCACGGAAACAAATGTAAAAGGCGTTTTTGCTTGTGGAGATTTGCAAGATGACAAGTACAGACAAGCCGTTTCAGCAGCAGGTACAGGTTGTATGGCTGCCTTAGATGCAGAGCGTTACCTTGGAGTCTTACACGAAGGGTAGGCGTCGTATCTTAAATTGTTGATAGCTTTCATCATCTTGGTAAGAATTTTGTTCAGATAAATTGATGATGTTGCGGATTTATTTTCTATTCTTTTTGTTTGTTGCTTTTGACTTAAAAGCACAAGAGGTAACCTTTGAAAAGGTGACAATACCAGATATCCGGCTCAAAGATACTGTCTTCATGGGTTATACTTTGGAGCCTATTGATATCTATGCAATACCTGTACCGAGAAATTTGGGATTATCTAATCGCGACAAGGCTTATTTGCGTAAGGTATATCCTTATGCTTTGAGAATTTCCCACTTGGTGGAACAGTTAGACAGAGAATCATCAGCGATTGATAAAAGGCGGAAACGCAAGCAGTATATCAATGAAATGGAAAAGATGTTGAAAACACAATTTACCGATGATGTCAAAGATTTAACAAGAATTCAGGGTCAAATGCTCACAAAATTGGTCTATCGTGAAACAAATCAGACAGTTTTTGATTTAATAAAGAAGTACAAAAACGGAATGTCCGCCAATTGGTGGAATTTTTTGGGTAAATTTTATAGCCAGACATTAAAAATGAAATATGATCCCAAGGGTGAAGATGTGGAAATGGAAAGATATGTCAAATATTTAGATAGAATTTATCAAAGAGATGGAATGAAAGAAGAAATAAAAAATGAAAAATTCGATTTACCGGTACAAGATAAAAACCGCAAAAGGTAGTGAGATAGATTGGTCTCAGTTTGAGGGTAAAGTATTGCTGATAGTCAATACTGCCAGTGAGTGTGGTTTTACTCCACAATTTAAAGCCTTGACAGAATTATACCATCAATATAGAAATCGAGGTTTTGAGATAATAGGTACACCTTGTAACGAGTTTGCAGGTCAAGAACCTAATAGTAGTGAAGGGGCAATGGAGTTTTGTAAATCGAAATATGGAGTAGATTTTACGATAACCGAAAAGATTCATGTCAAAAAAGGAGTAAAGCAACATGAGCTATTTCAATTTTTGACGAACAAAAATATCAATGGCAAAGTGAATAAAGCACCTATATGGAATTTTCAAAAATACTTGATTGACAAAAATGGTGGCGTAATTGATTATTTTTTACCTATTACTGCACCAGGTTCTAATAGAATAAAGAGAGCAATAGAAAAAAGTTTAGATCAATGAAAGTAGATATATTAGCGTTTGCAGCACATCCCGATGATATAGAATTGGCTTGTTCGGCAACGATAGCAAAACATATAGCTTTTGGGAAAAAAGTGGCATTTGTGGACTTTACACGTGGAGAATTAGGTACTCGTGGGACTGCTGAAACAAGAAAAGCGGAAGCTACTACATCCTCCAAAATATTAGGAATTGAAGATAGAGTCAATTTGGGCTTTAGGGACGGTTTTTTTATTCAGGATGAATACCATACCAAAGAGATTATCAAGATGATACGAAAATACCAACCTGAAATAATTTTATGTAACACGCCCGTTGACAGACATCCTGATCATGGAAGAGCCGGAAAAATGGTGGCAGAGGCTTGCTTTTTGTCGGGATTGATAAAAATTGAGACGGAGTTAGATGGTGAAAAACAGACAGCATGGAGGCCTAAAGCAGTGTATCATTATATACAGGATTATTACATGAAACCTGATTTTGTAGTGGATGTTACAGGTTATGAGAATATCAAAATGGAAGCTGTCAAAGCTTTTAAAACCCAATTTTTCGATCCTGCATCTAATGAACCTTCAACACCTATTTCTAAAAAAGATTTCTTTGAACATTTATTGGGTAGAATGAAAGATTTGGGCAGACCGATAGGAGCAGAATATGCAGAGGGTTTTGTTTCTGATAGATATATCGGCATACACCGGTTAGACAATTTAATCTAAAAAATTACTCAATAAAGATGTTTTTGTATTTTAACTAATTAGCTTAGCGTTTCTATGAAATATCTGATTGTGGGTCTTGGAAATATAGGTAAAGAATACGAAAATACCAGACACAACTTGGGCTTTGATGTACTTTTTAGATGGGCGCAACAAGATGGTTTTAAATTTGAAATGGATAGACATGCCGCTATCGCCAATTTTAAATACAAAGGGAAAACTCTTCATCTGCTGTTACCTACTACCTATATGAATCTGAGTGGTAAAGCCGTCCGTTATTGGAAAGATAAACTCAATATTCCTTTGGAAAATATTTTGGTCATAGTGGATGATCTGGCATTGGATGTTGGAGTTTTGAGATTACGTACCAAAGGACATGACGGCGGACACAATGGATTGAAAAATATAGATTTGGAATTACAAAGTAACCAGTATGCAAGATTGAGATTCGGAATAGGAAGTAATTTTTCGCGAGGAAAGCAAATAGATTATGTCCTACAAAAGTGGTCTGCAAAAGAATGGGATAAATTAGGTGGTAGGATGGATATCGCCATAGATATTTGCAAATCATTTTGTACCGAAGGTGTCGCAGATACCATGTCAAATTTTAATAACAAATAGTGTATGAAGATTTTTTGTGTAGGAAGAAACTATGTGGAACATGCTAAAGAACTTCAAAATGAAGTGCCGGACGAACCTGTTATTTTTATGAAACCTTCTACTGCATTACTAAAGAAAGATGAACCGCTATTTTACCCTGATTTTACGCAAGATTTGCAATATGAAGGTGAAATAGTGTTGAAAATTTCTAAAAACGGTAAGAAAATACAGGAGAAATTTGCAGATAGATACTTTGACGAAATAAGTATAGGTTTTGATTTTACGGCAAGAGACTTGCAGAGTAAATTGAAGTCCAAAGGCTTACCTTGGGAATTGGCAAAATCGTTTGATGGAGCTGCATCAGTAGGTAATTTTGTACATAAAGAAAAATACCTGAATGAAGAAGGTCATCTATTGTTTGAAATTTTTAAAAATGATAGCGTGGTACAATCAGGTAATACGTCTAAAATGTTATTTTCTTTCTCTAAAATTATTAGTTTCGTGTCGCAGTATTTTACTTTACAGCAAGGAGACTTGATTTATACGGGAACTCCGGCAGGTGTAGGTTCATTAAAAATAGGAGATATACTGACAGGTTTTTTTGCTGACGAAGTAATTATAAGTACTGTGATTAAATAAATTTTGAAATAAAAACAAGACAAAACAAGTAGAATGGCATATTTTTTTACATCTGAATCAGTTTCAGAAGGACATCCGGATAAAGTAGCAGATCAGATTTCTGATGCGATTTTAGATGCAATGTTGACTCAAGATCCTAACTCGCGTGTGGCTTGTGAGACTTTGGTTACAACAGGTTTGGTAACTTTGGCCGGAGAGTTAAACACCCACGCCAAAGTCGATTTTCAACAAATTGCAAGAGACACCATCACCAAAATCGGATATACCAAGGATGAATATAAGTTTTCGGCTAATTCATGTGCTGTCGTTTCGGCTTTGCATACACAATCTCCCGATATTGCTCAAGGTGTAGATGAAGGCGAAGACAAAGAACAAGGTGCAGGAGATCAAGGTATGATGTTTGGCTATGCGACGGATGAATCAGATAGTTATATGCCTTTGACTTTGGTCATTTCTCACTTGTTGATGAGTGAATTAGCAAGAATACGTAGGGAGGGTAGAGTGATGGAGTATCTAAGACCTGATGCGAAATCCCAAGTCACGATAGAATACGATGATGACCATCATCCTATCAGAATCACAACAATAGTGGTTTCTACCCAGCATGATGAAATGATTAAATCCGACAATAAAAAAGATGCTGATACCCAAATGCAAAATCAAATCAAAGAAGATGTCATCAAATATTTGATTCCTGCCGTAAAAAGCAAACTTTCACAAAGAGTACAAAAGCTTTTTGATGATAAAATAAAATACTATGTGAATCCAACCGGTTTGTTTATCATCGGTGGCCCTCACGGAGATGCCGGTCTGACAGGTAGAAAAATTATTGTGGATACTTATGGTGGGAGAGGAGCGCATGGCGGTGGCGCATTTTCAGGGAAAGATCCTAGTAAAGTGGATAGATCCGCAGCTTATGCAGCACGTCATATTGCCAAAAACTTAGTGGCAGCCGGTGTTGCTGAACAGGCTTTGGTACAGCTGTCTTATGCCATCGGTATTGCTGAACCTATTTCTATCAACGTCAATACTTTTGGAACGGCTAAAGTAAATCTGACAGATAGTCAGATTTCCGATAAAATCATTCAGGAGTTTAATTCGGAGTTTAAACCAAAATCAATTATAGAGAGATTGAAATTGAAAAATCCTATCTACTCTGAAACGGCTGCTTATGGTCACATGGGACGTGAGTCTTATACGAAAGATGTCCGAGTAGCTTATCAGATAATAGAAGAAAAAAGCAACCAAAAAACGACAGTTCAAAAATTTGAGACCAAACAGATAGAATTTTTTACTTGGGAAAAATTGGATTATGTGGATAGAATTAAAAATCTTTTCAATCTCTAATACTCGTTTTACCCATCTATTTATTTCGTAAAATAAACCTAAAAGTTTATTTATAAAGCTATCGCATGTCACTTGAATATTTCAACCCACTTGAAAAAATGAAATTTGGCAATAATGTTTGTTTCTTGACCGGAGAAGAAGTGGATATGTTGGGTGGTCAATATATTCAGGTTTTCCCGCAATGGTTGGTAGATCGTTACGATTTGGATAAACAAATGGTTGCCATGCTTGGTGGAAATCGTGTCAGTTATGGTGAAATGCATTTGCCTGCATCACCGAAAGTGATCAAAACCATACAGGCGTTTGATGCACTTACTGAAAAAGCTTTTACAGAAGGGTATGAAGCTGTAAAAAAAATGCCGGAGTTGGTACTTTTTCAATGGATGGCCCGTATTTTATACGGTGTTTTATATTATGATATTATCTATGCTATACAAATAGGACGACAAACAGAAAAAGAATTTAAACTTTCCGGTTTGATGTCTCAAAAGGTGAAAAATATACATTTAGCTTTGCAGTCTTTGGTATTGCCTATCCATTTTGACAATTTTACTCCTTGGACAATAAAGGTCAATCCTGTCAAGTATTCCAAAGATATTTTTAATTATAAAGATGAAGCGAGAAAGCTCAATTTTTGTATAGCTATCAATGGTTTTGGCATAGCGGCATGTATGCAAGACAATGGTGAAGTGGGTAAGTTTTTAAAGGAAACTTTAAGCAAAGTGGGAGATCATCTTTTACATCCGGCACAGTTCGAGGAGCTTTACGGTAAATTTTTGTATGCAAATTATATTATGAGAGAGCCTTTGGATTATCAAATTATTCAAGAGCAAGATCAAATCATTCTACAATATATCCCACAGGAAGAACCGCTTTTTGCAGAGTGGAAGGAAGAGCTTTATGCACAAGTATTGACTAATTTATTGATGCCTTGGGGTTTGCAGATGAAAGATGTGTATGTGCCTCCTAATCCACCGATTAGTTTTCTGATCAATCACAGTACGCACGAGTTTATACAATTTGAAAATATCAATTTACCGTATTAATGATGTTCTTACCTTATTTGAACAAAGTTTTTATGACACTCAATCAAAGCGTCACGTTAAGTATGCTGATAACCAGCGTGTGATACTATTAGGAAATTCAAATTGTGGAATTGTATCTATCGGAACGGAGCTTCTTTGGTAGATACAACCTTTGCTGGTGACACTAACTTCCTTGGTGTGAGATAAGAGAAACTTTTAATAGAAAAGGAATTTCGATTCTACACAAACTCTGCTCTGATTTTCTTCTTATCTATCTTGCCGACACTGGTCTTAGGAATGGCATCGACAAATCGAATTTCATCCGGTACAGCCCATTTACTCAAATCTCCGGTATCAACAAATTGATTGAGGTAATCGGTAATATCTCCGGCAGACACCTGTACTCCGGCTGACAGCACCACCAATGCGACCGGTCTTTCCTGCCATTTTTCGTGATGTACACCGACGACTGCCACTTCCGCAATACCTCCGACTTGTGAAATCAGGTTTTCTATCTCCAAAGAAGAGACCCACTCCCCGCCGGTCTTGATGACATCTTTTTTACGGTCCCGTATCATAAAAGTTCCGTTGGGTTCTACGGTGGCAATATCTCCGGTATGGAGATAGCCATGCTCCCACAACTCGACACTTCTCGTATCTTCCTTAAAATATCCTTGTGTCAACCACGGCGTACGGGCTACAATTTCACCCATCGTCTCTCCATCCCAAGGTAGGAATTTTCCATCATCATCCATGATTTGCATATCTACTAATGCGATAGGTCGTCCCGTTTTACAACGCTCTTCTACAATTTCATCTTCACTCATACCTTCTAACATGCTGTCATTGAGATGGGCAAGTGACAAGACCGGACAAGTTTCCGACATACCATAACCTACCATCACTGAAATCCCGAGTTTCATCGCAGATCTGGCAAGACCTTGTGGCAATGCAGAACCGCCAATGATGACTTTCCATTTATACCAATCATATTGGGTGGCAACCGGTGAATTGACAAGCATACCTAAAATAGTAGGTACACAGTGTGAAATAGTAATTTTTTCTGTCTGTATCAGTTTGACCAACATCAACGGCTCATATTTTCCGGGATAGACCTGTTTCATCCCGAGCATGGTGGCAATATATGGGAATCCCCATGCGTGCACATGAAACATCGGTGTGATAGGCATATAATTATCAGTAGAACTGATATTGATGACATTATTCTGCACGCCGATATTCATCGCAGTGGTGATAGTATGCAAGACCAATTGACGATGAGAGAAATAGACACCTTTGGGATTGCCGGTCGTACCGGTCGTGTAAAATAATGAAGCCATCGTGTTTTCATCAAAATCAGGAAAATCATAAGTTCCGCTTTGTGCTTTTAAAAGTGCTTCATATTCACCTTCTAATTTCACTTTTGGCTCTTCAGGGATTTTTCCGTCTGTCAGTAAGATGTATTTTTCGACGGTTTCAAGTTCCGGTGCAACAGCTTCTATCAAAGGTAATAATTCTTCATGGCAGAATACATATTTATCTTCTGCATGATTCATCGTATAAAGTATTTGTTGCGGAGATAAGCGGTAATTGATCGTATGCAAGACCGCTCCTACCATCGGAATGGCAAAATACAATTCTAAATATCTATGACTGTCAAAGTCCACCACACCTATTACATCGCCTTCTTTTACACCGATAGAAGTCAATACATTTGCTAACTGCGCCACTCTTTTATTCAAATCGCGATAGTTCATACGGAAAGTATCACGATAGATAATTTCATTGTCGGGTTGATATTTTAACGAGTTTTGTAAAATGGATTTTATTAACAAAGGATAAGCATAAGCTGACGGTGTACGTTCAATAATTCTTGTGGTTTTCATATCTTTAAATTTCATTTTAAATTTGAATTTCCAAATTAAAGAATTTATTTCAAATGTTATCTAAATATTAATGGAATAAAATTTTAAACGATATATTATTCGTTTTTTTCATAGAAGTATCTTTTATTTATCACCAAAATTTAAAATTTGAATGGAAATAGAAATCAATAAAGAAGGAAATGCCGAGCAAGGGTTGTTTAGATTGGTTGTAGATGGAGAAAATGCGGGTTTTATAGATTATTTTCTGACAGGTGACAATGAGATAACTATCAAACATACGGTCGTAGAGAAAAAATTTGGTGGTCAAGGTTTGGCAAGGAAATTAGTAATGCGGGTCAAAGAGTATGCAGAAGAAAATAATTTGACCATCCTTCCTGAATGTTCTTATGCAAAAAAAGTATTGGAAGGATAAGCTGTTTATTATTTTTAGAAAAAGGGAATGCCAAAATCCTATCTGAATTAAAACACGATTTAACAAACAGTGTATTATCTTTGCAAGGTGAAAAAGATAGACTTCTCAAAAGGTTTGATACCTGCGATTATACAAGATGATGTTACCGGCAAAGTTTTGATGTTGGGATATATGAATGAAGAGGCTTTGGAAAAAACCCAAAGTTCCGGTAAAGTGACTTTTTTCAGTAGAAGCAGACAGACATTGTGGACGAAAGGCGAAACTTCCGGAAATTACCTTCATTTTGTTTCATACAAAGTGGATTGCGATGCTGATACTTTATTGGTATTTGCACATCCTGAAGGTCCGACTTGCCACACCGGAAGTGATACTTGCTGGGACGAGACTAATGAAGACCAATTCGGGTTTTTGCATTATTTGGAAAATTTGATTTTGGATAGAAAAGCAAATCCGGTAGAAGGTTCTTATACCAATCATCTTTTCAATAAAGGCATCAATAGGATTGCCCAAAAAGTAGGTGAAGAAGCTGTAGAAGTCGTCATTGAAGCCAAAGATAATAATGACGATTTGTTTAAAAATGAATCTGCTGACCTTTTGTATCACTTATTGGTATTATTGGTGCAAAAAGGGATTTCGTTAAATGAAGTCGTACAAGTGTTGAGAGACAGACATGCCATAAAGAAGTAGTTGGTAAGACTTTCTCTTTTTAATAATTTCCTGTCATGAATAAAGAAAAACCCAAAGTCAAGGTCGATATAGTCAATAAAAAAGCTAAATTCAATTACGAATTTATACAGACTTATACTGCCGGGATTCAACTACAAGGAACGGAAATAAAATCTATCAGAGACGGCAAAGTCAACTTGACAGATGCTTTTTGCTATTTCAGTAAAGATGAGCTTTGGGTCAAAAATATTCACATTAGTCCTTATATATTTGGCTCTTATAATAATCACGAACCAATGCGTGTCAGAAAGCTTTTACTGCACAGACGTGAACTCGGAAAACTCCAAATTGCTGTCAAAGAAAAAGGAATGACCATCATTCCTTATCGGATTTATCTCAACGAGCGCAACTTGATCAAAGTCGATATCGCTTTGGCCAAAGGCAAAAAGACCTTTGACAAGCGTGAAACTATTAAAGAACGAGATGTCAAGCGACAAATAGATAACACTTTGAAGAGAAGTCGGTTAAAATAGCCGATATGAATAAAAGTGTAGTTCGACATGTTTTTCATCTTTGGCGAGCATTCAATAAGGACTGCTAAGGTTTCAACACAAAAAATAAACAATCAGGCTTTTTATTTGTAATATAGCAGACAGTTTTAAATAGAATCATTTTATAAAAATAAGATATATGGAAAAGTACGATGTAATAGTGATTGGTAGCGGTCCCGGCGGTTATGTAGCAGCCATCAGAGCAGCTCAATTAGGTAAAAAGACAGCTATCATAGAAAAATATTCTACATTAGGGGGTACTTGTCTCAATGTAGGATGTATTCCTTCCAAAGCTCTTTTGGACTCATCCGAAAACTATCACAACGTATTAAATGGTCTTGGTGATCACGGTATTACCGTCAAAGAGGTCAAATTAAATTTCAATCGCATCATAGAAAGAAAAGATGAGGTCGTCAAAGCCAATACCTCCGGCATAGATTTTCTAATGAAAAAAAACAAAGTTACCGTTTACGAAGGCAAAGGAAGTTTTATTGATAATCAGACAATTTCTATTGCTTTAGCTGACGGAAATGAAACCTCTATACAAGGTGAAAATATCATCATAGCCACTGGTTCTAAACCCTCCTCTTTGCCTTTTATAAAAATCGACAAAGAGAGAATTATTACTTCCACTGAAGCACTCAGTTTGAAAAAGTTACCTAAAAGCTTGATTGTAATAGGTGGTGGTGTGATAGGTTTGGAATTAGGTTCTGTCTATTCAAGATTAGGTGCGGAAGTAACTGTTGTAGAATATTTGGACAAAATCATTCCGGGTATGGATCAAGACTTGAGCAAAGAAGCACTTAGAGTGTTAAAAAAACAAGGTATCAAATTTAATGTAGGTCACAAGGTAACAGAAGTCAAAGCCACAAAAACCAAAGTTACCGTCAAGGCTTTGGATAAAAAAGAACAAGAAGTCACATTTGAAGCAGAATATTGCTTGGTCGCCGTAGGTAGAAAACCTTATACAGAAGGTTTGGGATTAGATAAAATCGGAATCGAAACCAATAAAATCGGACAGATTCCGGTTGATGACAACTTAGAAACCACCGTCAAAGGTGTATATGCAATCGGTGATGTCATTCGCGGGGCCATGCTTGCTCACAAGGCGGAAGAAGAAGGAGTATTTGTAGCTGAAACCATAGCCGGACAAAGACCACATATCAATTACAAATTAATTCCGGGTGTCGTTTATACATGGCCGGAAGTTGCCGGTGTAGGATATACCGAACAAGAATTGACGGCAGAAGGTCGTGAGTTTAAAAAAGGAAGTTTTCCATTCAGAGCCTTAGGTCGTGCGAGAGCAAGTGGAGATTTAGACGGCTCTGTTAAAATTTTGGCAGATAAAAATACTGATGAGATATTGGGTATGCATATCATCGGTGCAAGAGCCGCAGATTTGATTGCGGAATGTGTCGTCGCAATGGAATATCGTGCCAGTGCTGAAGATATAGCAAGAATGAGTCACGCACATCCTACCTATGCAGAAGCCATAAAAGAAGCGGCATTAGCAACTACTGAGAATCGTTCCATTCACAGCTAAAAAGGGGATATGGTTACTCTTTTAATTCTTTGACCTTATCGCCATCTTTCAATGTCTTACTGATAATATTATAAGGTCCGACAGCTACAATATCTTTGTCTTTCAGACCTTCTAAAATTTGAATGTAAGTATCATCTTGAATACCCGTTTTGACAGGAATTTGTTTTACGTTGTTTTCATTGACAACAAAAACAACTTCTTGCATCATATGAGAAATGCTATCTTCACGAATAGTCACTGCTTGTACCGGAATAGCGACCGTCTTCTCTACTTTTTTAGTAAAGACATCTACCGTTGCCGACATACCTGGCAAGAAAGCATGATTACCGTTTTGAATCAAATCTTCATAAGAAGACTCCAAAATACGAACACGAACGATAAAATTACTGGACTCTTCGGTACTGACAGCATCACCGGACAGACCTTTTGAGGTATTAGAAACTTGTGTCACTATGCCCACAAATTTTCTATCTATATAGGCATCTACCTCCACATTTGCGGTATCACCTATCTTCACTTTGGTGATTTCATTTTCACTCACATCTACCCGCACTTCCATATTGGCAAAATTGGAAATTCGCATCATTTCAGTACCCGCCATCTGCAAAGTACCGACGACTTTTTCACCTTTCTCAACATTGAGCAAAGAAATAATTCCTGACATCGGTGCATAAATAGAGGTCTTGGTCAGATTAGATTTTGCATCGCGAATAGAAGCCTGCGCACCTTCCACAGAAGCCTGAGCTGCCTCTATGGAAAACTTAGCTCCTTTTATTGTCTCATCTATCGCTTCTACCTCCGCTTTTGCAGTACGGAAATTCATTTCTGCCTGTTCTAAATCTTGTGTAGAAATGGTCTTTTTTTCATAGAGTGCCTTTGCTCGTTGGTAGGCTTGATTTGCATTATCAAATTGGGCTTGCACTTGTTTGGATTTTGCCAAAGTATTAGAATAATTTGCCTGTGAATTTTTGAGATTGGCGACTGCATTTGAGTATTGTGCATTGGCTTGATCGGCAACAGCCTGATAGGTCTCCGGCTGGATTTTTGCCAATAAGTCGCCTTTTTGCACATATTGACCATCTTTAATATTCAATTCTACGATTTCACCCGATACATCAGAACTGATTTTCACTTCTTCTTCGGCATAGATTTTTCCACTGGCTGTCACCGTTTCCACAATATCTCTCAATTGTACAAGTTCTGTCGTGACCGCCACTGTATCGTCTTTTTTGAAAATACTGTCTTTAAAAATAAAATAAAGTGCAATCAGCAAAAGGACAATAATTATGACAATATACTTCTTTTTCATTTATTCAAATTCAATATTAGTTCCACTATAAAAGTCCAAAATCTTGATGTTGAAAATGTAATCATATTTCATCTGTACAAGTTTAGACTTGGCAATCAACAAGTTATTTTGTGCCAAATTAAATTCCAATTGGCTAATCGCCCCATTTTCTAGTCTATTTTTTGCGTAATCAAAAGACTTTTGTGCAGCGTTTAGATTTTTCACCGCTGCTTCATAATTGTGGATGGAACTATTGGCTCTGACATGTGCCTCTTTGATATTATCGTATAAATCTAAAGTCGTTTTATCTCGGTTGATTTTATTTTGTAGCAAAGCAAGTTGCGCTCTTTTCATACCAAAATATCCGGCTCTCCTATTATAAATCGGAATCGTCAGATTGACACCTACGGCATAAGAAAGGTTGTTGCTAAACTGCTTGCCAAAACTCATAATGGCAGTATGGGGATTAGGTAAAAGAGAATAAACCATTTCTCCATTGGTTTTCAAATATCCGATAGGAGTTTCCACCTGTTCGATACTTGTTGTTTCAAATATCTTATCTGAAAAATTTGTAGCAGCTCCGGTAAAAAATGACAGGCTCGGCATATAAAGCGAACGTGCAATTTTCTTATCCATTTCTGCACTTTCCGTCTTGATTTCAGCACTTTTTACATCCACACGATGTGTCAATGCGCATTGATATATTTCATCAATTGAAGAAATGGGATGTGTCTCAAAATGATCAGCCACTTCAGGTTCCAATATCTGTATCTCTTCACTTTGATCCAATCTCATCACGGTTTTCAAAGCGGTATATGCTAATTTCAATTGCTGTTGTAATTGCAAAACATTCAACTCATCATTGGCAATTTGCGCTTCATTATCAGCTAATGCACTTTCCGCCAAAGCTCCGGCATCCACTAAGTTTTTACTATTTTCAAACTGTTGATGGCTAATCTCTAACAATTCTTTACTTTGCTGCAATTGCTCATCTGCGTTTAGTACATTCAGATATGCATTCATCAATTGCAGAACGATATTTTGCTTTAAGTCTTCATGGTCCAAACGCAAAGCTTGCAAATCCAACTTAGATTTTTTGAGCGTATTGATATTTTTTAGACCTTCAAAAATAGGTTGGCTGAGTGAAGTTTGCAGATTTCCGGTATGGATAGGTTGTGTGACATATTGATAGGTGGACATATCCACCGTACGACCTACTGCATAATTATAAGAACCTGTGATTTGGCTCATCGGTGTAAAATTGAGCTTATCTTGCTGCAATTGCAGTACTGCCAATTCTGTTTGAATTTCACTCAACTGTATATCGAGATTGTTTTCAAAAGTATATTGAATACATTTTTGCCAATCCCAAACTTCCTGCGCACGAACACTCCATACAGTAAAGAGAAAGAAAGTAACGGCACTGACAGTTCTTATATAAGAAAGCTTTCGCATAAATCATTCAAATTTAGTGTAATTAGGTTAGCTACAAAATATAGTTATGGATTTTTATTGAAACTATTTGTCAATATGTCGATAAATAGTGCAAACATTTACAATCCCATCAATCAAATAAGTATTGACAGACAATTTTTATCTTCAAACAAAAATCTTGTTATTTTGTCATAATAAATAAAAAACCATGTGTCTGATAGCGGTAGCCATCAATCAAAATGAAGAATTTCCGCTCATCTTACTTTCTAATAGAGATGAGTTTTACAATCGGGCTACACAAAATATGCATTGGTGGAAAGATAAGGATATTTTGGCCGGTAGAGATTTGAAAGCCGGAGGTACATGACTGGCACTCAATTCAAAAGGTCAGTTTGCAACAGTTACCAATTATCGCAACCCTCAGCACAACAATCCTGCTGCACCGAGTCGAGGAGCTATACCAGTAGATATTTTAGATGCTGATGTAAAAGATTTTAAAACTTATGTAAAGTTACGAAGCGACTTTTGGAATCAAATGAACGGTTTTAATTTACTTTTTCACGATGGTGAAAATACTTTTTACTACTCCAATATTTCTCAAGAAATTACTCAACTTGATACTGGCATACATGCGCTCAGCAATGCATTCCTCGATACTCCTTGGCCAAAAGCGAAGCGCATACAATCAGAATTAGATTTGTTAATAAGAAATCAAACGGTGGACGAAAATAGCTTTTTACAGTTGTTGGGAAATAGTAAAAAATATCCTAAGAAAGACTTGCCGGATACCGGTGTCGGTATCATCATGGAAAAAATGTTGTCGCCGATTTGTATCACTTCACCTATTTATGGAACAAGGACACACACGATTATTTTAAAAGATAAAAACGGACATATTCGGATAATAGAAAAACCTATATCAGAGGAAAGAATACAATATTTTGAGATTCCACTCTTGAAGAGATAAAAATTTCATTACATACATTTAAAATTTCAGACCTCTAATTTTTAATAAGATAATCGTATCTTTGCACGCTTATTGCAATTCATCTATGCTAAATATTAGAAACATTGCCATCATCGCACACGTCGATCATGGAAAAACTACACTTGTTGACAAAATTTTATGGGCTTGTAAAGACCACAGCAAACACGAAAAAGACAGAGATACCATCGTTTTAGATAATAACGAACTTGAAAGAGAAAGAGGAATCACTATCGTTTCTAAAAATGCTGCCGTCACCTACAAAGATTACAAAATTAATTTGATAGACACTCCGGGACACGCTGACTTCGGTGGTGAAGTAGAACGGGTACTCAAAATGGCAGATGGAGTTTTGTTATTGGTAGATGCTTTTGAAGGTCCCATGCCACAGACACGATTTGTATTACATAAAGCTATCGAATTAGGTTTGAAACCTATTGTCGTCATTAATAAGGTAGATAAAGAAAACTGTACACCAGATGAAGTACAAGACAAGGTTTTTGACTTGATGTTTCAATTAGATGCGACGGAAGATCAATTAGACTTCCCTACCTTATTTGGTTCAGCCAAACAAGGTTGGATGAGTACCGATTGGAGAGATCCTAAAACTGATATCACAGATTTATTAGATGCCATCATCAAATACATTCCCGAGCCAAAGGTTGAAGATGGAACGCTTCAAATGCAGGTCACTTCATTAGACTTTTCATCTTATGTCGGTCGTATTGCCATTGGAAGACTTTTCAGGGGTACTTTAAAAACAGGTATGCCGGTTTCTTTGGTAAAAACTGATGGAACTATTACAAAATCAAGAATCAAAGACCTTTTGACTTTTGACGGTATGGATAAAGTAAAAGTTGAAGAAGTACAACCCGGAGAAATCTGTGCGGTAACAGGTATAGAAGGTTTTGAAATCGGTGACACTATCGCTGATTACAATAATCCGGAAGCCCTTCCGGGTATCAAAATTGACGAACCGACCATGAGTATGCTCTTCACTATCAATGACTCACCTTTCTTTGGTAAAGAAGGTAAGTTTGTCACTTCAAGACATATCAAAGAACGTTTAGAAAAAGAATTGGAGAAAAATCTTGCCTTACGTGTTGAACCGGGAAAAACTGCGGATAGTTTTAAAGTTTTCGGTCGTGGTGTCTTACACTTGTCCGTATTGATAGAAACCATGAGACGTGAAGGCTACGAACTCCAAGTCGGTCAGCCACAAGTTCTCTTCAAAGAAATTAACGGTAAAAAACATGAGCCGATTGAAGAATTGACTATCGACTTACCTGAAACGATGTCCGGAACAGCTATCGAAATGGTAGCAAGAAGGAAAGCTGATATGAAAAACATGATTATGAAAGGTGATCGTGTCATTTTAGATTTCGAGATTCCGTCCCGAGGTATCATCGGATTGCGTACCGAATTGATGACAGCGACTTCCGGTCAAGCAGTAGTGACACACCGTTTTATGGAATACCAACCCTACAAAGGTGAAATTCCAGGACGTACCAATGGTTCTATTATTGCCAAAGAACAAGGTTCGGCTATTCCTTATTCATTAGACAAACTACAAGACAGAGGGAAATTCTTTGTCGAGCCGGGTGAAGAAATCTATATGGGCATGGTGATAGGTGAAAACTCTCGTCAGGATGATATCGTGGTCAATGTGACTATCACCAAAAAACTAACCAATATGCGTGCTTCAGGTTCTGATGACAAAGTCAAACTTGCACCACCTATCAAATTTTCTTTGGAGGAAGCTTTGGAATACATCCAAGATGATGAATATGTAGAAGTCACACCCCAATCCATCCGTTTGAGAAAAATCTATCTCAACGAAACAGACCGTAAGAGAAAAGGAAAGAATTAGTTAATTAGCTATAGAAAATTATTTGATAATCGACTACCAAGAGGCTGTCCAAAAAGTTTTGGGCAGCCTCTTGGTAGTCGGGTTCCCCATTGGTCGGTGTTCCGTCACCGAACAATATTAGTTCTTCTGTATAATCTGCTGAAAGTGGTCGGTGTCTGAAAGTGGTTGGTGGCGGAACACCGCCCAATGGGGGAAGAGCAAAGTACGAATCTCCTTTGTGACCTTTGCGCTTTCTTAGCGTTCTTTGTGGTTGAAAAACGATAAGAGAAATTAAAAAAACGCAATCAGTCGATTATACTAATTGCGCTTTTATCTGGCAGAGAGGAAGGGATTCGAACCCTCGATACAGTTACCCATATACTACCTTTCCAGGGTAGCTCCTTCAACCACTCGGACACCTCTCTATGGTAGAGTTAAAGGAAGTGCAAATATCGTATTTTTTGACGGATAGACAAGTTTTATCTATGAATTTTTATCCTATATAGGGAAACTCATAGCTTAAAAAAACAATATTTTACTTTTTACGCATGATGATATTAATAGGAACTCCTGTATATTGAAAATTAGCACGGATTTTATTTTCCAAGAAACTTCTGTAAGGCTTTTTAACCTGCTCCGGATAGTTGCAAAAAAAAGCAAAAGTAGGAACTCTTGTCGGCAACTGTGTAATGTATTTAATTTTGATATAATTCCCTCTATATGCCGGCGGCGGAAATTTCTCTATTTCAGGTAATAAGTACTCATTCAATTTTGATGTAGAAATTTTCCTGTGAGAATTTTCATACACCTCCGTAATGACATCCAAGATTTTAAAGATTCTTTGTTTTTCAACTGCCGAAATAAACAAAATATGTACATCTCTAAAAGGTGCTAATTTTTCTTTGATTTGTTTTTCATGTTCGCGAATTGTATTTGAGTCTTTTTCGATCGCATCCCATTTATTGACCAAGATAATGACTGATTTTCTTTTGTTTTGTATCTGTCTGAAAATAGCCAAATCTTGTGCCTCGATTCCTACATTAGCATCTAATACCAAAAGACAAATATCTGCTTCATCTATCGACTTGATGGCACGAATTACCGAATAAAATTCCAAGTTTTCATGCACCTTGTTTTTCTTTCTGATACCGGCTGTATCTATTAAAATAAAGTCTTTACCATACAATTTATACCGCTCATGGACAGTGTCACGTGTCGTACCGGCAATATCTGTAACTATATTTCTTTCACTCCCCAGAAAAGTATTGAGCAAAGTAGATTTCCCGACATTGGGTTGACCGAGGATTGTAATTTTGGGTATATCCAAAGTTTCTTCTTGTGACTCTTCCTCCGGAGCATATTCGACGATGGCATCTAATAATTCACCCGTACCACTTCCGCTGATGGAAGAGATAAAAATTACATCTTTGAAACCGAAACCATAAAACTCAGCTCCTTGATACAGTCTTTGTGAATTATCTACTTTGTTAACGACCAAAATAATAGGTTTGCCGGATCTTCTCAGTTCATTAGCCATCATCTCATCTAAGTCAGTGATTCCGGTAATAACATCTACCACAAACAGTAAAACATTGGCCTCTTCGATAGCAATTTTCACTTGCTCACGGATAGCGGATTCAAAAACATCTGCCGAATTAGGAACAAAGCCACCGGTATCAATCAAGTTAAAGGTTTTTCCATTCCATTCCGAACTATCGTAAATACGATCTCTTGTCACACCACTGATGTCATCAGTAATGGCTTTTCTATAACCCACCATACGATTAAAAAGAGTGGATTTTCCTACATTTGGACGACCGATGATGGCAACAGTGAAACTCATTAGATAGATTTTAGTGCAAAGATAATTTTATCTATTTACTCTTTATAGCCAAAGTTTCTTAAACTCCTATCGTTATTCCTCCAATTAGCCAAAACTTTCACATGTGTCTGTAAGAAAACCTTTTTTTGAAAAAAATCTTCTAAGTCTCGGCGAGCTTCCGTTCCCACCTTTTTCAACATTCCTCCTCCTTTGCCGATGATGATATGTTTTTGAGATTCGCGTTCCACATAGATGAGCGCAGAAATTCTAATCAATGCATCTTCCTCTTTAAAAGATTCAACTTCCACCTCACATGAATAAGGTATTTCTTTATCATAGTTTTGCAAAATCTTTTCGCGGATAATTTCCGACACAAAAAACCGTTCCGGCTTGTCGGTATATTGTTCCTTATCAAAATAGGGTTCGCCTTCCGGCAACTTTGCTTTTATCCATACTAACGCATTCTCCACATTGGCTTTGGTCAATGCCGAAATCGGTAAAATACTTGCCTCAGGAAAGTCTTGAGCATATATTTCTACCCATTTTTCCAAATCGGTTTGCTTCGTTTTGTCAATTTTATTCATCAAAAGCAGCACAGGTAATCCCATTTTTTTAATTAATTCATATTCCCTCGGTTGATTTTCCGTTTTATCTCCCACTTCCACCACATAGATAAATAAATCTGCATCTTCTAAAGATGTCTTGACAAAATCCATCATGGAAGACTGCATTTTATATGCAGGATCGGCAATGATACCGGGCAAATCTGATATAACAGCTTGGTAGTTATCTCCATTGAGAATACCAAAGATTCGATGACGAGTAGTTTGCGCTTTGTGAGTGATAATAGATAAGCGCTCCCCCAACAAGGCATTCACAAAAGTAGATTTTCCAACATTAGGCTTCCCGAGTATATTAACAAATCCTGAAAAGTGCTTCATTTTCAATTTTTTCACAAATATACTTGAATACAAGATAAAGTTTCATTATCTTTGCACCACAATATCGCGGGATGGAGCAGTCGGTAGCTCGTCGGGCTCATAACCCGAAGGTCACAGGTTCGAGTCCTGTTCCCGCTACAAAATTGAATGCAACTTACTGATATTCAGTAAGTTGCATTTGTTTTTTATAACTTACTGCGCCAGAATTGCGCCAAATAATTACACTTTTTTAGCGGTGGAATCAATCATAAATCCTACCAGCTAAAAAAAAATGCACAATAGCCAAAAAAACAAGCCTCAAATAAACTTTAGACCTGCCACAGTCAAAAAGGGAAAAGAGCTTTATGTCGAGTATTTTTGTAAAAGCCCTTTCACTGGAGTGATGAAAAGGTTTAGAATCAGACTAAATCATCTAAAGATGACTGTATCTGATAAAATACTGTATGCAGAAAATATCTGTATGGAAATCAATGAAAAACTACTCAATGGATGGAATCCAGAAATAAGTGAATTAGATACCAAATTAAAATACAAAACTGCCAAACAGGCGTTTGATGAGTTCATGGAGTTTAAAAAATCTGATAACCTTAGACCTGACACTTTGAGAGCTTACAAATCTTTTATTGATAATTTTCTCAACTTCCTAGATAATAGATACAAAAAACAAGTTTTTATAGCACAAATGGATAATGCTGTGGTAGGTGAATTTTTAATATCATTATCTAAAGGAAAAATCAGACCTAGAACGTATAATAATTATGTCAATGGACTAAAAACTATTTTTGACCATTTAGTCAATCATGGCTATAGAGATACCAATCCATTTAGAGCTATTAAGAAAAAGAGAAATCCTATCAAATCAAGAATGTATCTCAATGAAAATGAAAAAGATAAAATTTTTAACTATCTAATAGAAAATGATAGAAACTTTTGTAGAATTATGCTAATGTCCTACTATACACTTTTGAGACGTACTGAAATCACTAAAGTTAGAGTAGGTTTTATCAATCTACAAAGACAGATTTTATATGTACCAGCTGAAATATCTAAAAATAGAAAAGATTATAATGTGACTATACTTAGTAAACTAGTGTTATGTTAATCGTAAATTTACGGGTATGATTTTCTTAATTTTATCCTTGCCTCAGTTGTTCTAAATTGCCAGTTAATTTTCCTATTTTTGTTATTTCTGTTTATTTGCCAAGCATCCACTTCTTCTTTAATTTTTTCTTCTTTGCTGATATGCCGGTTTAAACACTGATGATTTAACACATGCAACTCTATTGCAGTAATATCTTTGAATGGATAAAGTCTATTTTAGTGAAAAACAAAGTAGAGGGCATTGAAATACAACATCGTACCAAACGAGTCTTTATGAAATATATTTGCGTCTGTGCCAAGTTTGTACGCCATGCCCGCCAAACGGTTTTGGTACTGTTCAGTTCCAAAAAATACCGCCCTCTCATTATTTAAACAACTTTTTTACGGGCAAAAGAAAATTTCCCCCAATCTGGGTAAGGGATTTTATGCTTAAAAGCCACGATTTCAGCATATAAAATCCGAAAAAGGCATTCCGTTACTGTATTTTTGAGTTGTAAAGGGAAATTGTATCCTTAATGTTGCCGTTGCGATTATTGGGT
>JAMLHH010000013.1 GCA_023957215.1 Chitinophagales bacterium
AAATTCTTTTCTTGGAATGGACATTTCTTCACCGTTAAACTCTATCAAATATCTTTCTCTGTCTATCTTCAATTCGCCGACAGTAATCATGGTAGGCTTAGATTCTTCTGATTCATATCTTCGCAAAAGAGCCTTTAACCTACTGATAAGCACTCTCGATTTTACGGGCTTGGTGATATAGTCATCCGCTCCTATGTCCAAACCTGCAATTTGTGAATAGTCTTCAGAACGGGCTGTCAGAAAAGCAATAATCGTGTTTTCAAATTGGGGTTGTTCTCTCAAAATACGGCAAGCTTCGATACCATCCATTTCCGGCATCATCACATCCAAGATAATTATATCCGGATTCTCTTTCTTTGCCACTTCTATGCCTTTTCTACCATTTTCTGCCGTAAATACTTCAAATCCTTCTTTCTTTAAATTATAGCTTAAAAACTCTAACACATCTTGCTCATCATCTACGACAAGAACTTTGAAAACCTTTTCTAACATAATTATCTATTTGAGTTAATTTAATTCGTAAAGTTAATACAAAAATGTATATGTTTATTTATTTTGTTTACAATTTTGTAATATACACCTTTTTAATACAGAATTAGGACAAAAGTTTAGAATTTAATCAAAATGAAAGGAATTATTTTAGCCGGCGGGACGGGTTCAAGGTTGCATCCCTTAACTATTTCTATTAGTAAACAGCTCATGCCGGTCTTTGATAAACCCATGATTTATTATCCTTTATCTATTTTAATGATGTCCGGTATTAAAGATATTTTGATTATTACGACACCACAAGACATTGATAGTTTTAAAAAACTCTTGGGTGATGGAAGTCAATTAGGATGTCATTTTCAATATAAAGTACAAGAAGTTCCCAATGGCTTGGCACAAGCGTTTGTCATTGGAGAAGAATTTATCGGGAAGGACAAAGTGGCTCTTATTCTCGGAGATAATATTTTTTACGGCAGAGGATTGGGAAGGGTTTTGGAAGAAAACACTCATCCTGACGGAGGGATTATCTATGCATATCATGTTTCCGATCCTGAAAGATATGGCGTAGTGGAGTTTGATGAAGATTTTAATGTGTTGTCATTAGAGGAAAAACCATCTCATCCCAAATCTAATTATGCAGTACCGGGGTTATACTTTTATGACAATGATGTGATTGCAATAGCCAAAAATATAAAACCAAGTGCCAGAGGTGAGTACGAAATTACTGATGTCAACAAAGAATATCTTAGAAGAAGAAAGCTCAAAGTAACCGTTTTAGACAGAGGTACCGCTTGGTTAGACACAGGTACTTTTAGTTCACTGATGCAGGCATCCCAGTTTGTGCAGGTGATAGAGGAAAGGCAAGGACTTAAAATCGGCTGCATAGAGGAAATTGCCTTTCGAAAAGGTTTTATAGATGAAAAAAAATTGAAAAAAATCGCTGAGCCTCTTTTAAAAAGCGGATATGGAAAATATCTTTTAAATCTGATAAAAAACTCATGCAAAAAATAATTGTTACCGGCGGTGTCGGTTATATCGGTTCTCATACATTGGTGGACTTAATTCAAAACGGATATGATGTCGTTTCTATCGACAACCTAAGTCGTTCAAGTGTTAAAATATTACACGGTGTAGAAAAAATTACAGGCAGAAAAGTCAAAAACTATGAAGTGGACTTAACGGATAAAGCCCGTCTTTCAAAGGTTTTTGAAGAAAATCAAGATGCCAAGGGTATTATTCATTTTGCAGCTTATAAATCTGTTTCCGAATCTGTAGAAAAACCTTTGTTGTATTACAGAAACAATATGGAAGGACTCTACAATATTCTCGAATGTATCATACAATACAATATACCCAATATCGTATTTTCATCTTCATGTTCGGTATATGGAATGGTAGAAAAATTACCGGTCACAGAAGAGACGCCATTCGGTGAAGCCCAATGTGCTTATGCCCGTTCCAAACAGCACGGCGAACAAGTTCTGACGGATGTGACCAAAGCGCATTCCTTTAAGACGGTTTTGCTCAGGTATTTTAATCCGGTAGGTGCACATTCCAGTGCAGAAATAGGAGAGTTGCCAATAGGCACACCCAATAATTTGGCACCATTCATCACCCAAACTGCCATAGGGAAAAGAGAAAAACTGACGGTTTTCGGCAGTGATTATCCCACTCGTGATGGTTCGTGTATCAGAGACTATATTCATGTTTCGGATATTGCACAAGCCCATACTTTGGCCATGAACTACTTGATAGCAAGGGAGCATTTTGATATCCCGGAAGTTTTTAACCTCGGTACGGGAAATGGAGTCAGTGTCTTTGAAGCCATCAAAGCTTTTGAAGAATCTACAGGTCAAAAATTAAATTATGAAGTAGGTTCGAGAAGATCCGGAGATGTCATAGCCGTGTATGCAAATAATACCAAAGCAAAAGAAACTTTGGGTTGGAAATTAAAATACAATCTCCATGATATGATGAAGAGTGCTTGGGAATGGGAATTAAAACAACAAAATTCTTAGATTGTTTTACTTCTCATCTTCCAACAAATAATGACCATCGTCGGTCAGAGTGACTTTCGGCATTTGATGGTAAGTGTCAAAATAAGTATGTATTTCTTTCAGCTCATCCCACAAGTTTTTGTATTGAGGAAACAAAGCGATATTTCTATTATACTTTACTTCATCATTCAGTTCAAAAGGAAGTATCAAAACTTGAACAGCTTGATTCGGAAATGTGTATAAGCTTTGCACCACCAACCAAAAAACTTTCTCTATTGGAGTGTTGAGTATCGGAATACAGCCCACAGTGCTACACTCTCCGTGAATAAAGATATCACCGCCCGGATCTTTTTCATTTTGACTTCTGACCAAATCTACTTTATTGGGATAATTTAATCTGAGTGACAAATGAAATTCACTTTTCGGATTGATAGAGTCAATTTGATACCAGCCCTCCGGTACTTGTCTATCCCCTTGTCTCACTTTGGGCCCCAAATGGCCTGAACTCGCACAGATTACATAAGCTGTCACAAGTTGAAAATTTCCACCATTGGCACCCCAAATTTCCAAAACGCCTTCTTCTTTTAATGCTCTAATAAAAATTTTATCCAAAGGTAAAGTCAGACCTTTTTCGGCACAAAGTTTTTTGAGCTGGGCTTGTGTATTTTGAGCAGCTTTTTCTACTCTCGGAAAATCATTTCTGAGTGTCTGAATATTTGGTGATTTCAATATTCCCATTGTCAACAACAATAAAACAAGGCTTTTCATTTCTAAATATTCTACTGTCAAAAGTCATGCTAATGCACGCCGTGCATCATCTTCTTGAGCATAGGATTGAGTACCAATAAAACCAAACCTGCACCAATAGGAATACTCGCTATGATAAGAAAAAAAACGGACATAGAATACTTGTGAGTAATTTCGTCTATGTATGAACCCGACATACCGGCGATAAAATTAGCAATTGCCGATGCCGTAAACCAAAAGCCAAATACCAATCCCGCTAATTTTTTAGGTGAAAGCTTGGAAACATAAGAAAGCCCTACCGGGGATAAGCACAACTCTCCGGTGGTATGAAAGAAATAAGCCAAAATCAACCATATCATGCTGACCCGTATCGTACCGACAGCGGCATCTGAAGGAATCACTCTCGCACCATAGGCAAGTGCGACAAAGCCTACGCCGACTAAAAATAAACCCATCGCAAATTTGACGGGACCGGAAGGATTCCAAATCTTTTCCCACAAATGACTAAAAGAAGAAGCCAAAGTGATGATGAAAAAAGAATTTAAAATCTGAAACCACGATACTGTCACCTCGGTCTGTGAAAGACTGAACTCTCTTGAAATTTTCCACAGTCCTATTACCCATATTATAGCGAAAGAAATAGCCGTAAAAATAATGGTCAGCGGATATTCTTTAAATATTTGTCGGCTCAGTTGTAATAAAACATAAGTCACTAACAAAATAGGAAAGACAGTCAATATGGCATCCACCCATTTAAAAATCAAACCCGTATTCCCTGTCAAAACTCTCTGGGTATAATCTTTCGCAAATATGGTCATAGAGCCTCCTGCCTGTTCAAATGCGAAAAAGAAAAATATACTGGCTACCATCAAAACGGCTACGACCATCAATCTATCTCTAATGATATGTCTTGGAGTATCTTCTTCCAAATCTTCGGCGGAAATATTTTCAGCTTCTTCCTTATTGGGTTCTATACCTATTACACCAAAAATTGCTCCTCCAAAATAAAACTGTAACATCCCAAACAACATAAAGACTCCTGCCAATCCAAATCCGTAATGCCAGCCCACCTTTTCGCCTATATATCCACAAAGCAACATCCCCAAAAATGCACCTGCATTGATTCCCATGTAGAAAATTGTGTATCCTGCATCTTTCTTTGAACTTGAATCCGGATATAACTGTCCGACCATAGAGGAGATATTGGGTTTAAACAAACCGTTACCCAATATCATTAATAATAATCCGAGATAAAAAAAGTTGTCATGTACCAATTCCAAAGCCATTGAAGCATGCCCCAAAGTCATAGTCAAAGCACCCAGCGTTATTGCTTTCTTGTAACCGGTCATTTTGTCGGCAATAATACCTCCGAGCAGTGGCGTTAGATACACCAATCCTGTGTACCATGCGTAGAGCTTCATCGCATCTGCATTAGTCCATCCCCAACCTCCTTTCGTCAATTCTGTTACCAAAAACACGGTGAGAAGTGCACGCATACCATAATAGCTGAATCGCTCCCACATTTCAGTAAAAAACAAAACAAACAAACCCGCAGGGTGTCCCATCACCATTTTATCATCTATTTTTAATCCTTTCAGATAGGAAACTAATTGCTGATCATCGGTTGGATTCATATTTTAAAATTTTAAATATGCAAGTTAAAAGATTTATCGGTTAAATTTATAAAACAATGCGACGACACCGCCAATAATTGAAGGAACTATCAGATTGATGAACCAAAGCACAGTAGATGCCGCCACTACGACTACCAAACCACCTTTGGCATAAGTACCGATTATCTCTACAGCAATTTGTCCCCTTAGTGATAAGTCAAAAATTGCCATAGTAGGCAAAATGCTTTGCAAAAAGAATACACTTGGAATCAAAACAATTCCCTCAAAAAAATGAATGCCTACTCTAAAAACTTTTAAGAGTAAAAAAAACTGTAAACAATAAATACTATACCTGAAAAAAGATAGAAACAATAAATTTCTCAATTCGTGAAATTGATACAACTTGACAACATCCACATACTCCGCTATTTTCTTAAAAAAACTATATTTTCTAAAAAGCACGCTGACGATTTCAATATTGAAAAAACTGACAAACAAGAATACCATCCAAATCAGAAAAAAGATAGAAACGGTAAAAAGTAAATATGGAGAAAGGTGAACATATTTCCACAAATAGATAAATCCTGCAATTCCACCGATGGTCATATTGACAACTATCTGGCTATAACTTCCTATCAAAGTAGAAACAATGGCGGCTATTTTATGGTCTTTCAAAACCAAGACTCGTCCACCGTATTCGCCTAATCTATTGGGTGTAAAAAGTGAAAAAGCAATACCGAATAAAATTCCGAGAAAAGATTTTCCGAAACTGATAGGTGTCAATTTTGTAACAAGTGATTTCCATTTGACAGATTCTACCGACCAATTGAGAAAGGATAAAAGTACGGCTATCACAAAAAAACCTCTACCATGAATCAGGTTTTCTTTTAAAGCAAAGATGGCTCCATGAAAATCTTCATTAGTAAAAACTCTTCTGTACAGTGCAATACTTAAACCAATAAAGAATATTAGTTTTAAGATTGTATTGAGATATTTGTATCTTACTTCCACATCCGTTTTTACAATTCCAAAAATAGGTAAAATATTATTGTGTCAAAGAACCAAATCATTTTAGGGATAGATCCCGGGACAAGAATTACCGGATACGGTATTGTTTATTCCTTTGGACAGCAACTCAATCTAATTGTCTGTGGGTCTATTTTTATGGAAAAATACGATGATCATTATGATAGATTAGCCTGCATTTTTGATCGGGTCAATGATCTGATTAAAGAATATAAACCGACTTGTCTGGCCATAGAAGCTCCTTTCTATTCCAAAAATGTACAATCCATGTTAAAACTTGGTAGAGCGCAAGGCGTAGCAATGGCAGCCGCTCTGACACACAGGCTTCCGGTGTACGAATACGCGCCAAGAGAAATCAAACAGTCCGTCAGTGGCAATGGAAATGCTTCTAAAGAACAAATTGCCGATATGCTCAAACATATACTCCATAATGACCAATTGCCCGAACAAGCTGATGCGACAGATGGTCTTGCAGCAGCAGTATGTCATCACTTTAAGACAAGTCACGGCATCAATGTGAGTGGCAATAAAAAGAAAAGCTCTTGGGCAAATTTTATCAAAGACCATCCTGATAGAGTTTTGTAAGTTTCTTGAAATTAGTTCTTTACAAATAGACCTTTCAATAAATCATTTCTAATATTTTTTAATACTTCTTGTTAATTTATTTAAAAGTATCGTATCTTGATTTATATATACGAATGACTTATGAAAAAATGGATAATCGGAGGCATCATCGCCTTAGTGGCGGCGGTAGCTATTATTACTTTCCTTCTCACAAGAATGATGATACAAATGGATATTGACAAAGCTGTCGAAATCCGTATCAACGAAAAAACACCTATAGAAGCTCAAATTGACACTTCCATTTTAATTTCCATCATCAATGATTTACAAACGAAAATCAAAGTAACAGATGATTTGAAAATCAAATTAGATGAAAATTTTGACGTGCCATTGAAAATGAATCTCAAAGTACCTTTGAATACAGAAATATTTATGGATCAAGATTTAGATTTGGAGTTTGAATTACCTGTGGATATCGTCTTAGACCAAACAGAAATGCCATTACAAAACCTGAAAATCCCTTTTAACAAAAAACTCAATATACAGGATTCATTAGATGTGGACTTTGCCATTGATATGGACACAAAAATCAAAACCAATTTCAAAAATTTTGTAAATGTCAATCTACCAGTCAAAGCCACAGTTCCTGTAAAACAGAAGATTCCTATCAACCAACCTTTACAAGTCAACGACACGCTGATTTTAAGTATGCAGGATTATAAAATTCCATTGAGAACAACCATCCCTGTCAAAGCAAGTGTACCTGTCAGACAAAACGTAAAAATCCAAGGAGAATTGGAAGTCCCTGTCGATCAAATAATCTCTATTCCATTATCTAAAGTAATTTCTACTCCAGTTTTAGAACCTTTTACAGCTGATGTAAAAACAACCAATGACTTACAAACCAGCTTCAAGTCAAATTTGAAAGCCAATGCCATTTTCAGCCAACCATTGAGAGTTGCAAAAATGGATTCTCTTCGTATCGGTTTAGATGATGTGAAAATTAAGTTTAAGTAGATTTAGAGCCAAGAACCAAGAGCCAAGAACCAAGATACATGTCAAGTTGTTGTCTATGATTCATCGTCTGTGGCCCAACCAATTATCACATTAAAACCATCGTCTAATCATGGAGCCAAGAGACAAGACTTGTGTCGAGTATTTCGGGTGAGGACACTATAAAGGTGCTATAGAATTTTGAGTAGGCAGAAATTCTAACTTGAAGGTTATTGGATAAATCTGAAATTTTGAAGTAGGTGAAAGAACCCTCAACCTTTAATCCTCAATCCTCAAAAACTCCGACATCGCTTTGATGACATTCTCCGTGTCGAGTACCAAAGGGAAATGACCACCTTTTACTTCTACAAAAGGTGCATCCGGTGTGCGGACTACTCTATCATTTTTAGCATGTATTCTTAACGGGTTAGGCAAAACAGAGATAGGACTTTCATCAAAACTGACAATGAGCGAAAGCTTGAATAAATCAGTATTTCTAAAAGTTTTAAACTGATTCATCACATCAAGTGTCACTTGTTTCATCGCTTCATCTTTGATTTTTTGAGTCATATAATCACGGATATAATCGGTTTTCACTACTCCGCTCAAATACAACAAAGGTGTAGTAATCCATTTATACGGAAGTTTGATGACTACTTTCTTTCTATCACTGAAACCTGATATCATACAGATTTCATTGTGTAAAATCTCCCGTATCAAAAAAGAAAAATATCCACCCGTAGAATGACCTATCAGTTTATCTCCCGGACGGATATCATAATGCTCAATAATTCTTTTGGCAACATGCATCCCTGAATAATTCCATAAAGGAACTTTTTCCAGAATCACTCTATAATCCACATGCCAAACGTCATAATCTTTTAGATATGGTAATAAAGCATTGTAAGCAGTATGATTCTCACCGAAACCCGGTAAGAGAAAAATTTTAGTTTTTTGCATTTTGACTATCTTCCTAAAAATTTATCCATTCCAAATTTTACCAAACTTGGATAGAATTTAGGTGCTAATCTCGTCATTGCATCTATAAAATAGGCTTCCTGACCTATTAAAATTTTATTATTCTTATTTTTAATGGCATTTACGATTGTCTTAGCAGCACTTTCGGGTGAATGTGCCAACATTTTTTTGAATTTTTCGACTTCTTTACGTTTTGCATCGTTATCGGCATCTCTTAAAGCTTCCTCTGCAATATTGGTATTGATACCTCCCGGATGTACGCAATAGACCTCCACATTTGTATTACTCAGCTCTCCCCTCAAAGATTCGGTAAAACCTCTTACTGCAAACTTAGTCGTACAATACGGTATCTGTTCAGGAATCCCTGCCAAACCAAAAACACTGGATGTATTGACAATGACGGCCTCCGGCCTCTGTAAGAGATAAGGTAAAAATTCTTTTGAGCCATAAATCACACCCCAAAGATTGACATTAATAATACGTTCAAAATCAGGATAAGGAATGTCTTCCAATTTATTTTGAGCCAAAGCGATACCGGCATTGTTAAAAACCAAATCCACTTGACCATGTTCATCTATTACATCTTGTACAAGTTCTTTTATTTGTTTTAAATCTCCGACATTACTCACTTTGGAAAACACTCTCACATTTTCTTTCTCACATTTTCTGACTGTTTCATCTAAGCCGGCTTCATTGATATCGGTCAAAGCCAAATTTGCACCTTTTTTAGCAAGTAATTGTGACAATGCTCTTCCAATTCCCGAACCCGCTCCGGTAATAACCGCTACTTTATTTTTAAAATCTTTCATATCTGAAACTTATAAGTTTAAAATTAATCTGTTTACTTTCAAAACATAAATATGCAAAAACATTTTATAATAAAATGCGCGCATTCATTTTTGTTGGTGAAAAGGCATGTTAAATTTTAGCAAGCCTCACCATTCCTTTTTTAATTATTGTAAAGTAGCAAATAATTGAGAAGACTGCATGATCTGAGATGTCTGCATGTAATGCTGATCCGGAGCATAAATATAAAAAAGTGTACCACCGGAAATTGTTTTGATAATTGCTTCATTCAAAGAAGGTGGTAATGCCGGACAACCAAAACTTCTACCCAATCTACCGTGTTGTGCTATAAAAGATGGACTCACATACTCTGCCGCATGAACGACGATAGCTCGTTCTCTTGCTTTATCATTAATTCCTTTTTCCAAACCATTCAGAAACATAGACCGGCCGTGTCTGCCATAGTATATTTCTCCCGTTTTATAAAAGCCCAAACTTGATTGGTGTGAATCGGGTAAATTAGAAAACCTTGTTGCCATATTATCACCCGTACCTTGACCGTGTGCTGTCAAGGATGAAAATAAAATCTCTTCTTTTTCGATATCTATCACAAAAAATCTTTCTTCCGTAGAAGGTTTTGAGAAATCAACTATCGTAAGGACATTATTATGGGTAAAATTATCTTGTGTTTGCAAGTATGCTCTTCCGCTCATCGCAGACAGAAAAGCCTCCCACGAAACAGAGTTTTCAGGTAACTGTGAAAATATTTTTTCAAAAGATTTTACATCAGACTCCTCACTTTTTACTTCTATTTCCGATTGCAAAGTCTTTTGTAGAACGTCAGTGTCATCGGTTTTAGATTCTGATGACGATAAAGTGGAAAAAAATGCCAAAACGGCAACAAAAATATAAACCCTTCGCACTATAAAACTTTCTTTATGAAAACTTTATCACAAAGGAAGAAATGATTTTATAAAAAAACGAAGCTTAACAAAACTTTAAGGGCGTATATCTACTAAGGCTGTAGTAGAGCTTTCCATTTTTGTACCGATTGTAGTAGTATATAACTTTAAAGTAAATGTAATTGTCTTCCCATTGAGTGTTCTTAAAAAATCCGGAGAGATAGTAACGGGAAAATCAAATCCATGATGTATTTCACTATTCAAAAGAATATCTTTTAACAATCCCGATTTTAAATCTTGGTTTTCTAATAGATTAGACCCTGCTTTGATTGTATCAGATGAAATTCCATACCACGCCAAAGGTAAATCTATATCAATAGAAAAAGAGGTCTGTCTCTCATCAAAACTTGTTATAGAATTTTCTACATCTACACATTTTGCGGCATAAGCACTTGAAATAAAATCGAAACCCGATAAGGACTTTGTTTTGGCATTGGGATAGACTTTATTGGGCAAAAACATAAACTGGTTTCTCGTAGTTGAAATCACACCCGGTTTATTTTCACCTTCATTCTTTTTATCTACTCCTATATTCTCATCGTTGACCTTCAGCTCAAAACCATTCACCTGAAATTGAAGATTATCATAGCACAATTGCTCTTTTTGACAAGCAATGGTAAGCCCCCAAAATGAAATGAAAATCGCAAAAAGTTTTTTAATCATAGTTTTTACATTTTTAATCCTTCAAAAAAAGCAGCGTTGAGTAGTCTCCATGTTGCAAAATTCAAATAATATTTTCCACTCAACAAAAATCGCAAATTCATTCTGAAATAGAAATATACAATATTAAAATATCCCAAAAAGCTCTTTTGCTTCTTCAAATAATAGACTTTGTTTCTTGTGGTGAGATGAATATGAAAATTTCCAAACTTAAATTTTGTCGCACTTCCATCTTTTGATTTGGTCAGTCCGCCGACTTTATGGTAAAATTTCACAAAAGGGTAGTACAAGATTTTGTGTCTTCCGTGCTTAAAAATCCGATAGAAAAAGTCTGTATCATCGTAATAAGCAAAGTATTTTTCATCCATATAACCGATATCGTCTATCACCTCTCTTTTCATCATCACCATACAGGTGGGAGCATAATCGGCATCACTTATTTGATCATACTGACCGGTATCTATTTCTTTTTGTCCGATATGTGGTGCCATATATCCACCTCGCACATCCCATTTACATCCGGCATACCAAATCCTTTCTTTTTCACTGCCATACATCATTTTGCAGGTAATCAATGAATAGCTTTTTTCTTCTATTTCCTTTAAAAGTTTTTCAAATAAGGTATCCTCAAATTCCACATCGTTATTGAGTAGCATGACATAATCACATCCGTCGGTCATCGCTCTCTTCATCCCTTGATTATTCCCGGCCGCTACTCCTACATTTTCAGTGTTTTCTATCAGTACTATCCTCTCATCTTGATAGGTTTTGATTTGAGCGACCGTATCATCTTTAGAAATATTATCTATTACATACAAAGTAAATTTTTGATGTGTCTGTGATAATATGCTATTCATAAAAGCAGGAATGTAAGTACCACTATTAAATGTAATGGTGACAATACCAATATGTCGGGTGGAGATTTTCATCAGATACGCAAAGATACAAATACAGCTTACTTATTGACATAAAATTTGATAGGGATAAAGAAGGCTTTCTCATTCATTATAAGAATAGCAATAGATTAAAATTGACCTTGACTGCTGAACAATTGATTTATAAATTTGTGGGTGGTTCAAAAATCTTTTAGATTTGCTCATCAACTAGCCCAATTGAATAATGAGACAATCTGGGTTAAGAGGGATAGACTTACAATCAAGTCGAAAGTGGTCTTTTAATGAAAAATCTAATCCTCTTTACAAATCATCTCAATATCAGCTCTCATTCGTTAATAGCTTGTTAAAACATTTATCCATACCTATAAATAAGTATTTTTTATCACTATAAATGGTTAGTTTTGTCAATCCAAAAATACACTTATGGCTTACGGAGAATATTTTGCAGATATACATTTACATCCTACTATAAAGGCTTTTAACTCGGGTCGCCCCTATCCGAGGCGGAATCTTTGGGATAGATATGAGCATCATATCGGAAAGTCTAATCCTGCAAAGTTTGCAGTAAGTAATACCAAAGATTTGGCAAAGTATTCCCAAGCAAATCTTTATGCTTTGGCAGAGGGGAAAGTGAGAGTTGCAACAGCTTCTTTGTATCCGATGGAAAAGGGGTTTACGCATATTAGAAATATTCCCAACCTCATCGTCAATAGAAATGCGCAAGCAGAAATGATAGAAATCATCAGTGGCATGACTGCTGATAGCGTGAAATATTCCAGAGATGTGAGTAAGAGTTATTTCTATGATTTGCAGGAAGAATACAAATTTCTGATGGCACATCAGGGCAAGTCTCCTAATGGAAAATATGCGTATAAAGTCGTCAATAATTATTCTGAACTCAAAGAGCTATTAGGAAAAGATGAGACAACTTTGGCAATTTTGGTGGCAGTAGAAGGTTCTCATGCACTTTTTGATGAAGAAATGCTAAGCGGAAAATTAAATCATTCTCATTTAAAGAAAAAATTAGAAGAGAATATAGGGATTCTAAAATCATGGGAAGCTCCACCTTTTACGATGAATCTATGTCATCACTTTGACAATGGACTTAGCGGACATAGTCGAAGTTTTATGGGAGCCGCCGCACAATTACTCAATCAAAACAAAAATATAGATAAAGGACTGAATGGTCTCGGTATCAAAGTGTTGAAAGAATATGCAAGCAGACAAAACGGCAAAAGAATCATAGTGGACGTCAAGCACATGAGTATAGCAGCGAGAAGAGAATATTTTAATTGGGTAAGAAGTTATAACTATATCTCGACAAGTGATAAATTACCGGTGATATCCAGCCACTCTTGTGTCAATGGCTTTCCGACTATGATAGGAAGTACGAGAGAAAAAGATGTGGTAGCCAAATATAACAAGAAGCACTTTAATAGTTTCAGTTTACATCAATCGGATGAAGAAATACGTATTATTCACGCATCTACGGGATTGATAGGTTTGATGCTTGATAAACACAAATTGGGCGGAGGATTGTTCTTCAAAAATTTCATTGACAACGAGGATGATCCGGACAAAAGACATGAAGCTTATCTGAGAAAGTTTTTTGACAATGTATTTCAGATTGTAAAAGCCGTAGGAAATGAGACCGGATGGGACTGTATTGCGATTGGTTCGGATTTGGACGGTGGAATAGAGCATGTAGATGCTTATGATACCTGTGCGACTTATCCTCAATTATACAAAGATTTGGTGGAGTTTTTAGAGAGGACAAAATATGCTAAAACACTTTGGTATCACTATACTCCTGAACAAATCGCAGATAAAATCATGCGCAAAAACACGATGGATTTTTACGAAAGACATTTTGTATAAACCCTCTTATAACTGTTAAGAAATCTTCAATAGAAGGCATTTCCTTTTTTAAACAGATGATAAGTCATTTAGAAACAGAAAAAATGTCTAACTTTACATGATAAATGAATATTGAAATGGATATGATGTTCTTATTAAGTATGCCCGGTGGTGGTGAAATGTTCGTCATTATTCTTGTCGTTTTATTATTCTTCGGAGGTAAAAAAATCCCTGAATTGATGCGTGGTCTTGGTAAAGGTATTCGCGAGTTTAACAATGCCAAAGATAGCGTGAAAGAAGAATTAGAAGCAGGAATGAGAGGCGAACCGACTAAGAAAACTACCAGAAAAGAAATAGAAGACGAAAATTAAATTTCGGTCTGATTACTTATTTATAGATAATTACTTGCCTTGCAAGTCAAGTAGTCATTATATACTCATCTAAATTTTAATCAGTTTTTGATAGTATCAATTCACATAAATTGTAAACACCTATTACTGTTTCCATGAGTCAAGTTATACGTTTAGAACAAATCACTCGTGATTTTCAGATGGGCAAAGAAACTTTGCAGGTGCTAAAAGGTATAGATTTGACGATTGACAAAAACGAGTACGTCGCTTTGATGGGGCCGTCAGGCAGTGGCAAGTCCACCTTGATGAATTTGTTGGGTTGCCTTGATACTCCGACAAGTGGAAAATACATTTTGGAAGAAACAGATGTAAGTACTTTAGATGAAAATAAACTCGCAGAAATCAGGAACAAAAGAATAGGTTTTATTTTTCAGACCTTTAATTTGATACCGCGATTAAGTACCTTGGAAAATGTGGCAATGCCACTGATATACGCCGGCGTGAGCAAATCCGAACGTTTAAAACGAGCGGAGGAAGCTTTGGTCAGAGTGAGCCTGCAAGATAGAATGTCCCACAAACCCAATGAGTTATCAGGCGGTCAAAGACAAAGAGTAGCCATTGCACGCGCCTTGGTCAATCATCCTTCTATTTTGTTGGCAGACGAGCCAACCGGTAATTTGGACACTAAAACTTCTTACGAAATCATGGCTCTTTTTGACCAACTCTATCAGCAAGGGAATACAATAATTATCGTGACCCATGAGGAAGATATTGCTAATTATTCACACCGGATTGTCAGGCTTCGTGACGGTCTGATAGAGAGCGATGAAGTAAATGGGCAACCTAATCAGGTCATCAGTCTATAGTTTTCTAAATTTCAATCATAAAGTCAGAAGGAATCCATGCTTCTTTGTATTTTCCAATGACAATTTTTGACCAACCATTATGAGTGTCAAGCACTTGCACGGTCTGCCCCTCATTGAGTTCATAGACTTCCTTTGAAAGATAAAAGGGTTCTTGATAGACGACAGTTTCTTTTTGTGAAACGGCAAAAGTTTTAAGATGTTGATTATTAAAACGAATGGCACTTATAGTAATGAAAAAGATAAAACAAAGTGTCAAAAGTATAAAAACACCCTTGTATAATTTTGTAACCCGAAAGACACCTTGTCTTTTCAGTAAATATAAAATCAAAAGTGTGAAAATTAAAACAACCGTTATGACATAAAAAGTTTCTTCATTCCATTTGTCTATCCACACGACATGATTGATTTCATTGACTTCTAATAGTTGTAAAGTATAATTTAGATTTTTCTGAGCCTCTGTACTTGCAGGTTGAATACGCAATGATTTTTTGTAATATGCAATAGCTTTTGCAGCCCGATTGGTTTTTAAACAAGCATTGGCATAGTTGAAAAACAGATTATAAGAACTGATATTTTCCTGTATCAAACCATCATAAATTTGATACGCTTTTTCAAAATGATTTTCTGCATAAAATTGATTGGCAGTGGTGAAAAGTGAATCATACTCTACCGTGTTCGCACTTGACGAAATATAAGTAAAGGTCAATAATATGAGTGAAACAACTTTATACATTTTCACCTTCTTTTTTTATTCCCGGAAAAATATCTTTTGCCAATTTTTCAAGCTCATCTACGGCAATCACTTCCATAGGAGAATAAGCTGCCCGATCACAGGAATGCAAAATAAAAGATAACTTCTCCCGGACATCATGGTCTGTAATTTGGGATAAAAGTTCACTATCTGATATCACATTGGTCTGAAGGGCTTTTTTTACATTTTCTCTTACAGATTGACCTAATACCGCATATTTTTCTTTGCCTTGATATTGAGACATATCCGGCCAAGCGATAATGTCTTCCTTTTGCTTATTTTTTTCCTTTTTCTTTTTTCTAACAATTAAAACAAGTGAAAAAAGCAGTAGTACCGAACAAGCTGAAATAGCAATAGGTACAAGGGATTTGTTTTTACTTTCAGTTAACTGATCTTTTATATTTGTGTGCAACTCTGCTTCTCCACTGTCAGAATGAGTATCTACTGACTTAGGTAAGATGGTCAGATTGATTTCAGGTAGATGTTTGGTAATATATTGTTTTTGCTTAGGATCAAAATACACAAAATTATCCTCGGGAATGGTTGTGTTACCGGTAGATTTAGGAACAATGGCATAAGTAAATTTTCGAGAGCCACCATAGATATCACCTCTTTTTCTGAAATCGTCTTTTATTTCGGGATCATAAATATCTACTAAAGACCCTGTTTGGATTTTTGGAGCAATGATATTTTTAATATTTCCATTGCCCGTGATATTTATTTCCAAAATAGAAGATTGGTCTTGTAGTATTTGAGTCGAAAGGATATTTCTACTAACATCAAATTGACCGACGGCACCCGAAAAGTTAGCGGGCTTATTTTCTTCCGGCAAAGGTAAAACTTGGATATTGAGCTTGTTTGAACTGATATATACTTGTAAGGGTGTAGTATTTGTAAAAAATGAAGAACCAAAAAAGGAGGAAGATCCAAAGAAAGGATCTTCATCTTCAGTGAGAATGACACCTCTTGCAGAGAGAGGGTCAATCGTCTGCTTACCTGCTTGTGTAGCAAACAAAGCCACTTTTCTAAATGCCTGATAATAATATTTCTTACCCTTGTACTCCATTGTTCCTTCTGTCTTATCGGAGGGAATTTCCATCTCCTCTGACAAGAAACCGTTAAATACCGGCAACTTATCTATTTCCATAGATTGGTAATCTATTCGTCTCAGTAATTTGTAAGTAATGGTGACTTGCTCACCGACATACATTTGGTTTTTATCTGCTTGTGCAATAAGTAAGATATTTTCTTTCCAATTGTTAGAAGGAGCATCAGGGTTTTGATTATTTTGAGTCGTATTGCCACCACCAAAAGCGCTTTTATTGCCATTCTCTACCACTTTGATAGTAAATCCTGATGACTTTACTTCTTTATCTTTAAAGATTGCAGTGCCCGGAGGAATGTCAAAAGTTCCTTTTTTTAGAGGAATAAAGGTGATATTATATCCTGTACTTCTTGACATTTTTCCATTGATAATACTGACATTGGTGGACTTGCCGGATTCATAGGTCTTAAAATCTTTGAGTTCCGGCAATTTAAAATCTTTGGCGTTTCCATCTATATTGTAGGTCACCAAAAAAGCTTCACCGACTTCTACCTCATCAGCACTTACTTCCATTGAAATATTTTGCGCACTGATAATGTGTGATGTCAATAACAGAAATGATATAAATATTAAACGTTTCATTACCAATCTTTTTCTACTTGAATAGTTCCTGATCTCTCATTCTCTTTTTTTATATGGCGGAGTTGTATGTTTTTTTCCTGTTGATCCAATGCTTGGAAGAGTTGTTCGACTGCTTGTGATGACAATTTACTCGGACGTGGAGCTTGAGTTTGATTCTTGTCTTGGTTCTTGGTTCTTGGTTCTTGGTTCTTACCTTTTGAATCTTGATCCTTTCCTCTTGGATCTTGATCCTTGTCTTGGTTTTGGTCTTGGTTTTGGTTCTTGTCTTGTTTCTTGTCTCTTGGCTCTTGGCTCTTATCTTGGTCTTGGTTCTTGGCTCTTGGCTCTTGGTTCTTATCTTGATTCTCGTCTTGGCTCTTGGTTCTTGGCTCTTGGCTCTTGTCTTGGTTATCCATCAAAGATAGTACTATACTCAAGTTATATTGTGCCCGATAGTTACCGGGAGAAAACTCCAAAGATTTTTTCAGATTGTCCAAAGCGGTTTGATAATCTTTTGTTGCGATGGCAATATTAGCTTTGTTGAAAAAGGTATTTGCTATGATACTTTTTTCAGGTTGTAATTTTAAGACTCTTTCATAGAGAGCAGTTGCACTATCCGGTAATTTTTGAAAATACAAGCTTGTAGCCAAATTAAACAAGTTTTCGGCAGAGCTATCTTTTTCAGCTATCTTCTTATAAAGATTTGTAGCCTCTGGGAAATTACCTTTCTGATAATTTTGAAATGCTGTTACTCTGTCATTCTCATTACAAGATAAAAATATACTACAGGATAAAAGTACCAACAAACTTGTCATCTGATTTTTGTTTGTTCTAAATGTCAAAATGTGTACACCTGCAATCTCTAACATGAGTAAAATGATAGCCGGAAAAAGGAAGTACTGAAAATAGTTTTTGTACCGTGTATAAACCTTTTCCTCTCCGGTAGCACTTTTCGACCACTTGATACTCTTTTGTATTTCTTTTAATGCATTTTTTTCATTGTTGATGTTAAAATATTTACCACCGCCGGCAGTAGCAATTTCTTGAAGAGTTTTTTCGTTGAGTTTTGAAATCACCTGATTCCCTGCATCATCTTTTTTATAACGAACTTCTCCGTCCGATAATGTTTCAGGTACAGGAGCACCTGATGAAGTACCTATACCGATAGTATGAATCAGCAAATGATTTTCCGCTGCTTTTTTAGCTTGTGAAACCGCACCTTTATCATGATCTTCTCCGTCTGAAAGCAATACCAATATTCTTTCAGGATTGTTTTCAGTTCCTTGCAAAGAAGAGGACATCTGTATCGCTTCACGCAAGGCAGTTCCTTGTGTCGGCATCATATCGGTAGTGACACTATTGAGCTGCATTTCAAAAGTTCCATAATCAGTAGTGAACGGCATCTGCACATACGCTTTTCCTGCAAAAACAATAAAAGCAACTCTATCTCCACTCAATTTTCTCACCAAATCTTGTAAAAACTTTTTGCTCCTTTCCAATCTGCTTGGTGCAATATCTTTTGCAAGCATACTATTTGATAAATCTAAAGCAATAATGACATTGCTTCCTTTGTTAGTAACAGACTCTTGTTCTTCACCGGATTGTGGATTAGTTAAAGCTAAAACCAATAAAATAACTGCTAATGACCAAATCCATTTTTTAACTACCGACTGCCATTTAGATTCGGTCTGTATTAATGAGATGATTTTTTTAGAATTACCAAAAGTATTTAGTTTTCGTTCTCTCTTTTGAATCAAAAGATACAAAATAAAAGCTGTAGCCGGTATGATAAGCCAAAACCAAAGAATACCAATATGTTCTAAACGCCACATTTTAGATATACTGTTTTAGATAAAATGTTCTGAATATCCATTCAAAAATCAAAAGGAACAGTCCTGCCAAAATAAATGGGAAATAAAGTTCTTCTTTGGGAACAAAAGCATTGACTTTGATTTTTGATTTTTCTAAGTGATTAATATCCTCATAGATTTGATTGAGTTCTCGGTTGTTTTCGGCGCGATAATATTTACCGCCTGTTTCTTTGGCAATCTTATTTAAAAGTTCTTCGTCTATATTGACTTCTACATCTCTATAAACGGTTTTACCCGTAAAAGAATCTTTAAATGGGAAAGGTGCAACTCCTTTTTTCCCAATTCCTATGGTATAAACTTTAACATGTTCGGACTTTGCCATTTCCATTGCCGTGATGGGGTCAATATAGCCGGTATTGTTTTCACCATCAGTCATTAAAATAACGATTCTATTTTTTACTTCACTATTTTTCAAACGACTGACAGCAGTGGCTAATCCCATACCTATTGCGGTTCCGTCTTGGAGCATATCAATATTGATATTGGATAAAAGTGTATTTAAGACATTGTGATCTGTGGTCAAAGGACATTGCGTAAAACTTTCAGCAGCAAAAATCACCAAGCCGATTCTGTCGTTTGTCCTCTTTTCTATAAAATCATTAGCTACCTTAATGGCGGCTTGCAACCTATCTGGTTTGAAATCTCTTGCTAGCATACTTCCCGATATATCCAATGACAGCATAATATCTATCCCTTCTACACTTAAAGGCACATTTCCGACCTGTCTTTGTGGTCGTGCTAATGCAATCACCAAGATAATAATTGCAATCACCCTTAAAAAGAAAGGAATGTGTCGCCATCTTACTCTTCCACTTTTTGAAGGAAAAGAAGCCGGCAAACCCGGTACTTTCATTTTTCGGGTAATTTTATCTTCAGTTTTGACATAGTGTATCCACAAAAAGGGTATCAATAACAGAAGTAGAAAAAAACAAGGTTCTGCAAAAGTCATATCAAACATCTTTTACCTCCTCTTTTTCATCTATTGTGGGGATATGAGGTTCAAAGTTGATAATGTCATTGGCTATCCGAATAGCGTTTTTTTGTTGCTCAAGATTGGAATCTGCACCTGCAAATTTTATCTCATCCCCCAGACTGAGTATCTCAGAGACCTTATCTATCATCTCATGATACCGCTCTTTTTTACTCAATTCAAAAAGTGTTTCACCTGTAGATTGATAAGGAGCCTGAATATTCCAAGTTTTTTGAATATATAATCGTACCACATCTGTCAGCAGAATCCAAGCTTCTTTTTGATAGGTAAAAGGTATTTGATTGTTTAAAGTATCAATTTGTTTCAATGCCCAAGGTCTTGGTTCTTCTTCGGGTGGTATTTGCAAGCTGTTTTTACCTTTTCTCCATTGAATAAACAAATAAACCAATATCAAAGCCAAAATAAACAGTAAACCTAAAACAAGTTCTTTCCATCCCATTTTTTTCTGAAACTCCATTGGTGGATAAGGTGTCCGCACTGTATCTAAAGAGTCAACAGCTATTCTTTTCACCTGAAATGCATCTACCTGTATTTCTAATTGTTTCTCTTTGTCATTTTGAGTATAAGGAATCGTAATTTGAGGCTGGGCTGTCACCTTATCAAAAGCGATATAGGCATATCTTTTCTTATAAATATAATCTTTTGCCTGTGTGGTCTGAGTAGTCGGTTCCGGCTCACCAAACATCTGTAATTGTTCTATTTTGGGCGCTTCGGTAGGAAAATGAATGATATATGATTTGGGTGCTTTAATTTCTACTTCCAAAAATATTTTTTCTCCGATTATCAATTCGGGATTTAAAAATTTTGCATGACCCGAGATATCATCTTTAGCCCAAACAAACAATGGGAGACAACAAAAAAAGAAAACTATCACTTTTTTCATTCTATCTCATTTTTGCTCTTTGGTGAAAAAACATTTTTAATTTTTGAATATAATTATCTCTATCTGAAATTAAAATGGTAGAAGCACGAGCCTTGTCGAAAGCTTTTTTAAATCTTTCATTACGCAAGACGGATGTTTGTCGATACCACTTCTTGTATATTGAGGAAGAAGTATCTATCCATGTCACGGCGTCGGTTTCAGCATCTTTAATTTGTACCAAACCGATATCCGGCAACATATCATCCAAAGGATCTTTTACTGCCACACCTATTAAGTCATTGCCGGCAGACAATAATTTGACTGCATTTTCATAATTATCATTGATGAAATCCGAAATCAGAAAGACAATTGCATTTTTTTTATAAATCCTTTTGAAATATCGGATAGCTTCATCAAAATCTGTTCCTTTGTTTTGTACACTTTCAGCCTGCAAGATATTTTTTATCATCTGTATGATTTGCTGATAGCCACTTACAGGTGGTAAAACCATTCTTACCTCTGTGTCAAACAACAACAAACCTACCTTATCCCGGTTTTTATTGGCAGAGAAAGCCAAAGCAGCCACCATTTCGGCAATTCGTTCTTTACGGTCGGTCTCGGCAATACTTGTCAAGACGGATGAACTGATATCTACCAGAAAGAACAAAGTTTGTTCTCTTTCTTCCTGAAAAAGCTTAATATATGGATTTTGCATCCTTGCGGAAACATTCCAATCTATATGTCTGACATCATCACCATAAGAATATTGCCTCACTTCGCTAAACTGCATACCTCTTCCTTTGAACGCAGTTTTGTATTCTCCTGCAAATTCTTGGTTAGAGAGTAGTTTAGACCTGATTTCTATCTCCTGTACGCGAGATATAATTTGGCGGATATCCATTAAGGTACGTCTATAGTTTGTATGATTTTGTCAACAATTTGCTCGGCAGTGATTTGCTCGGCTTCTGCTTCAAAAGTCAATCCGATACGGTGACGCAAGACGTCTTTCACAATAGACTTAATATCATCCGGTGTCACATAGGCTCTATGTTGGATAAAGGCTTGCGCTCTTGCAGCAAGTGCCAAACTGATGCTGGCTCTTGGAGAACTACCGTAAGAAATATAATTTTGAATTTCTGAAAGCTTATATTTTTCAGGATAGCGGGTTGCAAAAACAATATCAAGTATATACTTTTCAACCTTTTCATCCATATAGATATTCTGGACTGTCTTTCTGGCTCTCAATATTTCCTCACTATTGACACAAGCTTCAATTTTAGACCATTCGTTGTTGGCATTCATGCGCATGATAAGCCTTTCTTCCTCATATTCAGGATAATCAATGACTACTTTCAACATAAATCTATCTACTTGCGCCTCCGGCAATGGATAAGTCCCCTCTTGCTCAATAGGGTTTTGTGTAGCCATGACTAAAAAGGGTTCTGGGAGTTGAAAGGTATTTTCTCCGATAGTAACCATTCTTTCCTGCATGGCTTGTAAAAGTGCAGACTGGACTTTTGCCGGTGCACGATTGATTTCATCAGCTAAAACAAAGTTTGAAAAGATAGGTCCTTTTCTGACTTCAAAGGTACCTTTGTGTTGCTGGTATATCATAGTTCCTACGATATCGGCAGGAAGTAAATCGGGCGTAAACTGTATTCTACTGAAATTCACATCTACAGCTTGCGAGAGTGTTTTAATCGCTAAAGTTTTAGCCAAACCCGGAACGCCTTCCAATAGAATATGACCATTGGTCAGCAAGGCAAGCAAAAGTCTGTCTAACATATACTTTTGTCCGATGATAGACTTGGAGACTTCATTTCTAAGTAAATCTACGAATCTGCTTTGTTCCTGAACTTCTTGTTGTAAATCGGCTAAAAGTGTCGTCCTTAATGAGCTTACATCCATAATATTATCTGATAGAATCTATTTAATATAAAACACTAAGTTAAATATATTAGAAGATGACAATAAAGATGTTGGCGGTTAAAATTTGTTAGAAACTTTTATAGATGGTTAAAGCCCTCTTGTCTTTACTGCTCCAAGAGATAGAAAGTACTGTCGTATTGGTTTTCAAGGTCTTTCGGGACATGTTCTTCATCAATAATATCCCATTCGTCCATATCTATTTCCGGAAAAAAAGTATCTCCTTCAATTGTCGCATGCACTTTTGTCAGATAGATTCTGTCTGCAATATCTAAGGTCTGTTCAAAAATACCTGAACCACCAATGATGAAAACTTCATCAATACCATTGTCTGCGATAAAGTTCAGTGCAGTAGAAAGTTCTGAAAATACGACTGTCTTTTCCGGTTTATAATCCGGATTTTTACTCAAAACAATATTGATACGCTTGGGTAACGGATGACCAATGGATTCAAAAGTTTTGCGTCCCATGATAATCGCTTTACCGGTAGTAAAATGTTTGAACCTTTTTAAGTCTGCCGATAATTTCCAAGGTAAATGATTATCTTTTCCTATGACACCATTTTCAGAAACTGCTACGATTAAAGATATGAACATGATTGATGAATTTATACTGCTACTTTGCCTTTTATTGCCGGGTGGCTTTCATAATTCTGCAACTCAAAGTCCGCAAACTTGAATTCAAAAATATTTTTTACATCCGGATTGATTTTCATTTTAGGCAAAGGTAAAGGTTCTCTCGTTAATTGTAGATGGACTTGTTCTAAATGATTCAAATAAATATGCGCATCTCCAAAAGTATGTACAAAATCCCCCAATTCCAAATCACAAACCTGTGCCACCATCATAGTCAATAAAGCATAAGAAGCAATGTTGAATGGCACTCCGAGAAACACGTCTGCACTTCTTTGATATAATTGACATGACAAGGTTCTTTTACCGCCCTCTTTTAATGGGGAGCCTACATAAAATTGAAATAGAGTATGGCAAGGAGGCAAAGTCATTTGGTCTATGTCTGCCACATTCCAAGCACTGACAATTAATCGTCTGGAATCCGGTGTATTTTTAATTTGGTTGATAATTTTTTCTATTTGGTCTATCTCTCCACCCTTCCCATCCGGCCATGAACGCCACTGTGAACCATAGACCGGCCCTAAGTTACCCCATTTTGGGGCAAAGTCAGTATCGACAGCAATTTTTTCAGCAAATTCTTTGATAGTTTCACCTTTGTATTCATCACTCTTGCAGTATTTCTCAAAAGGCCAATCATCCCATATTCTCACTTGATGCCGGCATAAATATTGAATATTGGTCTCACCTTTTAAAAACCAAAGAAGTTCATGGATGATAGATTTGAGATGTACTTTTTTGGTAGTCACTAAAGGAAATCCTTTATTCAAATCAAATCGCATTTGATACCCAAAGACTCCTATCGTACCAGTACCTGTGCGATCTTCTCTTTGTTGTCCATGTTCTAATATATGACGAAGTAAATCTTGGTATTGCTTCATTTTGTCAAATATCGTAAGAATTTGTTGATTTTTACTTATTTGACAGACATCTTATTCGTATAGATTGTATTGTACATGATAAGGGCTTTCCTCAAAATTAAAATATCTTTTAGCGATTTTATTATAGGGGATATCTCTCAAACCAGTTAATATTTTACCTTCATAAATTGGTTTGGGCATAGGTAAAGAATCCAATTCTGATATAAAAACAATACTATAGGTTTCCCCTCTTTCCAAACTTGATAATAAGATGGCATCATAAGGTACAGCCCAAGAAGCAAGGAGCGTATCTTTTGGAGCTATTATATCGGGGAGAGCAACATTTCTATATTCTTGTTTTTCTATATAATTACGTAACCAATGTATTCTTAAGTTATAAAAATCTTTATAATTAAAGATTCTAATAAAACAGACCGTACACATAGCAACGAATATGAATATCTGTAAAGTACTTTGTTTAATTTTAGGTAAAAGTTCAAAGACAAAAATAAAAGATAACGCAAGTGTGATTACTCCATACATGTTTTCAAAATAGTATGAAATAACAACATCGTAAAAAGATACATTTATAATAAACAGGTAAGATAATAAAAATACATTTATCCATAATAAATCAAAGTATTTCTTCGCCTTTAAATAGTAGCATACAAACATCACCCATATAGCTATTGCGAAAGTATAATTGATAAAATCACGTACCAACACGATGTTAGATTCTATGTTTATATAATTTGGAAACAATACGAATATATTTTGTAACGCATTAATTCTGTTCGTCTCGTAATCGTTTTCATAATATATTCTAAATGCAATATATAAGATGATAGATATCACGCTCAAGTATGCGACGATATCTTTTTTTAACATTTCCATTCTTAATGAATACAGCATTGTAAACGCAAATGCAAAGACTGTTAGTGGATGTGATGTGATGATGAGAAACATAGAGACCAATAATATTGGATGTTCATAAAACGCTATATCTTTGAATCGGCGATTTTCATATATTGCTACCAGAAGAATCAATGCTGCAATTCCTAAAGGTAGCTCAGATACAAACCAATAAAAAGTATGACTGACGATGAGGATATTAAGAAGTAGAAGCACTAAAGCAAATTTATACTTTTTCAATACAGTACCTAATAACATATATATTAAAAAATAATATAATGTATAACCCGCAGAGAATAAGATGCCGACATTTCTCAATGACATACCTATTTTTGTTGCTATTACTGATGGTATTTGAGGAAAAATGGCAATCCTTCTCACTTGAGCAATAACAAAATCACTAGAATTTAAAATCTCAAATAAATATGCAGAGTTATCGGGCTGTATAATACGTTCTTTGTATAAAGTGGCAGATATGACCAAAAGAGATGAGTAACAAACAAGTCCTATATAAAAAAATATTTTGCATTTATGATTATAAATATTTTTACTTACTTGCATTTTTGATGTTTGAAAATGATGAGTATCAAGGCTATCGTTTATCTAACAATATACATCTTACCAAATCCTTTCTTGAAATACTTATCAACAGCACCTTCTAACAAATCCATATTCTTACCATTTAATCTGGCAGTTACTCTATACAAATAAAGACCATTGGCCAATTTACCTCCATACGTATCACGACCATCCCATTTGTAATTGGTACGATTGACACCAATATGAATATCGCCAAGCTCAGCAGCAGTAATCTCTTTCACTACTTTACCTGTAATAGTCATTATTTGTATCTTCAAGTCAGTGGGAACTTCAGTCCCTGTCACTGTAAAGATAAACTGTGTAGAGGTAGAAAAAGGATTTGGATAATTAATAATATTAGAAATTGCCGGTCTTGTATCTATTTTGAACTGTATTCTATATTCATTTTTACCGGCATCGTTATTACTTCTATCAGCACCTTGTACTCTCAATTCATAGATACCATCTTCAACAAAAGAAGGTCTATAAAATAATTTAGCTTCATTGCTTTGTGTAAGATTATTTTCATCAGCGGGAATAAAACTAAAATTATTTTGACTTGGATCTAATGAAATAGGCGTACTCGTTCCAGGCTTTTTTAAAAATACTTTAAACAATGTAGAATCATTTAGTGCTAAATGTACATTTTCATCTTTGAGTCTGATAAGAATCTCCGGAGTAGGTGAAACAATCTCTCCGTCTGTAATATGTCTTCCATCAAAGGTAACATCCATGATAGGATTTAAGATATCTTTTTCAATTTTTACGGTAAAAATGGCAAAGTTGTTAAAATGATACTTTTCCTTCTGATTGTCATCAGGGTTTGCTTCAAATATGATAGTATTGATTCCTTGATTTGGTGGTTGGTTGAGCGTATATTCAAAATCAATGACGATATAGTCATTACCGGGAAGAGGAGCAAATCTTTTATAGTATTCTTTTGTCTGGTTATTAGCATCTTTTACTGTGAATTTCACTAAGACACTATCCATATCAATATTAGTCAGGTTTTCAAAAGCAATCTCAGCTTTAAAAGTTCCGCCATAGGGAATAGAATCAGGAGTTTTTACGAGATGTTTTTGCGGACTCATCGCACCTTCAGGTACATCATCGTAAATAATTCTCCAATAATCTAGTTGTGGAGCGGTGGTATTCATACTATCCTTGGCATTAAATTCTAATTGCAAGAAAGGATATTCATCGGCATCAATAAATGATATATCCGCATTTCTCTTAAAATCTTCTAACAATCTTGTTTTCACTCCATTTTTCTCATATCCTATAAGAGAATATTTCGTAATATCGGTCTTAGGATTATCCAAGCTTTGCCAATTATAATCTATGGTATTCCATTTAAGTGCAGGTCCTATCAAAGGTGAAAGAATATTCCCACGATCTGATGAGCCTTCATAAAAGAATTCGACATCTATCTTTTCAGATTGATCTTTAATAATTTGCTGTGTCGCAAAAAGCGGATTTCCTTTTTGGGTAAAAAATACTGTCGGTTGCAATTCTTTTACGCTTCTAATATCAGTAATACCTATTGACTCAAATGCATCAAAAAGCGTTTCACCGTTAAATCCGGGTACAGTATCATCTGCCGCCCACAAAGAATAATTTGCATTTTGAAAACTATATGCAACAACTATTGCTTGATCCGGAATTATATTTTTGATAAAATTATAACAAGCAGCTCTTCCTTTTGAAGTTCTTGTATCAAATTCAATAATCTTCACATCTGTCAATACCGAGCTAATGGTATTGCCATATTGACCAAAACCGGTATTTCCAACCTGATAGGTACTCATAGGCAACATCGTCCTTGTATCTAAAACATAAAACAAATAACTGCTTCGAGCGAAAGCATTTCTTGCGACAAGACCATTGTTATCAAACAGTACTCTATCATTATAACCCACTGCATCTACACCATTGATAACTTTAATACCTTGAACACTTTCTATAAAATGAAACTTTCTATCTTCTTTCAGTCTCATATTGTTATATATATCCGGTAAGAATTGAAAATAATGCGATTGATTCCAACCTTCTGATAGGCTTGTGTTATATAAGAAAGAACTTTTATTCCAACTTAATTCATTCCCGTATATTGTATCAAGACTACCTCTCCAATAATATACCGTATTATTAAGCATCTTAACATTAGGTTTCCATCTTATGACTCCTCCATCAGATAAAATTTTATCGCTAACAAGTAAAGGACTATTGAAAAACTCACTTGTATCTATTTGTACGATATATCTTCTATTATCAATTAAAGGATTGGCAGTAGAGTATTCTAATTTTACGTTGTCATGATTAACGATACTATATTCAAAAGGTCTGATGGGGAAAAGATCGTCAATCGTAAAATAACGAGAAACTGTAACTTCGTTATTTTGTTCTGACAGTTCATCAAATTGATTATCAGCATCAATTTTTATGTAAAAGGTATTTTGGCCTAAGCCGTTTACCTTATTCGTTGGGATGGGAATCCTGACTGTGTCTGAATAATAAGGAGTTTTGACAATTGATTCATAAGTTTCAATTTCTCCATTTGGCAAGGTTCTTTGTACAAAGATTTTATAGGTTGTATCCATCGCCATACCAATATTCTTATGATTAATCACTAAGTCAAAGGTATCAACACTCACATTAACGACTTCAGGAGAGAATGAAATAGACTTTTCGGTAATAATATAATCAGGTTTTCCAAAAGAGTTTAATCTAATCGCAGGGTCGCCATGATAAACCATTTGCTGACCCAATACAACATCAATGTCCAAACTGCTTTTCATTACATCTGCCGCCGTATTTTTAAGAATATTACCTATTGGCTCTCCATAATTTTCAACACCCAATCTTTTATAAAAATTACTGGAATATTGATTCAATGAATATGCAATTGCATACGTCATAGGTGCCAAATAAGCTATTGCGCATTTATCAGGTGTTAAAACAAATCTTTCACTATATGAATCCGTAGTAGTAAAAATATTTCCTACAAAACAACCATTTGTAAACATAAACGGATATTTTCCCTTAGGATTATTGAAATCTTCTGGTTCCAAATCAAAGTCAACTTTAGTTGTAGATGAGTGACCAAAATACGTTATTAAAGAAGTACCGTTTAATAACATCGAGTCAATCACAGCAGATTGTGCTATTTGGACCGGATCGGTAGAGTGTTTATAAACGCTATGAACTTTCCCTCCAAACTTTGGACCTTCAATAATTTTCCTGTAACCTTCAAGGTATCTTGCAAAAGTGGTCTGTTCATCAACAAAATCTCCCCCACCTAAGTGCAAAATAGATTTCATCCATTCTTTTTTCTCAAGGGTTTGATCCGTGAGTCCATGATATTTTTGAGCTTCTTCATATTCTTTTATTTTCTCAAGATATATTTTAATATCGTTACTCGTTCTTGCGGATAATCGACCGACACCAACCTGAGGATATGGAGACTGCGTTGAACGCCCTACAAGAAGATTATCAGAGGCAGGATTTCCATAAGATTGTATAAATTCTTCGGGGTTATTTCTGTTGACAGAGTAGTCATATCCTTTCCCAATAATAAAAATATATTTAGGCTTGATAGTTTGATAATCCATCAAGTAATTAACAAAACCCCGTATAGCCATCGGATGACCTTTGATACCTGAAGCAAATGCATCATCGAGTTCATCTATATAATAAACACCCACTGCGTAATTTCCTCCTTCATCACTTTCTCTATACTTTTTATATTCTTCCACATAGTTAGTACCATCACTGTTTTTTGTCAAGGTTTTTGTCGTGATGATAATATAGTTTTTGTTATCTTGAATCATTGGTATATTAACAGGATAGATTGTCTTTATCTGAGTGATGTCTATAGTGTCTTGACTACTCATGTAAAGGCTGTCTTTAGGTAGTAAAGTACTTGGAAAATGAACTTTAAGTATATCCTTATCTTTTATTGCTATATATCTGTTACGATTTTTTAGATCATAAACAATTACTTCTGTTGATCTATCATCAAGATTAGTAACTTCTATATAACTATCGCTTGTTTTATGAACAGCCAATCTTGTTTTACTCGTATTCGGAAATCTATAAAAGCTGGGATAGTCTATAACCGCCCAACAGAATCTAACCCTTTCATTTTGTATTCTCGGTGTTATAGATAGAGCTGTATTGGGAGATAGTAATTTAGAAGTTGGAAATTCAAAGTTAAATTCATGAATGCCTGCTCTATTACCTCCTATACTTGTAATAAATTGATTTCCAAATTCAATATCAACTAAGTGGGCTGTTGAGTTGTTTTCAAATACGATGAGCCCCTTAATTCGCGTAGGATAATCATCATTTGTTAAATGGTTTCTAGTTCCTAAACTAAAATTTACTTTTCTATCTTTTACCGTCGGTTGCCCTGTAAAACCTTCTCCAACATCAAACTCCGAATTAGTAACATAGTTTAAAAGCTGATTAGGGTTTTCTCCCTTATTAAAGTATCCAAATCTAAAGACAATGCTTTGTTTATAAAAAAACTCTTCCTTGTCAGGTAGCTTTTCAAGCTTGTTTTCTACAGAAGTAATTCTCTTTCCTTGTCCTATACTTGTAAAAGTAAGAAAGTAAGTTGCGGTATCTGTATAATTACTAACATAAACATTAGGTTGATTTTTAGAATCCAAATAAAGTGGTGTATCCATCTTACCATCATTGCCAACACCAAAAAATTCTATAAAGTCACCCGTAGAAAAATGCCCATTATTAGTTAGGTAAACCGGAATCTCTTCGCCATCTCTATATAATCGCACATAATCTCCAATAATACTTTGTTCAGGAATGCCCCCCTTTAGCAATGTCTCATAAGAGATACGGTGCAAACCTTCTTCCGCCACTTTGAATTTATAGTATGTCAAAGAGGAATCTATCCACTCATTACCATAAGTCTCAGCTTTAACAAACTGAAACAATGCGAAAAATATAGCTATCAGAGAAAAAACTCTTTTCATGATTACTTACTCTTTTTATTAAAACCAATTCTTGCCGAAATAACATGTGAGAAAGTAGAGGTCTCTTTACTTCCTACATCCGTAAAAGCATAATCTACCGCAATCGTCTTAAATCTCAAACCTACCCCAATATTAGGTTGGGCTGTCACTTTCTTATCTATATTATTGCTTTTTAATTCTTTCTGTATATTGCTCACACCACCTCTGACATAAACAATATCCGCAAATCCTATTTCAACTCCTAAATGTGGATCAAAACTCAATGGCTTAGCAGGAACTAAGACATTTCTTTTCCCGTCTGTCGTTATGTCTATCGCTAATTCTGCATTCAATTCAAACTTGTTAAACCGCTTATAGTAACCGGCGCCTAATAAAATTTTGGGCATAGTGACTTCCAAAGAATTGTCAGGTATTTCATTTTCTGCCAAAAGAAGATTTGTTCTTTCTTCATCGGTAAAAGAGAAGTTCCAAGCGTTAAAGGTTGTTGTAATATCCCTGATATTTACACCAAACTTAAAATCTTTCAACTTGTATTGCGCCCCTACATCTATGCCAAACCCATAAGCTTTAGCAAAACTTCCTGCTTTGTGATAGACAATTTTGGCAGTCCCACCAACAGACAAATTATTACTAATTCTTCGAGCATAAGAAAACATAAAGCCATAATCTCCTACAGAAAATGAACGAATGTTGTCATAGTTGATACTTCCATCCGGCCCTATCAAATTGATTGTATTAGGAATATCATCTACTGCAAATCTAATAGCATTGATACCAAAAGCATTTTTCCCGCTATCTAATGAGAATGCGGCTCCCAACCAATCGTATTTCGCAATACCTGCAAAATATTCGGAGTGCATAAAACCCACTTGGGCAGTCTGTTCAAGGTTGACTAATCCTGATGGATTCCAGTATCCGGCACTCAAATCAGAGACACTCGCAATTGTCGCATTTCCTAAACCTAAGTTTCTCGCTCCCACACCTATATCCATAAATGCGTTACTATACTTTGCAGGTTGTGCTATTAAGAAATTATCTTGCACAAAGAATGCAAGTAATAAAATAGCCCATATTATCTTACAAGACGGTTTATTATTCATTGATTATCTTGTTAAAAAAGCACTAAAAATCATACAAATGAAAATTAAAGGTAAACAACTTCTTTAATATACGAGTAGTTAAAGATAGAATTTGACCAAATTAAGTTAATACAAATTTATAACGCTAAACTCTTAAATAGATTATATTTTTGTGCAAAATTTTTAAAATGAGTCTGATAGAAGAATTAGAGTGGAGAGGATTGATTCAAGATATGACTCCGGGAACAAAAGAATTGTTTGCTAAAGAAAAAGTGAGAGCATATATTGGATTTGACCCTACAGCTGATAGTCTGCACATTGGTAGTATGGTTCCCATTATTATTTTAATGCACATTCAAAGACATGGGCATGTTCCATTTGCTTTAGTAGGTGGAGCCACCGGTATGGTGGGCGACCCATCCGGAAAGTCAAAAGAAAGAAATCTTTTAGATGATACCACGCTTCAAAAAAATCTCAATGGCATTAAGAAACAATTGAGTAAGTTTTTAGACTTTGACAATAAAGATAATTCTGCTCAACTTGTCAATAATTACGATTGGTTCAAAGGAATGGGCTTTTTAGAATTTATCAGAGATGTAGGTAAGCATATTTCTGTCAACTATATGATGGCAAAAGATTCTGTCAAACAACGTTTTACAGGTGATGTGGGTATCTCGTTCACCGAATTTTCCTACCAACTGATACAAGGTTACGATTTTTATCATCTTTTCAAGGAAAAAGGCGTAAAAGTACAAATGGGCGGAAGTGATCAATGGGGAAATATCACAACCGGAGTAGAACTGATTAGAAGAATGGATGGAAGTGAAGCTTTCGCCATGACTTCTCCTTTGGTAAAAAAGGCGGACGGTAAAAAGTTTGGGAAGACAGAACAAGGAAATATTTGGTTAGATCCTGAAAGGACTTCTCCTTATAAGTTTTATCAGTTTTGGCTCAACACCTCAGACGATGATGTAAAAAATTGGATAAAAGTGTTTACCTTTTTATCGAAAGAAGAAATTGATACACTCATCACCGAACACGAGCAAGCTCCTCATTTGAGAGTTCTACAGAAAAAATTGGCCGAGCAGCTTACTATTCTCGTCCATTCTGAAGAAGATTATGAAAATGCTGTCAAAGCTTCAGATGTGCTTTTCGGAAAATCAACAAAAGAAAGTTTACAAGCACTCAATGAAAAAACTATTTTAGAGATTTTTGAAGGAGTGCCATCTTATTCTATTAAAAGTGAAGAACTCAATTCTGAAATAGATATCACCGAATTTTTATCGGTAAATACGGATATATACAAATCTAAAGGTGAAGCAAGAAGGGCTTTGAGTTCAAATGCCGTTGCTGTCAATCAGGAAAAAGTCAACGAGCAGTATCAAATTTCCAAAGAAGATGTTTTAAACGATAAATTTATACTTATCCGTAAGGGGAAAAAAGACTACCACTTAGTCGTGGTTTCACACTAAAAGGTTGAAAACATAGAGGTTTTGTCGCTTTTATCTTTTCAGATATTCTTGAGGAGCCAAACTGACAACTTCTATTAATTCACTCAAAATCATAGCAGTAGCCCCCCACAGCGTTCTGTCATAGATGTCAAAATAAGGAGCTTTTACTTTCAGCCCTACTGCACTTTTCATCCACTTTTCTTTGCGCCTGTCTTTATCAAATAGATAAGAAAGAGGTGTTTCTAAAATTGTAGAAACTTCGCGTTGGTCTTTTTCCAAATCAAAAGGTTTATCTGCCACTGCCACAAAAGGCTGGACATTGAAATTGCTGGGTGGTATATATGTTTTGGTCAAATTACCTATGACATGATAATCATTTTTTTGTACACCCACTTCCTCGCAGGTCTCCCGAATAGCGCAGACCAAAGGTGTCTCATCCGCTTCCAATTTCCCTCCCGGAAGACTTATCTGACCACTATGCACGCCTTTATAGATGGCTCTTTCTATCAAAACAATATGAGGCTGATCTCGTTTGGGATAAATCAATGCCATCACTGCACTTTCTTTAGCGTTATTTTTAGGCATACGCAGATCAAACTTGGACAATAAAGGGAGGTAGGGTTGCATTAATTTTTGTGCTTCTCTACCCGGAAGAGGTTCTTTCAATTGTTTTTCAAGTGCCACTATAAAATTGTCAAACATATTACCAATATAAGCAAAAGTTTCTTCCCTGACTCTCGTCTAATAAAATTTGTTTGAGTATCTATCTGTTAAAGATTTTTTCTTTAAGCTTCGTTAAAGATTCTTATGGTTATACAATTCATAAAATCTGTAACTTAGTTGGTAAAAATTCTACGATGCAACCAATCCTATATCTATTCTTTTTCAGTTTCCTATTTTTTACAGCTTGTAAAAAAGATGATTTGACTTTGAATGAAAACAAGGACAAAGAATTATCTGTACAGATAAATTTAACGACAACTTTAAACAATAAAAAATTGGTTTTAGATAGTGCTTATGAATTTGTAGATGATTATCAGTTAAAAGTTCAAAATCTAAAACTTTATTTTTCCGATATTTCATTGGTTGATAGCAATGGAAATGACGTTTCGGTCAGGTTTAAAGATTATCCTGAAAATGTATTTCTGTACGATTTGGGAAAATCGGAGCAAATGAATTTTATTGTACCTCAAGGGAATTATATTGCCATGAAATTTTATCTCGGCTTGACACCTGCATTAAATGATATCAATCCCAACACTTTTCCGGCTAATCATCCACTCAGTCGGGAGCAAGACACTTACTGGGACATGCTAAAATACAGATTTTTAATTCTTGAAGCAGCTACTAATTATCCTAATCTTGGCGAATTTAATCATTTTATGAGCTATCATCTTGGAGGCGATGAATATTTAAGAAGTATCACCATTCCGATAAAATCTACTGATAATCAATCCGTTTCCCAAAAAGATTTACAAATCCGATTGGAAAAAGTTTTTGAAGATATAGATTTTACTACTTTTTTCAGCTTTCATAGTGAAGGAGAGTTTCAGAAAGATGAAGGCATCAAAATGATGAATAACCTTGCACATAGTATAGAATGAAAATATTAGTTTATTGTTTTCTGATTTTATTTTTGGCACTTTCTTGTAAAAAAGATGGAGTAGAAGCAAATGAAGATGACTTTAAAACCACACCTTACGATTTTCCATTCATATCTAATTTTAGAACTTTTGTAGATGATCCACAAAATCCTTTGACTAATGAAGGAGTTGACTTGGGACATTATCTGTTTTTTGACAATAGATTATCCAAAGATTTCACCATGTCTTGTGCAAGTTGCCATCAACCTGAAAATGGATTTAGTGATCCAAAAAGATGGAGTATAGGCGTAGAAGGTTTGCCGGGAAAGAGACATTCTATGTCATTATTAAATCTCGCTTGGAGTAAGCAATTCTTTTGGGACGGCAGGGCAGCCACTTTGAGAGAACAAGCCCTTTCCCCTGTCACAGATCCATTAGAAATGAACAGCGATTGGAATACGGTTGTGGAAAGGATACAAGCCGTACCGACATATAGAGAGAAGTTTAAAAAAGCATTTAATACGGAGGCTGTTACATCAGACTTGATAACGAAAGCCATAGAGCAATATGTAAAAACTTTGGTGGTGTATAATTCTGATTTTGACAAGGCAATGCGTGGCGAAAAAGAATTGAGTGTTGCTGCAAAACGTGGACAGGCACTTTTTAATACCGAGAAGGCAGATTGTTTTCATTGTCATACGACTCCCGAGTTGTTGGTACACGGTTCTACTACCTTTATGAATAATGGCTTGGATTTGATAGACAATCCCAATGATTTTTCAGATTGGGGTCTTGGTGGTTTTACAGGAAAATCTTCTGACAATGGTAAGTTTAAGATTCCGACATTACGAAATCTTCGAGCGACTGCGCCTTATATGCATGATGGACGATTTTCTACTTTGGAGGAAGTCATAGATTTTTATAATCAAGGCCCTAAATTTTCTCCCTCTTTAGAACCTATTATGATAGCAGAAGCGAACAGAAGAGTTTTGGAATTTAATCGTTGGGGCTTAGGAATCACAGAAGAAGAGAAGAAAGACTTGATAGCTTTTTTAGAATCTATGACTGATAATTCTTACCTAAATGACCCACATTATCTCGCTCCCGAACCGTTAAAATAATTCACTACATATATCGTTCTATGATTTTATCACAAGCTTCATCTAACATCCGAAACACTTTTTCAAATCCATCATCATCCCAATATGGATCAGGTACACTTTTATTTTGATTTGGATATACTTCGTTGAGTATCAACTTTATTTTTGATTTTTCTTCTTTTTCAGCCAGCAACATTAAATTCTCATAATTTTGTTTATCCATTGCAAATATCAAATCAAACTCCTCATAATCAATACTTCTCACTTGTCTTGAAATCTGATCGGCGATATCAATGCCATACTTTTTCGCCACACGTATAGACCTTTTGTCGGGTTGCTCACCATTGTGCCATCCACCCGTCCCGGCAGAATCTACTTTCCAATCTAACCCTTTCTGTTTAACTTTTTCTTTTAAAATACCTTCTGCTAAGGGTGAACGACAAATATTTCCCAAACACACCATTAAAACTTTCATATCAAAAATCTATTGTAGTAAGATACTAATCCGTATTTTGATTTGCAAATGAAAAATCACTTTATTCGATATTTATTTTTAGTGGCAATTTTTTGCTTTTCTATCTGTCATCTCTCTTTTGCAGACGAGTTTCAGAGCTTGGAAAATGGAACAGAATATAATATAGATACACTCCAAGAAGTGGGTTTTTCACCCCGGATAGGAGATATCATTAAAATGAGGTTGAAAAAATTTTCTTCTGACGGTACAATGATATTTAATACGGATGATCTCGGACATCCTGATGGAGTGGAAATGACGATAGGTGATAATTTTATGAAAGGTGATATCATGGAAGTGTTTTTAAAGATGAAACCCGGAGAGACTGCTACTGCCTATATTCCGGTATGGGTGGCCGATCAAAACGAAACTGAAAAAAACAATGACAAAAGATATAAGTATATCATCAGTCTGATTAGTTTTAAAACCCAAGAGGCACTTCATTTAGAGCAAGAATTACTTTTGCAGAAACTCAAAAAAGAGCAAAAAAGTCTTTTCGACCAAATCTCCCACCGGCTATATCCCGAATACAAATGTACTTATCAGAAAGACGGTCTTTATATTTTAAAAAAAGATACTAAAACAGTAAAGAAAAGGCAAAAAATTAAATCAAAACAAAGTGTCAGCGTACATTATATTTTAAAACTTCTTCCGGATTATACCGAATTAGACAATTCGTATAAAAGAAATTCTCCATATACCTTTCAAGTAGATAACGATGAAGCTATTAAAGGTTGGGATTTGGCTTTGATGCAACTCAAAAAAGGTGATCATGCCATTCTTTTGATACCGTCATGGCTGGCTTATGGGTTTACCGGAAGTGGTGGAGACATTCCCCCAAATACACCTTTATATTTCGAAATTGAAGTTGAAAAGTAGAAAATGACATTTTTTATACAATATTGGCACTTAAATTGTCACACATATATAGAATTATTTTTATTATTGCACATAAAATAAAATTACCAATAGAAGTGAAAAACACAATAACTCATATTATAGGTCATTTCGGACTATATCAGATAGTATCTCCTACATCTGCACGAGTTAGTTTTTTTAGGCAGGGCCAAAGGTAAAATCATCTTTCAATATTTCTTTTTACAGAAATAGGACTTGAGAGAGTCCGGTTTATCTATTTTTTATTTTTTAAACTTTTATCCTTTGGAAACTTCTTTTAAACCGATTATACGAATAGCTGATTTTAACGACAGCATTTATGCAGAACAGATAGCTTCTGAAATCAATACTTCTGTCAAACAACGTGGTGTAAATGTGGCAGAAAGAGGCGCTGCCTATATTATAGGAAAAATGGTCGAAGGCAATTCTATTCTCGCTTTTCATCCAATGACAGGTGAATGGATGGGTTTTTGCACTTTAGAAATATGGGAAAAGCAGAAGTATGTGACCAATACCTGTCTGATAGTAGCGCCAAAATACAGAAGTCATGGAGTCTCCAAATTTTTGAAAAATGAATTGTTTGAGCTTTGTAAAAGAAAGTATTCTGATTATAAAATCATGAGTTTTACGACAAGTCCGGCCGTTATTTCCGTCAATATAGATTTAGGCTTTAAGAAACTTTCTTATGCCGACATATTGGACCAACTTCCCTTTTTATTGAATGAAGACAGCCATGTCAATTATTATGACCTGATACACAATAATCATCTACCGCATCCATATATAATGATGGTTTATAATCCTTATGAGGTTTCGATGGAATTTTCTTCATCTGAGATGATAAGACAAGCTATTTAAAAAATAATTTTGATAAAAAGCTAAACTACTTGACTGTAAATTTGCCGGTAGCTTGAGTGCGTTGATCTACCTTTAACTGATAGATATACATTCCGGAGGAAAGTTTATCACTACTGAAGTTAATTTCAGCCTGTTTAATATTGGAATATTTTAAAATCTCTTTACCCACAATATTATAAACTGTAAAACTGACGTTTGATTTTTGCAAATCTATGTTGTCACTGATTTTGATAGTGGCTTCTGTTATCACCGGATTAGGATATACTTTCACATAGTCCATCTTATCAAATTTAGAATTTGACTGTGCAAATACAGCACTTGAAAAGACAAGTGTCATAAAAAGCAATAGGCTATATAGTAACTTCCTAAGCATTATTGTTGTAAAGGTATTAATATCTTGTTAAGAATGCAAGTATTTACAATAAAAACTATTGATAAGAGATAACATTTTTATTGATTTTATGGCTATTCGTTTTTTACTTAGTACCCATCATGGTTACCTCCAAGGTGCTGCTTGGTGTTGCAATACCGTTTTTCAAAAAGGCATCATACACAGCTTTTCTCACACCAAAATAAACTGTATAATAATCTGCTTCCATCTGTCTCGGATTGGCAGGGTCATAAGGTTTGACTTTTATTCTTGGCCAAAGTACCAACAAAGGCCCGTCTCCGGTAAGCTCTGCGATGCGCACTCCCGGTTCGGGATCAGAGATGACACAAGGGACGGTCTTCATCGCCTCAATGGCTACTTGTATTGCCTTATCTACATCAGTATAATCAGCAACAGGTACTTTAATATCTATTCTCAAATTTTCTTGGTCAGTAAAATTATTGACAACACCTGTACTCAATGCACCATTTGGTAAACGAATGGTTTTATTTTGTGAAGTCAAGATAGAAGTATAGACAATGCCTATTTCTTTGACTATTCCAAATTGACCTTGCGCTTCTATTAAATCACCGACTCTAAAAGGTTTGAGTAAAAGTATCATAACACCTCCGGCAAAATTTCCCAAACTACCATTGAGTGCACTACCAATCGCTAAGCCTGCACCGGCTAAAAGTGCTGCAAATCCTGTGATATTTATTCCCAATACACTGATGACTGTGAGTGCTAAAAGGACATATAAGCTGATTTTTGTCAATGAAGAGAGAAATGATTGGAGCGAGGCTTCTATTTTTCGCCTCTTCATAATGCTCATAAAAATATTTGTCAGCCATTTTATCAGCCATAAACCGATAACCCCAATAAAAATTGCACTGATGATCTTAGGTAAAAACTCTATTCCCATTTCCTCCAATCTATCAATTCCCCGTATTGCATCCACCACTTCACTCACAGTTGACTTTTCCAATTCTGTACCAGCCTGTAAAAAAAATATATTCATCATTGTTTTATTTTCTAACCGTTCTAATAATCTATGTACAATAAAGGCAATGAAGATAAAAAAGTTCTATGTTTTACGAATCTGCTTTATACTTTATTAGCATCTATATACATATCAGACTCCCTGTCAACAGTTTTTAAAAATAAGTTTAAAATTTTAAGTAAAAATCCTTTGTCAAATTTTTATAAACTTCAGAATATACAGCTTCACGTTCATAGATATGAATTTTTTCAGACACTACTTCTGCTGGGTTTTTTAAAGAAAATTCTGTCATTATTCTAATCGGCTTTTGCTTTTCAAAGCTTGAAATCTCACATATTCTGATAGGATGTAAAAGATACTTTTTTGCAATAAGAATCAATCTTTCCATTTGATCGGAGGGAAGTATCAACGCCAAGTGACCATTCGTATTCAATAGCTCTACGGTTTTCTTTATCAAATCTTCCAAACTTAAATTTATTTGATGCCTGACACTGTCTTTTTCTTTTTGACCTGATAAAAGTACATTTGAAAAATAGGGAGGATTACTGACGATATAATCAAATCTCGTTTCGGTGGGATAAGCTTTATAATCTATGATGTTAAATTTCAAATGATTAGGCAAGGAGAAATTTGTTTGATTGTAGAGTGCATCTCGAATAGAGTCTGTATGGATATCTATACCCTCAATATCTGCTTCCGGGAATCTTTGTGCCAATATCAACGCTATCAGCCCGGAACCCGTTCCTATATCCAAAATATTTTGCGGAGTGAAATCCTTTACCACCCAAGGAGCAAGCAATACTCCATCAGTACCTACTTTCATGGACGAATGTGCATGTCTGACTTCAAACTTTTTGAATCGAAATACAGATTTATCTTTAGCCATTCCGGTGTAAGCTTTCTATAATTTTTCTCGCTGCCAAGAAAGGAGGGATGGTGTTATTTTTTACTTTTTCCATTTGACTTTTGTAAAGTAAATTGAGTTGTTTGTCACTTTGAATAAATGTCAAAAGTTGGATTTCCAAAGATTCTTGAAACCAAAGTAAACTTTGTTCATTTCGCTTTTGAAATAAAAAACCATTTTCTAAAGCTTTTGAGAAATATTCTTCTATTGTCGTATGGATTTTTTCAGTTCCCACCGGTGGTTCCGAAGATGCCGTCAACACTTTCGGATTCCAAAAGCTGTTATTAGAAGGAAACAGATGCAAAGCATGTGCATAATCCCTCGCAGAAGCTCTTGCCAGACTCTCTCTGACTCCATCTGCTTTGTGTACGATAAGAATATCTGCCATCTCCATGATACCTCTTTTGATACCTTGTAGCTCATCGCCTGCTCCGGGTAACATCAACAACAGAAATACATCTGTCATCTGATGGACTGCCGTTTCAGATTGACCGACCCCAACTGTTTCTACCAATATTCTGTCAAATCCGGCAGCCTCGCACAATAAAATCACTTCCCGGGTTTTGTATGATACACCACCCAACTGTTTGCCGGAAGGGCTGGGACGAACAAAAATATTTTCGCGAGATTGTATATCTATCATTCGGGTTTTGTCTCCCAAGATACTTCCACCTGACTGTCGGCTGGAAGGGTCTATGGCAAGCACTGCCACTGAAAAACCTTTTTCATCCAAGAGTTGGGCATACACATTGATAAAAGTACTTTTCCCCACACCCGGAGTACCCGTGACTCCGATTTTCAGGCATTCGTCCCTTCTTTTTTTTATAGCCCTATTGAGCAGTTCGTCTGCAATGGCTTGATGTGCAGGAGCTGAACTTTCGATATAAGTGATGGCTTCACCCAAGGCGATTTTATCTTTTTGGATAATTTTCAGCCAAAGCTTATCCAAAGAAAACTCTTTTTTCCTTAACCTTTCAATAGCCGCTTGTTTGCTCTTGGAGAGTTTGTCCATACTTTAGCGAATATAAGTATTCCATGTATTTTTCTGAAATTAATTGACCTGTCATCGTTTGCTCATCCTATTCAGAATGGATTAAAAAAAAATTAAATTGTAAACATTACCATCATTAATTAGTAAAATTCGTCTAAAGTTTTTGAAATTCGTAGAATCATGGTAAAGACATTATCTTTCCCTAAAGAAAAAATCAAGATTTTACTACTTGAAGGGATACACGCATCTGCTATTGCAGAGTTTACAAAAGCCGGTTATAACAATATTGATTTACACAAAGGCGCAATGTCCGAAGAAGAGTTGCTGGAGTGTATTGAAAACTATCATATCGTAGGTCTAAGATCAAAAACCAACTTGACCGAAACTGTTTTAGAGAAAGCAAATAAACTTTTGTCCATTGGTGCATTCTGTATCGGTACCAATCAGATAGACTTAGACACTGCCAGAGATAAAGGTATTGCTGTTTTTAACTCACCTTATTCCAATACAAGATCTGTTGCAGAACTGATTATTGCTAACTCTATCATGCTCCTCAGACGTATTCCTGAAAGGAGTAAGAATGCGCATCAAGGCAATTGGCTAAAAGATGCCGCAAGATCTTATGAATTAAGAGGTAAAACTATCGGTATCATCGGATATGGGCACATCGGCACGCAGGTTTCTATCATGGCAGAAGCGATGGGACTCAATGTTTTGTACTATGATATCGAACCCAAAATGCCTTTGGGAAATGCCAAACAAGTACATACACTCAACGAACTACTCGAAAGTGTGGATATCGTGACATTGCATGTTCCGGCCACGCCTTTGACCAAAATGATGATAGGTAAAGGCCAATTTGATTTGATGAAAGAAGGTGTTATTTTTCAAAACTTATCAAGAGGTTCTGTTGTAGATTTGGAGGAATTAGAAAAACATATTCGCTCCGGCAAAGTAGGCGGTGCGGCTATTGACGTATTTCCGGTAGAACCCAAACACAAAGATGAAAAGTTTGTCAGTCCGCTACAAGGCTTGGATAATGTTATCTTGACTCCACACATCGGTGGCAGTACACAAGAAGCGCAAGAAACCATCGGTGGTGAAGTGGCCGCTAAGTTGATTTCATTTTTGGATAATGGTTCTACCATCAGCTCACAAAATCTTCCCGAACTCAATTTGCCCGTACAGGCCGGCTATAAAAGAATTTTGCATATTCACCGAAATGTACCGGGTATTCTATCTCAAATTAACAATATTCTTTCAGGTTACAATATCAATATCGAAGCGCAATACCTCAAAACCAATGAAAAGGTCGGTTATGTCGTACTGGATGTCCAAGGAGATGTAGAAGAGGAAGCTTTGATTGCACTCAAACAAATCAAAGATACCATCAAGGTGAGAGTGCTGTTTTAGAAAGACCTTTTGCTGAGTAAGTAAGCTTTTCGAGTTGTAAAACTTAGTCCACAGTTTGACAGACGGTGGACAAATATCTTTAATGGGTATCTTCTGTTACCAATCAATTTTTTTCAGAAAAAAGTAACCCTTTAACAGTTACAACAAGTATCAATGAAATATTGGGTATAAAAAGCTCCTTTAAACTCAAAACTTCAACTGAGTTTAAACTTAAAATTAAATTTATGTAACTCAATCAAACGTTTGTTTGAGTTTTTGAAATTCATGGTAACTTCGCACTCTCAAAAATGAAAAGTCCGGAAGAAAATATATTAGATAAAGCGCAATTACTCTTCTCTCAAAAAGGTTTTTCGGGTACGTCAGTTCGCGACATTGCTAATGAAGCAGGCGTTAATATTTCCATGATTTCGTACTATTTTGGAGGAAAGAATGGTTTGCTAACAGCTTTGGTTAAAAGTAGATTGGAAATCATGAAGTCTCATTTGGGAGATTTGGTGGAAAACAAAAAGCTGACTCCGCAAGAAAAAATCGAATTACTGATTGAAAAATGGGTGGAAAAATTTTGGGAATACCGCCTGTTAAACAATTTTATCCTACGAGAAAACAATTTTGAATTGATGGATGAACTCAACGAGCTCATCACAGAAGTAAAAATGTCTCGCTACAATAACTTTCGGTTAATCATTCTCGAAGGGCAAAAAGAGGGTAGTTTCAAGAAAGATTTAAACATCCCCCTGCTTTATGGAACCTTGTCCGGATTTCTAAAACACCTCTATTTTTCCGAAGATTTTTATTGTCAACTTTTGGAAATTGAAGAGAACAAGGATCAAGCTTTACTCAACCAAATGAAAATCTATTTAAAATCACTTTACAAGTACATCATCAATGAATAAACGAAGCATTTTATTTACCTGCACACTCATTATCTTGTTGTGGTCAGAATCTAATTTCTCCTTGGCACAGATTGTACAACAAAGACCTTTAGGAGAAATGATTCAATTGGGATTTCAACAAAGTCATCAACTAAAAGTCACAAATTATCAACGTATTGCGGATAGTCTTTCCGTCAAAGAAGCCAAATTAGGTTATACGCCGATTATTTCCGTTTCCGGACAAGCAGCATTGCTCAATGAGCCACACTTCGATTTTTCAAATCCCGAAATGAGTAATATGATGAAAAATCCAAAAAGTGCTTTTTTTGCCTCCGGAAGTCTGACAGTTCCTGTTTTTAATGGATTTCAGTTGATCAACAATTTGAAAATGCAAAAGGCAAATCAACTTTCAGGCGAAAGTCAAGCCGGACAAGATTCAATCCAATATGTCATTGATGTCGTGAATGCTTATGCAGCCTTATACAAGGCTGAGAAATCAGAAGCGTTGATTCAAGAAAACTTAAAAACAGCCCAAAAACGCGTTTCCGATTTCAAAGCGATGAAAGAAAACGGTTTGTTAAACGAAAATGATCTTTTAAAAGCACAATTACAGGTTTCAAAAATCAAACTTTCACTTTTGGATATTCAAAACAAACATGAATTAGCACAATATCAGCTGAATTTACTTGTCGGAGAAGCAGAAAACACAAATATAGAAACGGATACAACGCTCTTTAATCAAGTCTTTTTGATAGAAAACAATATCAATGAACCCGATATTTTATCCAACCGAATGGACTATCAAGCTTTAATAAACAAAGAATCGGTCGCTAATTATGCCTTGAAACTTCAAAAGAGTGTTTATTATCCACATATCAATTTATCAGCGATGTATGTTGATTTGAACGTTCCCAAAACGATAACTGTCACAAACTTATTCAATGCCGGCATTAGTTTGAGTTATAATATCTCTGATATGTACCGAAAATCGCCTGCTATCTCAAAAGCAAAGATTCAACTCATGCAATTACAGGAAAACGAAGCCATGTTGAGTGATCAAATTAAGTTGCAAGTTCATCAGGCAACGTTAGATTACGACAAAATCAAACAACAATTAGACGTTTATCAGGAAGCCATCCGGCAGACAAGAGCCAATTACAAAGATTTGGTCGAAAAGCAAGCCAACAGTATGGCAACAACAACGGATATGCTTGATGCGGAATTGGAACTTTTGCAAGCAAGAATCAACAAACACCTTTCTCAAGCAGATTTATTTCTCGCTTATTGTAACTATCTGAAAGTCACAGGAAATTTAGAAAAATTGAAAAAAATCAACTAAAAACCGTTAGAAATATCATGGAAAATAATACTTCAAAAGAACAGCAACCCAAAAAAATCAGCAAGAGATTTATCATTGCTCTAATCTTAATCATAAGTATTGGAGGGACATTCGGTGTTTACAAATATTTGTATTCGTTGAGCCACGTCTCAACAGACAATGCTCAAATTGCCGCAGACGTTTATTACGTCATTCCACACGTGGGCGGATATGTGCAAACTGTCCATGTAACAGATAATCAAATAGTCAAAAAAGGCGATACCCTACTCGTGATAGATGATGATGAATATGCATTGAAAGTAAGTGAAGCACAGGCAGCATTAGAGATTGCCAAAAGTAATCTGGAGGTTACAAGACAAAATTTGAATCTTTCTGAAACGCAGGTTTCCACAGCCGATGCTTCCATTGCCGGTGCAGAGACAAGTATCGAAGCTGCCGAAATTCGCGTTTGGCGTGCTGAAAGTGATTTTAAACGATACGAAGATTTATATCAAAAAAATGTCATTACAAAACAGCAATACGAGCAAGCTTTAGCTGAAAAACAGGCTGCTGAAAAGCAATTAGACGTTATCAAACAGCAAAAAGTAGTTGCCGACAAACAAAAAGGCTCTACAGCTTCTCAAACAAAAGTAGCACTCTCACAAATTAAAGTGGCAGAGGCCAATGTGGCACAACACGAAGTTGTTTTAAAAGAAGCTTTATTAAATCTTTCTTATTGCGTGATTACTGCTCCGGTGGATGGACAGATTTCAACGGTTGGTATTACCAGCGGACAATTGTTGAAGGCAGGACAATCCTTGTTTAATATCGTTCTAATGAAAAGCTTATGGATTACTGCCAATTTCAAGGAAACTCAAATGACTGACATGAAAGTAGGTCAAAAAGTAAAAATTGAAATTGATGCTTATCCAAAGGACAACTTTGAAGGGACAGTTACTTCTCTTTCTCCGGCAACAGGTGCACTTTTCTCTATTCTACCGCCGGACAATGCAACCGGCAATTTCGTAAAAATTGTACAACGTGTTCCTGTACGCATCGACTTCACCGAATCTGAAAATTTGGACAAATTACGCCCCGGCTTAAGTGCTGATGTAACTGTTACGACAAAATAAAAGCATTTTTACATGAGTACTCATCCGGTCAATACAGCGCAAGACAACAGCATGGTAGAATACGGTTCCCGTCGGGTGATCGTCACCTTTATTGCGATAATTTGTGCTATGCTTGAAATCATTGATACAACGATAGTCAATGTTTCCTTGAATGAAATGAAAGGAAATTTAGGCGCAAGTTTAAATGAAATTGGTTGGGTAATCACTGCTTATGCTATCGCCAATGCCATCATTATTCCGATGACGAGCTGGTTTTCGCAGCAATTTGGACGAAAAAATTATTTTGCCGCTTCTATCTTGATTTTTACGGTAGCCTCTTTTCTTTGTGGTAATTCTACTTCATTGGTAGAACTGATTGCTTTCCGGTTTTTGCAAGGCTTAGGCGGTGGCGCACTTTTGGTAACAGCACAAACCATTATTACTGAAACTTTTCCTATCGAACAACGCGGAATGTCGCAAGCGATATACGGAATGGGTGTTATCATCGGTCCCACTTTAGGGCCGGTTTTGGGTGGCTACATCGTTGATAATTATTCATGGCCGAATATCTTTTTCATTAATGTTCCCATCGGAATTGCCGCTTTTATTTTGACTTTGCAGTTTATTAGAAGTCCTAAATATTCAGATAAGCTAAAGGCAAATGAAGTGGACTGGTTAGGGATTTTCTTCCTTGTCATGTTCATCGGTTCATTGCAATACGTTTTAGAAAAAGGGCAAGAAGAAGATTGGTTCGATAGCCACTTAATACTGACATTCAGCATTTTATCTTTCTTGGGATTGTTTTTCTTCATTTGGCGGGAATTAATTTATGAGCATCCTGTCGTCAATCTGCGCGTGTTAAAAAACAAACCTTTGGCAATAGGAACAGTTTTGACTTTTGTCCTCGGCTTTGGTTTGTACGGCTCAACTTTTGTCGTTCCAATATACACACAAGCAATTTTGGGTTGGACGGCGACACAAGCAGGTTTACTTTTCATTCCAAGTTCCTTGACTACCGGTCTGATGATGCCGATTATCGGGCGGCTGTTACAAAAAGGTGTTCCACAAAAATATTTAGTGGCCGGAGGTTTTGCGATCTTTTTCATTTACAGTTATTGGGCATATTATATCATTACGCCGGATACTTCGGAGCAAAATTTCTTCTGGCTATTGATTGTTCGCGGTATTGGTTTGGGAATGTTGTTCGTACCGATAACGACCTTTGCCCTTTCAACCTTGAAAGGAAAAGAAATCGGGGAAGGAGCAGCTTTTACATCCATGATGCGACAATTAAGCGGATCATTCGGTGTAGCGTTGATCACGACCTATATTACCCGAATGACTGCACAACACCGTTATGATTTGGTGAGTCATTTGACGAATGTTTCTACAGCAGTGCAAGAACGAATTGACGCATTGACATTTGGCTTTATGTCGAAATTAACACCTGATTTGGCACACGAAAAGGCGCTACATTTGATGGATCTTACAGTAAATTTGCAGTCCACAGTTCTCTCCTATATGGATGTTTTCTTGGGGATTGGTATTGTTTTTTTAGTCTGTATTCCTTTCGTTTTAATGATACAAAACCCTAAGAAAATATAATAATAATAATAATAAATAATCTACCATTGTTGGGAGATGGAGTAGTTATTCTCCAATTACCTCCTATGATTGGTGTTCCATCACCAACCATTATTCTTTTTCTGTAATTTGTTCAGTAGCGTAACATTGACTGACAGGGCAAGGAATCCTTACTATTACGTGATATACTATTAAAAACTTTATTATCTTTGAAGTAACATAAATTCTTTAATATGACCACTAGTGAAATCAAAAAATATTTAATTCATCGAATAGAGGAGATAGATGATTTAGCACTTCTTGAAAAGCTCAAATCTATTATAGATAATCATGGTGAAGCGAATATAAAAGCTTTGTCGGAGGAGCAAAAAAATGAAACTCCTATTTCAGAACAGGAAATCGACCAAAGTCTGTTTCTAGGATTTAAAGTTATAGATGGAGATCTTTCTAAATGGACGAACGGAAAGTAATCTTTCTGTGGTTGGTGTTCTGTTATCAGCTATTATTCTTTTTCTATAAAGTATAACTCATCCGGTCGGTGGCGGAACACCGACCAACGGGGGAACACCTACCAACGGGGCGAATGTGTCCCATTACCCAATACTCAATAATCCTGGAACACACCCAAAAAAAATTTCATGTAAATGGATAAAGTAAACGGATATCTTTATCTTAGCTTTTATGCAGGAAGCGGGAAAAGAAAAGTTATATCAACAGCTGAAAGATGCTGTGGTGGCTATCAAAAAACTGAAGGCGGATTTAAAGGAAGAGCGGGCGAAAAAGAAGGAACCCATTGCGGTCATAGGAATGGCGATGCGGCTGCCGGGAGGGGTGAATTCTGCGAAGAAATTTTGGGATTTGCTGACGGAGGGTAGAGATGCGGTCACGGATATTCCGAGTAGTAGATTTGATGCAGCGAAGTATTATGATGCAGACTATTCTACGCCCGGGAAAATGGTGGTCAAACAAGGTGGATTTTTAGACCAAATCGATCAGTTTGACGGGTCGTTTTTTGATATTTCTTATGCCGAATTAGAAAGTATGGATCCACAACAGCGTTTGCTTTTGGAAGTGGCGCATGAGGCGACAGAAAATGCCGGTATTCCTGTAAAATCTTTGTTTGGTAGCAAAACGGGAGTTTTTATTGGTGTGACAAATATTGATTACCAAAAAAGACATTTCCGTTCGGGTGATTTGACTTTGATCAATCCGTATTCTTATACAGGAGCGACTGTCTGTTCAAACTCGGGAAGAATCTCATACTTGATGGGTCTAGAAGGTCCGTCTGTGTCGATAGATACTGCATGTTCTTCTTCTTTGGTGACTACTCACCTAGCGGTACAATCGCTGAGGAATGGTGAGTGCGATATGGCATTTACAGGAGCTGCCAACTTAATTATCGATCCTGAGTTTACTATCTACTTTTCACATTTGAATGCTTTGTCCGCAGATTCAAGATGCAAATCTTTTTCTAATGAGGCCAATGGATTTATCCGCTCTGAAGGTGCAGGTATTTTACTTTTAAAAAGGTTGAGTGATGCGCAAAAAGATGGTGATCATATATTAGCAGTGATTGAGGGAACTGCTGTCAATCAAGACGGTAGAAGCAATGGATTCACTGCACCAAATGTACAAGCGCAAGAGCGACTTTTGAGAGAGGCACTCAATAATGCCGGATTAAAAGCGGAGCAAGTGGGCTATATCGAGGCACACGGTACAGGTACTAAAATTGGTGACCCGATAGAAATGGAAGCTATTTCTTCGGTGTATTCTTCTGCAAAAACTAAAGAAAATCCGCTGATAGTAGGTTCGGTAAAAAGCAATATCGGACATACTGAAGGTGCTGCAGGTGTAGCTGGTTCTATCAAATCTATTTTGATGTTGCAACATGGTGAAATCCCTAAAAACTTGCACTTTAAAACTCCGAATGAGTTGATAGATTGGGAAAATACACCGGTGAAAATTCCTACTGAAAAAATGGAATTGGATACCGAGCATAGACATATCGGTGTGAGTGGTTTTGGTGTGACAGGTACAAATGCACATGTGATTTTAGGTGCCGCTCCTGAAAGTGAAACTCCTAAAGATGTTGCACTAAGAACAGATGTTTTTATACTACCACTTTCTGCTAAATCTGAAGAAGCTTTAAAAGCTTTGGCAAGTTTGTACGCTGACTTTATACAAAACTCTGGTGAGCAGTTGGAAGATATCTGTGCGATGACTGCATTGAGAAGATCGAGGTATGATTTGACAGAAGTTTTTGTTGCGAATACGCAAGAAAGTTTGGTGGAAAAACTACAAGATTTTGCTGAACTAAATGATGAAGAGCAAAAAACCTTTGACAGTGAAGATCCTATCAAAGTAGTTTTGGTTTGTCCGGGTCAAGGTGCTCAGTGGATAGGTATGGCTCGCCAACTATACGATGCTGAACCAGTTTTTAGAAAAAGTTTGGACGATAGTGCTACATCTTTTTCAAAATATGTGGATTGGAATCTGATAGATGAATTGAATGGTCATCGCTATGAAGAATTAGATATTATCCAACCAGTTTTGGTAGCGATAGAAATAGCCTTAGGTGAACTTTGGAAATCTAAAGGCATTATTCCTGATATTGTGGTGGGGCACAGTATGGGTGAAGTAGCTGCAGCTTATTTGGCTGAAAATATCACTTTAGACGAGGCGGCAAAAATCATCTGTACCCGTAGTAAGTTGATGAAGCAAACCAGTGGTCAAGGTGCAATGATGGTTACGGATTTGAATCTACAAGAAGCTGAAAATAAAATCGCAGATAAAACAGATCGTTTGGCTATTGCGGTACAAAACAGTTTGAATTCTACAGTGATTTCAGGTCAACCAGAAGCGATAGATAGTTTGCTAGCTGAACTGGATGCAGAAGGAAGATTTTGCAGAAAGATAAAAGTAGATGTTGCTTCTCACAGTCCACAAATGGATGTGGTTTTACCTGATTTAAAACAAGCTCTGGAAAATTTGCAGGCTAAAAATTCCAATATTACTTTTTACTCTACTGCCTTAAGTCAGATTGTAAAAGGTGAAAACTTGGATGCTGATTATTGGGTGAAAAACCTGAGAAATACCGTCAAATTTGGCGAAGTCGTACGTGCGATTTTGGGAAAAGATAAGGCGGTATTTATCGAGTTGTCTCCACATCCTGTATTGACAAATGCCATTCAAGAAAATATAGAGTCTGTACAAAAACATGGAATAGCAATTCCTTCTTTATATAGAGAAAAAGATGAATTAGAAAGTTTTTATAAAGCCTTTGGAAAATATTTTGAATCTGGTTTGGAAGTGGATTGGAAAAATATTTATCCTGATATTCGCCAATTCATCATCTTGCCAAATTATCCATGGCAAAGAGAACGTTTTTGGTTTGATGAACCAGCAAAACTTGAGCAAAGTACAATTGATATTATACCTGCCACTGTAGTTGAAAATACTGAAATAGAAACTGGAAAGCTATAGAAGAAGTAAATGAAAGCGTTAAAGAAGCTATAAACACTGTTTTCTATTCTCCAGAATGGGAAGTGGCAGAACTTAGTGAAAATACTTTACCAAAATCTATTGTCATTGTAAAAGATAATCATGGTTTGGCTGAACGTTTAGAAGAAAAGCTTAGAGAAAAAGGCATTGGAGTAGAGATCATTTCTACTACTGAAATGCCGACATCTATTCCTGACACAGTAGTACATTTAGCGAGTACTAATGAAAGAGCGAGTCTGTACGATGCTGTTTTTAGTATTCAAGATTTGATCAAGACTTTTCAGGAAAGAGGTAAAAGTTCAAGACTTTTTGCAGTGACCAAAAATGCGCAGATAGTTCATCAAAATGACCAAGAAAATCATATTCCTGGAGCGGTGCTTTGGGGTGTGATGCGTACTTTGCAAAATGAGTTTCCAGAATTGAAACCTGTAACGATAGATACAGATGAAAATACAAATGCAGACAAAATCATCCAACTTTTAGCCCAATCTGATAGTTATAAAGAAATGGCTGTAAGAGGTGAAGAGGTTTTCGTGCCGGTATTAAAACCTATCACTGCACACAATGAAGAAACTCATCAACTTGATACAGATGGTACTTATCTCATCACTGGTGGTACAAGTGGATTGGGATTATACTTTGCTGAATGGTTGACTACACAAGGTGTAAAAAGCTTGGCACTAGTCAGTAGAAGTGGAATGAAAGCAGAAACTCAAGCTGTAGTAGATAGACTGAAAGTTAATGAAGTTAATATAGAAGTTTATGCAGTAGATATCTCTAATGCAAATGCTTTGAACACACTGGTACAAGATATAGAATCCAAACAGTCTGAAATCAAGAGTGTAGTACATGCGGCAGGTGTTTTGGATGACGGAGCTTTCTTAAATCTTACTACAGAACAATTTGGCAAAGTGTTGACACCCAAAATCAATGGTGCATGGAATTTGCATACTTATTTCAAAGATAGAAACCTTTCTAATTTTATACTTTTCTCTTCGGCTGCAACTGTTTTAGGTAGTGCCGCTCAAGCGAATTACAATGCCGGAAATATGGTTTTGGATCAGCTCGCACAATTGAGAAATGCACAAGATTTACCTGCCTTATCTATCAATTTCGGCAATATCGGTGAGATAGGTTTGGCTGCGGCAGATATCAAGCGAGGTGAAAGACTGAAAGAGCAAGGTATGAACACGATGTCACCCGATGAACTTTCTATTTATTTCAAACAGGTATTGGATTTACAGTTGACACAATGTGTTTTATTAGATATAGATTTTAAAACTTGGAGTGAAAGCAATGAAGGTATTAAAGACAATCACTTTTACCAATATGTTCTTCAAGTTTCAGAAGAAAAACTTGAATCTAAAACCGATAATTTACCTTATACCAATAAAGCTGGAGCAGTACGATATTACAAGAATGCTATAAAAGGTATGATTTCTAAAATCACCAAAATACCAAGTTCTAAAATCAAGGGAGATGCTACTTTTAAGAGCATAGGTATAGATTCACTCATGGCAGTGCAACTGAAAAATGCTTTGCAAAAAGAAAGTGGTTTGGACTTGATGGTTGCTAGTATTTGGACTTATCCAACCGTAGATAAATACACTGATTTTATCGTACAAGAATTAAAAATTGAAGATAAAACTTCATCGGCTGTGAGGATAGAAGATGAGGTGCGCAATTGGACTTATACCAATAAAAATGCTGCTGTAAAAGATTTTAAAAACATCTTGAAAGAACATATTTCAGCTATTACCAAGATACCAAGTTTCAAAATCAAAGAAGATGCTACATTCAAAAGTATGGGTATAGATTCATTGATGGCAGTACAACTGAAAAATAAGTTCCAATCAGAGTTTGGGATTAATATAGCCGTTTCTAGTATTTGGACGTATTCGACTGTTGAAAAGTATGCTCAATTTATTGCAGACGAGTTGAAAATAAATGATTTGGGTAATATACATGCAGAAAGTAATTCTACCCAACCTGCAAATACCGCCATACAACCGGAACTTCCTTTTGATACTATTGAAAAACAAGTAGATGAACTGTCATTGGATGATTTGTTGGATGCATTGGATGAGGATTAGAGTCAAGATACAAGAACCAAGATACAAGAATTGACATTTCGGGAGCCTCAATGTCCGATTCTCACCGCCTAAGAATTGAGACGGATGTCATTCCCCAAATAGGGTTGACTGTTTTGGCTAATGATTTATTGTTTACCTCCCTTTTCTCAAATCAGGTAATCCAATAGAGTTGGGAGATTGTATGCTATTGGGTGAAGGTGGGTTAGCATTCATATCTTGTATTTTATTGGAACTTGATTTAGCAGTAGATTTTATTTCTTCCAAAGGATTTATCAAGTCTGTCAACTTAGAAGATTTTGTAAAGTCCACTTGAATTTTGTGTTTGTCATCCCAATTTGCACGAGAAGAATAAACTTGTGATTTGAAGACTCTTTCGGGTTTCCGTGAATCCCAAAAAGATGCACCGTTCCACGTGCCACTTTTATTCAAATCTTCTATCACTTCGATAAAGTAATCGTTGGGAAATTGTTCCTTGATTTGATATTGTAATGAATCTGTATTCTCTAAAATCAGTTCATCCCACAAATAATTATCTTTTGTAAAAACTCTGAGTACATAAGAAATATCTTTTGATGGGAATTTGATGTCTAAAATCAAATTAGCTAATTCTTCTTTTTTCGTACTTGCAATATTGTATGAGATAGAATCAGAAAATTTGTTACCATAAAATTGAATTGCCGAATCTAAAAATAAAATCTTCGTTTCTTCATTTTCACTCAAATTAATATATGTGGAAAATTTCCAATTTGATTGTTGGATATTTTTTTGATTCATTTTTACGGTGTCATTTTTACTTATCAGATATATTTTATCCGGATGAATATATTTGATTGGAAAATTTGTATTGAATGTAAAAAGTCCATTTTTATTCGCCTTGAGAATCGAATTTTTTAAGTTCATTTGAGCTGTGGGTAAGAATAGAGATTTCTCATGCGACCCAGAAGCGGGTTTGACAGTGATACTATCTATCAATTCAGCATGATTATACAATATGTATGTGTTTGATAGTGTATCGTTTATAATAAAAAAATTATAAATCCTATTACTTGTTTTTTGTGAAAACGGAATGAGTTCATCAGATTGAAAATTTTTAATAAAAACACTGTCTTTTCGCGGATTGAGCTCTTTATTAAACTCAACCGTTAAAATTCCATCTTTAAGCTTGTTATTATAGTCTTTGATTTTGATTTTGGAATCTTCAGGCAAGTAAATGGAAATTTCAAGATTGGATACATTGGAATCCAAAGCAATTAAAGAGTCGTATTTACCAATCCACTCCGTCGGTAAATCATATTTATAATTATTGTTTAAATCATTTAAAACAAAAAGTCTAAATGTATCTGTTGGCAAATATTGCATATTGAAACTTCCATCTTTTTCCAGCTTGTATATATATAATGGCTTCTCTGTTGTTATAATAGAATCTTCTGTATTTTTGTATAGCTGTACAAAAGTATTTTCAGGAATAGAAGATTGATCGGTTGTCGTTACTTTTCCGCTTATTTTTAAACTATCCAGATAGTCTCCGGTCGAAAAAACGTACTGTAAGTTATCAATAACATTCCCTTCGTTGTTATCTTTTACAGATTGACCAAAGAAAATACTGTAAGTAGTATTAGAGTCCAGTTCGCTTTTAAAATGGATGTTAAGGTAGTTTTTTCTTGCAGTAATAATTGGATCTTCCTTTAAAGGAGGTGAAATAATCAAGTTTTGTTTGATATTTACCACTGTCACCCATTCATCAAATCGGATAGAAATACTCTTCGATTTAAAATTAGTGGTAAGTTGAGCCGGTGTAAAATCTTCTACTTTGGGTGGTGTAGCGTCTTGTGCCCCCCCTAATGGAGAACCGGGAGTAGCACACGATACCCACAGAAACAAAATTCCTATCAGTAAGATTAGTCTATTCATCAACGACCGATAAACACCATTAACACAGAGATATCTGCCGGAGAGACACCGCTTATTCTACTTGCTTGTCCAAGGGTAGTCGGCTTTAATTTATTTAATTTTTCTCTCGCCTCAATTGACAATGAAGGAATGGATCTATAATCTGTTTTTGATGGTAGTTTTATATTTTCAAGATTATGCATTTTAACTGCCATTTCCTTTTCTCTTTCAATATAACCGCCATATTTAATATTTATTTCGGCTTGTTCGGTAAATTCATGCTCATAATCTGCAACTAAACTTTCAACCTTCGGCACATTTTCTATCAATTCGGCAATTGAAATATGAGGTCTTGAAATCAGTTTATCTAATTTTATCTTTTGATTTAACTCACTTGACCCAATTTTATTTAAGTAGAAATTGACATCATTTGGATAAACCCCCGTATTATTTAAAAGTTCTATAATTCTATTTGTCTGCGAAATCTTCTCCTTTACCCTATCATATCTATCCTGATCGGCTAAACCGAGCTGGTAAGACTTTTCAGTCAATCTTATATCTGCATTATCCTGTCTCAATAAAATTCTAAACTCCGCTCTGGATGTAAACATTCTATATGGTTCTTCTGTACCCTTATTAATGAGGTCATCAATTAGTACACCGATATAGGCTTCGTCCCGTCTTAAAATCAAAGGTGCATTGTCTTGTATATACTGATGTGCATTGATTCCTGCAATGATACCTTGCGCTCCTGCTTCTTCATAACCGGTAGTACCGTTTATTTGCCCTGCAAAAAACAGCCCTTTGATTAGTTTGGTTTCTAAAGATGTATTGAGCTGTGTAGGCGGAAAATAATCATATTCTATTGCATAACCCGGTCTAAACATTTTAGCATTTTCAAACCCGGGTATTTCTCGCATGGCTTTATATTGTACATCTTCAGGCAATGAGGTTGAAAATCCGTTGATATACACTTCAACAGTATTCCATCCTTCCGGCTCTACAAATATTTGATGCCTTTCCTTATCGGCAAAACGATTGATTTTATCTTCTACAGACGGGCAGTATCTTGGACCGACTCCTTTAATCCTACCCGTAAACATTGGCGACCTGTCAAATCCTGTTTTCAAGATTTCATGTACTTCGGTATTGGTATAGGTGATGTGACAAGGTCTTTGCTTGTCAGGCTTTTCAATATTTTTATACGAAAATCCGACAATTTCATCATCTCCCGGTTGTACTTCCATTTTGGCATAATCCAAAGTTCGCCCATCCACTCTTGGTGGCGTTCCCGTTTTCATTCTCCCACTCTGAAACCCTAAAGATTCTAATTGTGCAGTCAATCCTGTCGCAGCTCTTTCACCGGCCCTCCCACCTCCAAATTTCTTTTCGCCTATATGAATAATCCCATTTAAGAAAGTTCCATTTGTAAGCACAACCGCTTTGGCCTTAAACTCAATTCCCATCTGGGTTTTAACACCTACACATTTGCCTTTTTCTACTATAATCTCAGAAACCATTTCCTGCCAAAAATCAACATTGGGCGTTTGTTCTAACATCCTCCTCCATTCGTTAGAGAACATCATTCTATCGCTTTGCACTCTCGGACTCCACATGGCAGGACCTTTAGACTTATTGAGCATTCTAAACTGTATCATCGTCTTATCCGACACAATTGCAGAATAACCACCCAACGCATCTATCTCCCTTAAGATTTGACCTTTCGCCACTCCTCCCATAGCAGGATTGCAACTCATCTTTGCAATTACTTCCATATTCATAGTGACCAATAAAACCTTTGAACCCATATTTGCAGCAGCCGCGGCAGCTTCGCTCCCTGCATGCCCTGCTCCTACTACTATTACATCATAACTTGGATATATCATCTTATTTTCGTTTAGGTTTCACGTGAAACACTTTCGGCTTTTATCTTTTACAGTTCCACGTGGAACATTAAAATACAGGACAGTAAATTTTGTGCCCCTTTTTGTCTGAACAAGCAACTGTATATGTTAAGCCAACTTCAAAACCGTTAAAGCCGCTAAATGTTTTCTTAGAATCATTAATTGTATTGTCGGTAGCTACAAGAAGTGTTAAAGCATTGTATCTAACTCCGGCAACAATATTAGCAGTGTACATAGAAAATTCACCTACGGGTGATTTGTACATTCGTAAATATGGACCCGCAAAGAGAGCCAATTGGTTGTCTTTTTCATGCGTAATATCATAACCAAATTCAACACCCGTATAAATCTCAGATGCTTTCATTTGCTTATCAAACATCACTAAAGGTTTTAAACTGACACTCCCTATTCCTATATCTAAGCCTCCGTGCACATTGTACCGAATGCCATCTGAGAAACTCAAGTAATCATTGTCTTTCTCAGGCAATAAATGATTAATAGATGTGCCAATAAATCCTTTAAAATTATCATTTGCTTTAAAAGAATATAGCAACCCGATATTTGCATCAAACTTTGAAGATGATTCTATATCAAACAGTTCACCACTATTAATATTTGGATTGTAATTAAAACCATCAAACTGATTTCCAAATTGTAAATCAGCATAGCCATATTTCCTACTTTGATATACAGCACTCAACCCTGCTGATAACGTATGTCTTTTTTCTTCGTCCAAAGTAATTCGATAAGCAACCATTACAGAAGCAACATTATCAGCAATAGAATTATACCCTGCTTTATTATTATAAAAATAAGCACCTACGCCGACAGAACTTTTATCAGAATATGCACTATTAATAGGAATATTAAAATCTACTGCACCAAATGCTGTACGCATACCGTCTTTGCCATAAGCTTGTCTATATCTGTCGGCATAAGATCCATTGAGTCTGACACACCCCTCAAAGAATCCCGTTAAAGCAGGATTATAATAAAGAGAGTTGTAAACATGCTGGGAATAATGCAAGTCTTGTGCTTTAATTGGAGCAAAACAAACTCCGCACAAAACCAATATAGTTGTCAATAGATATTTCATCTTATAAGTGTTAGCTGACCTTTTTTACTGTCATTGGTTTTATCAATATAAGTAACTTCTGCATGATAGAAATATAAGCCTTCGGGGTATGCTTTACCCGCAACACGTCCGTCCCAACCTTCATTCAAAGCATCTCCTTTATAAACGAGAAATCCATTTTTATCATAAATTTTTATAGTGGCAGCTTCTACTCCGGCACCAAAGATTTTAAAGACATCATTTCTACCATCATTATTTGGGGAAAAAGCATTGGGAATAAAAAGTGAAAAATCCCCTTCAGTTTCGATAAGGACATTATCGGTAGATACACATCCATAAGTCAAATCGTGGACAGTTACTGAGATAGCGGTTGATTTATACAGACGGTAAGAGGTAGTTTCACAAGTAGGACATTCAGTATCTCTATCAGGCAACCACTGAAAAGAATAATTACCACTGCCTTTTGTAATAGTTGTCTCAAGTTCAACTTTATCACCTAAATTGACTAAAAGAGCTGAAGGCAAGATTTTTACATTAAAAACTTCTTCAACCGGTAAAGTGATGGTATCACTCGATGTACATTCATTTTGGTCTTTTATCTTCAAACTAAAAAATCCGTCGTTGACATTTCTCAATGTATCAGCCATTAATTTAGAATCTCCGTTCCACTCGTATAGATAAGGTGCTGTCCCTCCGGATATTTCGGCAAAGACCTTAGCATCATTACCACAAATAGTCGGGCTATATTTTAAATTGATAGACAAAGCATCCGGTTGCTTTACTTCTACACCGGATTGTGTGGTGATACAACCTTTAGTATCTTTTATACTTACCGTATATAGACCGGCGCTTAAATTCTTAAATACACTGTCATTAGAATATGTAGAACCATCTAAGGAATAAGTATAAGGGGTATTACCCGAAAGATGTGTCGTACGAATAGTTATACTTCCTTCATTTCCACCATTACAATTGATATTGGCAATATCCAATAGATAATCTGTCGCATCACATGAAAAAGCCGCATTTATATTGAATGTAAATAATATCAATGTGATATATATATATAATAATTTCAAACTAAATATTTTTAAAATTTTGGACAATGCATAATTGAGTATCGTTTTTCATTATCTCTCGATGGAGATTGATAAATTATTGAAGTTTCAAAAGCGCCAAAACCACTATTGGCTTGTTTTAAATCAGAAATAGTTCTATCATAGCTAAAAGTAAATTGAATACTTTTGATCTGCATTCCAGCCGAAGCAATGACAGCACCTGTTCCCTCATACCAGACTCCTACAAAAGCCGAAGTTTCGTAAGGATGTGAACTTCCTGATAGATTATATGCTAAAGTACTTCCTGCTACCCAATCACTCAAATTACTTTGTCGAAAGTAAATCGCATTGGGATTTATCATAATTTTATCGTTCAGATTGATTACTACTCCACCATGACCATTCAATTTCATGGCTCTTTCTGCATCCGAGTCAAAAAAATTATCTTTTGGCTTCATCAGGTTAAACATAGAGACTCCGGCATAAGCACTCAAAACTTTGGAAAAGTTTGAAGACCAAAAGACTCCCGTATTCATATTCATTCTGATAAAAGACTCTTTGTCAAAACTTTCTAAATTAGGGAGAGATAAATCAAAGCCATTGATAGATTGATTAAACTGGGATTCAAAATAGAGCTGTGAAACATCTAACTTACGAGATTTCAAACCAAATTGAAAACCGACACTCAGATAATGATTGTGATCATAACCAAAACTCTTATGATAAGCCAAAGATGCCATGATATCAGTGGTCTTCAAAGCTCCGGCCGCTTGCCTATCTGATGAAGCAATAAGTCCCAGGCCCAAAATATCTCCCGAATATTTATTGGGTGTTAGACCAAAATCAGCCGAAACGCTTAAAGTATTATAGGGCACCGGAGTGGAAACAGGTTTTGATTGTACCCTATAATTAGCAACCAAGCGATACAAGCCCGGTAATTTACCGGTCAAGGCAGGATTCAGATTCAGTGGTGCATTATAAAACTGGTTGAATTTATAATCTTGAGCATGTACACACAAGAAAGATAAATTCAATATTATAAGAATAGTATGTTTTTTTAGTTTTGAAAACATTAGTCACTTACCTGATAGAAACGAAAAAACTTACAAACTTATATATTTTATACGGCTTTTTATATGAAAACAAGTCTTTATTAATATTTTAACTTAACATATATAAGCCACTTTTTACATTAAACTTGCTTTTTTAATCACCTTAACTGTCTATCGTTCAATCTAAAAACGCAATTTTTAATTCGTACTAAATTATTGTGCATAAAATTACTTTGATTATTTTAGTCTTCTATTTAAAATGCTATCAGAATTACACATAAGAAACTACGCTATCATCGAATCCGTTGATTTGATTTTTGACAAACATCTCAATGTTATCATTGGTGAAACAGGTGCAGGAAAATCCATCTTAATGGGGGCTTTAAACTTAGTCCTCGGTGACAGAGCCGATTTACAAGTCTTGATGGAAAAAGACAAAAAATGTGTGGTAGAAGCTCATTTTGAAATCAAAAATTTAGATTTAAAGGCTTTTTTTGAAGAAAACGATTTAGACTATGCGGATATAAGTTTGATACGAAGGGAAATCTTACCTCAAGGAAAAAGCCGGGCTTTCGTTAACGACACACCGGTAACATTGAATGTATTAAAAGAATTAACTACACAACTGATAGATATTCATGCACAAAGTGAAAACAATCTACTTGAAAATGAAAACTTTTTTATTCAACTCTTAGATACGATATCACAAAATCCCTTTCTTAAAGACTATCAAACCGTATATAAAGACTATCTATATACAAAAAAGGAACTGTCACGATACAAAGATGAATTAGCACAATTTCAAAAAGAGTACGATTTTATCAGTTTTCAGTATGAGGAATTAGATCAGGTAATTCTAACAAGAGAGTATTGGGAGGAAGTCAATGACGAACTTAATATTTTATCAAATGCAAATCACATTATCGAAAATGTGCAGACTGCTCTCAACTTACTTTCTGAAAATGAAATCAATGTAGATACTCAAATTTCAGAAATATATCGACTACTCTCTCCTATTGCAGAGATACATTCCGAATTGAAAAATGCAAATCAGGAAATAGAAGAAATACAAATAAAAATCAGAGAATTGACCCGGATTTTTAATAGCCTTTTGAATAAGATAGATGCTGATGAAAATCGTCTCAACGAACTTGCAGAATATCAAAGTGTAGTCAACAGATTGATGCAAAAACATCAAGTTAAAGAAATCGGAGAACTCATCTCCATCCGTAAAGAATTAAAAGAAAAATTAGATCACTTTTCACTTAGTAACGAACACATACAGGATTTAGAAAATAGATTAGAGGTTTTATGGAGAAAAATGATAGATTTTGCCAAAAAAATTTCTTCAATTCGAGTAAAACATTCATCTCAACTTAGTCAATCTGTAACAGATATACTGAAAAATTTGGGAATGCCGTTCGGCAAAGTGGAAATCAAGGTAGAATACACCGAACAACCGGGGTTTAATGGAATGGACAAGGTCTATCTCATGTTTGCTCCGAATAAAGGAAGCGAGTTACAAACATTACAACACGTGGGTTCCGGTGGTGAAAAATCAAGACTCATGTTAGCCATCAAATCTTTAGCAGCACGTGAAACAGCCATGCCTACTTTGATTTTTGACGAAATAGATACCGGTATCTCAGGAGAAGTCGCTTTACAAACCGGAGAGTTGCTCAAACAAATCAGCAAACAACATCAAGTCATCAGTATTACACACTTACCACAAGTTGCCGCTGCCGGGAAGCAACTATACTTAGTGTATAAAGAGCATTTGGAAGAAAGAAGTCTGACACGAATCAAATCTTTAGACAAAGAAGGTGCTGTACAGGAAATTGCCAAAATGCTGAGCGGAGACCAACCGACACCTGCCGCAATAGAGAATGCCAGAAATTTGATAAATTAGTCAGTACATTCTCCAAGATTTTTTAGATATATCTTTAGCAATATTTTGAATGCAAACGGCAATCAAAATTTAGGTCTTTCTTTCCTTTTTCTTCGCAGCCGGGAAAAGGATATTGTTCAAAATCAACCTATAGCCGGGAGAATTAGGATGTAAATTCAAATCAGTAGGCGCATCTCCCACTAAATGACGATAATCCTCGGGGTCATGACCGCCATAAAAAGTCCACGTTCCCTTACCCAAGCTTCCATGAATATATTTTACCTCATTTGCAGCCTTGTTTTCTCCAAGTATCAAGACATTCTTTTTGACCAAATCTTTTTTAAAGGCTGTCGTCTGACCCATAAAGCCCTTGATCAAACGGGTATGATTTTGAGTCAGCATCGTAGGAACGGGATCCCATTTGGCAGAAAATTCAAAAATGCTGAAATAATCGAGCTTTTGTTCCATAGGTCGGATAGGTGACACATCAATATCAGAATATTCATAGACGATAGGACTCCTCTCCAATTTAAAGTTTTCAAATGCAAAAGTTTTAGAATAGTCTAATTTTGATTGTGCTTGTGGATCCATCGGATCACCATCAAAAACTTCATGGCATATATCCACGCCATCTGCCGCCAAAGCGATATCATAAGAGTCCGTAGCAGAACACATGGCAAACATAAATCCACCGCCTACAACATATTCATTTATTTTTTTTGAAACAGCTAACTTTTCTTGTGAAACTTTAGAAAATCCAAGCTTTTTAGCCAGCTCCTCCGCATCCTTTTTTTGTTGTATATACCAATCAACATTTCTGTATGATCCATAAAATTTTCCAAATTGGCCGGTAAAATCTTCATGATGCAAGTGCAACCAATCGTATAATACCAATTCGTCATTTAAGATCTCTGTATCATAAATTTCAGTATATGGAATTTCTGCATAGGTCAATACCAAAGTCACCGCATCGTCCCAAGGCATTTTACCAGATGGTGTATAGACAGCCACTTTAGGTGCTTTCTCTAATCTGACAGCATCCATATTCACATCCGGTGAAGAAATTTCATCTATTATTTTAGACATAGAAGCATCTGGCAATATCTGATACTTTACACCTCTTATCGTACATTCTTTTTCGATATCGGCGTTAGAAGCGATGGAAAAACTACCCCCTTTGTAGTTGAGCAACCAATCTACGTTTATTTGTTTCATCAGTGCATAATAGGCAATACCGTACGCTTTCAGATGATTAGTCTGTGATTCATCCATAGGAATAAAAATATAAGCCGCTTTTAAAGAAAAAGAGGTCAGCAACATCATTAAAAACAGCAAACTATATCTGTAAAGTTTCATCGTTAAAAATAAAATTAAGGATAATCAAAGATTCTACCAAGATAAAAATTTTTAAATAGTCTATTAAAAACTCTATTACAGCAAAAAACCTATTTGCAAAAAATGAATTAAAAGTTTGCGTATCTGTAAATTATTGTTAATTTGCAATTAAATTATATTTTTATGAAACAGATTTGCTTAACTTTTATGGCTTTGATAGGCTTGACCTCCATCATTCAAGCCCAGACAACAGTTTCAGGATCCATAGTTGATAATTTTAATGATCCTCTAATTGGTGCAAGTGTTGTTGTAAAAGGCACAACCACCGGCACAGTAACAGACTTCGATGGAAACTTTTCTATCGTTGTCAATGAAAAAGTACCTTTTACACTTGTTTTTTCCTACATAGGATTTACAAGTCAAGAAAAAGCGATTAACGACAATCTTTCTAACCTTAAAATCAATCTTTCTGAAGAAAGTTCTATTTTAGATGAAGTCGTTGTTTCAGCTTCAAGAGTCGAAGAAAAAATATTGGAATCTCCTGTATCCATCGAAAAATTAGATTTACAAACCATTAAAAATTCTGCATCCGCAGACTATTTTGATCAAATGACCAAACTAAAAGGAGTGACGTCTGCATCAGGTTCCATGACTTTCAATGCAATCAACACAAGAGGCTTTGGTGGTATCGCTAATACTCGTTTTGTACAATTGGTGGACGGTATCGATAATTCGGCACCACTATTAAATTTTCCAATGGGTAACTTAATCGGTATAGGTGAAAATGATGTCAAAAGTGTGGAATTAGTACCTGGAGCAGCATCCGCATTATACGGCCCCAATGCTTTCAACGGTATTATGCTGATGGAAAGTAAAAGTCCTTTTGATTATGAAGGACTTACAGTGTCTATAAAGGGAGGTATGACAAGTGCCCAGCATGACAAAAAAAATCATCCTTTATACAATGGTGATGTTCGTTACGCAAAAACATTCGGAAAATTCGGATTCAAAGTGACTGCAAGCTATTTTGGAGCCACTGATTGGTTGGCAAATGATTATTTGACAGATATCCGAACACAGCAAACACACACCACCGACCCTTCCTCTTTACCAGAAAAAGTAATAGGTGACAGACCGGCAGACTTCAATGGAGTAAATACTTATGGAGATGAAGGAATTTTGACAACTGTTCCATTGGGACAGTTAGAAACTCTTAATAATAAAACTTTCAACGCATTGGTAGAAGGAGTCTCTGACAATGCAACTTTCCAAGCTTTGTTTGGTGGAAATGCAGATGATGCTAAAGATTTCGTTGCCAAAAACTTTAAATATCTACCTACTATCGGCTTGAGAAGAACAGGTTTGACAGAAGAGGATTTATTAGACAACAGAAAAGCTTCAAGTGGAAAAGGAACTTTGGCATTGCATTACAGACCAAAGTCTGATATAGATATCAATTATGCTTTTAGAATAGGAACGGGCAACTCCGTATATCAAGGTTCTGAAAGATACGCTTTAAGAAACTTTTACAGTTTTTCCAACAAAATTGAAGCTATCGGTAAAAACTTTATGGTTCGTTCTTATATGACTCAAACCAATGCCGGTGATTCATACAACATGACAGCCTTAGGGTCATATACCAATGAGTTATTATATGGTACAGCCAGTGGTTGGGCAGCACAATACTTAGGAGCATTTGTAGGCACTTTGATGGCATCATCAAAAGTAATGGGTGTTAGAATAGACAAAATGAATGTTGCAAGACCTAACCTGATGAGAGTAGCGTTTGCAGAAGCAAGATTAGCGGCTGATGGTTTTTTGCCGGCAAGAGGAACTCCTGCATTTCAAAATGCGATAGAAACAATTAGAGGTACTTATTTTCAACATGAAGATACGGCTAACGGCGTTCTCGGAGGTGCGGCATTTAAAGACAAATCCAGATTGTTTCACACAGAGGGAACTTATGACTTTACTTCTCTTTTAAAAGATAAAGTAAGTATTTTGGCGGGGGCTAATCACAGAATGTACAGCCTATTTACAGATGGAACTATATTTAATGAAGATCCAGATAATACAGGTGTCAATAAAAGAATCAATATCAATGAATTTGGCGGTTTTGTACAAGCTACAAAAAAACTATTTGAAGAAAGATGGAGATTGTCTGCATCTATCAGATATGACAAAAACGAAAATTTTAAAGGTGTCTTCTCACCGCGTGTGGCATCCGTTGTTAGCTTAGGCAAAAAACGCCAGCACAATATCCGTACATCCTTCCAAACCGGATTCAGAAATCCTGATACTCAAGCACAATATATTTATTTCCCTGCATCAGCAATTTTACTCGGTGGTTCTAAAAGAAATGCTGAAAGATACGGATTGTATGAAGGTGGTGCTTATACAGCCGAGTCATTTGACAAGTTTAGATCATCAGTTATGATAGGCAAACCTGATCCAAGCTTGTTGCAAGACTTTTACATGGATTATATAAAACCCGAAAAATTGTCTAATGTCGAGGTTGGATATAAAACAGTTGTCAAAAATTTATATATAGACTGGAACGCTTATTTTAACTGGTATAGAGATTTTATCGCACAATCTAATGTAGTGGCAAAAGTAGGAACAGAACAAAAAGGTGAACACATTGCCGGTGTAGATGACTTTATCAATACAAGTGGGTCTGATGCGCCACCGGTATTCAGACCTTACTATAATATCAGCGATAAGGTTACATCTTGGGGAACAGCTATCGGTTTGAGCTATAAATCAAAAAAAGGTTACATACTTCGTGGTAATTATAATTACATGGATTTTGATGCATCCGAATTAGCTAAAAAACAAGGTGTGGACTTTAACTCACCTAAGCACATGTTTAATATCGGTATAGGTAATAGTAATGTAGAAAATACAGGAGCCGGATTTGATGTCAGCTATAGATGGCAGTCAGAATTTTACTGGGTCAACAGTTTTGGTAGTGGCAATGTAGATGCATACGGATCTTTAGATGCCACATTGTCTTACAATGTGAAAAAATGGAATACTGTATTTAGATTAGGTGCTTCCAATATCGTGGGTCCTGATTACAGAACAAATATTGGCGGGCCTTATGTAGGTAAAACAATTTTTGCAAGTATTACTTATGACGCAAGTCTATTAGGTGGTGCTAAGAAGAAAAAATAAATTGGGCATACAATACCACTAAAAAAGGGCAGTCCGTAATGACTGCCCTTTTGTTTTATATGAAATATTATTACCGGCTATAATTAGGTGCTTCGTGCGTGATATTGACATCATGTGGATGACTTTCTCTAATTCCCGATGCAGTAATTTTTACAAATCTTGCATTTTCTTGAAGTGCAGAAATATCTTTTGCACCGCAATATCCCATACCGGCTCTCAAACCGCCTACAAACTGATAGACGACTTCTGACAAATAGCCTTTGTACGGAACACGGCCGACGATACCTTCCGGGACTAATTTTTTGATATCATCTTCCACATCTTGGAAATAACGGTCTTTAGAACCCTCTTGCATCGCTTCTACCGAACCCATGCCTCTATAAGTCTTGTATTTTCTGCCTTCATAGATGATGGTTTTCCCCGGAGACTCATCCGTACCTGCAAAAAGTGATCCCGCCATGATAGCAGATGCACCGGCAGCCAATGCTTTTACCACATCACCTGTATATTTGATACCACCATCAGCAATAATCGGAATACCTTTTTCTTTCAATGCTTGCGCTGCTTCATATACGGCAGTCAGTTGCGGAACACCCACACCTGCTACCACTCTCGTCGTACAGATAGAACCTGGTCCTACACCCACTTTTACCGCATCTACACCAGCATCTGCCAAAGCCAAAGCGGCTGCACCAGTTGCAACGTTACCACCTATGATATCTAAGTGAGGAAAAGTCTTTTTAGCTAATTTTACAGCCTCCAAAACCCCTTTGGAATGACCGTGTGCCGTGTCAATACAGATAAAATCCACATCTACATCTACAAGTGCCTGTATTCTTTGAAGCATATCGGCAGTCACACCGACAGCGGCACCTACTCTCAATCTTCCCAAACTGTCTTTACACGAATTTGGAAAATTTTTCACTTTCAAAATATCCTTGTAAGTAATCAAACCTACTAATATTTTTTCCTCATTGACTACGGGTAATTTTTCAATTTTATATTCATCAAGGATAGTTTCTGCTTGTTGGAGGGTAGTCCCTTCAGGAGCAGTGATGATATTTTCAGCGGTCATGTGATCACTGACCAAACCTCCTTTGTCCTTACAAAATCTCAAATCTCTATTGGTAATAATTCCTATCAGATGGTTTTGCTCATCTACCACAGGAATACCTCCTATCTTGTGTTCGCCCATCAAAGACAAAGCTTTGGTAATTGTCTGATCTCCTCTCAACGTAATGGGATCGACTATCAGACCACTTTCAGACCTTTTCACTTTTCTGACTTCTTGTGCTTGACGCTCTATGCTCATGTTTTTGTGTAAAACGCCGACACCGCCTTCACGTGCAATAGCAATTGCCATCGCCGATTCCGTCACGGTATCCATAGCAGCAGTCATAATAGGAACATTGAGACGGATATTTTTGGTCAAATAAGTTGAAGTATCTGTCTCTCTCGGCAATACTTCGGAATACATAGGCATCAACAAAACATCGTCAAATGTGACACCTTCACCTAAAAAGTGTTTGGAAGATTGAAATGATAGATTTTCCATGTGCAAATTTACGGAAATAAGTTGTAAACAAACAATATGACCTCATGTTAATAATTGTTTATCACTTCTAATATAAATTAAATCGCTATTTATAAAAAAAGCCGTCCTCTCAGACAGCCTTTCTTTCCTTTGACAAGAATCCTTTTATTATAGCTTGATAGTCACACCAATTTTTGCAGGAGAAACCTCCATACCTCCCACTTCAAGTGCAATGGCAAACTTAGGAGCAAAGTAATATCTGAGACCCAAACCCGAACCTATTCTAAACTGACCCGAATTAGCCGGTTTAGTCCATCCTTGATAGTTTTTATACCCTGACCATCTATATAAATCATATCCCAAATGAACAGGTAAATAGAAATCTATCTTGTCAGATTTCAAATCTTTTGACACTTTATCGTCTATCAATTGCCAAAAATGAAAAACACCTCTTGCTCCAAATCCGATTCTGGAAAATCTAATGTCCGAGTTTCCTGTATGCGAATTAAAGCCGAAAAAAGCACCCACGCTCACATAATCATGTACTGCATATTCACCATTTAAGGTCACACCGATTCCAAAACCACTTGAGTAAGTACCATAACCACCGAGGTTCAATGATGGTTGTAAAAGAAAATCTCCTTTTTCGATAGCCTGTGCATTTGCAATACCCAAACTCAAAAGTGTAACGAAGACACTAAAGATAATTTTTTTCATAGATTTATAGTTTGTTACGGTAAAGATAAATAAATCCACGGTAAAATAAATCTATCACTGTTTATTTAATATGTTTATGCTAACAATCATTATAGGTAATTACTTAAATATCACTACTTGAACATTAAAAGTTTTTTATACTTCTTCTTTATTTTATGGTGTGTTTCTACCGGATGGAGTACAGCATTGATAAGTGTTTTGATGACTATTACATCTTTACTTATCATAATAGATAGCATAAAAAATAAAAACTCTTTTATCCATTTTTTAAGTTTGGTTTTTCCGACTATTGCCTTGTTTTTTATCATAGCCATTAGCTCGCTTTGGTCATCCGATATAGCCATAGGTTTGAAAAACACAAAAGCTTATCTACCGTTTTTGCTGTTTCCCTACTGTTTTCAATATATTTTAAAAAACAATCGAAAAGCGATTTTAACAGGTATCCGTTTTCTTGGTTTTTCATTATTGGTGGCTTACTTCATTACTATTATTTGGAATATCATCCCACAGGAAAAAGCTTATCAACTTTCCACCTCACTTTCGGGATTAGTCAAGCCTTTTACTTTTTCCGATAAATATCTTTTTGGGTGGTATGTGCCTTTTATGGAAAGGATACATTTTTCAAATCTCCTGTCTCTATCTGCTCTGAGCTTTGTCTTTTTATTTTTTAGGACAAAAAAAATCTATGATATCCTGATTGCTCTGATTTTGTCAAGTGCTCCTTTTTTATTGGGTGCCAGAGCTTCCATGATAGGCGTTTTGATGTATGTATCCTTCCTTTTTATCTATGCAATCAGAAAATCTTCAAAGAAAATCAGTCTATATATCCTAATCGGTGGAATTGTTGTCGGAAGTATGGCTTCATTTTTATTTTATCCCAATATTAAAGCAAGATACAATCAGACCATGTACGAGTTGAAAGCCATACAAGACCATAGTTTAAAAGATAAAGATTACACTCATTTTGCCACTTTGACAAGATTTGTTTCTTGGCGTCATGCCTGGGATTTGTTTGTAGAAAAACCGGTTGTAGGATATGGAATAGGTGATTATTTGTCAAAATATGAAGCAAGATACCATGAAAAAAATGCAGATCTACAGATGACTTACCACTCTCAGTTTTTGTACTTTTTGGGAGTTTTCGGAATAATGGGTTTTACCTTGTTTTTGATTTCCTATCTTTATTATGGATTCCAACTTCAAATAAGCTTATCAAAAATGTATTTCCTATGCTTTACAATTTATATTTTTTGTGTATGGTTTTTTGACACAGGACTTTTACAAAAGAAAGAAATGATGGCTTTCACCTTATTTATATGTTTTGCACAATGGTTAGAGAAATCAGAAACATCATCCATTTAAGTTCTGCCGATATCTGGAGAGGAGCAGAACAACAAATCATTTATCTCTATCAAGGGCTAAAAGAGAAAGGTTACAGACAAAAAATCTACTGTTCTGAAAATGGAGTTTTAGCACAGTATTGCATTCAAAATCATCTTCCACATCAGACTTATAAAAAAGAGAGTGGACTCAATCTCAACTTAGCCTCCCTCATCAGACAAGCAGATAGAAATCGGGAAGTAGATGTCTTACATATTCACGATCCACATGCACATCATGCATATATTTCAGCCTATTTGTTGGGCTTAGAAACTCCGGCTATCTTACATAGAAGAGTGGATTTTCTGACTGCCCAAAATATTTTTTCAGCCGGAAAGTATTCTATCGAAGGGATCAAAAAGATCATCTGTGTATCTCAAAGAGTGAAGGAAGTTTTTAAAAACAATGCCAAAATATACGATAAATGTCAGGTTATTTATGATACAGTAGATATTCAGAAGTTTCAAAAAATCAATGGTAGAAATATACTTGAAAAAGAATTTCCACAACTCAAAAATCAAACGATAGTCGCAAATATTGCAGCGATGGTTGACCACAAAGATTACCCTACTTTTCTAAAATCAGTACACTATCTTCTAAAGGTATTGAATGAAAAAGAGCTCAAATTTTTAATCATCGGTCAAGGGGAAAAAGAACAGGAAATCAGACAGCTTATTCAAGATTACCACTTGGAAGCTGATGTCATTATAGTAGGTCAAAGAAATGATATTCCTGATATTTTAAACGGAATAGATATTTATACTTTTACTTCAAAGATGGAAGGTTTCGGCTCGACCATTTTAGAAGTTATGTCCGCAAAAGTACCTATTGTAGCCACCAATGTGGGAGGTCCGGCAGAGATTTTACAACACAAAAAGACAGCACTTATTTCTAATGTCGGAGATTATATCAGTATATCACAAAATATTTCCGAGCTAAAAAATCATCCTGAACTTCGTAAAAATATAGCTCATCAAGCTTTTCAAACGGTAGAAAAATATAGTATCACTCAATATGTAAAACAGATAGAAGATATTTATATAAACTTCTAACAATTAGAAATGTAGGAAACATAGAATAGTTACACTATTTATATACAAAGTCATGAGTTATGGATACATCGGTACATTGGTATAATGATTCATTGATAAATTGCACATTTTCAAATTTGCTAATTTTTAAATTAACTTGGTGTTCCGTCACCAATCATTATGATTACTCCATTATTACATTGATACATTGGTACATTGATACATCGGTACATTGATACATCGGTACATTGATACATCGGTACATTGGTACATCATTACATTGGTACATATATCACCGTGACCTGTCAACTCTTTTGCCAAACAAAAATCACTACCTTTATAATCAATATGAAAATAGGTCTTTTCTTTGGTTCCTTCAATCCTATACACAACGGACACCTCATCATCGCCAATAAGATGTATGAAGCTGCCGGTTTTGATGAAGTCTGGTTCATACCTTCACCTCAAAATCCATTTAAAGAACAAAAAGATTTACTACCTTTTATATATAGATATGAGATGATACAAAATGTGATAGAATCTCAGCCACATCTTAAAGTTGATCCAATAGAAGATAGTCTTGATATACCATCTTATACGATAACAACTTTAGAAGCACTTCACCGGCTTTATCCTAAAAATGAGTTTCACATCATTATGGGTACAGATATTTTGATAGACTTTCATTTATGGAAAGAATATGAGAAAATTTTAAAAACAACCCAGCTTCATGTCTATAACAGAACTATTGATGAAGATATAAAAAAGTCAAAAAGTGATAAAATACACTATTATTCATTGCCGCTATTAGATATATCCTCAACTTCTATTAGAGCAAGTATCCATTCCGGAAAAAGTGTAATTGGTGAGTTAGATTCAAAAGTTTGGCAAATCATCAAAAAGCAGAAATGGTATTTTTAAGACTTATAAACATTCGTATAATAACTATATATAATGCTTTTATTTTTAGCTCTAAAATATCAACATTCAGTTTCTTGATAAACATAGATTATATGGTGTGGAACTATCTATGAAACATTCAATATTGTGGAAAATGAAAATTATAAGCTTATTCAACAATCATAACAAATCATCCACATACCTATTTTTAATAAATGTTAGGTTTTTATACAGTCAATTCACACAAAGTGGTACAGTTTTTTAAGTAAGATTTATGTAAATAATAGGTATCAACACAATGTTAGTAAACTACAAACTCATTTGATTTACTTATATTTGCAGGCGATTAAAAATGTGGATAGCAGATTAAAAATATTAGTAACGAATTAAACAAATAAATTTTCAAAAAATCTTTCGACAAATCCACACCGCTAATAAGAATAAGTAATAGATATTTTTTAAATACTATATTATAATTTATATATTATGGAAACAGTTTTAGATTTAGAGACCATTCAGAAAGTAGGATATGTAGATGAACCTATCGATCCGACTATTGATATATTTGAAGAAATAGAAAAACTCAAAAAAGAGAAAAATGCTATCTTGTTGGCACACTATTATCAAGATGCCGATATCCAAGATGCAGCAGATTTTATCGGTGATAGTTTAGCTTTGGCTCAAATGGCCAAGAAGACTGACGCTGACATGATTGTTTTCGCAGGTGTGCATTTCATGGCAGAAACGGCTAAAATTTTGTGTCCAGAGAAAAAAGTAGTTTTACCGGACTTGAAAGCTGGTTGTTCACTTGCTGATTCCTGTCCACCGGCTGCGTTTCAGGCTTTTAAAGACAAGTATCCTGACCATGTAGTCGTTTCCTATATCAATTGTAGTGCGGAAATCAAAGCTTTGAGCGATTATATCTGTACTTCCAGTAGTGCAGAACATATTCTCAATGCCATTCCGAAAGACAAAGGTATCATCTTTGCACCGGAATTCATTAGAAACTAGGTGGATATCTCAAAAGAAACTCAATAGGGATATGATTTTGTGGAATGGTTCGTATCGTCTACGAAATTTTTCTTTTGGATAAAATCAAAATCCATGTTGAAAATCCGGGTGCTTTGTTGATTGCCCATCCAGAATGTGAAGAACAAGTACTCAATGAAGCAGATTATATCGGTTCTACCAGTGGCTTGTTAAAATATACAATTAACAGTCCGGCAGATACTTTTATCGTAGCTACAGAAACAGGTATTTTACATAAGATGATGCTCAATAGTCCACACAAGACATTTATTCCTGCACCACCTAACAATGCTTGCGCTTGTAACAATTGTCCGTATATGAAACTCAATTCTATTGAGAAAATTTACAACTGTATGAAATACGAACAACCAGAAATCATTTTGGACGAGGAATTGAGACTTAGAGCAAAATTACCTATTGACAGAATGCTTGAAATTTCTGCAAAGGCAGGATTGAAATTGTAGGTTAGAGCCAAGATTATTCAAAGTAATGAGTAATGGGTATTGAGTAATGAGTATTGAGACTGTTAGTAATGAGTATTGAGTAATGGGTAATGAGACTGTTAGTAATGAGTATTGACACTTTACAATCTAACTTCAAACTTCTAATTTCGTACTTTTAACATCGTACTTTCTAAATATCCGTATATTCCATTTTTATGCAATAAATCACACTATTCACCAAAAAACGGTATATTCGGTGAATGTATTCACTGAAAATCCGTATATTTAGTGAATCCATAAATCGCTCCACCCATACTATCATTTTTTGCACCGGTGACAGACGATAAAAAATTGTTTTTATTGAGATATCTCATCCATCCTACAAAAGCAATTATCAAAGCTTCTTTAAAATCAATGATTTCCAAATCTGGAATTATAATTTCATGTGAAGAGTAATGTCGAATTCGTTCGACTAAAAATGAATTGTGCACTCCACCACCCGTTAAAAGTGTTTTTTCTAAAATATGATGACTCAATTCTTGTGCAATATGCTCTATAACCGTCCTAAGCTTATCTTTAATAGGAGATTTTGTTTTTTCTATAAGTGTGTACCAATCTGATAAAATATGTTCTGTACCTAAAGATTTTGCATTTCGTTCCAGATAGAAAGGAAGTGAATTTAACTGTTGCAAAAGTTCTTGATCTATACTTCCACTTTTTGCAATTTCACCTTTTGCATCATAACTTTTTCCTAATTGCTGTGAGAGCAGATTGAGTAAAGTATTTCCTGGACAGACATCGTAGCCTGTTATCCTTTTGTCTGTATGTAAAGAGATATTACAGATTCCACCAATATTGATAAAACTTTTGTATGCCGGAAACAAGTACTTTTCACCAAATGGTACTAAAGGTGCACCTTGTCCACCGAGAGCCACATCTATTGTTCTTAAATCACAGACCACCGTCTTTTGTGTCAGTGCAGAAAGTGTCGCTCCGCATCCTATTTGAGTCGTAAAACCTTTTTCCGGTTGGTGAAAAATAGTCTGACCATGAGAAACAATCAACAAAACATCTTTTGTATCCGGATATTTTTGAAAGAATTTTTGTACGAATTGGGCTTGTATTTTGGCAAACTCTGTGTGCATTTGTGCTAATTTGTATGCACTTTCATTGGGTAAATTTCTAAGTCTGTTGCGAAAAATATCATCATAATCAAAAGTTTCAGCTTGTGTAATTTCAAATTGCCACTGACTATTTTCTTCCTTTAACTTAACCACACAAATATCTAATCCATCCAAGGATGAACCTGACATCAAACCCATCACTTTGTATTCTGTCATCAATCGAAATTACTGATATAAATTTATAAAAAACAAAAAAGCTGTCCACAAGTGCAGACAGCTTTATACTTTTTATTTTGGGTTTACTATCCTTTGGATCGACCACCGATTTTATAACCGATAGTAGTTTGCAATATCATATTTCGATAAGCGCTTGGTGGAGCAGTAAATTCTTTGACAAAAAAGTCCACTAAACCGGCATTTAATCTGACATCGAAATTGATACCATTTTTCAATTCGTAATTACCTCCTACATTGAGACCAAAATCCCAATCTTTGATTTTGTCACTTTCGTTAAAAGGCATCGTACCTTCCACTTCCAACGAATATTCAGGATTGTATTTATCACCGAAATAGATATCTTTTGCAGTACCAGTCATTTGCTTTTTAAAGTTGTAAGCTATATAAGCACCGAATGATAAAGACCAACTCTTATTGAAGTGATAGATAGCAGATATAGGTAAACTGATATATCTATTATTGAAAAGACCATTCTCAACAAAAGCTTTATCTAAAAATACGGTGTCTATCCGTGATGTTTCCTGACCATAGATATACTTTTCTACATTACCGATGTATTCAAATTGTGAATAAGGTGTGGCAAATCTTGTTTTTAAAGAATACATTTCTGCACCGATTTGTAAGCTCCATTTGGGAGTAAACTTGTGTGAGAAAAACATTCCTAAGGATGGAGCCGGTAGTGGTAATCCTGTTGCTCCTTTTGGCATTGCTCCTAATGGAAATCCAAATGCAGCACCAATTTTTAATCCAGCGGTGTTGTAATTGACATTGTTTTTTACCCTTGCATTCAAATTGAAAAATGAAATACAAAGTAAAACCAATAATAAGCTCTTTAATGTTTTCATATCTAAGAGATTTTAATTATAATATTCTACCTCTACATCATCAATGTATAAGGTATTTCCCGGTTGACCTTTAAATTCATCACCGGCTTCACTTGAAGAAAAGTAGATAACCAATCTATCAGATGGCTTTTCTAAATTTCCTTCTTTATATACAACATCATACTCAAATTTTTTGTAAGTATTTGTTGCATCTTCTTTATAGAATAATTTTCTACCAAATCCGATGGTATCAATATTCTTTCCACTTCCTGATGTGACAAAACAATAAGCACTGGCACTATCACTTTCTATAGAAGTAAATTTATAATAACCACTTACTTTTTTGGGTTTTCTTGTAAAAGGTTTACCAAACTTCAATGTATTCAGTGGATTTTGTATATCCACTTTGAAATCACCTGAACAAATTGTTGCAGCAGTTACGGTCGGTTTTCCTAATAATTGTCCCAAGCCTGTTACTAACTTAGCTGCATATCCTGTTCTTGCATCGGTGCCGCTAACTCTAAAGACAGTCACTGGAACTTTTGCCAATCCTAAATCTCCGGATCCTTGATTGGGTGTTGCCCAAAAATCTTCATAACAAGGATTGTAATAAGTTTCAGAATTTTGCCCTGCACTTTTACCGGTGTACCAATTTTCAAAACTTAAATTGGGAATATCATCAAATATACCATCGGTAGGACGAAGGACACAATTATTCAGAGGCGGTATTTCTGTATCGTCTTTTTTAGAGTCTTTTTTACATGCGCTAAAACTAATAGCACCTAAGAAAAATATGGAGGTTATGATGACCAATTTCTTCTTATTCATCAATAATAAAGTTTATTGCAAAGTTAAACCTTATTTTTAAATTGTACTATACCCATAAATGACTACATAATTTTGTTTATAATTCTGATACTTATGTTACACTTACATTTAGTTTTTCTATTTTAGTCGCATATTAACAAGAAGCATGCTGGATCTTTTTAAATATTGGATGAAATGGTGGAGACACATTTTAATTTTTTGTGTAGTGGCTATTATTTTGAGTGTGATAGTTTCTTCACCTTTTATAATGAAACCGTATTATCAGTCAAAAATAATTTTTTATCCTGCAAATCCATCTATTAATGACAGAGGTGTATTATTTAATGAAAGAAACGTTGTTTTGGACAACTTTGGCTCTAAAGATGATATTAATCGTTTTTTATCTATTGCAAATTCCGGAGAGATAGTCACTTTTATGGTAGATTCTTTCAAATTGAGAGTACATTACCGTATCAAAGAACCGGGATATTATTATGTCAGTCGTGAATTTAGCAGTAATTATAAAGCGATTAAAAATGATTTGGGTGCCATAGAGTTACAGATTATGGATACCGATCCGGTTTTAGCTCAAAAGATGGTAAAGGCAGCTTTACATCAGATTGATAAAATCTATCGTCAAATTGTTTCCGAAAATAAGAGAGCTAATTTTGAATTGCTTAATAATGAGTCAGAATGGGAGAGCCGAGCTTTAAGGTTGTTAGCGGATAGTCTCAACCGTTTGAAAAGTCATTCCGACTATTCTTATGATAAGGACGGTAATTTGATCGGTGATGAGTCTCTGCGTATGCTCAACAAACAGTTTGATGCACAGAACGATTATGTCAAGACACTTTATTTTTTAACTAATCAATTTAATATCAGTTTGTCGGATAAATATCCCAGTGTATATATTGTAGAAGATGCTGTCGTACCTGAAAAAAAGGTAAAGCCTATCAGATGGTTAATTGTTGGTTTGACGGCTGTGGCTTCTTTTATCATTGCGACGATTATCATTATATTAATTGAAATTATACAGCATGTCCGAATTACAAAGGAGACTTCGGAGTTCTGAGTTTTCAATTTATAGTTTTTATATTTTGGGACTTTTTGTTCTAATAGGAATGGCTGTTTCTATTGTGACAAAAATTTATTATTTGTCATTTTTTGTTCCTGCCATCATCATTTTATTTACTCTTTCACTCAGAGTAGAGTGGTTAGTTTATACCTTTCTTTTGGTATTGCCTTTTACAATAGAATATGAAATAGGTAGTTTTGGAATAGATTTTCCTTCTGAAATATTTTTAATACTCTTAGCCGTTTTTGGCACTTTTTGGCTCTTTGGACATCCTCAAAAAGCTCAAAGAATCATTACACATCCTTTGGTTGTTTTTTCAAGTCTGCATCTTATCTGGGTGTATTGTTGTGTCTTGTCATCACAAAACACCGTAGTGAGTCTAAAATATGCTTTATCCAAATCTTGGCATTTGATTGGCTGTATCATTGTATTTTATTGGGTGACTCATTCAATTAAAATGTTATGGCGAAGCCTTTTAATTTTAATAATTTCTACGGCAGTGACAATTTTTATTATCAATATAGAACACGGTCTTCATGGTTTTACTTTTGATTCTATCGGTAGAGCTTGTCATCCTCTTTATAGAAATCATGTCATTTATGGAGTTTTTATCGTGATGATTTCACCTTTTTTATTTATTTTGAGAAATCAAACATTGAAGCATTCTATTTATAGACTTTTTGTTGATTTGTTGATATTTCTTTATTTATTAGGTACGGTTTTTACTTATACGAGAGGTGCCTGGTTAGCATTACCGGTGATGTTGGGTGTTTGGTTTTGTGTAGAACACAGACTGATTCGTTTTTTGTATCCAATAGGTGTTCTTTCTGCTGTTTTCTTTTTTTTATATCTGTCAAAGGATTATCATTTTTTAAAGTATGCTCCTAATTATGAAAAAACCATTTATCACGAAGATTTGGGAGATCATTTGTCCTCCACTTTTGATGGTGAAGATTTATCGACGATGGAAAGATTTCATAGATGGATAGCGGCGTTTCGTCTTTTTAAGGAACATCCTGTTATGGGAACGGGACCGAGTACGTTTGTCGATTTATACAAGCCATATACATCTTCGTACTTTGAAACTTATGTGAGCGAAAACAAAGAGCGATCTACGGTACACAATTATTTTATCTATGTTTTGGCAGAGCAGGGTGCAGTGGGTTTTCTGATTATTGTCTTTGCCGTAGGTATATTTTTTATCTATGGTGAAAAAAGATATAAATTATTGAAAGATCCTTTTTATAAAAAACTGTACCTTGCTTGTATATTATGTGGTTCGGTATTTTGGCTCAACAATTTTTTTAGTGATTTGTTAGAAGCGAATAAAGTAGCACCTCTTTGGTTTTTTTGTATAGCCTGGATGGTACGCATAGAAGAATGGGATAAAAAAAGCCATCCTAGCTCAGTCGGTAGAGCAACTGTTTCGTAAGTAGTAGGTCGTCGGTTCGAGTCCGATGGATGGCTCCATTTTTTACCAAGAATGCTTTTTCATAAAAAAATAAATATCAATGCAAGCATTGTAAATTAAATATTTACTATATTTAGAAAAAATATTTAATAGATAATGAACTCATCAAAAATTCCTTTATAAGGTAAGGACGCCCAATTTTAAATTTAAGGATGTACCGAGACATTGGGCTTTGGACAATCCCTACATGACACATTTTGTGAATAGTATGCACGTGGTTTTTCCGGAGGGTGAAAAGTTTTTCATTCGAAGTGTGAGAAGATTTTTGAAAGAGGTGAAAGACCCGGATTTGAAAGCAAATATTAGAGGTTTCTGCGGTCAGGAAGGTGTGCATGCTAAGGAGCATGAAAATTTTTGGGAGGTGATGAGAAGTCAAAACCTACATCCCGATTCTTTTGGTGAGTTGATAAATACCTATTACTTTTCTAATAAGTATAGTATAGAGAATATAATTTTAAATGGTTTCAATGCGCTTTCACCGAGATTGGGAGAAAAAATGAATCTATCTATTACAGCAGGATTAGAACATTATACGGCTATTATTGCCAAAGCGGTTTTTGAAGAACCTATTTTGACCAATAAAAGTATGGCTCCCGAGATGTTGGAGCTACTACATTGGCATGCATGTGAAGAGATAGAACACAAAGCAGTCTGCTTTGATGTATTGCAAGAAGTAGATGATAGTTATGCTATTAGAATAGGAGGTATGCTGATTGCGTCTGCAACACTTTGGTCTTCATTAATAATAGGTATGGCTTATTTTCTATATCAGGATGATGAAAGAAATGCTCCCAAACAAGTCAGCATCGGTAGTGAATTTGTAAACAGAGTCATTTTGGGCAAGATGGGTAAAGGGCTGGCAAATAATCTTTTTAAATATTTTAAAAAAGATTTTCACCCTGATCAAATTGAAGATAATGGTATTTTAGAAAGATTTTTTAAGGATAAGTCTTATGCTTAGAAATGGTGAAAATATAGTAAAATTCAAAACTTAACATACAATGCATACATTGTAAATAAAATTTGAGTACTTTTATAAAAACATTAAGTTATGAAATCATCACAAGTAAAGCTAAAAGTGAGAAATCCAAACTTTGTTTATGGAGATGTTCCAAGACATTGGATATTGGATAATCCTTATGTTACGCACTTTGTGAATAGCATGCATGTGGTTTTTCCGGAGGGTGAAAAGTTCTTTATCCGGAGTGTCAGAAGATTTTTGAAAGATGTAAAAGATCCGGCTTTGAAAGCAAATATCAGAGCATTTTGCGGTCAGGAAGGTGTACATGCCAAAGAGCATGAGAACTTTTGGGAAGTGATGAGAGCGCAAGGTTTAAAACCCGATTCTTTTGGTGAGTTTATGAATACCGTCTTCTTTGTAAAAGAATACAGTGTTGAAAATTTGGTGTTCAATATCTTTAATAAGATTTCGCCACGATTAGGTGATAAGATGGTTTTATCTACAGCTGGCCCAAACATTATGGTCGCTATTTTAGCCAAGGCGGTTTTTGAAGAAAACTTTCCATTTTCACCAATAAGCATATAGCTCCAAAAATGTTGAAATGTTACATTGGCATGCATGTGAAGAGATAGAACACAAAGCGGTTTGTTTTGATGTCTTACAAGAAGTAGATGATAGTTACGCTATCAGAGTAGGTGGGTATCTTATTGCATCCGGTACATTATGGACTTCACTTATTATAGGTATGATTTGGTTTTATTACAATGATGATCAAAGAAATGCCTCCAAAAAAGTCAATCCTACGAGAGAATTTTTAAATCAGGTGGTTTTAGCCAAAGTGGGTAAAGAATTTGCCCAAAATATGTTGGCATACTTCAAAAGAGATTTCCACCCTGATGATATACAAGACAATGGTATCTTAGAAAGATTTTTTAAAGATAAAGCTTATGCTTAAAAATATTAAATTAGAATAATATGGAAACAGTAAAAAATGAAGAAAACATTTTGAAAGTTAGAACTCCTAATTTTCAGTTTGATGAAGTACCAAAACATTGGATTTTGAACAATCCGATTTTGACACATTTTATTAATAGTATGCATATCGTTTTTCCTGATGGTGAAAAATTTTTTATCAGAAGTGTTAGAAAATATGCCAGAGATGTGAAAAATCCGAACCTTAAAAAAAATATCAAAGGCTTTTGTGGTCAGGAAGGTGTGCATGCTAGAGAACATGAGCGTTTTTGGGATGTGATGCAAGAGCAAGGCTTACAGCCGGAAGGATTTGCTGACTTCCTTCACAGGACAGCTTTTGAAGGACCAAAGAGTTTGGAAAAAAGATTGGTCAAACTTTTCGAGAGATTTTCACCCGGATTGGGAGATAAAATGACATTATCTATAACGGCAGGTCTGGAACATTATACTGCTATTTTGGCACAAGCACTTTTCAGAGAACCGCTTGCTACTAATAAGAATATTGCGCCTCAAATGTTGGAACTTTTACATTGGCACGCATCGGAAGAGATAGAGCATAAAGCAGTTTGTTTTGATGTACTCAAAGAAGTAGATGATAGCTATGTATTGAGAATATCAGGTATGGGCTTAGCCACCGTAGTTTTGTGGAGCTATCTCGGAATAGGTCAGATTTATTTCATATCAAAAGATAAAGATATTGCTTATGTGAAAATGCCTGCCCACTTGTATGAGTTTATTACGACTATTGCATTTGGTGAAATAGGTAAAACATTGGCCACGAATCTATTGAGCTATTTCAGACCGGATTTTCATCCGAATGATATAGATGACGGACATTTTGCAAAGGAATTTTTTGCCGATAAATCTTATGCATAAATAGAGTCAAGAACCACGGTTCGATATTAGTAAATGAGCAATGGGGCTGTACTGAATAAGTCAAAGCCCCATTGCTCATTTTTTTTTCAAAAACCTACTGTTTCTCCATCGAATAATTGTCCAAAAAAACTTCTCCATTCTCGCTAACAGTGGCAATAGTTGTCTGCAAAGGCTTCACCAATAAAGTTCCTATATGTGAATTAGAATTGATATTACTTGATAATTTGAAGTAATTATCTTTTATTCCCGTATATATTTTTGTACGTAACCGTATCTTATCAGCCATCAAATCAGTAGAGTTTCTATAATCCAAAAAATACCTTTGAATTAACTTTTTATTTCCATCTGATAAGTCAAGATTGAAAATCATCGGCTCATAATTAAAAGTTGGTATTTCTATCCAAATACTTAATTCAAGTGTATCGAAGTTTGTGTTATGAATATAAAAGTCAGATATTAAATTGCCTTTCTTTAGTATTTCTCCCCATGCAAAATCTTGCCAATAGATTCCTTGGTTTTTATCGTCGGTGTGATAAATATTTTTAAAAGCGGACACATTTTTGTAGTGCATATTTTCTGTAAATGCACTAAGTGGTAAATCATAAAATGCCACACCGTCCTTTTCTGTCAATAAACGACTTTTCTTTATTAAACGTTGTTCGTCCTTTTGAAACGTATTGCCTATTGTCATCAATAAAATGGACTGGTCATCATGAAAATCTTTTACAATTTGTTTTTTGATCAAAGGATGGCTCAATAGCTGGACAGAGTTGACGGTTTGAGTCAGATTAGAATTATTTTTATAATTTTGGACAAGTGGTAAGTGTAAGTTGAGAGCCGCTTTTGCTGCATAGAAAAAAGTATGTTCGTCTCTTTCAATGGAAATCTAAGCATTTTTATTAAAATATGGAAAAGCAATCATTCCCTGATAAAGAGAGGGGTTGACTCCGATTTGTTCTAATTGTTCGTGATAATTATTCTCAAAAGATAAAAATTCATTGACAAGTTTGCCTTTAGCTCTTATACGTGAAGCTTGTGCTTTTTGATAACCCAAAGCTTCTGCCATCCACAAAGAACCTACCAATATCAATATGCTCATGGCAGTGACGGAATAGCTTTTTTTCCTCAGATATTCCGATAAAATAAATAATAACCAAGCAGAAATGGCCGTAAAAACAAAATAAAACGCCCATGCGAAAGCATTGAGATTGACAAACCTGAAAACAGTCATGGGTATATTTTCTAATGGAATGACATTAAAAGGTATTTGGAATGCCAATATCAAACATACAGTGGCTGATGCCATGAATACACCCATTCCATGTGGAAAAAATTTCTCTTCCAAGACCCTGTCTTTTAGAACCCAAATACCTAAAAGCGTAGAAATGATGGCGGCCATACCCAAATAAGCATATCCATGTGTCTCATATTCCTGTATAGGCCAAAAAACATTAAAGATATCTTTTACCACTCCCTCCAAAGGAATGGCAATATCTAAAAGAGATACTTTTTGATTGAGAAAGGTGAGATAATCTGCCGGCTTTTCTTTCAAAACAATATTACTTTCTGTATTTAAGAGCAAAAAGTATAGTATGAAAGGAATCACAGAAAATATAAAAAGTAGCAGTCCGCGTATAAGCAATCTTCCGTGTTTGATTTTATAAATACTATAAAAAAACAGTGTAATGAAAGTAAAAATGAATCCGAGACCCAAATAATAAGTATGAATAAAACCAAAAATGGTCAGTGTAAACAGATAAAGGATGAGTGATATTACTTTTTGGTCTTGCAACCATCTTGCCGAATAATACCATATCATAGGAAAAAAGCAGACATAAGAAAAAGCGATATTTTCATTCATTTTCATTATTTGCGGACTGAGCAACGCAATGGCCGTGGCAATGATGGTACTGTAAACGTTCGGCATCCGCCAAAGGCTGAAAATTCTATAGATAAAGACTGCTCCGAGCGGAATACTGAATAGCATTAACAAGTTTATAATAGATACCACGTTGCCTGCATATTCAAAATTTTCATTGAGTAGTTTTTGAAATATAATGCTGAAAAAAGGTTGTGCATTTGAAAAGGAGATATTTTCCGGATAAGGATAGTTTAAACCGGTGAAAGTTTGATTTTTATCGTACAAAGCGTAATAAAGAGTTAC
>JAMLHH010000014.1 GCA_023957215.1 Chitinophagales bacterium
CGTTGCGATTTTGGGGTATAATGTTGAGTATAAAAAACATTAGCTATTCTGTTGGGGGTCAAGACTTGCTCCGTAAAGTTTCTTTTGAGATTAAACAAGGCGAGCTGATAAGTATTTTAGGCCCTAATGGAGCAGGGAAATCGACAATGGTAAATCTAATTTCCGGTAAAAATAAAATTCAAACCGGAGAGATATTTTGGCAAAATCAACCAATACAAGAATATAGACATGATTTTTTGGCAAAAAGCAGAGCAATATTGACACAACAAACACATGTAGCTTTTGATTTTGACGTATCATCCATAGCTATGATGGGGCGTTATCCATATTTTAAAAATACACCTGAAAAAATAGATAGGCAGATTGTAAATATACGTCTTTCACAGATGGATGTTTTTGATTTCTCTAAAAGAAGCATTTTAAGTTTATCCGGAGGAGAACAACAAAGAACCCACATCTCTAGAGTGCTGTCACAAGTTCATAACGAGAACGACGAAGATATCAAGCTTTTATTATTAGACGAACCTTTAAATAGTTTAGATATTCGACATCAACACAATGTTTTGAGTCGTTCTTTACAGTTTGCAAAAGCCGGAAATATCGTAGTAAATGTTTTGCACGATCTCAATTTGGCCGCTATGTATAGTGACAAAATTCTACTTTTAAAACAAGGCAGATTACTTGCCTTTGGCAGACCGAAAGATGTTTTTAAAGAAGAGCTGATTACGGAGTGTTATGACTTTCCGGCAAAAGTGTTTTCACATCCTTTTTATGATATTCCACAGGTTTATTTCGGAGATAATATAAAGATGGAAACGAAAAATAAATGTACAACAATTAAGGATGAGCAAATGATAAGATAAAAAAACTCATTCCAACCAAATCAATATTTAATTAATTTATCAAAACAAAATTATTATGAGAAAACTTTTTTTTAAACAAGCCACTTTGGCAGTGCTGCTAACTTTTAGTATCATTTCATGTAGCAAAGACAAGAAGACCGACGTTACTCCCAATCCCCCGATAGACAAAGAACCTCCAATAGAAATTCCTGATGAGACAAGAGTTTTAGAAGCGGAGATGGGCAATGATTACGATGATATGGTTTGGGTAGATTTATCTTCAGGTAAAGTGGTTGCGAAACAAAATCGCTACAATTGGGACATTGCATTCGAGGGGAGCGGTGCAAATGGATATATCTTTGTCAATGGAGGTAAAAACACACAGGCAGCCCTAAGTGACCTTTCTTGGGAAGAGACAACTCAAGCAGACAATTTAGAATTTGATTTTGACAGATCAAATGGTAGTACTGATAGCTTAGCAATTGGAGATTGGCAAAAACACGGTAAAATTATTGTAATAAAGAACAGCGACAAATTTAAAAAAATAGAAATGCATGGTCTTTCTAATGGAAAATACAGATTTAGATTCGCTAATTTGGACGGTTTCGACGAAGTAGAAGCAGAGGTAGCCACTGATGCCAATTATAATACGATTATGTATTCTCTTGATAATGCAAAAATTTTAAATAATCAGCCGGCAAAAAACAAGTATGACCTGCTCTTTGGTCAATATGGCACACATCTGTTTGATGGCGAAGGTTACATCCCATACTCAGTCAATGGTGTTCTTTTGAATCCAAATGGAGTAACAGCCGGTGAGGTACAATCCAAAACCTTTGACGAAGTTGATGAAAGCGATATTAATTCGACTATCCTATCCGGAAACCTTGACGCTATAGGTTATAACTGGAAATCTTATGTATTTACATCCAGTCAATATGAAGTTGATGCAGACAGGACTTTTATTGTCAGGGATAGAAACGGTGTGTATTTTAAGTTACATTTTATTGATTTTTACAATGATAAAGGAGAGAAAGGGACAGCTTCCTTTGAATTTAAAAAGCTAAGATGATATATTTTATATCGGCTTAATAAATAACTGTGCATTATTCTGACAACGGTAGCTCTGTTGCCAATCAGCATAAAATTTTATAACATATCGCTCAATTCATTCTGATTAGTAGCAGAGCTATTGATTTAATAACCAAAAACAAAACAATGAAAGGCACAAAAAAGATTTTACTATTGAGTCTTATACTGATGACTTGCTCAAACATAATAGCTCAAAGTATCCAAGTATTTGATAGTAAGGGTAAACAACCATTATCATTTGCACACATTGTGTTGCGTAATCTTGAAGATAATGACAATAGAAACAAATATTTTGTCACTGATTCGGATGGAAAGGTAGATATTCCCAATCAATATCTTCACAAAAGAGTAATAATAACAGCTTCTTTTTTAGGATACAACAATTATATAGACACAGTACAACTCGATCATACTCTTAAAATAACATTAGAGGAAGGAGCAGGCTTCTTAGACGAAACAGTGGTCACGGCACAATACGTGCCTTTAGAGACAAGAAAGAGCGTACACAAAGTCATTGTTATAGATAGTAAGAAAATAGAACAGTTAGCAGCAGTCAATCTAAAAGATGTTTTGGCCTATGAATTGAATATGCGTCTAACACAGGACAATATACTTGGCTCCAGTTTGACTATGCAAGGCTTGGGTGGCGAAAACGTTAAAATCATGATTGATGGTGTTCCAATGATAGGGAGGCAAGACGGAAATTTAGACTTGAATCAAATTAATCTTTATAACGTAGAACAAATAGAAATAGTAGAAGGACCGCTATCAGTTAATTATGGGACGGATGCTTTGGCCGGTACTATTAATATTATCACAAAAAAACAGTCGCCATCCCCGCTTTCTGTCCAAGTAGAATCTTATAACGAAAATATAGGGACATATAATCAAAGTGCAAATATGGGTATTCGTATTAAAGACATACATAGCATTCAAGTTTCCGGAGGACACAATACTTTCAAAGGATGGTCATCGGACGACCCTTGGTTTTCTCTATTCAAAAAACAAGACTATCAAGAAGACGGGCGATTTAAAAGCTGGAAACCCAAAACTCAGAACTTTGGCAGATTTCAATATAACGTCAATCTCAAAGAATTTGTATTAGGATATCGTGGAGATATTTTTATTGAAGAAATAAGAAACAGAGGACTACCGAGACAACCACGAAAAACAACTGCCTTTGATGATACATACAGGACACTAAGAAATGACCATTCTATATATGGAAATGGGAGGATTGCAAAAAATTTCCATCTCAATGCAGTAGCAGGATATAATTACTATCAACGTAAGAAAAACACGTATTTCACTAATTTGGAGTCGCAAGAAGGTATATTAACAACAAATAGCGGAGATCAAGATACCTCTAAATTTATACAATGGATGGGAAGAGCATCTTTCAGTTCACAATTCTACAACAGTATAGTTAATTTTGAAACCGGAGTCGATTTCAACAGAGAGACAGCAACAGGAGTGCGTATTCTAAATGACAAACAAATTATCAGCGATTATGCCTTTTTTACATCTGCGGAAATAATTCCCATTAACGGGCTTACTCTACGTCCGGGAATCCGTCTTGCATACAACACACAATACAAAGCACCCATAATACCCTCTTTAAATGTTAAATACAGCTTAAAAGATTTTGATTTTAGAATAGCTTATGCGTATGGTTTTAGAGCACCATCTTTAAAAGAGTTGTACTTCGACTTTGTGGATATCAATCACAATATTGTAGGTAGTAAGGATCTGAAAGCTGAATATTCACATAGTTACACGGGTAATATTCAATACAGAAAATGGAAAAAACATACGCTATACAAAACGGAACTATCATTATTTTTTAATGACGTAAAAAATCTAATTACGTTAGTCCAATTAAAAGATGTTGAATATACCTACACCAATGTAGGAAAATACAAAACCATAGGAAGTGGAATAAAACAAACCTTTAAATGGAAATGGATAGACGCTTTTGCAGGACTGAATATAACCGGACGCTATAATAGAATCAACGAAGAAGTCAAAGCTAAAACTTATAATATAACTTCCGAAGTTAATGCAGGATTAGCACTCAATTGGGATAAAATAGGCTTGTCTTCAACTGTTTTTTATAAATTTCAGGGAAAACTTTCCAATTTAGTTTTAGATGCAGATAAGAATATTTTAGAACAATATTTAAAACCTTATCACATGTTAGATGCGCATATTACTAAACTATTATGGAAAAAAAGAGTGGGTATAACTGTTGGGGTCAAAAATATTGTAGGAGTTAAAAACATATCCTCTGTAGGAGCTTCAGTAGATGGAGGTGTTCACTCAGCAGGCAGTACATCTGTACCTGTTGCAATGGGAAGAATAGGCTTTTTAAAGTTCCACTTTACTTTTGCTAAATAAAAAAAATATACATAAAATTCAATTCAAAACAGACAATACAATTAAAACAATAAAATAGAAAATTATAAAAAAAGAGTGATGATGAAGAGATTTGATTTAATACCTTTAAGTCCTGTATTTACTGATGTCAGTATAAAAAAGGATACAGATAAAAAAACTTTGGATAGACAAGCTATATTAAACATGGCAGGTGTATTTAGAGTAACTTTTGATTTTGCAGAAACCTTTTCTCAAATCAAAAAATATCAAAGGGAAAAGTTATATTCCAGTAGCGGAATTGAATATGTCTTTCCGATTATAGATGAACCTGATTACATCTCACTACAACATATTTTGGTTGTAAATAAAGAAATCATAGTCAAACATTGGCGACAAGATTGGCTATATGAAAATAAGAAGATACTTGTTTATCAAAAAAACAATACTTGGAAAAATAAAATAATCCCTGATAATAAAGCAAAGGGAACTTGGACTCAAAAAGTCTTTCAAGTAGATGACAGCCCTCGATACGAAAGCTATGGAACCTGGGTGTTTACGAATAACAAGAGCTATTGGGAATCAACGACTGACACCCCATTACCGAGGAGACAAAGTCACAGAGATGATTATAATATTTTAAATAGAAATTTTAGAATTGAAATAGGTCAGGAGGGTTGGATGATAGATCAAAATAACAGAAAAATTCATAGGGATGAGAATGGCATTGATAATTTGATTGTATGGGAGAAGGGATTTGAAGTTTTTGCCAGAGGAAATTACGATGTACAAATAGCTAAAGATTATTGGCAGGATACTAAAAAATATTGGGCAGTTGTCAGAAAAGTATTTCAAGACTTAGTCAACGGGAATGAAGTGGTACGATTCAGAGAAAAAGTAAACAGCAAACCACTTTATGAAAGAATATTTAAGTTAGAAGAAGAATTTTCAGGTGGCAAATATGACGCTGTTAAATCTTTGTATGCTATCGAAAATGTCATTAAAGAATATATGATGTAATGAACGCTATTTTTGTTTAAACGGTGTAAAACTTTTGTTCAACCCGAATTTAGCTATGGAGTTTTTAAAACTCACATATCTACAAGTGATACCTCTTTCACCCATTTTTGAATTGTAGCAACAAATTCAGGATGGTTATTAATACACGGTATCAGGGTCAATGATCCACCTGAGCGTAATTCAAATTTATTTTTCTCTTCAATACCGATTTCCTCCAATGTTTCTAAACAGTCATTAATGAAAGACGGACAAACAACTAAAATTTTTTTAGCTCCATTTTGAGCGAATGTCTCTAACCGATTGGTCGTATATGGTTTTAACCATTGTTTACTTACAGGTGTCAATCTTGATTGAAAAGCCACTTCATACTTTTCCTTAGGAATACCTAATTTCTCTGCTGTCAACCTCGACATCTCGTAAGCTTGCTTTTGATAGTTATAAGGAGGCATTTGAAAATCTTTCTCTATATTTTGAGTAATGATTTTTTCATCTTTACGCAGATGCCTTTCAGGAATTCCATGATAACTAAACAAAATTTTATCATAATCATTATCCAAATACGGTTGAATAGTGCTTGACAAAACCGATATATAATCAGGATGATGATAAAACGGAGGTAAAAATTTTAATTGAAAAGGGTATTTTTCTCTTTGATAAACTTGCCTTATTTTATGCACTGCACTTCCAAAGCTCGACATTGTATAATGAGGATAGAGTGGCAAAACGATAACTTTTTTTAAATCGGGCTGCTGTTGAATAAGTTGTTCAAAAGCCGACTCGGTAGAAGGCTCACCATAATTCATAGATAAAGCCACCGGATAATTCACCTTTTTTCGTACACTTTCTGCCAATCGCTCGGACTCTATGATTAAAGGTGAACCTTCTGATGTCCAAATCCTTTTATAAGCTGCTGAAGATTTAGGGGCTCTCAACGGTGATATAATACCACGAACCAGTAAAAAACGCAACCAATAAGGGAAATCCACCACTCTCTTGTCCATTAAAAACTCGGTTAAAAATTTTCTGACACTTTTTACATCAGAAGAAGTAGGCGAGCCTAAATTTGTCAATAAAAGTCCAATCTGTCTATCTTGCATATTTTTAATATCGTGGATGAGTGAAAGCAATAAATATATTTATAGTCCAAAGCTCCCGGGCGACAAAAATAAGCTTCTTAGATTTGTATAAAAATTAGAAGTTTTTTCAAATCTGATTTCTTTGCCGTTTTCTCTATCTTTTTACCTTCTTGTGATAATTATTCTGAAAACCATAAAGAATAGGAATCCTAAAAATGGGATGTCGTATGTGAATTTTGAAAAATCAGTTTTAATATTTATATTATCTATACTTGAGACAGACAGATTACTTTTTCATCAAAAAGAAGTATCCTTTTCCCAATCAAAGATATTTTTACTTAGCCAACCAAAGACTTGGATTGACGGCTATATTTTTATTCCAAATCTCCAAGTGCATTTCTGTCTGATTGTTGTCCGGGTTTGTAAAAGCTGTACCTATTGTTTGTCTTTCTGAGACAGTTTGTCCTTTTGAGACAGAAACACTTTGCAATTTTGTATAAACTGTAAAATAGTCACCATGACTGATGATAACAGCATTTTTATACACCGGATTGCTAATGATGCTCAACACAGTTCCTTTAAATATAGCACGAACGCCGGCACCCTTTGAAGTGCTAAAATCCAATCCTTTATTTTCCAATTCTGTCCCAAATTCAGGATGGACATACCTACCAAATCTACGTGAGATACTCCCATTGCTCACCGGCCAAGGTAGTTTTCCTTTATTAGAAACAAAGGATGCTGAAAGCATAGCTACTTCCGGAGTGGCAGGTTGTACTTGGGTAGGTTGCTGTGCCGGTTTTTTACCTTGCTGTTCAAGTTTTTTCGCCTCCTCTGCCTCTTTACGCCTTCTTTCCTCTTCCAATTTCTTTTGTCTGGCAATTTCTTGTGCGATGATTGCTTGAATTTGAGCGTTGAGTCTTTGAGATTCTTTCTTTTTAAGGGCTAATTCTTTGCTAAGCTTACCTTCTTGCTTACTAAGTTGTTCTGCCAATTGAGATTTTTCAAGCTTATTTTTTTGCATTTCACTCTCTTGGTTCTTCTGATCCGCAAGAAGTTGTTCCTGTTTTTTCTTTTTGACCTCAATTTCAGTAATATGATGGCTGATTTCTACTTGAGTGCGACCGATTTCATCTACTTGATACTTTCGGTAATCTCCTATCTTCCTTAGATAATTTAGCCGTCTCATTGCATCCGAAAATGAGGACGCATTGGCAACAAACAAAAGTTGGTCTGCCATCTTATACGACTTGTAAGTACCATAAATCGCCTTACCATAATCTTCTCTCAACGTTGCCAATTCATCTTTTAGTTTTTGGAGAGAATTATTGGCATCATTGATTTGTGAATTGTAGGTTTTGATTTCCTTTTGAGTGTTATTAATCAACTGTTGTCTCAGCTTGATTTGCTGTTCGAGATTTATCAATTCTTTTCGGGACACATTTTTATTCTTCCGTATCTCTTGAATTGCAGCTTCGGTCTGTTTGATTTCTTTTTCAAGTGATTCTCTTTTTTTCTCCAAAGTTTTTTGATCTTGGGCAAAAACCATGACGGGAAAAACACTTACCAAAAATAAATATGTGATAATTCTTTTCAATATATAATTCTTTTATAACTACCCGGTATATCAAACGCAAAATCTAATTCATTTGATATACTAATTTCAGAAAATTTTGATTGGAGTTCAAAGATATCGTTTTGACGTGAAATATTAATCAATCTTTCATAAGCAAAAAATTTGTTCCCAATTTTTCTCTCATCACCGTATTGGGCAATTAAAGAAAGTTGCTTGGTAAAATCTTCCGCTCTGTAATCAAGCAAATTAGAGGTGGTTTTATCAAAAACGGCAGTAGAATATAAGCCATTGTGAAGTTTTGTCTCCCATTTCACAAATTCATCAGAGGTAGTCACTTTGGTAGGCAAAGTGTCTTGAATAGCCGGCAATCCTAACAGCAGTCTTTCTATCGTTTTGAAATCCATATCCATATTGATTTTGGAGGCTATCTTATTCATAGGTAGATAATGATACTCGCCATTGAGCCTATCTATCCATTGTACACTACCGCTATCAATCAAAACACGCATTCCTTCAATACCAAATAAACTCATAGACATCCAGATACGTTTACCTTTCTGCCACCGTATATTGGTATTAAAACTTTGTACTTGGTCGTTGAGACGGGCAGTAGCACGCATTTTAGCTTTTAGAAAATCAAAGTCAATGATAGCAGTATCCGCCGGAGTGAGATATTTTTCATATCTCGTTTCACCTTCTAATGCCACAGGAACTTTATCAAAATTCAGCTTCACTTTCTTTTTGCAAGAAGTAAATCCCGCTAACAAAATCAATAGTATAGAAAAGTATTTTTTCAAGACCGGTCAATTGAGTTGTAAAAATGCAAAACAAAATCTATTCCATAACAGATTTTCAATAAGAAAGTAAAAAATAGACTCTTTTCTACTATTTGAACAAAGGCTTTTACTATCAAAATGACTTTACTATTTCAATTCACTAAAAACCTCTATATTTATCAATTAAAAATTTTGACTATCATGAATATTGTGCCGGTTGTCAACCTACAAGATTATATATCAGGTGATGAAACTAAAAAAAAGGCTTTTGTCAAAGCTTTGGGAAATGCTTATGAAACAATAGGTTTTGTGGCTGTAGAAGGTCATGGAATTTCGGATGAAACTATTTCCAAATTTTATAAGGCTGTACAAGCTTTTTTTGCACTACCTGTCGAAACCAAGTTAAAATACGAAGTGCCTAAATATGCAGGTCAAAGGGGTTACACTTCTTTTGGTCGTGAAAAAGCCAAACAAAGTGAAGTTCCCGATTTAAAGGAATTTTGGCAAATCGGTCAATATGTCGAAGGTGAAGAAATGTCCAAAGAAGATTATCCGGACAACTTAGAAGTTGCCGAGATAAAAGAATTTAATACTTTAGGTAAAAACTTATACAAGAGTTTTGAAACAGCAGGTGGATATTTATTGAGAGCAATTGCCAATTATCTCCAATTAGATGAAGAATATTTTACACCAAAAATAAAAAATGGCAACTCTATTTTAAGAGCGATACACTATCCACCTATTACACAAGAACCCAAATCTGCCATCCGTGCAGAGCAACATGAGGATATCAATCTGATTACTCTATTAGTCGGTGCATCAGCAGATGGACTTCAATTATTGACAAATGAAGGAGAATGGATGGATGTAAAAGCGGGTCCGGGTCAAATTGTCATCAATGTGGGCGACATGCTTCAAAGACTCACTAATAATGTTTTAAAATCTACTACGCACCGTGTAGTCAATCCTCCTCGTGAAAAATGGGAAACTCCAAGATATTCCATTCCATTTTTCTTACACCCAAGGAGTGAGATGAAATTAGATTGTTTGGAAAATTGTGTCACGGAAGATCATCCTTTGGCATACAAGCCTATCACAGCAGGTGAATATCTCAACGAAAGATTGAGGGAAATCGGGTTGAAGATGTAGATAGAGCCAAGAGCCAAGAATCAAGACATTAGATAAGTAAGTGATAATGAGATACTTAAAAGAAGCTCTTATTGCCACTTAAAATTTTATTTCTTACAAGTTACTCAGAAGCTGTTTGACGGTGGCAGCTATTTTACTACCGTCTGCCTTACCTGAGAGCATTTTGGAAGCTATTCCCATAACCTTCCCCATCTCAGACGGACTTTTAGCACCTACTTTCTCAATTATGCCTTTTAAAATAGCGGTCAATTCCTCATCGCTGATTTGTTTAGGCAAATAAGTCTCTAATACATCCATCTCTTCTTTCTCTTTCTGAGCTAAATCATCTCTACCCTGTTGGGAAAAAACTTCAAAAGAATCTTTTCTTTGGCTATATAGCTTTTGAATGATTTTTATCTCCTGCGCTTCATCTAATTCATGCGCTGCACCCTTAGCTGTTTTCGCATTTAAGAAAGCAGTCTTAATAGCTCTTAAAGTTCTTAACTTTACCTCATTTTTAGACAACATAGCCTCTTTAATGGCTGTCGTCAATCCTGTATCTATTGACATTCCCGTTTATTTTATTTCTTCAAAGTCAATATATTCGCCCTCATCGTCATTTACCTTTTTGGGCTTTTCTATTTCCGTATTACGGATAGTTGTGTTTTCTCTTTGAGTATCATAAGAAGAATCTCGTCTGTTATCAAAGTGCTTATAGCTTTTGATAAAAACCACTCTCCCAAACAATCTTGAGAAGACAAAGTAACCGATAAGAGCGAATAATAAAAACTTTAACATTATTAGTAATACATTTTATTTACTCAAGAACATTGACTTTTCTCTATAAAGCTGTCTAAAGTATGCATCTTTCAAATCTTTTATGAAACGAATCGTTTCACCCGTTGATTTCATTTCAGGTCCGAGTTCTTTACTCACTCCCGGAAATTTATTGAAAGAAAAGACCGGTTCTTTGATAGCATACCCTTCCATTTTTTCTTTATATTCAAAATCTTTGACCTTTTTAGTTCCTAACATAATTTTGGTCGCATAGTTCAAATACGGGATATTATATGCCTTACTGATAAAAGGTGTTGTACGGGAAGCTCTCGGATTAGCCTCTATAACAAATACTTTTTTATCCTTAATGGCAAATTGAATATTAATCAATCCTCTTATCTCCAAAGCTTTACACAATTTCTCAGTGTATTCTTTCATGGTATCTATGATGAACGGACCTAAACTGAAAGGAGGCAATACAGCATTGCTGTCACCTGAGTGGATACCTGCCGGCTCAATGTGTTCCATGACACCCATTATTTTTACGGTTTCACCGTCATAGATTGCATCAATTTCCGCTTCAATAGCTCTATCCAAGAAATGGTCAATCAAAATCTGATTGTCGCCGATATGTTTAAGCAAATCGAGTACTGCCATTTCAAGCTCATCGTCATTGATAACAATCTTCATTCTTTGTCCGCCCAATACATAAGAAGGTCTGACTAAAACAGGATAACCCGTTCTCTTAGCGACCTCTAATGCCTGATCTGCATTGTGAGCGGTGCCATATTCAGGATAAGGAATATTGAGTTCTTTTAAAAGATCAGAAAATCTACCTCTGTCTTCTGCCAAATCTAAACTATTATATGAAGAACCAATGATTTTAACACCTCTTTCAGTTAGCTTTTCTGCCAATTTCAAAGCTGTCTGACCTCCTAATTGTACAATTACTCCTTCCGGTTGTTCATGTTCTATCAATTCCCAAAGATGTTCCCAAAATACAGGTTCAAAGTATAGTTTATCCGCTACATCAAAGTCTGTAGAAACTGTTTCAGGATTACAGTTAATCATAATAGCTTCGTATCCTTCTTCTTTTAATGCTAAAAGTCCATGTACACAGCAATAGTCAAATTCTATACCCTGACCAATTCTATTAGGTCCGGCGCCTAAGACAATTATTTTTTTCTTTTCAGAGCGGATACTTTCATTTTCCACCCCAAAAGTAGAATAGAAATAAGGGGTAGCTGCATCATATTCTCCTGCACAAGTATCCACAGTCTTAAAGACTCTCATCACACCCAATTCTTTTCTTTTGGCATACACTTCATCTTCATCTACCGATAAAATCCATGCGATTTGAGCATCTGAAAAACCATTTATTTTAGCTTCTTCTAATAAGTTTTTCGGCAAAGTGTCTAAAGTATATTTCCGGATTTCTTTTTCAATCAAAGACAAATCTTTAATTTGATTCAAAAACCACATATCTATCTGTGTCAGTTTGTGAATAGATGACAGTGGGACTCCCAGATTGATGGCATCATAGATTTTGAAAATTCTATCCCAAGACGGCTTTTCCAAACTATCCAAGACATCCTGTATTCTTGTCCAACTTTTGCCATCTGCACCGATACCTATTTTTCTGTTTTCAAGAGATTGACAAGCCTTTTGCAAAGCTTCATTGAAGTTTCTACCGATACCCATTACCTCACCTACGGCTTTCATCTGAAACCCTAAAGTGGTATCTGCTCCATGAAATTTATCAAAGTTCCATCTTGGAATTTTGACGATAATATAGTCTAAACTCGGTTCAAAAAATGCCGATGTCGTTTTGGTAATCTGATTTTCCAATTCGTCCAAGCTATAACCCAAAGCTAATTTTGAAGCAATTTTTGCAATCGGATAACCTGTTGCTTTGGAGGCCAAAGCAGAAGAACGTGACACTCTTGGATTGATTTCGACAACTATCACATCTTCCGTTACCGGGTCAACAGCAAACTGTACATTGCAACCACCTGAAAAATTACCTATATTTCTAATTAATTTAATGGATTGTTCTTTTAGTTTTTGTTGTAGTTTCTCAGAAATAGTTACGGCAGGAGCGACAGTAATTGAATCACCGGTATGTACACCCATAGGATCTAAATTTTCTACCGTACAAACAATAATGACATTATCATTATTATCTCTTAACAACTCAATTTCTATTTCTTTCCAGCCGATGACCGCTTTATCCAATAAAACTTCATGTACGGGGGAAGACTGAAGCCCGTGTGCAAGTAATTTTTCAAAATTATCGGGTTTATACACTATGCTTCCACCTGTACCTCCCAAAGTATATGATGGTCTGATTACTATCGGAAAACCTATTTTTTGGGCAGCATCTTTCCCCTCTAACATCGAGTTAGCCACCATAGAAGGAGCACTTTTCAAACCTATTTTTTCACAGTACTCTCTAAATAGTTCTCTATCCTCTGTCGTCTCAATGGTATGCAAGTCCAAACCAATGACTCTCACATTGTATTTCTCCCACAATCCGATTTCAGAAGCCTCTTTACAAAGGTTGAGAGCCGTCTGACCTCCCATAGTAGGCAATACACAGTCAATCTGTCTTTCTTGTAAAATCTGCTCTATAGATTCTACTGTCAAAGGAAGTAGATAAATATGATCGGCAGTGACCTCATCCGTCATAATTGTAGCCGGATTTGAGTTGATAAGAGACACTTCTACCCCTTCTTCTCTTAATGAGCGGGCAGCCTGTGACCCTGAATAGTCAAATTCACAAGCTTGACCAATAATGATAGGTCCACTACCAATAATTAATACGGATTTTATGGATGTATCTTTTGGCATAGTTTTATTTGGTTTCTTTTTGTTATTACTTAATTAATTCAAAAAATTGATCATAGATATAAGCAGAATCATGTTCCTTTGTATATATGATAGGTAAAAATTGAACTCCAAAAGCTTTCTTATTTTTAATGGATATTCCTTCTACCACTTCATCATTTAAGTTGACATGTGTAATCTGAATGAGAGTCGATTTCTCCGCTTGTTCCCTATTGATAGTATAGCTGTAACTTTGAATAGTCGTTTCAGCTTTCCCTGTCATCAGATTTTTGACAGGCTGGTTATCACTCCTATGTCCATGATTCATTTTTACTACTTCCACATTTTGGCTGATAGCCATGAGTTGGCAACCTAAACCTAAACCCAATAATGGTTTGTCAGTTTTCAAAATTGTCTGTATCATCCGAATTACCTCTCTCAAGTCGTTGGGATTTCCGGGGCCGTTTGGAATTAAATAAGCTTGTGGCTGGAATTTGTTGATTTCTTCTAAACTCGTATTGTATGGAAAAACCTTCACATAGGCATCGTGCCATACCAAATTATCCAAGATATTTTTTCTTACTCCCAAATCCAAAACCGCAATTTTAAACTTAGCAGTTTCTTCGCCCACAGTGTAGGCTTGTGGAGTACTGACATTTTTTAATAAATCAGTAGTGTTGTTTTTGGGATAATCTTTTAACTGTCGTTTTAATTCATCAATCTTTTCACCATTGGAAGAAAGAATACCCAACATAGAGCCTTTGCTTCTGATATGACGCACCAAAGCCCGCGTATCAATATCTTCAACACCGACTACATCATTCTCTTCAAATAGTTCTTGCAGTCCCTTTTCCGCTTGAACCCTCGAATAATTATTAGCAAATTTATTACACACCAAACCGGCAATTTGTACCTTATTAGATGCAGACTCATTGGGGGCAACACCATAGTTTCCGACATGTGTATTTGTCGTTACAAGTATTTGACCACAATTGGATGGATCAGTAAAAATTTCTTGGAAGCCTGTCATTCCAACGACAAAGTTGATCTCACCAACTTTGATTCCGGCATTTCCACATTGTTTACCTCTAAAGACAGTCCCATCTTCTAATAGTAAAACCGCTTCCTGATTGAGATTAGTTAATTCCATATAGCAAAAATAAAGTTATACTCTTGGATAAAAAAAAGGCTGTGTTATAAAAACGACAGCCTCTTTATTATTTAAAAATTTCACAATTAGTTTTCTTCAACAGATTGATTGGGTTCCGAAATATCATTGGATTCATTCAGATTTGTTTCTTCATTCTGACTGACATCTTCGACATCATCTGTTTTTTTCTTTCTTCTCGATCTTCTTGTTTTCTTCTTATCATCAGTCGCCTCATGAACCTTTGTATAGACATTGTTAAAATCGACAAGTTCTATATACGCCAATTCAGCATTATCACCTTTTCTAAATCCGGCTTTGATGATTCTTGTATATCCGCCCGGTCTGTCACCGATTGCGGGTGCAACAGTTTCAAATAATTCTTTAGTAGCAAGTTTATCTTTCAAGTATGAAAACACCATTCTCCTATTATGAGTAGTATTTTCCTTACTTTTAGAAATGATAGGTTCTAAATAAGGCCTCAAAGCTTTTGCTTTTGCAACTGTTGTAACAATTCTCTTATTGACAATCAGTTGACCTGATAGATTGGATAATAGAGACAATCTATGCTCTGATTTTCTTCCAAGGTGATTAAATTTTTTTCTATGTCTCATTTTCTATAACCTTTAAAGGTATTAATCGTCTAATTTATATTTTGATAAATCCATCCCGAAAGATAAATCCTTCTCAGATATTAGTTGCTCTATCTCTACCAAAGACTTGCGTCCAAAGTTTCTAAATTTGAGCAACTCGTTTTTGTCGTATTGTACAAGTTCTGCCAAGATATTGATTTTTGCCGCTTTCAAACAGTTAAATGCGCGTACCGACAAATCTAAATCTTCTAATGGAGTTTTTAATATTTTACGCATGTGTAAAACGTGTTCATCTACTACTTCCTCTTGAGCAACATCTTCGACATCAAAAGTAATGTTTTCATCCGAAATCAACATCAAATGTTGAATCAAAATACGCGCTGACTCTTTGATAGCTTCTTCAGGGTGGATAGTACCATCGGTTTTAATTTCTACCAAAAGTTTCTCATAGTCGGTTTTTTGACCCACTCTGGTATTTTCGACTTCATATTTCACATTTCTAATAGGAGTAAAAATAGAGTCAATAGGAATCAAACCTACGATAGAAGTATCAACAACTTGTTCTTCAGCAGGAACGTAACCTCGACCTTCACCAATAGTCATTTCAATTTCCAATAAAACTGACTTTTCCATATTGCAAATGACCAAATCAGGATTGGTAATAATAAATGTATTAGTAAAGTTAACAATATCACCTGCCAAGAACTGATCTTGACCTTTTAGAGAAACAAAGATTTTTTCTTCACCTATTTCTCCATTATTAAGAACTCGTTTAAAACGTACTTGTTTAAGATTTAAAACGATCTCAGTAATATCTTCAATTACACCTTTTATAGTAGAGAACTCATGATCCACACCGGCAATTTTTATAGAAGTAATAGCATATCCATTCAGAGAAGAAAGTAAAACTCTTCTCAATGCATTACCTACTGTTGCTCCAAAACCAGGTTCTAATGGACTAAATTCAAAAGTTCCTTCAAAATCAGTAGCTTTTTGCAGTAAAATTTTTTCAGGTTTTTGAAATGATAATAACGCCATACAGAATAAATTTATTTATTAAAAAATTATTTAGAGTACAACTCTACAATTAATTGTTCTTCGATATTTTCAGGAATCTGCTCTCTTGTAGGTAGTGCAATATACTGACCTTCTAATTTTTCAGTATTAAATTCTAACCATCCATATCTTTTTACATTGGAAGAAGCAAGACTATCTATTACCATCTCTATTGTTTTAGATTTCTCTCTAATACCAACTACATCTCCCAATTTTAATGTATAGGACGGGATGTTTACGATTCTTCCGTTTACAGTAATATGTTTATGAGAGACCAATTGTCTTGCGCTACTTCTTGTAGGTGCGAAGCCCAATCTAAAAACAGTATTATCCAATCTAAGCTCTAATAGAGACAATAGAATCTCACCTGTAACACCTTGTCTTCTATTAGCTTCAGCAAAAATCTTTCTAAATTGTCTTTCTAAAATACCATAGGTATATTTAGCTTTCTGTTTTGCTTTCAACTGTACAGCATATTCAGATGGAGCTGATCTCTTTCTTGAATTTCCGTGTTGTCCTGGTGGATATTTATGTCTTTCAAAATATTTATCATATCCATAAATAGACTCGCCAAATGAACGAGATTTTTTAGTGCGTGGACCTATATATCTTGCCATATCTTTTTTTTAAATATTAAACTCTACGTTTTTTAGGAGGTCTGCAACCATTATGTGGTATAGGAGTAACATCACGAATGATAGTTACTTCCAAACCTACTGCTCCCAAAGTACGGATAGCAGACTCCCTGCCGGCACCCGGACCTTTTACATATACTTCGACTTTTCGCAAACCAAGATCATAAGCCACTTTACCTGCATCAGATACAGCTACCTGCGCTGCATAAGGAGTACTTTTCTTGGAACCTCTAAAGCCATTCTTTCCTGATGATGACCAAGAGATCACTTGACCTTGCTTATTTGTCATACTCACAATCAAGTTGTTAAATGATGCCTTGATGAAAGCATAGCCTTCCGCATCCACTTTTACAGTTTTTTTCTTTGCTGCTTTTGTTGTCTTCTGTGCCATTTCTAATTCTTAATAAGAAGATTATTTAGTTACTTTTTTCTTGCCTGCAACTGTCTTTTTCTTACCCTTACGAGTACGAGCGTTACATTTTGTTCTCTGACCACGAACCGGCAAGCCTTTTCTATGTCGAATACCTCTATAACTTCCGATATCCATTAACCGCTTAATGTTTAATTGGATTTCGGATCTTAGCTGACCTTCTACTTTATATTCTTCACTAATAACATTACGAATACTTACAGCTTCTTCTTCTGACCAGTCATTCACTTTCTTATTAGGGTCAATACCGGCTTTCTCTAAAATATCTAAAGCCAATGATCGCCCAATGCCATATATATAGGTGAGAGCGATATATCCTCTTTTGTTTTTGGGTAAATCTATACCAGCAATTCTTGCCATATCTTATCCTTGTCTTTGTTTAAATCTTGGGTTTTTCTTATTAATGACATAAAGCTTCCCTTTACGTCTAACTATAATACAGTCGGCACTGCGTTTCTTTATAGATGATCTAACTTTCATTTCGTCCTATATTATTTATATCTAAATGTTATTCTTCCTCTTGTCAAATCATAAGGCGATAATTCAACAGCCACTTTATCACCCGGCAATATGCGAATGTAATGCATCCTCATTTTACCTGATATGGTGGCTATAATTTGATGACCGTTTTCAAGTTCTACTCTAAACATAGCATTAGAAAGAGCCTCAACAATTATACCGTCCAATTTTAACAAATCCTGTTTTGCCATAACTTAAAGGAGTGCAAATATCTGACTTTTTATTGAAAATCAGTAATATATTCACTCTTTTTTATTTCTTTATTTATAATATCAAAATTAGTTAATACTTGTGCCTCATCTTTTTGCACGGCGATTGTATGTTCAAAGTGTGCAGACATGCTACCATCAGCAGTCACAATCGTCCAACCATCATTGAGTTGTTTCACTTTATAAGTACCCAAATTAATCATAGGTTCCACACAAATTACCAAGCCGTTAGTGATTTTAAGACCATTTCCCCTTCTTCCATAATTCGGCACATTGGGAGATTCATGTAAATCACGACCGATACCATGACCTATTAATTCTCTGACTACACCGTATCCGTTTTTTTTCTCAGTGTGTTCTTGAATTGCAAAGCCGACATCACCTAATCTATTACCAACATATATTTGCTCTATTCCTTTGTCTAAGGCTTCGACAGTAACTCTCAAAAGTTTTAAGTGTTCAGGATTTGTAACAGCAACCGGAAAAGTGTAAGCTGAGTCTCCATAGAAACCATTCTTATAAACTCCAAAGTCTAATGAAAGCAAATCACCTTCCTGAATTTCTCTGTCGGAAGGGATTCCATGAACTATTTCATCATTTACTGATATGCACATAGATGCGGGAAATCCGTTAAAACCTAAAAACGCCGGCTCGGCATTATGATCTTTGACATACTCATACGCCAAATGGTCTATATGTCTTAAAGTCACACCCGGTTTGATAAACGGCACGAGCATAGCATGTGTTAGATTTACCAACATTGCATTCTCACTCATTATCTCTATATCTTCAGATGTCTTGTAGTGTATCACTTTTCATTAGATTTAACAGATGAGATACGAGATCTATTGCGAGATCCTGATTTGGACATACCATCATATTGGCGATTGAGAATATAACTTTCTACTTGTTGGATAGTATCTAATACTACTGCCACCATAATTAAAAGTGAAGTTCCGCCATAAAAAATAGCAAACTGTTGATTAACACCCGCCAAATTAGCAAAAGTGGGGATAATAGCAATCAATCCTAAGAATACTGCACCGGGAAAAGTAATTTTTGATGTGATGGAATCGATATAATCAGTAGTCTCTCTACCCGGTCTCACACCTGGAATAAAACCATTACTTCTCTTTAAATCCTCAGAAATTTGAGAAGGATTCACTATCAATGCCGTATAAAAGTAGGTAAATAAAACCACCAAAATAAACATCAGTATGGTATATGGCATAGAAGTATAATCACTGAATTTGTGGATAAGACCACTATCCTCTTCAACACCTGGAACAAACTGAATAACTGTTGCCGGTATAAACAAGAAAGCTTGTGCAAAAATAATCGGCATTACTCCGGCAATATTCACTTTTAATGGTAAAAACTGACGACTTCCTGCCATAGGAGCTGCCCCTACTACTCTTTTAGCATAAGTAATAGGAACTTTTCTCACAGCCTCTATCAAAGCAACGGTAGCAATAATAATACCTGCTAAAGCTAAGAACTCAAGAATTAACATCAAAAGGCCGGCACCTGCTCCCCCTCCCAGTTTCATGGTTATTTCCTGATATAAAGCACCTGGAAGTTTAGCAATAATACCTGCCATAATAATTAATGAAGTACCGTTCCCTACACCTCTTTCTTGAATCATTTCTCCTAACCACATAATGAATATAGTACCACCTGTCAAAATAATAGTGGTGGACACCCAAAATAAAGTAGGTGAAATTAAGATACTGTTCCCAGTAAGAAATTGCAGATACTTAACATAAGCTGATGCTTGTACTAATGTGACAGCAACTGTACCATATCTGGTGATTTGGGTTATTTTTTGTCGTCCACTTTCTCCTTCTTTTTGAATTTTTTGAAAATAAGGAACAGCTATCGTCATCAACTGCATCACAATAGATGCCGAGATATACGGCATAATACCCAAAGCGAAGACAGAAGCTCTACCAAAAGCTCCTCCGGCAAACATATCGAATATTTCAAAAATACCGCTACCAGAACCTGATAACTCAGCAACTTGGTTGGGGTCAATACCCGGTAAAATCACAAAGGTTCCTAATCTATAAATAAATAAGAGACCAAGAGTATATAGTACTCTATCTCTTAATTCTTTTATAGTCCAAATAGATTTTATTGTATCGAAGAAGCCTTTCATGCTTTAAATTTATAAGGTTGTTGCTTTACCGCCTATATTTTCTATTGCTTGTTTAGCTTTTTCACTAAAAGCATGAGCCTCAATATTCATAGCACTTGTCAATTCACCATTACCTAATACTTTTAGCCTGTCACCTTTGGCAATAAGTTTTAATGTATTAATGGTTTCCAAACTAAACTCCGTAAAATTGTGCTTATCGGCTAATTTTTGAATTTGTGACAGATTGATAACAACATAATCAATTCTGTTAGGATTTTTAAATCCCCTTTTAGGCACACGTCTCTGGAGTGGCATTTGACCACCTTCAAATCCAATTTTACTTTTATAACCGGAACGAGATTTTGCACCTTTATGTCCTCTGCCTGCTGTACCGCCTGTACCGGATCCTTGTCCTCTTCCTAATCTTTTTTTGCTTTTAACAGCTCCTTTTGCAGGTCTTAAACTTGATAAATCCATGAGTTATAATTCTTCAACTGTTATTAAATGTTTCACTTTTTCTACCATACCTAAAATTTGATCATTAGCTTCATGTTCTGCAGTTCCATTTATTTTAGTCAAACCTAAAGCTTTTAATGTATCTTTCTGCTTTTGTGGTCTGTCTATTTTACTTTTTACCAAAGTCAATTTTATTTTTGCCATCTGACTATCCGTTAAAAATTTTATCTAAGTTAACACCTCTTACTTTTGCAAAATCGCTAGGATCTTTGAGTTTAGATAAAGCCAAAAAAGTAGCCTTGACTACATTATGAGGATTATTAGATCCTAAAGACTTAGCAAGCACATTACTGATACCGGCACTTTCAAGTACGTGTCTCATTGTACCTCCTGCAATAACCCCAGTACCTTCTGATGCGGGCTTTACCAATACTTTTGCACCATCTAATCTTACAAATTGTTCGTGTGGAATGGTATTTTTATATAATGAGATATTATAAAGATTCTTTTTAGCTTCATCAACTCCTTTTGCAATAGCACCTTGAACTTCTCTAGCTTTACCAAGCCCATAGCCAATCGTCCCCTTGCCATCGCCTACAACAACAAGAGCAGAGAAGCTGAATGTCCTACCACCTTTAGTGACTTTTGCAACTCTTTGGATACTTACCACTCTTTCTTTCAGTTCAGTATCACTAGCTTTTACTTTATTTTTTTTACCGTTTGTCATCAGTATTATTTCTTGTTATATCTTAAAATTTAAGCCCGCCTTCACGTGCACCTTCGGCTAATGCTTTTACTCTACCATGATAAAGATAACCGTTTCTATCGAAGACTATCTTATCAATACCTTTTTCAATCGCAATCTTAGCAATTTCGAGACCCACTTCTTTGGATAAATCCGTTTTTGTTTTACCGTCTTTATTTAGCTTTAAAGATGAGGTAGAAGCAATAGTTGTTTTACTGTCGTCATTTAAAAGTTGAGCATAAATTTCTTTATTACTTCTAAATACATTTAAACGTGGTCTTTCCGCAGTACCATTTACAATCTTGCGAATCCTTTGCTTTATTCTTTTTCTTCTTAATAATTTATCGTTTGACATATCAAATTATTTTATTTTTTAGCTGCTGATTTACCGGCTTTTCTTCTAACTTCTTCATCAATATAACGAATACCTTTTCCTTTATAAGGTTCCGGTTTACGAAGAGCTCTAATCTTAGAAGCAACTAAACCTAATAATTGTTTATCGATGGATTCCAATTTAATGGAAGGAGATTTACCTTTCAAAGTCTCTGTTGTGAGAGTAATTTCTTTAGGCAAAACCATAAAAATTGGGTGAGAGTAACCAATTGCCAATTCCAAGATATTACCATTATTCGTAGCCCTATAACCTACACCTATAACGCTTAGTTCTTTAACAAAACCGGCACTAACACCTATTACCATGTTGTTTAACAAGGCGCGATACAAACCGTGTAAAGCTTTGTGACGTTTTTGATCAGTGGGTCTAGTAACGCGTAAAACTCCGTTATCTATATTGAAAGAGATATCTCTATCAAACTTTTCAGACAATTGACCTTTAGGCCCTTTTACAGTAACAGTATTGTTATCTTCAATTTTGACTTCTACACCTGAGGGTATATTTATTGGAGCATTTCCTATACGTGACATCTTCTCAATTTTAATAAATGTAACAAATAATTTCTCCACCCACATTCAAGCTACGAGCCTGTTTGTCTGTTACTACACCTTTTGATGTAGAGAGTATTGCAATACCGAGACCGTTTTTGATACGGGGTATTCCACCGACATGGATATACTTTCTCAAACCGGGCTTAGAAACTCTAACTAATTCTGTAATTGCAGGCTCTTTTGTTTCAGTATCGTATTTCAATGCTATCTTAATAGTTCCTTGATGACCTGCATCATCAAATTTATATTTAAGAATATATCCGTTTTCATACAATATTTCTGTCAACTTCTTTTTGATATTGGAAGCCGGAACGTCAACTATTGTGTGACCTGCCATTTGCGCATTTCTAATACGTGTCAAATAATCTGCTATTGGATCTGTAACCATCTCCTATTTATTTCTTTGTTTATAATCTTACCAACTTGCTTTTGTTACTCCCGGAATTTTACCATCCAGAGCTAAATCGCGGAATTTAATTCTTGATATTCCAAAAAATCTAATATAACCTTTCGGCCTTCCTGTTAGTTTACAACGATTGTGCAATCTAATTTTGTTAGAATTTTTTGGTAAAGCATCCAATTTATCCCATTCACCTTCTGCTTTATATTTTGCACGTTTCTCAGCATATTTAGCAACTAATCTTGCTCTTTTGACTTCACGTGCCTTCATTGATTCTTTTGCCATAGTTCAGTTTTTATTTCTTTTTAAAAGGAATACCAATTGCTGAAAGTAAACTATATGCCTCAGCGTCAGTTTTGGCTGTTGTAACAATAGTAATTTCCAATCCGCTTATCTTATTAATCTTATCAATATTAATCTCAGGGAAAACGATATGTTCTTTTATACCCAAAGAATAATTACCTCTACCATCAAAAGATTTATCACTGACTCCTTTAAAATCTCTAACACTTGGTAATGCGATATTAATCAATCTGTCCAAGAAATCATACATGTTGTTTCCTCTAAGTGTTGCCTTCACACCGATAGCAATATCCTCTCTCAATTTAAAGTTAGAGATTGCTTTCTTAGCTTTGGTGGCAATTGCTTTTTGACCAACAATAGAAGTAAGTTCTTGAATACTATTGTCAATCAATTTCTTATCTCCAACTGCTGCCCCGACACCTTGGTTGACAACAATCTTGGTAATCTTAGGAACCTGCATGATACTCTTATATTGATGTTTAGTCATCAATTCAGACAGAATCTCCTCTTTGTATTTCGTTTTTAATCTAGGTACGTAGCTCATTAGTCTATTAACTCTTGTGTTTTCTTAGAATATCTTTTAATCCCACCATCTACAACCTTTCTCCCTACTCTTGTAGCTTGACCACCTATTACTATTTGAACATTAGAAATATGAATTGGTGCTTCTTTTTCCAAAATTCCGCCATTAGGATGTTGAGCAGATGGTTTTGTATGTTTGGCAACGATTTTTGCGCCTTCCACAACTACTTTATTCTCTCTTGGAATCACACGCAAAACAGTTCCTGTTTTACCACGGGACTCTCCGGACAACACCTTCACGGTATCGCCTTTTTTAATTTTCAACTTAGGTTGAAATCTCTTTTGTTGTTGTACTTGCTTCTTCATAACTATAGTACTTCTGGGGCTAGTGAAATAATTTTCATATAATTTTTATCACGCAACTCTCTGGCAACCGGTCCGAAAATACGAGAGCCACGAGGTTCGTCATTATTGTTTAACAATACAACAGCATTATCATCAAATCTGATGTAAGTACCATCTTTTCTACGTATTTCTTTTTTGGTACGAACAATCACAGCTTTGGTGACTTGCTTTTTCTTCACGTTACCGTTTGGTGTAGCTTCTTTAACAGATACAACAATCTTATCGCCGATGGAAGCAAATTTTCTTCCGGTTCCTCCTAATACTCGGATACAAAGTACCTCTTTAGCACCACTATTATCCGCTACATTTAATCTTGACTCTTGTTGTATCATCTTATTTAGCTTTCTGAATAACTTCTACTAATCTCCAACTTTTGGTTTTACTCAAAGGTCGAGTTTCCATAATTTTTACAGTATCCCCTATTTGAGCTTCATTCTTTTCATCATGTGCATGAAACTTTTTTGAACGAATTACAAACTTTCCATATTTAGGGTGTTGCAATTTACGTTCTACGGTTACTGTAATGGTTTTTTCCATCTTATCGCTGGAGACCACTCCTATCCTTGTCTTACGTTGTTTTCTTACTACTTCACTCATTTTAATTCTTTTTTCTGATTATTTAGAAAGTTCACGCTTCTTGAGTTCCGTTTTAAGCCGAGCGATATATCTACGAGTCTCTCCAAGTACATTAGGATTCTCTAAAGGTGAAATGGTATGATTAAATCTCAATCTTTGTAATTTAACCTTGTTATCGACAATTTGCTTTTCAAGTTCTTCGTCTGACAACCCTATGATTTCTTGATATAATTTATTGGGCATGACTTTTATTTTTATTCTGTATAATCTCTTCTAACAATAAATTTGGTTTTCAACGGTAATTTTTGAGCCGCAAGTCGAAGTGATTCTTCTGCCAAAGCCAAAGGAACACCTTCGGTCTCAAACAAAATCCTACCTGGCTGTACGTTAGCTACCCAGTGATCCAAAGCTCCTTTTCCTTTACCCATTCTCACTTCAAGTGGTTTTTTAGTAATAGGTTTGTCGGGAAAAATATTGATCCAAACTCTACCTTCACGTTTCATAGCTCTTGTAACAGCGATACGGGCAGCTTCAATTTGTCTGTCAGTGATTCTACCGGGTTCTAAAACTTTGATTCCAAAGGAGCCAAAAGATAATTGATTACCTCTTTGAGATAGACCTTTGATTCTACCTTTCTGAACTCTTCTATATTTTACACGTTTTGGTTGTAACATGACTTATCTCCTTATTTAATATTATTTTCTATTTCCTCCACCTCTTCTCGGACGATCAGATTTTCTTCTTGGCTTTCTTCTATTGTTATCGACTACACCGATATTAGGAGATAAATCTCTCTTAGTGAATACTTCGCCTTTACAAATCCACACTTTAATACCGATAAGACCATAAACAGTTTGAGCTTCTTTTAAAGCATAGTCAATATCAGCTCTAAAAGTATGAAGTGGTGTCCTTCCTTCTTTGTATTCTTCAGATCTTGCCATTTCAACTCCTCCTAATCTACCGGAAGCTTTGATTTTAATACCTTCTACGCCTAATCTCATCGCAGATGATACTGCCATTTTCATAGCTCTTCTAAAGTGTACTCTTGCTTCTAATTGACGAGCGATTGTTTCTGCAACGATGGCTGCATCTATTTCCGGTCTTCTAATTTCAACAATATTTATCTGTACATCTTTTTGGGTGATTTTCTTGATTTCTTCTTTAATCTTATCAACTTCTTCACCACCTTTACCAATAATGATACCCGGTCTTGATGTATAAATAGACAAAGTGATTCTATTGAGTGTTCTTTCTATAATAATTTTAGCAACACCACCTTTTTGAATACGTACATTGAGATATTTTCTAATATCGAAGTCTTCGATAAGTTTGTTAGAAAAATCTTTTTCACCGTACCAATTAGAATCCCATCCTCTGATGATTCCAAGTCTATTTCCTATTGGGTTAGCTTTTTGTCCCATGCTATTTATTCGGTTTTATCTGTATCATTGTTTTCAATTAATCCCTCTCCTTTAGAAAGGTTTGCACCATTTCTACTTGCCAATTCAATGTTAACATGGCAAGAGCGTTTACGAATTCTATATGCTCTACCCATCGCACGAGGTTGGAATCTCTTTAAAATCTTGCCTCCATCAACAGTAATCGTTTTGACATACAATTCACTTTCTTCAGGGCTACTTTCAAATTTCTGTTCCCAATTATTGATAGCAGATTTTAAAAGTTTTAATAAATCCTCAGAAGTTTCTCTCCTTGTAAAAGTTAAAGTATTGATCGCTGTATTCACATCTACGCCTCTGATAGTATCAGCAACTAATCTCATCTTTCTTGGAGATGATGGTCTATTTCTCAAACTTGCCGTACAAACAGCACGTTTTGCTTCTTTTCTTTTATCCGCAGCTATTCTCTTTCTTGCTCCCATCTTCTAATAATTATTTTCTGTTACCAGAGTGTCCTTTAAATATTCTAGTAGGTGAAAATTCCCCTAATTTATGTCCTACCATTAATTCGGTTACATATACCGGAACAAAAGTTTTACCGTTGTGTACAGCGATTGTATGTCCAACGAAATCAGGGGTAATCAAAGAAGCTCTTGACCATGTTTTAATGACAGTTTTCTTTGTTCCCTCATTCATTTTATCTATCTTTTGTTGAAGATGATATGCTACATAAGGACCTTTTTTTAATGATCTAGGCATATTTCTTATCTTTTATTTTTTCTTGATATAATTAATGCGCTGCTCGCTTTTTTCTTATTACGTGTTTTCAAGCCTTTAGCAATAACACCTTTTCTGGTACGTGGTAGTCCACCTGAAGCACGACCTTCACCACCACCCATTGGGTGATCAACAGGGTTCATAGCTACACCTCGTGTTCGTGGTCTGACACCTCTCCAACGGGAAGCTCCGGCTTTACCCAATTTTTGTTGACCATGATCCGAATTAGAAACAGAACCTACAGTTGCTAGACAAGTACTTAAAATCCTTCTTTGTTCTCCACTTGGTAATTTCAAAGTAGCATATTTGCCTTCTTTGGAAGTAAGCTGTGCAAAAGTTCCGGCACTTCTACAAATTGAAGCACCTTTACCTGGTTGCATCTCGATATTGTGGATAATGGTACCCACAGGTAATTTTGCCAAAGGCAAAGTATTGCCTAAATCAGGATGTGCATTTTCACTACTGATAATCGTTTGACCTACTTGTAATCCTTCAGGTGCAATGATATATCTTTTTTCACCGTCTTTATAAACTACCAATGCAATATATGCAGATCTATTGGGGTCATATTCGATGGTTTTTACAACAGCAGGAATGTCAAATTTATTTCTCTTGAAATCAATAATTCTATACATTCTTTTGTGTCCACCACCGATATATCTCATGGTCATACGACCATTACTATTTCTACCACCTGATTTCTTAATCGGAACAACAAGTGACTTCTCCGGTTTATTAGTTGTTATCTCAACAAAAGCATTGGTCTGCTTTTGTCTGAGTCCCGGAGTGATTGGTTTATATCTTTTTATTGCCATTTTCTTATTTATCGCTAAAGATGCTTAATTTAATATTTTATATTTCATCGTAAAAATCAATACTATCACCTTCTGCCAAAGTAATAATAGCTTTTTTGTAGCTACCTTTTCTTCCAGACAAAAGTCCTGCTTTGGTATATCTGGTTTTAGTTTTACCCGGCATAATGTGTGTGCGGACAGCAACTACATTTACCCCGTATAAGTCTTCGATTTCTTTTTTTACTTGCAATTTATTTGCACGTCTGTCAACCACAAAGCCATAAGTTGATAGTTTATCAGTTTGTTCGCTTTGTTTTTCTGTAATTAAAGGTCTCAATAAAACTTCCATGTCTTAAGCTTTTGTTGTTGATAATAATTCTGTAATCACACCAACTGAATTTTCACTAATGAGAACAGTTTCTGCATTTAATATATCGTAAGCATTAAAAGAATCAACTTCAATCACATCAGCTTCAGGAATATTTCTGCTTGAAAGAAGAACATTGATATTCAAATCCGGTACTATCATCAATACCTTTTGTCCTTCCAAATTCATATTTTTCAAGAACTCGATATATTCTTTTGTCTTGGGTGTATCAATTGTAAAATCTTCTACTACAATAATCTTTTGATCATGAACTTTTGAAGACAAAGCAGATCTCTTAGAAAGAGCAATAACCTTTTTATTAAGTTTAAAATCATAAGATCTTGGTCGAGGTCCGAATACTCTTGCTCCACCTCTAAAGAGTGGGTTCTTTATACTTCCCTTACGAGAACCACCTGTACCTTTTTGTTTATGTAACTTTCTGGTCGAACCAGATAAATCAGATTTCTCTTTTGCCTTGTGTGTACCACTTCTTAATGAAGCTAAATATTGCTTCACCGCCAAGTACATCACATGATTATTAGGCTCTATACCAAACACATCCTCCGGAAGGTCTAATTTTCTGCCTGTTTCTTGTCCTTGTTTATTGAAAACTACTGCTTCCATTCTTCTATTTCTCGATAATTATAAATGAACCATTACTTCCCGGTATATTCCCTTTCACAAAAAGTAAATTTCTATCAGGCAAGACAGAAAGTATCTTGATGTTAGTCTTCTTCACTTTATCATTTCCCATTCTACCTGCCATTTTCATACCTTTCATTACACGAGCAGGAGTTGAACAAGCTCCAATACTACCTGGCGCTCTCAATCTATTTTTTTGACCATGAGTGGATTGCATAACACCACCAAAACCATGTCGTTTTACTACACCTTGAAAACCTTTACCTTTTGAAGTACCAGAAATAGATACAGCATCGCCATTTGAAAAAATATCTAATGTTACAGTATCACCCAATTTAATATTTTCAACATTTCCTCTAAATTCTTTTAAAAATCTTTTAGGAGATGTAGAAGCTTTTTCAAAATGACCTTTCAAAGGTTGTGTAGTATTTTTTTCTTTCTTCTCTCCAAAACCAAGCTGAACTGCATCATAACCATCGGTATCCAATGTCTTAACTTGTGTAACAACACATGGCCCTGCTTCAACAACAGTACAAGCTACTTGTCTTCCAGTTTCATCAAAGATACTGGTCATTCCAATCTTTTTTCCAATTAATCCTTTCATCACACTTTGATTTCTACGTCCACGCCAGAAGGCAATTCAAGTTTCATCAATGCATCTACAGTATTTGGTGTAGCGCTATAAATGTCTAATAATCTTTTATGTGTACAAAGCTTAAATTGCTCTCTTGCCGTCTTGTTAACATGCGGAGATCTAAGCACTGTAAATATTCTTTTATGTGTAGGTAATGGAGTAGGTCCAGTCACTACTGCTCCTGTATTTTTTACAGTTTTTACGATTTTCTCAGCAGATTTATCTACCAAGCTATGGTCGTATGATTTGAGCTTTATTCTTATTTTTTGTGTCATAGCTATACTTATTCAGCTTTTACTTTAGATTTAACTTTTGCAACTACTTCCTCAGTAATGTTATTTGGAGCTTGAGCATAATGTGAGAACTCCATGATAGATGTTGCTCTACCTGATGTGATCGTTCTCAAATCTGTTACATAACCAAACATTTCAGACAAAGGAACTTTTGCTTTGATAACGTTAGCATTGTTCTTCATCTCCATACCTTCCATCATACCACGACGACGGTTAAGGTCACCAACAACATCACCGGTATTTTCTTCAGGTGTAATCACCTCTAATTTCATAATCGGCTCCATCAACATTGGACCTGCTTTCTTGCAAGACTCTCTAAACGCAAATTTAGCGGCTTGTTCAAAAGAGAATGAATCTGAATCCACAGGGTGGAATGAACCATCGTATAATCTAACTTTCAAGTTAGTTATTTCATATCCGGCAAGAACGCCATTTTTCATAGCTTCTTTGAAACCTTTTTGAACAGAAGGAATAAATTCTCTTGGTACAGCACCACCAAATATATCGTTGATAAATTCTAATCCTTCTTTTTCAGGATCACCGGGACCTACTTCAACAGCAATATCAGCAAACTTACCACGCCCGCCTGTTTGCTTGGCATACTTTTCTCTATGTTGAACAGTCTTACTGATCGCTTCTTTATAATTAACTTGAGGTGCGCCTTGATTACATTCTACTTTAAACTCTCTTAAAAGTCTGTCTAATATAATTTCCAAGTGCAACTCACCCATACCTGAGATAACTGTTTGTGCAGTATCCTCATCATATTTTACTTTAAAAGTAGGGTCTTCCTCAGCTAATTTACCTAAAGCCAAGCCAAGCTTATCCGCATCTTTTTGTGTTTTAGGTTCGATGGCTACACCAATTACCGGATCAGGGAATTTCATAGATTCTAACACGATAGGTGCGGATTCATTACAAAGTGTATCTCCTGTTCTAATATCTTTAAATCCAACAACCGCAGCGATATCACCGGCATGAAGTTTTTCTATTGGATTTTGTTTATTAGCATGCATTTGGAAAATACGTGAAATTCTTTCTTTATTACCGCTTCTTGTGTTTAAAACATAAGAACCTGCATCCAAGACACCTGAATAAGCTCTTGTGAATGCTAATCTACCTACATAAGGGTCCGTAGCAATTTTGAAAGCTAAGGCAGCAAAAGGCTCGTCAAAACTTGGTTTTCTGCTAATAACTTCTTCTGTTTTAGGATTCACACCTTTGATATTTTCAATATCCAATGGGCTTGGCAATAATTCCATCACCAAATCCAACATTGTCTGAACACCCTTATTTTTAAATGAAGAACCACAAACCATCGGCACGATAGAGCCATCAATGGTTGCTGCTCTCAATGCATCCAAGATTTCTCTTTCTGTAATAGTAGAAGGATCATCAAAATATTTCTCCATAAGGTTTTCATCATATTCAGAAACCGCTTCTAACAATTTCTCTCTATGTTCTTTTGCCTCTTCAACTATGTCAGCAGGAATATCGATGACTTCATAAGTCATTCCGTAATCTTCAGAATTCCAAACCATACCACGGAAGTTGATCAAGTCAACTACTCCTTTAAAAGAGTCATCTGAACCAATTGGCAATTGTAATGGAATTGCATTACTCCCCAACATTGATTTCACTTGACCTACTACATTTAAGAAGTCTGCTCCTTGTCTATCCATCTTGTTAACAAAACCAATACGAGGAACATTGTAGTTGTTTGCCAATCTCCAGTTAGTTTCTGATTGAGGTTCTACACCATCAACAGCAGAAAATAAAAATACTAATCCATCCAATACTCTCAATGAACGATTTACCTCAACGGTAAAGTCAACGTGTCCCGGAGTGTCGATGATATTAACATGATATTTATGATCTCTATATTTCCAATCGATAGTTACTGCGGCAGAGGTAATAGTGATACCTCTCTCTTGCTCTTGTGCCATCCAGTCGGTAGTAGCAGAGCCTTCGTGAGTCTCTCCTAATTTGTGGTTAACACCGGAGTAAAACAAAATACGCTCAGTAGTTGTAGTTTTACCTGCATCTATGTGAGCTGCAATACCTATGTTTCTTGTATATTTTAAATCGCGTGCCATTCTTTATTTTCTAATTTATACTCTAAAGTGAGAGAAAGCTTTATTGGCCTCAGCCATTTTATGTGTATCTTCTTTTCTTTTAACGGAAGCTCCTTCACCTTTAGATGCTGCAATAAGTTCTGCCGCTAATTTTTCACCCATTGATTTACCGTGACGTTTACGCGCATACATAATGAGCCATTTCATGGTCAAGAATTGTTTTCTTTCATCTCTGATTGGAGTAGGAATTTGGAAAGTAGCGCCTCCGATTCTTCTTGATTTTACTTCAACAGCCGGTTGTGTATTTTCCATTGCTTGTTTCCAAATTTCATAACCATTGTCTTCACCGGTACTTTGAGCTATTTTATCCATTGCTTCGTAGAATACAGTGAAAGCAGTACTTTTCTTTCCTCCATACATCAGACTGTTTACAAATCTTGTAACAATAGGATCTCCGTATTTAGGATCTGGTGACAGTGGTCGTTTTTTTGCTTTAGTTTTTCTCATTTCTTACTAAAAGACTATATTTTAAAAATTCTATTATTTCTTCTTAGCCCCGTATTTAGATCTGCTGGTCTTCCTATCTTTCACACCGGCAGTATCAAGTGCACCTCTTACAATATGGTATCTAACACCAGGCAAATCTTTTACCCTACCTCCTCTTAATAAGACGATAGAGTGTTCTTGAAGATTATGACCTTCTCCCGGAATATAAGCAATGACCTCATATCCATTTGTCAAACGAACTTTAGCTACTTTACGTAATGCAGAATTCGGTTTCTTTGGAGTTGTTGTATAAACACGAGTACATACACCTCTACGTTGAGGGCATGATTCGAGCGCTCTTGACTTAGAAGGAGTTTTGATTAACTCCCTACCTTTTCTTACAAGTTGTTGTATCGTTGGCATTTTACCTATTTTCTAATTTTGGACTGCAAAGATATTGAAAGACTTTTGGAAATAAAAGAAAATAGAATAATTTTCTTAAAAAATCCCTTAGCCTTACCTCCACCTTGGAAGCAGTTGCTAAAAATTAAATCACTTTATGTGAGTTGATTCTTGAGCGGTGCAAAGGTAATAGAAGAGTTTTATTAATCCTACTATCATAAGACCAAATAAAAACTATTTAACATTGAATTTACAAAGTGGGTAAATTTACAGGGTGTTAAAAGTATTTTATAGCTCTTGTTTGTGTCCACTCCAAATAAGAGTTTGTTTTTCAAAGGGAACGACAGATACGTTCTTTTTATCCCTGTGAACCAAAATGAGCAAGTTTTTCCTTATCTCATCTGTTTCAGAAACTTTGGTAGAACAAGTATAATATTCTTGAATGTTTATTTGACCCTTGTCATCAATAATATTGTAAGAAATCAATTCAAAATCTCTGATAAAATAAATCACGCGCCGATCATCTTTCTTTGACTTTTCAACAATATAACCGTCTTGTATGGGATAAATAGATGATTTTATTAGATTTTCAACTGTCTGATTATATTCTCTTGCAGGGAGTGTGTGTTTTTGCTTAGGAGATAATTGGAGCTTAAAATATAATTTATTGATATATTTGACTGCTTTCGTTTTTGATGAAAATTTTAAAGGTGTATGTGTATGGCCATTTGTCGCTTCTTCGATAGAAAAAAGGGTATATCCTGCATTATCGGTTTCGCAAAACAGACCATATTTTAAAATATTACTTCTGCGCTTTGCGCCATATTGGGGTATAAAATCTCTTTTGAGTTTCGTCTCCATAATAATAGAAAGCAATTCGGTAGGGCTTTCAAATATCTCAAAACTTGTAATTAGTGTTCTTATTTTTTGGATTTCGGTATCTTTACTTTCTTGAAAATGGGCTATAATACTCTTTCGTAAGTTTTTAGTCTTGGAAATATAAAGAATCCTATTACTGTCATCATATAATATATATACGCCTATTTGCTCCCTCACTTGTTCGATTTGGTAAGGGCTGATACTCACCGGTAGATTTAAGCTCCTGATGATATCCAATTCTATAGATTCTAATATAAAATCTGTTTGGGTTTGGAACATTCTATTAAAAAGTCGGGCAGTTGCTTCCGCATCTCCATAAGCTCTGTGTCTATTTTTCACGACGATACCAAGTGATTTGCATAATTTTCCAAGACTATGGGAAGGTTGGTTAGGATGTATTTTTCTACTCAGTTGCAAAGTGCATAGATGCGGAGCAGAAAATTGGAAACCGCAATCATCAAAAGCCGCCTTGAGAAAACGATAATCAAAACTAACATTGTGGGCAACAAATACGGCATCTTTCAATTGATTGTACACGGTTTCTGCAATGTCATTAAACAGTGGTGCAGATTTTACCATTTTATTGGTAATGCCTGTCAAATTTGAGATAAAACCTGAAATAGGTTTTTGTGGATTCAATAAAGATTGATATTCTTCTATAATATTTTCTCCATCAGTGATAATGATGGCAATATCTATGATTTTATCATAATATGGAATACTTCCCGTCGTCTCTAAATCGACAACAGCAAAATAAGGTCGAGTGTTTCTATGTTGTTGATCGTTCAGAATTATCTATTAATCATAACCGGCATCACGAGCATCAAAATATCTTCTTCCTCCGTTTGGTTGACAGGTTTTAAGATACCTGCTCTTGAAGGTGTGGATAGCTCAAGTTTGACTTCATCATCAGAAATGACATTGAGCATTTCAATCAAAAATTTGGAATTAAACCCTATTTCCATGTCTTCACCTGCATATTCACAAGGTAATTGCTCTACCGCTTCGTTAGAAAAATCTAAATCTTGTGCATTTATCTCTAATGTATTTCCCACTATTTTAAAGACGACCTGATTTGTTGTTTTGTTTGAGAAAATTATCACCCTTCTTAATGCACTAAACAAGTCACCTCTGTTGATAGTCAATAAATTAGGATTGTTAATTGGGATGACATTGTTATATTCAGGAAATTTATGTTCTATCAGACGACATATAAGCATGGTTGTACCGATTTCCACACAAGCATTACGGGTGCTATATGAAATAGTGATTTCTTCATTTGAGTTAGGAATCACGCTCTTTAAAAGATTCAAAGCTTTCTTCGGAAAAATAAAACTTCCACTATTTTCCACTTCTATATCTTTTCTACCGTATTTGACCAATTTATGTGCATCCGTTGCAACGAAAGTAATTCCATTGCTACCTAATTCAGTAAATACACCACCCATCGCCGGACGAAGTTCATCATTACTTGTGGCAAAAATTGTATAATAAATTCCGTTGTGCAATACTTCAGAAGGAATTTTCACTGTTTTCATATCTACGAGTTCAGGTAACTTTGGAAAATCATCTGCATTTTCACCTGCCAATTTATATTTACCGTTATCGGTTGTCAATTCGATAGCATAGTTGGTTTCGTCTATAGAGATAGTAACGGGTTGCTCCGGCAATTCTTTTAAGATATTCATTAAAGTTTTTGCAGGGATAGCAATTTTAAAGTTTTCAGTAGCTTCTACCGGAAATTTTGTCGAGACAGAAGTTTCCAAATCAGTAGCAGTGGCTACCAAGATACCATCTTGAATATCAAAGTGAAAATCTTCTAAAATTGGTAATACAGTATTGGTACTGATAATGCCTGAAATATTTTGGAGATTTTTCAAAAGAGCCCCTGATGATACTATTAATTTCATTTACAATAAATTTGAAGTACAAAAATAAATAAATGTGCAAGTTATAAAAATTGACAATCAAAAAGTTAACTTGTGCGTATGAGAATAGCAATTAATACAAGATTTCTCTTAAAAAACCGGTTAGAAGGTATAGGTACTTATACTTTTGAACTGTCAAAGAGGCTTGTTAAAATTTTTCCGGAGCATGAATGGCTATTCTTTTTTGATAGAAATTTCGATAAAAAGTATGTTTTTTCTGACAATGTAAAGCCGGTAATTATTTCTCCACCTGCAAGACATCCTCTACTTTGGTATTGGTGGTTTGAAAAAAGTATTCCTAAAGCACTTAAACAAAATAAGGCAGATGTCTTCTTTTCTCCGGATAGCTATTTGAGCCTTCATACAGATGTACCACAAGTATTAGCAGTCCATGATTTGGCATTTGAATTTTATCCTGAAACAATTCCTTTTTTAGTCAATAAATATTATAGATATTACATTCCCCAGTTTTGTGAGAAAGCCCAAAAGATAATAGCTGTTTCAGAACGAACTAAAAAAGATATCATAAAGCAATATTGCATTCCAAATGAAAAAATCGCTGTCATACCCAATGGGGTCAGCTCCATTTTTCAACCGTCAGAAGAAAATATAAAAACTGAAATTAAAAATCTTTATTCTCGCCGGCAGCCTTACTTTTTATACGTATATGCCATACATCCGCGTAAAAATGTGATCAGCATGTTTCAAGTATTTGAAAAGTTCAAGAAAGGACAACCTGCCTTACACACCAACTTATGATAGGGAGAAAATCGTGGATGAATCAAGAGTTAAAAATTTTTACCGGCAAATGCACATGCAAAAGATGTCATTTGGAGGGGAAGATATAGATCAAAAAACGCTTATTCAAATCATGGGTACGGCAGAAGCTTTGATCTATCCGTCACTTTATGAAGGTTTTGGCTTGCCTGTTTTAGAAGCTATGGCATGTGGCACACCTGTCATTACAAGTAAAAGCTCGCCAATGGAAGAAATTATAAAAGATGCAGGACTGAAAATATCGCCACTTCATATTGAAGAATTAAGCAATGCAATGAATCAGTTGATTCAAAACACGACACTACAAAAAACACTTGTTACAAAAGGTCTTGAATATGCTAAAAATTATACTTGGGATCAGGCGGCAGATGGGGTAGCCAAAATTATCGAATCCCAGTTCAATTAAATAAGTACTTTTGCACTTAGAAAAATATTAGAGATGAAAAGAAGACTTCCCGCTGAATGGGAGCTACAAAGTGCCGTACAAATTACCTTCCCCTCATGCCGATTCTGATTGGGCACCCTATTTGGAACAAGTAATTCCTTGTTTTATACAGATTATTGAAGCCATCAGTAAATACGAGAAGGTTTTGGTCGTTTGTAATGATATAGAAGAAGTCGCACAACATTTACAATATAGCCAATCAAAACAAACCATCTATACGGAACTCCCTTCTAATGATACTTGGGCAAGAGATCATGGTATCATCACTGTAGAAGAAGATGGACGATTCATTTTAATGGATTTTATTTTTAACGGTTGGGGATTAAAATTTTCTGCTGACAAAGACAATATCATCAATCACCAACTTTTTGAAAAAGGTATTTTTAAGGTAGAGGAACTTTACAAAGTCGGTTTGGTATTAGAAGGCGGAGGTATAGAAAGTGATGGAAAAGGTGTGATTATGACTACCCGCAATTGCCAACTTTCACCTAATAGAAATCCTCATCTTGATATGGATGCCATCGAAGCTGCTTTAGAGGACACTTTTGGTGCGGAGAAAATTCTTTGGTTAGAATATGGTCACTTAGTCGGTGATGATACTGATTCGCATATTGATACTTTGGCAAGATTTTGCGATGAAAATACAATTGCATATATACAATGTAAAGATACAAACGATGAACATTATGAATCTTTGGCGTTGATGGAAAAAGAATTGCAAAGCTTTTCAAACATAGACGGGAAGCCATACCGACTTGTTCCACTACCTTTCCCGGACGCTTGTTATGATGAAGATGAAAATCGTCTCCCTGCCACTTACGCTAACTTTCTTATCCTCAACAATGCAGTTTTAGTCCCTATTTATGGAGTAACACAAGATGAGGAAGCACTACAAACCCTGAGCGAAATTTTTACCGATAGAGAAATCATAGGTATCAATTGTCTGCCACTGATTTTACAACATGGTTCTTTACACTGTGTGACCATGCAGTTTCCAAAAGATGTTTTATAGGCTAAATGGGATATTCTACAAAGTTGTTGTCCGTTTCATAAAGCCTGATACTGATTTTATACTTTTTCATATCCAACCTTTGACTCAAAAGACGGTAGATAACGATAGAAATATTTTCAGCCGTAGGGTTTAGATTTTCAAATTCAGGGCAATCCAAATTTAAGTTTTTGTGGTCAAATCTTTCAATGATTTCATCGTTGATAATCTTTTTCAACTCCGTCAGATTGATAACAAAACCGGTTTCAGGGTTGACTTCGCCTATTAACTTCAATACCAAGGTATAGTTATGACCGTGATAATTGGGATTGTTGCAAAGACCAAAAACTTCTTGATTTTTTTCATCCGACCAATTTTCATTACACAGTCTATGTGCTGCATTAAATCGCGCTCTTCTATATATTGCTACTCTTTCTGCCATATTTATTTTACAAATTAACAAATCTATCTGCTCATTATATAATAAAGTTTGAGATTGAAAGTTTAGAACACATCTCTTATAAGTAAAATCTTACTATTTTACAAAACTTTGATTCTATGAGTAAGAAAACAATCGCAGTGATGACATCAGGTGGAGATGTTTCGGGACTAAATGCAGCCATTAGAGCCATCGTCCGTACTGCTATTTATTACAATCGTACAGTCATAGGAGTAGAAAAAGGGTATGACGGTCTGATAGATGCAGATTTCAGGTCTTTAAATTCGGGCTCGGTCAGTCACATTATCAGTCGTGGCGGCACTTTATTACAGTCTTCAAGAAGTGAACGATTCAGAGAAAAGAAATACAGAGATATTGCCTATCAAAATCTGAAAGATCACGACATCAAATATATCATACTGATAGGTGGGGATGGTTCTTTAAAAGGCGCAAGCATCATGTCGCAAGAGAGCGATATCAATGTAGTGGGCATTCCGAAAACGATAGATAACGATATCAGCGGGACAGATTTTGCCATCGGTTTTGATACCGCTGTCAATGTAGCAATGGAAGCGATTGACAGAATTAGAGATACAGCCATGTCACACAACAGATTGTTTTTTATAGAAGTGATGGGTAGAAATGCAGGATATATTGCATTAGAAGCGGGGATAGCTGTCGGAGCGGAAGGTATCATCATACCCGAAACCAATCGCGATCTTGAGCTCTTATATAAAACCATTGATCATAAAAAAGATTGGAAAAACAGTTCTTTTATAGTCATCGTTGCAGAGGGAGACGAAACAGGTGGTGCATATAAATTACAAAAACTCATCCATGAGCGATATCCGGAGCTTTATACCGGTGTGACCATTTTGGGACATATCCAAAGAGGTGGTTCTCCTACATGTGCTGATAGAACATTGGCTACCCGCTTGGGAGTGGCTGCGGTAGAGAAACTTTTGCAAGGTGAAAAGAATGTGATGATAGGAAAAGTCCACGATGAGATCGTCTGTACACCTTTGGACAAAATTCACAATAGAAGATTAGATGTTGACAATGAAATGCTTAAGCTTTTAAAGATTTTGTCAAAATAATTTAGGAAGTGTAATTTTTCTCACTTCTTTTACGAAAATCATCGTCCATCTTAGCGCATTCAATTTGTAAATGGCTGAAATGTTGGTTGTTGGCACTGATTTTTTACGAAGTATTGGTTATTTGAGTTATGCTATCGCATCTTACGATAGTAGCTTGAGTAGTACCTATACTAAATTTATAAAAAAAGAGTTGATACGGACATGGCTTTCACTCAGCGAAAATATGAAGTCAGATGAAGAGGATGCCTATTCACAAATTGGAATGATCTATGACTGGCTGTCCACACAAAAATTTAGCTATAAGTTTGCCCTCAAAAATTTTGAAGAATTTTATCTGAAAAACATAGAACTCATCACAGGAAATACCCGCAATTTATTACTGGCTTATTCTGAAAATATAGCACACAAACTATATACAAATAATGACACGGTAGAAAAGATTTTGAGTGACATCAGAGCTGTCATCAGCTAATTCACCAGTTCTCAACAGCTAATAACATGAAATAACAATCTACTTTGAACGTTGATATCAAAAACCTTTATTTTAACTAACAAAAAGAAATATGGCAGATATCAATATATTATGGGCGGATGATGAAATAGATTTACTAAAACCTCAAATCATGTTTCTCGAACAACGAGGCTATCATGTGGATTCTGTCACCAACGGCATTGATGCAATAGAGGAATTTAGCAACAAATCTTATGATATCGTCTTTTTGGATGAAAGCATGCCGGGAATTACCGGTTTAGAGACTTTATCAAAGATAAAATCTATTCAGACCAATATTCCTATCATATTGATTACTAAAAATGAAGAAGAAAATCTGATGGAAGAAGCCATCGGTTCACAAATCAGCGACTATCTGATAAAACCCGTCAAGCCAAAACAGATTTTATTGTCTATCAAGAAAATTCTTGAAAATAAAAGATTGGTTTATGAAAAGACCGGAAGCTCTTATAGGCAAGAGTTTCAGAAAATTTCCATGTTGATTAATCAAACCTTAAATTACAAAGAATGGGTGGACTTGTACAAACAGTTGGTCTATTGGGAATTAGAATTAGACAAAACCAATAATCAGGAGATGCATGAAATTCTCAATATGCAAAAGGCCGAAGCCAACAAAGAGTTTTTTAAATTTATCAATAAAAATTATCTGAGTTGGTTAGATGAAAAAAATAAAGACAAGCCCACTCTTTCCCACAAGGTTTTTTCCGATAAGGTAGCCGAATATTTGGACGATGATATCCCTACTTTTTTCCTATTGATAGACAATTTGAGATACGATCAGTACAAAGTATTGGAATCAGTCTTTAGCGAGTCTTTTAACAAAGTCAATGACAGCTATTTCTATGCGATTTTACCTACGACTACTCAGTATAGCAGAAATGCTATTTTTTCGGGCATGACACCCTTGGAAATTTATAAGAAATATCCTGACAAATGGTTTTTTGACGATGAAGAAGAGGGTAAAAACCAATACGAAGACTTCTTTTTAGAGCAACAACTCAAAAGATTAAATTTCAACAACCGTTTTTCTTATAAAAAAATCACTACTAATAAAGTCGGAAAGGAATTAGAAGACAGCATTGTAAATCTTATTCATAATAAGCTGAATATCATCGTATATAATTTTGTAGATATGCTTTCACACAAAAGGACAGAAATGGAAGTTTTAAAAGAATTAGCCAGTGACGAATCTGCCTATCGCTCTTTGACAGCATCTTGGTTTGACCACTCTCCTTTATACAATGCATTACAAAAACTGACTGATAAAAAAGTCAGAATCATCGTAACCACCGATCACGGAAGCATGCGGGTAGGTACACCGGCAAAAGTAGTCGGCGACAAAAACACCACCACCAACCTTAGATACAAAACCGGAAAAAGCCTCAATTACAATTCCAAAGAAGTAATGGAAATCCGTAAACCGGCAGAAGCGCAATTGCCACAGAGCAATATCAGCAGTACTTATATTTTTGCAAAAGAAGATTATTATTTGTGCTATCCCAACAACTATAACTATTATGCAAGCTATTACAAAGACACCTTTCAGCATGGAGGAATCTCCCTTGAAGAAGTCATAGTTCCTTTTATAGTTTTTGAAAGTAAATAGTTATATCCTTTTTATAGAATGGCTCTTTTTTTGTATAAGAGTTGTTATTGAAATAATTTGTTATACTCTTAAATTAATTTTATGAAAATTGAATATTTTAAAGATTTGAATCTCGATGAACTTAATTTGCTAAAAAGAATACCGGCATTAACAACTATTTTAGTGGGTGCAGTGGACGATCATCTTGAAGATAGAGAAGTCTATACCGGTAAAATGTCCACCAAATACAGATCTTTGGAAGGTGAAACACTGACAAGAGAGTATTTTGAATGGGTATCGGCAGATTTCTCAGCACTTTTTTCCCAAGAATGGGAGAAATATAGAGATGTCTCTGTAGAAAAAAGAACCGCCTTGGTCTCAGAAGAAATATCCAAAGCAAATGATATACTTAGAAAGATAGATTGTGTCTATGCAAATGCTTTGGTGGAAAGTTGGAGAAAGACTGCAAGAGCAGTCGCACGTTCGACAGGAGGGCTTTTAGGCAGAATACCTGAAACGCCTGATGAGAAAAAGGTGATGGTCTTGGACATGCTGGAAAAGTTTTAATTCAAAAGTTTTATCATTATTGAAATCCAAAAGACCTGTTCCCAAGAGCCTGCAACAAGTGGCATATTTGTCAAAATTGTTGGATAGTTCCATACGCATACCATTTTCAAACATAAGCATTGGTTTAGAACCTATTTTGGGATTGGTACCTATCCTCGGAGATTCCATAGGATTTATTATGAGTTCATATATCATGGTCATCCTGTGGCGCAACAACGGGAGTGGAAAATTATTAGCAAAGATGTCTCTCAATATGATGGTGGATGCACTTTTGGCGGTCATCCCCGTCTTGGGAAACATTTTAGACTTCTTTGTAAAAACCAATGAACGCAATCTCAAATTAGCTTTAGAATATTATGAAGAAGATAAGCACCAAGGGAGTGCATGGGCGGTCATAGTTCCGGTCGTCATGTTGCTGTTGTTGATGATGGGCTTGATGTTGGTGGGTGTATATTATACCTTTGGCTATTTATACCACCTTATTTTTTGATACCGGTCTGACTATTTTTATTTGTAATAAAATAACATCTTTTTAAAACATAATTTAGACAATAAAGTAAAAAGATTTATCTTTGCGCCTCATTATTATTCCATTTGGCATATTGATGTTTGGCCCTGTAGCTTAATTGGATAGAGTATCTGACTACGGATCAGAAGGTTGGGGGTTCGACTCCCTCCAGGGTCACTGACAAAGAGAAAGTAATCTCTTAAAGATTAAAAAATATAGTTTGTAAAGATTTTTTAATTATCTTTGCAGACCTTAAAAGAAAATGAAGTAAAATGGCAAGATTCTGCGAACTCACCGGCAAAGGCCCTATGACAGGCAACAAGGTGTCTCACTCCAACATCAAGACCAAACGTAAATTCAATCCGAATTTGCAAAAGAAGAAACTCTTTGTTCCTGAACTCGACCGTTGGATAGAAGTGAAGTTATCTACTCAAGCACTCCGCACTATCAATAAGAAAGGTATCTATCCTTATCTGAAAGAGTTAGAAAAAAAGGGTGAAATAGTTTTAGACCTATAAAAGAAATAAGATGGCAAAGAAAAAAGGCAATAGAATCCAAGTGATATTGGAATGTACTGAACACAAAGAGTCAGGCGCACCTGGTACATCAAGATATATCACTACCAAAAACAGAAAAAACACACCTGAAAGATTGGAATTAAAGAAATTTAATCCTATCTTGAGAAAATATACTATTCACAAAGAAATTAAATAATTATGGGAAAGCAGTCAAAAAACTCCAAAATTGATAGAGGTAAAGCTGTTGATTCAAAAACAATGGTCAAAATCATTAGAGCCGTAAAATCAGACAAATCAGGTTCATACTCTTTTGTAGAAAAATTTGTACACAAAGATTCAGTACAAGAAGAACTTAAAAACTAAGTTTTCTCTTTGTGTTAAATTGCATAATTTAGCTTCTCTATGAATAGAGAAGCTTTTTTTGTATAAATAATATCAGCATACATGAGTGTATTTAAAAAATGGTTTGGAGGTAAAAAGACCGAAGAGGAGATAAAAGAAGAAGTCCATCAACTTGAACAGGGTTTGGAAAAGACCAAACAAGGCTTCTTTTCAAGGATTTCTAAAGCCGTAGCCGGAAAATCCACTGTTGATATTGAATTTTTAGACGAGCTGGAAGAGATTTTAATCTCCTCCGATGTCAGTCTGAGTACAACGATTAAAATTATTGACCGGCTTGAAGCGCGAGTAGCAAAAGATAAGTATATCAATACCAAGGATTTGATGAATACACTCTATGATGAGATTACTTTGCTCTTACAAGAAAACAATACTTATGACATTGAAGATTACCAAATACCGGGTGACAAGAAACCTTATGTCATCATGGTAGTCGGTGTCAATGGAGTAGGTAAAACTACCACCATAGGGAAATTATCCTATCAATTGAAGAAAAAAGGCTATCATGTTCTCTTAGGTGCAGCAGATACTTTTAGAGCGGCAGCAGTTGATCAGTTGGTCATCTGGTCTGAAAGAGTAGGCGTTCCTATTGTCAAAAAAGAAATGGGTAGCGATCCGGCATCGGTGGCTTATGATACCATCAATTCTGCCGTAGCCAATCAGGCGGATGTGGTCATTATAGATACAGCAGGGAGATTGCACAACAAAGTCGGTCTGATGGATGAACTGACCAAAATAAAAAGGGTGATGTCAAAAGTAGTTCCTGATGCGCCACACGAAGTGTTATTAGTATTAGATGCCACTACAGGTCAAAATGCATTAGAACAAGCCAAGCAATTTTCGGCAGCTACGCAAGTGACGGCACTTGCTGTGACCAAATTGGATGGTACGGCAAAAGGTGGTGTTGTGTTAAGCATAGCAGATGAGTTTAAAATACCTATCAAGTACATCGGATTAGGTGAAAAAATGGAACAGCTACAAGTGTTTAACAGAAAAGCATTTGTAGAGACTTTGTTTAATTGAGTTATTACTACAAGGTGTACTTTTATAGATGAGGCAACAGGTGTGTCAAATCTTTTCTATAAGAGCTGCTCAATTCAAATTGTTGATTTTCTATCCAAACATGCTCTTTCGATATTTTCGTAATCATATTTGTATTCACAAAACAGCTTCTACTAATCTGTACAAAGTTTTGCGAGTAAATAACCGGCATTAATCTCAATGCATTGACAAGAGAACCTCTCAATGCGATTTTTTGTGAAGAGTGATGATTGTTTTCACAAACACTCAATACAGCATAATTTTTTGAAGATTCGACACAACATATATCCTTCCAATAAATACGTTCGATAGAGCCTTTATTTTTAACAAAAAAAGAATCTTTGAATAATTTCTTTTCAGCTTCGTCGGCAATTTGTTGGTTTGAGAAATTATGTAAGGCGGTCTGTATTGTCGCAAAGAGGGTAGCAGTAGAAGCAGGTTTGACCAAATAGGCACTGGGTCCGGACTGAGTTGCTTTTGAAACTGTCACTGCATCACTAAAGGCTGTCAGGAAGATAAAAGGGAATTGGTAGTTTTCTTGAATAAACAGTCCCAACGCAATACCTTCATCTTTCCCATAGAGTTGAATATCCAAGATAGCCAAATCAAAGTAGTTTTTCTTTAGAGCCACTTTGGCATCTTCGACGGTCAGGCAAGGTTCGGCTACATCATATCCTAAAGATTCCAAACTAATTTTTAAACTATCTGCAATAAAAATATCGTCCTCTACGATTAAGATTTTGATATTTTCCAAGCTCATATTTTCCGGATTTTTATACATTTCTACCATCTTTAGATATTGAGTTGTATATGATAATGAAACGCTTCTCCTTTGTAATTATTTAGTAATTCTCCTTTGATTTGACGACTTAGCAGTGTAATAATTCTCATACCCACACTACCTAAAACAGGTGAATATATATCTTGTTGCGCCGGCTCATCAGTAGAGACACCATTGTCAAAATATTCTAAAGAAAGTTGATGTTCATCTACTAATTTAGCGTTGAAATGTATCACCAAGGGTGTATGATTGGTTTTCGCATGTTTCACACTATTGATCATCCATTCATTTAGCAACATGGCTATGGGCATTCCCAAAAATACTTCGATTCTGATATTTTCATCTATTCTCGTTATAATTTCCAAGTATCTCTCGTTTGTAAATTGTTGCTCAAAGTGAGAAATAAAATTTGAAAGGTAATCATTGAGATGGATTTTACCCGGATTTTTATGGTATAACTGTTCGTGTAAAGAAGCTATACTTTCTATCCTTTGCCGGGCGGCACTCAAATGTTTTTGAGTTTCTTCATTGTTACTACTATGTTCTTGAATATTTAAAAGACTATACACCATAAACAGGTTATTTTTGATTCGATGGTGCATTTCCTTGTTCAAGAGTTTATTTCGGTCAATTTCTTTATCTAATTCATTGTTTAATTGAGTGAGTTTCAAACTGTTTTTTTGATGTGTTTTACTCTGATAGTACAACATGATTCCAATGATACTCAATAAAATCAGTCCTATACTCAAGAGCCAGTTTTCTCTTTTCTGTGCAGTCATTTTTGCCTCTACGACAGCCATTTCTTTTAGATTAGACATCTTGATAGAGTCTTCTTTGATAGAAAACTCATAGTTCATTTTTAACTGCTCTATTTCATTTTTACTCTCATCGTTAAAAATACTGTCTCTATATATAGTGGCTTTTTGATAATTAGTCAGGGCAGATTTATAATCACCATTGAGGCTATCTGTGATAGATAAATTTTGATAGATAGCGACTAAAAGATTTTTCAGTTTTAAGTCTTGGGCGATTTGTAAAGATACATTCAAATGTTTTTTTGCTTCGGGTATATTGTTTTGTAAGTAATATATCTTCCCGATATTATTTTCCACCTCCGATATTCCTTTTCGGTCTTTAAATTTCTTTTTTAATTGTAAAGCTTTTTGGTAATCATCCATTGCTTTCTGATAGTTGCCAAGATTTTTATATACAATTCCTAAACTATTGTAAAAATATCCCAATCCATAGCTATTGTCCAGACTTTCAAAAATATGAATTGCTTTCTGATGAAACTCTATGGCTTTTTCATACTTAGCCTGATTGTTATAAATCAGTGCCAGATTGTTATAAGTAATTGCCAAATTTTCTATATCGTTGGTTTTCTCCTGAATATTTATTGCTTTTTGGTAATAAGATACAGCCTCTTTTAATCGGTTGAGTGCAGCACTGACCATTCCGATATCGCGATAATCTTGTGAAATTTCGATAGAGTCTTTTTGGGCAATATTTATTTTCAGTGCTTTTAAAAATGCATCCAATGATTTGGGATAAAGACTAAGTTGAAAATAGACGATTCCTAAATTAGAATAGATCTTACTTTGCTCCTTTTCTTTGTGTATTTCTTGATAAATTTTCAGGGCATTGAGATTGTATTGGATGGCTTCTTCATATCGGGACTGCATTAAAAAAACATTGGCAATATTACAAGAAGCCTTCGCTGTTCCAAATTGATAATGAGCCTTTTTTGCTAACGAAAGAGCCTTTTGTCCATATACCAAAGAAGTATCATATTCCTCCTCGTCAAAATATCTTCTACTGAGTTGATTCCAAATATTTGCTTTAGCAGAATCGGATTTTATGTTATGAAGAATAGCTTTGAGACTGTCTATTTCACTTTGGAAAGCAGACACTCTATCATTTGTAGTCAATAGTAAGATAAATACAAAAATCCGGCAACTATATTTTAAAACGCTTTTACCCATCGGGGAGAGTGTTTAATTGGTTTTTGAAACAAAGGTAAATATTAAAAGTAGTGTATATCAGTTTTTCGCACTCAAAAAACCCCTACTTCAAACTCATTTTTTTGATTGAAGCCTGTATAGTAGATATTTTTGAATTTGTTATCCTAAAAAACTAACAATCAATTATATACCTATTTATATAACAACATTAAAATAAATAATATGAAAAAGTTTCGACTCTCTATTATTCTTACCATTGTCCTAAAACTCAGTATCAATTTAACTTATGCTGTTGATTTATATGTTGATGCAAGTATCAGCACAAGTGGAAACGGGTTGTCTTGGACAACTGCATTTAAAACTTTAACCGAAGCTATAAATTTGGCAAATCAGACAGGAACTTATAACAATATTTATGTAGCCAAAGGAACTTATTATCCGACCGGTCAACAAAACGGGACAGATAGAGATGCTACATTTTTTATAAACATTTGCGATTTAAAATTATTGGGTGGATATCCCAATGGCGGAGGTGTTAGAAACATAAAAGATAATCCTACCATTTTAAGTGGAGATATTGGAGCATTGGGAAATATGAATGACAACAGCTACCATATCATGGTCATTCCGTGTAATGCTTTTAATGAAAATTCTGTTGTAGTAGATGGTTTTATATTCCAGTATGGAAATGCCAATGGAAGTGGTTCTAACAAGTTTGGTATAAATGGCCTAAGTGTGCAAAGAAACAGAGCCGGAGCAATAGCCATTTGGGACAATTATTCCGCAAATGGAGGAGTCAATATAAGAAATTGTATTTCAAATAATCGCTTCTGATGCCGATGCTGCCGTGTTTATGAATAATGCCGGAGCAAGCTTTTCAATTGTCTCTTTCATGGAAATAAGGCGGCTTATGGTGGGGCTTTGCTCAGTTATAAAGATGACTTTCACCCTCTTACCGTTTTAAATTTTTGTACATTCTCCGGTAATAATGCTACAAGTGCGGGCGGCGCATTGAGATTTTCAGGGATTGATCCACCGGTAATCAGTAATTGTATAATTTACGGCAATAATTCCGGAATTTCAAATAACAATGTCAGCAATCCCAATGCTAATTATTCTAATTCATTAATACAAGGTATTACATCTACCGCTAACGGGAATATAAATGGTAATACCGACCCGCTTTTTACAAATCCTATCAATTACAGTCAAGCACCCACTATAAGCGGTAATTATCGTTTGTCTATATTCAGCCCCTGTTTTGACAAAGGAAATATCAACGATATACCCAATGATTTAGCAGACGATATTATCACCGATTTGGACGGAAATGCGAGAGTGATGGGATGTGTTCCCGACTTAGGAGCTTATGAAATCAGAGCTGACCAAAACTATTATGTAGATGGTGTCAATGGCAATGATGTCAGTTCCGGTTTTACTTGGAATACAGCCTTTAGAACTATGTCGAGAGCCATTCAAGAAGTCAATCAAAATTGCTATCCTTATAATTTTAATATTTATGTAGCTAAAGGAGTTTATTATCCTACCGGTCAACAAAATAGTACAGATAAGGATGCCACGTTTTTAATCAAAAGAGGTGGCGTTAAGATTTACGGAGGTTATCCAAATGGCGGAGGCACAAGAAATCTAAAAACAAATGCAACTATTTTCAGTGGAGATATCGGTTCGGTCAATTATTCTTCCGATAATAGCTACCACATCATGGTCTTTGCCGGAATTGACTTACCGCAAGACAATATTCTCATAGACGGAATCCAATTTCAAGGTGGAAATGCAAGTGGCTCAGGGAATTTTACTTATAACAATTTTGCCCTACCCAGAAATCAAGGAGCGGCAGTTTATATAAAATCAACTAATATCGGCAACAGGCTTCAATTTAATAATTGTGAATTTTCAGGTAATCAAGCCGGTAATAACGGTGGAGCTTTTTATATCGAAAACGCCAATCCTCTTTTCAGCAATTGTATAGGGATAGGGAATTATTCACCGGTCGGTTCTTTTGCAAGTATGTCGGGTGCAGCACCTAAGTTTATAAACTGTACGCTGTCAGGTAACAAAGGAAGCGGAGGTATCCTAAAAATGACTAACTCCAATCCGACTACTTTCAACTCTATTATTTGGGGGAATGAATCAAATTTTGATTCAGACTTTATTTCTACAAATACAATTCAATATTCCTTAGTGGAAGGGCTTGATATTTTAAACAACAATCATAATCTGAGCTCAAGACCTTATTTCTACAATTCGGTAGCTTATGAAAATGCACCAATTTCAGGAGGAAATTATCGTTTGCAGCCATGTAGTCCTGCAATTGATGCAGGGCTGAATAATTTTATCCCGAATAATATTTCTACCGATATATTGGGCAATCAGAGAATTACCAATAGCAAGACAGATATGGGTGCTTATGAATGGAATGGGAACTATCCGACACCAAGATACTATGTAAAACAAGGAGGAACGGGAACAGGAAGCTCTTGGGATGATGCAATAGGAGATTTGCAAGAAGCCATCAATAAAGCTTGTGGTGAAACAGATATTTGGGTAGCAGCAGGTACCTATAAGCCACAAAGACGTTCATATAACTTAGATGAAGTAGATATATCTTCGGATCAATTTCAGAATGCATTTGTCTTAAAACCTGATGTGAAGATTTATGGAGGTTTCCCGAATAACGGAAATCCGAATATGAACAATAGAAATTGGCAAAATAATCCTACAATCTTATCCGGAGATGCGGGTATAGAAGGGAATCAAAATGACAATGTAGCTCATGTGGTTATCTCATCAGGAAATATAGGTACAGCTGAGTTGAACGGATTTACAATCAGAGACGGCATGGCATATTCTGCTACAGGTATCTATGTGACTGTTAACAGTAATACTATTGAAGGGCGGTTTGGCGGAGGAATGTATATCACAAATTCTTCTCCGAGAATAGTCAATTGTACAATTATCAATAATACAGCAAGTAATATCGGAAGCGGAGTTTTTATAACGAATAGTTCTCCGACTTTTGAAAATTGTCAGATAAAAAACAATACGTCCTATTCAAATGGTGGTGGAATCTATTCTTCAAATTCAAATCCCACCATCAACAATTCAATTATCAGTGGAAATACAACCGTCAACGCCGGCTCGATAGGAGGAGGAATCTTCTCTGAAGGCAATTCAAATATTATCATTCGTAACAGTCTGATTTATAGCAACTCTTCAAAATCTTACGGTGGAGGAATTAGTTCTTATGCCGCCAACACCCAATTGACCAATGTAACAATTTCGGGAAATACGGCATCTTATGGTTATAATGAAATGTATATTGGTCTTGGTGGAAATCATGTCATTAAGAACTCTATCATTTGGGGAAATGGAACAATTACTTCCGGGTTTACTACTGTAAAAAATAGTCTAATCCAAGGATATAGCGATACAAACAATGGCAATCTTTCCGGTGATACAGATCCTCTTTTTGCAGACAGGGCTAACGGAATATTTACGCTTTTACCTTGCTCACCGGCTATCAATGCAGGAAGTACAGATACAGTAGGATTAGGACTTTCTTCATTAGACTTAAATTCAAAACCAAGAATATTCGGCAATAGGATAGATATGGGTGCTTACGAATTTCAAAATCAAATCTTTGTCAATTCAAACGGTATAATATATGTGGATAGTGCCAATACTTGTAGCAACGGAGATGGCAGCAGTTGGAAGAATGCTTTAAAATCTTTTAATCGGGCTTTGCAAATTGCTGACAGTATCAATAATCAGTCCAATAGCTCTTTTCATGTTAATCAAATATGGGTGGCTAAAGGTACTTTTCAGCCGTCATCCGGTCAATCTTTTACAATGATAAAAGATGTAAAAATCTACGGTGGTTTTGCAGGGAATGAAACTACTCTAAATCAGAGAGATTTGAGTTTGGGTAATACTTCTATCCTAAAAGGCAATGATAATAGTGTCATCAGAAACAACAACAACGGTTTGTCGGCTACTGCTATATTGGACGGCTTTACCTTAGTTGAAGGTAAAACAACTTTGGGAGGGGGAGGAGTCTATAATTATAATGTATCACCAACTTTCTCAAATTGTTTCTTTTACAACAATTTTGCCACCATACAAGGTGGTGGTATGGATAACGAATCGTCCTCCAACCCAAACATCATCAATTGTATTTTTGAACAAAATATTTCACAAGGTAATGGTGGTGCGATTTTTAATTATCTGAACTCTTCCCCTAAGATTCGTCAATGTAAATTTATTAATAACAAGGCTCAAAACGGAGGGGCTATCGGCAATAACAACAATGCCGCTCCTCAAATTGTGAACAGTATTTTTACACAAAACACAGCCACTGGTTCAGGTGGTGCCATCAATAACAATAATAATTCTTTGGCTGTCAAAATCACCAACAGTCTTTTGATGAAAAATAAAGCAAATATAGGTGCTACTATCAATAGCGAAAATACTTTATCTAATCTTATCCTAAACTGTACCATCGTGAAAGACAGTGCAAATCAGGGAGGTATATTGACTAATGGAATTTCAACTATTATCAATACTGTCATTTGGGGCAATAGTAACAGCCCTTATGGTGGTGGAATCAATATAATCAATAGTGTTGTCCAAGGACAACCTAATGCTATCGATCCGCATTTTGCGGATTTCACCAATGATGACTTTAGAATAGGCAATGGTTGTTCGCCACTTATCAATGCAGGAACATTAACAGATACAGTGGGATTGGGCTTACTCAATTTTGACTTAGACGGCAATCCGAGGGTTTATAACTCCATGATAGATATAGGAGCTTATGAATACCAAGCAGATTTTGGACCTTGCGTAAATTCACAAGGAATCATTTATGTGGATAGTGCTTCCGTTTGTACAGATTGTGACGGTTCAAGCTGGGCAAAAGCATTCAGCAGTTTTGCAGAAGCCATTCAGGTAGCCGGAGATATGAATGCAAATGCGTTTTTACCTTCTGACTCCGTGAAGCAAATATGGGTGGCTAGAGGTATATATCAGCCATCCGATGGCGAGTCTTTCACAATGCTTGCCAATGTGAAAATTTATGGCGGTTTTGCCGGAACGGAAACTGATTTGAGTCAAAGGGATTTGAATGCAGGACATACCTCTGTCCTGAAAGGAAATGGAAACAGGGTAATCATGAATAAGGACAACGGCTTGAGTTTGTCAACCCTGTTAGATGGTTTTACGATTACCGGTAGTGGCACTTTATATTCTATCAAGGGAGCAGGTATATATAATGAAAATGTTTCCATGTCGCTATCTAACTGTATTATTCAAAACAATTTGACTGATAACGAAGGAGGGGGAATTTATGCCGCAGGAAGTACAGTTGTCCTAACGGACTGCCGGATTTTGTCAAATTATGCAGAAAATGACGGCGGTGCAGTGAGGTTGATAAACAATAGTCGGTTTATATTAAAAAATTGCATTGTAAAGAGCAATTCTTCAGGTATAAATTCAGGCGTAGCCGGAATCTCGGTTTATCAATCGCAAATTCAACTCATTAATAGTCTTGTGATTAAAAATTCAGGACTTTATCATGCAAATGGTTTGTATGCATCTAATTCTGATGTGCAGTTAATAAATACCACTATGGCAGGGAATTATTTTAATGATATAGCCATTTATGATGGAACTACTGTCATACAGAATTCTATCATTGGTGCTAGTTACGGTATTTACAATGGCCCATTAACGGTAGAAAACAGTTTGATACAGGGCAGTAATATTACCGGAGATGGCAATCTGTCCGGTACAACCGATCCTCTTTTTACTGATCCGAATAATAACGATTACACACTTCAACCCTGCTCTCCTGCTGTCAATGCAGGGGGTAGCGATACTACCGGATTAAATATTCCTTTAAAAGACCTGATAAATAATTCTCGGATTTCCGGCAGCAAGATAGATATGGGAGCTTATGAATTTCAATTTCCCAAAAATTATCATCTCGATATAAATGGTGTGTTATATGTAAATAATGCCATTAGTTGTGTTAATGGCATTGACGGTTCAAGTTGGAATACGGCACTGAATTCCTTTGCTCAGGCACTGCGTGTGGCAGACAGCATCAATACCCATACAGCGGATGAATCTGAACAAGTCAAACAAATCTGGGTTGCCAAAGGCACCTATCAGCCTGTACAAAATAGCTCCTTTACCATGATTAAAAACGTAAAAATTTACGGCGGCTTTGCGGGTACTGAAACCTCTTTAAGCCAAAGAGATTTGAATGCAGGAAATATTTCAATTTTAAAAGGGAACGGAAACAGTGTCATTCGAAATGATGATAACGGATTAAATTCTTTAGCTCTTTTAGATGGCTTCACTGTTTCAGACGGGAGCAGCTCTAAGGGTGGAGGGGTTTATAATAACAACAGTTCGCCTTCCTTTGCAAATTGTATTTTTAAAAATAATCAGGCTACCGTACAAGGTGGTGGTATGCACAATGAATTTAGTGCCTCACCCATCATTACAAATTGCCTTTTTCAAAACAACTCTGCCGGTACGGGAGGTGGTGGCGTGTTTAATTATTACAACGCTTCACCCAAAATTTCACAATCCAGGTTTATTAGCAATACCTCCACTAATGGCGGTGGTTTGGCTACCAATACCAATGCCAATCCGGTGATAACCAATTGCGAATTCAAATGGAATGTGGCCACCGGAACAGGCGGAGCCATCAACAACAATTCTTCTGATGGTGTCAAAATCATCAATTGCCTGATCATTAGAAATAGATCGAACGATAACGGTGGTGGTATTAACAACGTAACTTCATCTCCGCTCATTGTAAATTGTACCTTTTCTCAGGATACATCTGCGGTCAGTGGCGGAGCTATCAATAACAGCAATAGTTCGCCAACCATTGAGAACTGTATTATTTCGGGAAACACAAGTGGCATAGCTAATACCGGAACATCCTCTCCTGTCATTACGTACAGTTTGGTTCAGGAAATGGCTGCTGATGCGACAAATCATAATTTAGACGGAAGTTTATCGCCCTATTTCTTTAGTATTTCCAACGACAGTTATGGTCTATCCTCCTGTTCTCCCGCTATAAATGCCGGCAATCCGGATACTTCAAATTTGAATTTACCGCTCTTAGATTTTGGACAAAATCCAAGAGTCTTTGATAATGTCATAGACTTAGGTGCTTTTGAATTTCAATCATCTATAAGTATCCATCCGACAAACGGAATATTATATGTCAATAAGAATAACCTTTGTTATAATAATACCGGTGCAAGTTGGACAAATGCATTTTCAGATTTTGATCAGGCATTACAAGCAACAGATTATATCAACTCCCATACATCCAATCCTTCCGATTCTGTCAAACAAATCTGGGTCGCCAAAGGTACTTACCAACCGTCTGCCGGTTCTTATTTCGTTATGATAAAAAATGTAAAGATTTACGGCGGTTTTGCAGGTAACGAATCTGATTTAAGCCAAAGAAATTTGAATGCAGGAAATATTTCGATTTTAAAAGGGAACGGAAACAGTGTCATTAAAAATGACAATAACGGTCTGAGCTCTACTGCTCTCTTGGATGGATTTACCATTCAGGATGGAAATAGCTCCAAAGGCGGAGGAGTCTATAATAACAACAGCTCGCCTTCCTTTGCAAATTGTATTTTTAAAAACAATCAGGCTACCGTTCAAGGCGGTGGTATGCACAATGAATTTAATGCCTCACCTCTCATTACCAACTGTACGTTCCAAAACAACTCTGCCGGAACAGGAGGTGGTGGTGTATTTAATTATTACAATGCTTCACCAAAAATTTCACAATCCAAATTTATTAGTAATACCTCCACCAATGGCGGAGGTTTGGCTACCAATACAAATGCCAATCCGGTGATAACCAATTGTGAATTCAAATGGAATGTGGCCACAGGAACAGGCGGAGCCATCAACAACAATTCTTCTAATGGTGTCAAAATCATCAATTGCCTAATCATCAGAAATAAGGCAATCGGTAATGGAGGTGGTGTTAACAACGCTTCTTCATCTTCATTCATTGCAAACTGTACCTTTTCTTTAGACAGTGCTGCTAATGGAGGAGCAATTTATAACAACAATAGCAATCCGAATATTAAAAACTGTATTATCTCGGGAAATACAAGCGGCATGACCAATACAAATAATTCAAGCCCTGTTATCACTTACAGCTTGGTTCAGGGTATCAATGGAGATATGAATAATCACATTTTAGATGGAAGTATTGACCCCGGTTTTGTCAATATAAGCAACGATGATTATACCTTATTCGCTTGTTCACCACTTATCAATCAAGGTACTATTGATACTTCGGGATTAAATTTACCTGCAACCGATTTGAATCAACAACCCAGAATTTTTGAAAACAGGATTGATATGGGTGCTTATGAAACACAGTCTCCCCATCAATTAGTTTCGGAAGTCACTTCACAACCCATTCAGACGGATAATTGCCAAAATACAAATTTATCCATTACCGCCAATAATGCGACTGCTTTTCAGTGGCAAATGAATGTCAATAATATATTTACGAATATTACCGACAATGCATTTTATTCAGGAACGACAAGTCCTGTTTTGAGTATTAAGGATACAACTCTTGCAGAAAATACTTATCGCTGTATCGTTATAGGTGATTGTCAAAATGATACTTCCTCAACTATTACTTATCATCACTACCCAAAAATATACTTTGTAAAACCAAATGGCAGTGGTAATCAAAGTGGCAGTAGCTGGGAAAATGCAAGTAATGATTTACAATCCGTCATCAATAGTGCATGCCCGAATTCTCAGATTTGGGTTGCAGAAGGGGTCTATTATCCAACCCATCCTGCCGACAATCTTAATGTCGTTGATATTAACAATCGAAATAATTCTTTCATTTTAAAATCTGATGTAAAAATTTTCGGAGGTTTCCCTCATACCGGAAATCCCGGATTCAACGACAGAGATCAAAATCTTCATCCGAGCATTTTATCGGGGGATATAGGTACTTTGAATAACCAAAGTGATAATGTATATCATGTCTTAATTTCAGCCGGAGATGTAGGAACAGCCGAGTTAAACGGTTTTACAGTTACACAAAGCAATGCTGACGGGAATGCTTCTATAGTCATTAACAACCTAAGCATTGACCGTGGCAGTGGCGCCGGAATACACTTAGTCAACTCTTCTCCTATCATAGCTAATTGCAGATTTATTCAAAATCAAGGAAAGTTCGGATCAGGTATTTTTATCAGTAATAGTCAACCCAATATTCAAAATTGTTTCTTTTACGGAAATCATGCTTCAGTACATGGTGCAGGGATTTTTAGTTTTCTATCCTCCAATCCATCTATCAGCAACTGTGTATTCTTTGGAAATAGAGCAGATGATAAAGGAGCCGGTATGCTCAGCGATAACTCTACGGCAACTATCATAAATTGTACTTTTTCAGGCAATCAATCCATACAGGGAAATGGAGCAACGATTTATAATGTTGCCTCGCCGACCGTCATCACCAATTGCATTATTTACGGAAATAGTGGTGGAATTTATAATGAAAGCAGCACCTCGTCTGTTTCTTATTCTGATATACAGGAAGGTTATGAAGGTGTAGAAAATGTAGATACAGATCCTTCATTTTTAAATGCTCCTGCATATAGCACCGCTCCTTTTGCAGTGGGAGATTACCGATTACAATCTTGTTCACCACTTATCAATCAAGGAGATAATTCCGCCATACCGCAAGAAACTGTAACAGACATCTCCGGCAATCCAAGGATACAAGATGGAAAGGTAGATATCGGAGCTTACGAAAACAAAGGCTACTCTTTACAAACTATTGCAAACACAACACTGACAGCCAATGACAATTGTCAAAACGCTGACAATTGGACACACTTTTCAAAAAAAGATGATGAAAATAAAATCTTCATCTCCATCAATACTCTTGGTCAGGATTTAGGTCAAATCTCCGCTTCTACGACACTGAACGAGAACTACGGAAAATACGCCCAAACAATTTCCATGCCTTACGGTCAAATGAAAAACTTTTATCCTTTGAATAGAAGTTGGACAATACAGAGTCAAAATACTTTTCTCCATCCCGTTGGTGTTAGATTCTATTTTAACAAAACCGACAGCGCGGATGTAGCCGCTTTAATCCCTATAGACAGTATGCAGCAATTTATTGTGTATAAAGTTGCCGGGACGGATGTATGGGATTCTACCGCTCAAAACTATACGGAATATCAATATGGAGCAGTGGCAGACTTGACACACTATACCTTCGGTACTTTTCAAGGTCTAAAATATGTCGAGTTTCAAGTCAGTAGCTTCAGCACAGGTACGATGGCAATCAAGATGGATGATGCAACTCTTCCTTTAGATTTATTAAGTTTTACCGCATCGGTATCTGATGACAAAGTCCTCTTACAATGGCAGACTGTCAATGAAGTCAATGTCTCTCATTTTGAAATAGAAAGCAGTCCAGATGCTGTCGTATGGAATAAAATAGCTCATCAAAATGCACTCAACGGTATAGACCAAAAATATACAGTATGGGATGAAAATCCCCGTCACGGAGTGAATTACTACCGCTTAAAAATGATAGATTTAGACGGTAGTTTTAAATATAGCAAGATAGTATCTGTCAGTCTCAATGCTCAAAGCCAAATACAATATATCATCTATCCAAATCCCAATAAGGGTCTTTTCTATATTCAGACAATAGGGCTGATTGATGATTATACAAAAGCATTTTTATATGACAGTCAAGGGAGAATACTTTTTGAAAAGAGGTTGCAAGACAATATCGAGCAACTCAACATCCCGACACTTGTTAGCGGTATTTACTTTTTAAGAATTGAAAACAATTCTAATGTTACAGTCAAAAAAATAATCGTGAAATAGAGATGAAATACTTATTTGTTTTTTGTTGAAGTATGGTTTATCATGAAGGTAAAGATGTAAGCAACACTATCAGTTTTTCACACTCAAAAAACCACTGTTCGCACTCATTTTTTTGAAATGGTGAGGGGATTTAATAAATTTGAAAAAATATTCCATTTTTTACTCCTAAAAATATTTGTTATGAGAACGAAAAAATACTTCCTCAATCTATTCTTCATATTACTTTTTTGCATGGGAAAGAATATGGTTTTTGCACAAACAAATCTTTATGTAGATGCGAGTGTAAGTATAAGCGGGAATGGTAGCTCTTGGACGACTGCCTATAAAACTTTAAAAGAAGCTATAAACGTTGCTAATACTACCTATGGGGGAGTTACTATTTCCGTAGCCAAAGGTACTTATTATCCAACTGGTCAACAAAGTGGAACAGATAGAGATGCTACCTTTTTAGTAACCAAGGAGGACATAAAAATATTGGGTGGTTTCGCTTCAGGAGGTGGATATAGAGATATGAAGAATAATCCAACAATTTTAAGTGGAGATATTGGAGTTTCGGGTCTCAGAACCGACAATAGTTATCATATTATGACGATTGCCAAATATGGGGGCATGGAAGAAGGGATCATAGTGGATGGTTTTATCTTTCAGGATGGGCAGGCTAATGGAAGTGGGACATTAACTATGAATGGGGAAGCTATTGGAAGGAACAGAGCCGGAGCCCTAGCAATTTGGACTTCTTTTGGAAGTTCAGGCTATAATGTTTCCATTAGGAACTGCATTTTTCGTGCAAATGTAGCATCCGATGCAGGTGGAGCCGTATTTACCCAAAACAGTACCACTTCTTTTTTTAACTGCCTGTTTAGTGGAAATTTGGCTAATTATGGTGGAGGAGCTTTAATTTATTTTACGAATAATATAACACCACCAGTTGTTTTTAATTTTTGCACCTTTAGTGGGAATAATGCTACTAATACAGGTGGAGCCATTCGTTTTTCCGGAGCTAATATGCCTATAGTGAAAAACTCTATCATTTATGGTAATAGCAATGGCATATCAAACAACAACGCACTGAATCCTATGTATTCCAATTCAATGATTCAAGGTTTGACCTCCACCAATAATGGAAATCTGAATGGAAATTTACCAGCCAATAATCCTAATTTTATCAACCCCATTTCTCATACGCAGGCACCTGCCAAGGGTGGTGATTATCATATACCACCGGTTTTTAGCCCTGTTTTAAATATTGCCAACGTAAATGATATTCCTACAAATGTAAGTACAGATTTGGATGGGAATGCACGGTATATGGGTTGTGGTCCGGATATGGGTTGCTATGAAGCCAGATTTGAAAGCTATAATATTTATGTGGACAGCACAAACGGGAATGATGGCAATACCGGTACCTCATGGGGTAGTGCCTATAAAACCCTGTCAAAAGCATTGAGTACTCCCGCTTCTTACAACTGTAATAATTATGTATTTAATATTTATGTAGCAAAAGGGACTTATTATCCTACAGGGCAGCAAAACGGGACAGATAGAGATGCCACATTTTTAATTGACAGAGGAGGAATTAAAATTTACGGTGCTTATCCTCCGGGCGGAGGAGTACGCAATTTAAAAACCAATACTACTATCTTAAGTGGTAATATCGGTGCATCAGGTGTTTCAACAGATAATAGTAATCATGTGATGGTTATAGCCAATATACTTCCCGCAATGGATAGTATTGTTATAGACGGAGTTAGTATTCAAGAGGGAAATGCTACCGGGCAATCAACAGTCAATTATAATGGTTACGCACTTAATCGTAATCAGGGTGCCGGCATTTTTATGGGACAAGTAGGAATTGGCAATCGAATGGTAGTAAGAAACTGTACGATATCAGGTAATAAAGCTAATAATAACGGTGGTGGCATGATGATTAAAAATTCAAATCCTGTTTTCGTCAACTGTATCGGAAGTGGCAATTTGAGTATGACAAGTGGTGGTTTTGCGGCATTGAATACTGCCAATCCTCAATTTATTCAATGTACGATTTCAGGGAATCGATCCACCAATAATGGTGCTGTTTATAACCTCAATAATTCAAATCCCGTTACGCTGAATTCCATTATTTGGAATAATTCAACACTTTTTGAAAATACCAACTCCTCCAATACCATCCGATATTCTTTGGTTACAGGAATAGATACGTTCGATGGGAATCATAATATGAATACCAATCCCTTTTTTTATAATGCTATCCCTTTTTCATCTGCACCAATAATTGGCGGTAATTTTCGGCTACAGCCTTGTAGCCAGGCATTAGATGCCGGTAGTAATGCCAATTTACCAATGAATATTAATCAGGACATCTTAGGAAATCAAAGAATTGTCAACAGCACTGTTGATATGGGAGCAGTAGAGCGTAATGGGAATTACGGTATTACAAGATATTATGTAAAACAAAGTGCTACCGGTTTTGGATCTTCATGGGCAGATGCTACCGGTGACTTACAAGATGCGATAAATCAGGCTTGCGAAGGAGCTGAAATATGGGTGGCATCAGGCACGTATAAACCAAATCGTCCTGCTAATGATTTAAACACAATTGACCCCAATAACCATTACAACTCCTTTGTACTCAAATCAGGCGTTAAGATTTATGGTGGATTTCCTGCGACCGGCAATCCCACAATGAATAATCGAAACTGGAAAAATAATGTAAGCATATTATCCGGTGATTTGGGTGCAGTCGGCGTTGATTCTGATAACGCATTTCATGTGGTCATTTCAGCCGGTTATGCAGGCAATCCTGAACTTGACGGTTTTACGATTACAAATGGAAACGTAAATTCCAATACTACTTATGGCGTAGTTGGCATGACGGTCAATGGTGGAAATGTAGATAATTTTAGCGGTGGCGGAATTTTCATTGTTAATTCATCTCCAATAATAAGCAATTGCAAAATCATTAATAATAAGGCAGAAAATTATGGAGGAGGTGTTTTTACCGACAATGGAAACCCTATCTTTCAAAATTGCCAAATACTTTCAAATATTTGTACGGATGCTTATGGTGGTGGAATGTATTTTTCTAGTGCCACTCCTACTATTGATAATTGCTTAATTAAAAATAACCAAGCACAATTAAATGGAGGTGGCATTTATAATTTCACTTCAATATGTAAAGTTAATAACTCTATAATTTCATCTAATAAGACTTTATTTGCCTCCGGAGGTGGTATTTCTTCCCATTATAATTCTGAACTCAGAATGATAAATTGTTTAATAAACAATAATAGCTCTCCTAATTTTGCAGGCGGTATATATGGTATTGATGCAAACATTAATCTTATTAATGTGACAGTTGCCAATAATATGGCTGGTCAATACGGCGAATTTTACAATTATTACCCTACTAGTACCATCAAAAATTCAATTATTTGGGGGAATGGTGTCAACACGTCAGGAATAACAGCCAATAACAGTTTAATTCAGGATTTCAATGATAATAATAATGGAAATTTACCTGGCAACACTGATCCCTTATTTTCAAATGCGACAAATCAGGATTATAGTTTAACGGCATGTTCCCCTGCCGTAAACGCTGGTAGCGATGACACCACCGGATTTAATCTTCCACTTACAGATTTAAGCGGTCTTCCTAGAATCAGTGGCGGAAGAATAGATTTAGGAGCTTATGAATTTCAAAACTACTATTCACCCAATGCCAGTGGTATTTTATTTGTGGATGGAACTAATATTTGTGCACATGGAGACGGTTCAAGTTGGTCATCTGCACTAAAGAAATTTGATTTTGCCATATCTATTGCAGACAGTATCAACTCCCATACATCCAATCCTTCCGATTCCGTCAAACAAATCTGGGTCGCCAAAGGTACTTACCAACCGTCTGCCGGCTCTTATTTCGTTATGATAAAAAATGTAAAGATTTACGGCGGTTTTGCAGGTAACGAATCTGATTTAAGCCAAAGAAATTTGAATGCAGGGAATATTTCGATTTTAAAAGGGAACGGAAACAGTGTCATTAAAAATGACAATAACGGTCTGAGTTCTACTGCTCTCTTGGATGGATTTACCATTCAGGATGGAAATAGCTCCAAAGGCGGAGGAGTCTATAATAACAACAGCTCGCCTTCCTTTGCAAATTGTATTTTTAAAAACAATCAGGCTACCGTTCAAGGCGGTGGTATGCACAATGAATTTAATGCCTCACCCATCATTACCAACTGTACGTTCCAAAACAACTCTGCCGGTACGGGAGGTGGTGGTGTATTTAATTATTACAATGCTTCACCAAAAATTTCACAATCCAAATTTATTAGTAATACCTCCACCAATGGCGGAGGTTTGGCTACCAATACCAATGCCAATCCTGTGATAACCAATTGTGAATTCAAATGGAATGTGGCCACCGGAACAGGCGGAGCCATCAACAACAATTCTTCTAATGGTGTCAAAATCATCAATTGCCTAATCATCAGAAATAAGGCAATCGGTAATGGAGGTGGTGTTAACAACGCTTCTTCATCTTCATTCATTGCAAACTGTACCTTTTCTTTAGACAGTGCTGCTAATGGAGGAGCAATTTATAACAACAATAGCAATCCGAATATTAAAAACTGTATTATCTCGGGAAATACAAGCGGCATGACCAATACAAATAATTCAAGCCCTGTTATCACTTACAGCTTGGTTCAGGGTATCAATGGAGATATGAATAATCACATTTTAGATGGAAGTATTGACCCCGGTTTTGTCAATATAAGCAACGATGATTATACCTTATTCGCTTGTTCACCACTTATCAATCAAGGTACTATTGATACTTCGGGATTAAATTTACCTGCAACCGATTTGAATCAACAACCCAGAATTTTTGAAAACAGGATTGATATGGGTGCTTATGAAACACAGTCTCCCCATCAATTAGTTTCGGAAGTCACTTCACAACCCATTCAGACGGATAATTGCCAAAATACAAATTTATCCATTACCGCCAATAATGCGACTGCTTTTCAGTGGCAAATGAATGTCAATAATATATTTACGAATATTACCGACAATGCATTTTATTCAGGAACGACAAGTCCTGTTTTGAGTATTAAGGATACAACTCTTGCAGAAAATACTTATCGCTGTATCGTTATAGGTGATTGTCAAAATGATACTTCCTCAACTATTACTTATCATCACTACCCAAAAATATACTTTGTAAAACCAAATGGCAGTGGTAATCAAAGTGGCAGTAGCTGGGAAAATGCAAGTAATGATTTACAATCCGTCATCAATAGTGCATGCCCGAATTCTCAGATTTGGGTTGCAGAAGGGGTCTATTATCCAACCCATCCTGCCGACAATCTTAATGTCGTTGATATTAACAATCGAAATAATTCTTTCATTTTAAAATCTGATGTAAAAATTTTCGGAGGTTTCCCTCATACCGGAAATCCCGGATTCAACGACAGAGATCAAAATCTTCATCCGAGCATTTTATCGGGGGATATAGGTACTTTGAATAACCAAAGTGATAATGTATATCATGTCTTAATTTCAGCCGGAGATGTAGGAACAGCCGAGTTAAACGGTTTTACAGTTACACAAAGCAATGCTGACGGGAATGCTTCTATAGTCATTAACAACCTAAGCATTGACCGTGGCAGTGGCGCCGGAATACACTTAGTCAACTCTTCTCCTATCATAGCTAATTGCAGATTTATTCAAAATCAAGGAAAGTTCGGATCAGGTATTTTTATCAGTAATAGTCAACCCAATATTCAAAATTGTTTCTTTTACGGAAATCATGCTTCAGTACATGGTGCAGGGATTTTTAGTTTTCTATCCTCCAATCCATCTATCAGCAACTGTGTATTCTTTGGAAATAGAGCAGATGATAAAGGAGCCGGTATGCTCAGCGATAACTCTACGGCAACTATCATAAATTGTACTTTTTCAGGCAATCAATCCATACAGGGAAATGGAGCAACGATTTATAATGTTGCCTCGCCGACCGTCATCACCAATTGCATTATTTACGGAAATAGTGGTGGAATTTATAATGAAAGCAGCACCTCGTCTGTTTCTTATTCTGATATACAGGAAGGTTATGAAGGTGTAGAAAATGTAGATACAGATCCTTCATTTTTAAATGCTCCTGCATATAGCACCGCTCCTTTTGCAGTGGGAGATTACCGATTACAATCTTGTTCACCACTTATCAATCAAGGAGATAATTCCGCCATACCGCAAGAAACTGTAACAGACATCTCCGGCAATCCAAGGATACAAGATGGAAAGGTAGATATCGGAGCTTACGAAAACAAAGGCTACTCTTTACAAACTATTGCAAACACAACACTGACAGCCAATGACAATTGTCAAAACGCTGACAATTGGACACACTTTTCAAAAAAAGATGATGAAAATAAAATCTTCATCTCCATCAATACTCTTGGTCAGGATTTAGGTCAAATCTCCGCTTCTACGACACTGAACGAGAACTACGGAAAATACGCCCAAACAATTTCCATGCCTTACGGTCAAATGAAAAACTTTTATCCTTTGAATAGAAGTTGGACAATACAGAGTCAAAATACTTTTCTCCATCCCGTTGGTGTTAGATTCTATTTTAACAAAACCGACAGCGCGGATGTAGCCGCTTTAATCCCTATAGACAGTATGCAGCAATTTATTGTGTATAAAGTTGCCGGGACGGATGTATGGGATTCTACCGCTCAAAACTATACGGAATATCAATATGGAGCAGTGGCAGACTTGACACACTATACCTTCGGTACTTTTCAAGGTCTAAAATATGTCGAGTTTCAAGTCAGTAGCTTCAGCACAGGTACGATGGCAATCAAGATGGATGATGCAACTCTTCCTTTAGATTTATTAAGTTTTACCGCATCGGTATCTGATGACAAAGTCCTCTTACAATGGCAGACTGTCAATGAAGTCAATGTCTCTCATTTTGAAATAGAAAGCAGTCCAGATGCTGTCGTATGGAATAAAATAGCTCATCAAAATGCACTCAACGGTATAGACCAAAAATATACAGTATGGGATGAAAATCCCCGTCACGGAGTGAATTACTACCGCTTAAAAATGATAGATTTAGACGGTAGTTTTAAATATAGCAAGATAGTATCTGTCAGTCTCAATGCTCAAAGCCAAATACAATATATCATCTATCCAAATCCCAATAAGGGTCTTTTCTATATTCAGACAATAGGGCTGATTGATGATTATACAAAAGCATTTTTATATGACAGTCAAGGGAGAATACTTTTTGAAAAGAGGTTGCAAGACAATATCGAGCAACTCAACATCCCGACACTTGTTAGCGGTATTTACTTTTTAAGAATTGAAAACAATTCTAATGTTACAGTCAAAAAAATAATCGTGAAATAAGGATGAAATACTTATTTATTATCTTCAAGATTTAATTTTATGCAGTTAGATACCAAAATTACTTGGAAAGAATTTTTATCGGACTATACCAATAAATTTTACTTTTATACTTCGGTTGTCGTATGTTTTACACTATCTGTATTCACAGCCAAAATCTTAGCTTTAAACGCTTATCATTCAGGCAGTATAGTTTATGATCCCGTTATGAAGTTTTTATCGCCATCAAGAAACTGGTCTTTGGAAATTTTTGTATTGGAATATTCAGCCATTGTCATCATGTTTTTATATGCAGTTAGAAAACCATTGTTGTTTATCAATGGAATCTGGGGTATCACGACTTTGTTTGTAGTAAGAACCATTGTTGTAAAATTGATACCACTTTCGCCACCATCTGATATTATCTATCTAACCGATCCAATTTTGCAATTCTTCTATGGACCACATATTGAAGTGAAAAATGATTTATTTTTTTCAGGTCATACATCTCTATTGCTCTTATTCTTTTTTATCGCTCAAAACAAATACATAAAGTGCTACTTATTACTTTCAGCATTTATCGTGGCAACTTTATTGGTTTGGCAACATGCGCATTTTATATACGATGTCGCATTTGCAGTAATCCCCTGCTTCTTGATATACAAATGGGTAGTAGTACAACCGCTAAGCAGAGGAGTACTCAACAGGGTGGATACTTATTTTAAGTCCAAAAAATCACACAGCTAAGTTCTATTTCAGCTTATCCAACCTTGTAGCCAATTCTTTAGCAGTATTGGCGTAATAGCTCTCTCTATTTTGGTAGATTGTCTGCAAGAGAAGCCGGGAAGTCTGTATTTCTCCTTTCCTCAAATGTGCTAAAGCAAGATACCATTGAATATCTTCATCATATTGCACGCCCTGTGGAGTATAATCGTTAAATAATAAAATAGCATCATCGTACCTTCCCTGATTAAGATAAGATAATCCTAAAAACAAGGTGTATTTTGCATTGTTAGGATTTTCTTTAAGCAGTTCAGTATAAAATTCTACAGATTTTTTATAGTCTAATTCATCATAAGCTTCTGAAGCCTGTTTGGCTTTCAGAGGTATCTGTGAAGATGATTGATCACCTCTAAAAACATCCTCCGGTGCACTAAGTGCTTTATAATACTGATTAAAAAGCTTCACATTGGGGTCTTCACTCCATAAGAACCGGGTAGATATTCCAAGTAATAATAAAACAACAGCAGCCATACCGACAATCAAAGAGCGTGAAAATCCTCTCTTTTTCACGACAGAAAGGTTTTGTTCTTTATCGGTTATCTTATCAATTTTTTCATCGAGTGTCTTATGTATGACATCCCATTTTTCAAATCCTATCATATCCCATCCTTCTTTTGCTTCGTTATCAAATTCAGATGAAGACCATGAAGAAAGAAGTTCGTTTTTGAGGGTATCCCTATTATCTGTTTTCATTTCTATATCCTTTTTCTTCTAAAAAGATTTTCAAATTCCTTTTACCATTCTGTATGTAACTTTTCACTTGTTTGAGGTCAAAATTAGTTACATCGGCGATTTGAACATAGCTTTTACTCTGGATATAAAACAATTCTAAACATACTTTTTGCGCCTCTTTTAAACTTTCTAAACCTACCCTTACCAAGTCTTCTCCGCTATTAAAATCATCCGGTTTTATATTGAGATGAATTTCTTCATCATTTTCCATAAATCCTTCGGTTATTTCTTCATTTATTTCTTTTAATAATATTTGCCTTTTGCGTAAATCACTCAATGCGTAGTTTTTACTGATGATATATAGCCACGATTTGAAATAAGTGATTTTGTAGATTTTTAATTTATCCAAGAGTATGAGAAATATTTCAGAAACAGCATCCTCACTATCGTGGTGGTTGTTAAAATATTTATAGCACAAGCCATAAACCAATCCTACATACCTTTTATATAAAATACCTATTGTATCAGCCTGAAAATCCTGCTGATAGATATCAATCAACTCTATATCTGATAGCTCCTTTACCTCATTTTGCATCTTGGTCATACAGAAGAATTTCAATCACTCTTCTAAATATATCAATAGGTTTTTTATTTTAAAAGTTTTTTTATATATATTTATGGAATGATATAGCTTTTTCCACCATATTTCTCAACTAACTTTATCAATTCTGGTTTATTAGGTGTATCGGGACGGATACCAAATAAATCCTGACGTCTATAAACTTTAGATGAAGGAGTATTTTTTTCAGAGATAAATTTCAATAAAGAACGTGTCAGACCTATATTTTCAATCTTCGCATCCTGATATGCCCGTATATCATAAGGAACTAAAAATGTAATATAATGATTATCCTTTGCAAAATGAACTGCACGTTTAATCATATTATCCCATGATTTTTCATCTATTGCCTCATTATCTTCACCAACCGTATAGTCCATCGATGAAGAATGAAGTACCATCATATCCGGTTGCCAATGATTTAAATCCTCCATAGTAACAAGATGATGTGTGTATTCAGCACTATTCAATCCCCACAAATCAATAGAAGCCCAGCGACTCTTCCAAGTTAAAGTTCCGGCTTCTGTCGTAGCTAATTTTTTATTTTCAAATTGAGAGAGTTCTTCTGATAGATGGTACATATTGTTGTAATAATCATTCAAGGTTTTTATACCTTCCAAGACAGAAAGACGAATAGTCACTATTAACAATATAACACCAAACACACTGACTATGATACTTTTATGATTTCTAATTAAAAGGCACATGGTGATAATAACTCCCAAATAAGGAATGACAAAATATCTTCTTGCACTATCTAAGTCTTCTCTGACAAACAAATAAGACAACATTGGCAGTACAATCATTGAAAAAATCAGCACATAATAACCTTGATTGATTTTAAATTTCGACTTCAATATATAAATCAACAATCCTATCAATCCGGGATAAATAAAATACAATGCATAGCTTTTCACATGATGAAATGAACCTATCGGTATAAGTCCCAATATCTTACCTTCTCCTGCCACATTGATATCATAAGACAAAGGTAGAAGTCTTCCAAAATAATTTAATCTGAAAAGACCATATAGCAATGACGGGAGTACAAAAAATAAAAAGACAGACAATAATCTTTTACTAACAGATAGTTTATTGTGGGCATATATCTTGTGCAACAACAGAGGGACGACCGTAATGATTGCATCTGGACGACACAAAATAGCAATGAAGGAAATAAAACCCAACTGTTTGATTCCTCCTTTCCAATATGCCAAGACAGCCCAACAAATTACCATTGCGTATAAAAAAGTACCATAACCCAATACAGCAGCCCATATCTGTTGTGAAAAAAGTATTAGCAGAACCGAAACGATCTGTAAACTAAAATATTTTGTACCGATTAATCTCAAAATAAAAAACAACATCAACATTGTAGAAATCGCGGATACCCACAATGATGCTATATAGGCATCTCCCACAAAATCCATCACTAAAGAAACCAACAACATAAACAGAAAATCCGTAGTCCCATCTACCCTCGGTCCGCCTGGATAATAACTAATGACTCCCGTCTCTTTCAAATTTTGAGAATAATTAAAAATGATGGTGGCATCCTCCGAAGGATGCAAATATCCCGGCGTGACATAGAAGTACAGGAAACATATAATTGCAGAAATTGCAAATAATAAGAGCCAATTGTTTATCTTCATAACTGCAAATTAATACTAAAGCTATAAAATTTCTATTTATGACCTTGCAAGAACAATTTAAAGATGCTCAAGAAAGAGTAAGAACATTGACAAAAAGACCCTCCAACGAAGAATTACTGCAATTATATGCACTTTTCAAACAAGCCACCGACGGAGACAACAATACCAAAAAGCCGGGGATGTTTGATATGAAAGGTCAATTTAAGTGGAAAACTTGGAAGGATCTCGCCGGCACTTCTGCTGATGATGCTATGAATCAGTATATTAAATTAGTAGATAGCTTACTGACAAAATTAAACTAAAAATCAATAAAAGACCACCTGTAAAGATGGTCTTTTTTATTTTTGGACTCAAGAGTCAAGATACTAGACTGATGTCGGAAACCTGTGGTCAGTCGTCAGTGGTCTATCGTCTATTGTCTAAATCCTAATTTTTAACACATCTCACAGAATAAGCGTCATCATCCAACGCCAGCAAAGAAACTCTATCATCACCCATCAGACCTGCCACTTTTACCTTACTGCTTTGAGTAGCCGGTGTCCACCAATAAGCATAAAATCCTTTAGTTAGATATTGGTCATTGGATAATCTTTTATACCCCGTCGGGTATGCTGAAAAACAGTAATCATTTGTTCCCCTAATATCCCAAACATTCTTCTTTTTAAGCTTCTTTCCGGCTTCATTTTCACCTATTGTTTGGATAATCTGATTCCATTCGGCTTCTGTTGTAAGATGCCATCCGACCGGACAAACAGAAAGTGCAGCATCTCTTGTGTAAAGCTTTCCGTATAGCTGGCAATTGAGGCCGTCATCGCCATAACACCAAGATTTACCCGGCACATTGTAATTCAAGTTTTCCGCCATGATATCCATTCCTGCAATTTCTATATAGTCGTATCGCTGTCCATCTCTACTATCCACAAAACTTTGATGTGTAATCTCGTCACAAGTATCTCTTTCATAAGCTAAAAACGACTGTACTTTGCTATAACCTACTCCATCTTCATTGACTGCATAAGCCCGATAATAATATACTGCGTTCTCATCCAAATTGCTCATATCCGTAATAAATTCTTCCCAGCCGTCACTTTCTCCCCCGGAAATATCTAATGAAATATTGTTTGTAAAAGATTTTGAATCGCTTATATTTGGAGTCGCCCTCGCACTACTCCAACACACACCCATTTCAGTCACTTTTGCACTTCCTTCACTTATCAGTCTGCTTCCCACCTTTGCAGTATGAAGTTGTATGTTAAAGGCTTCTATCAAATCCACTTCAGGCAATATCTTTTCCCGACTCACTTTTATATATCCCACTTTCACCACCGAGTCACGTCCATAGGCATTGGTTACGGAGAGAGAGACCGTAAACTCTCCTAATTTATCATAAACCACTTTAGGATTTTGTTCATTGGAACTTGTTGGCGTACCTCCTTCAAATTTCCAACGCCATGACAATGGAAAGCCCGTAGTAGAATCAGAAAAATAAACTGTATCTCCCGGAATAATTTCTGTCTTATCTGCATGGAATAGAGCTTTTATTTTTACATCTTTCCCTTTTACTTTATCTTTTTTACAAGCAAAAAAAAGAAGCACTGACAAAAAAAAGAGACCGGCTACGAAAGCTTTTTGTTTCATTTTTATAATTTTATTTAGTTTTTTTTCAAAATCAGATTAGCAAAATTCCCCCAGCAAGACACTCACGTCATCATTGAAGCTTTTTCGACCTTTAAACTGAACAAGTTCAAGATATAGATTTTTTGATATATCGTCCAAAGAAGATGTTTTATTTTTAATTAAAAATTGTTTCAACCTTTGTGTCCCGTAAAAATCACCGCTTTCATTTTCCAATTCGGAAAGTCCGTCAGTATAAGCCAAAACAACAGCATTTTTCTCCAACAGTACTCTTCCGATACTCACCGAAGGGATTTGCTCCAAAATACCCAGCAAGGCACAACCTTTATCCAAACTGATCAGATCTTCACCATTCATCAAAATAGGAGGATTATGTCCGGCATTGATATATAGCAACTCCCGACTCAGGATATTGTATTTTGCGATAAAAAGTGTAATGAACTTTTCACCATTGGTAATGCTCAATATCTTCTGATTGAGTCTGTCTATCAGTACTCTACCATTGTTCAAATCATAAGGAGGGCTCGCATTGAGATAAGCTTGTAAATTTGCCATCACAAGTGCAGCCGCCACTCCTTTACCGGAAATATCACCTATGCAAAACAGAAATTCATCTTTGTTGATATTGATGACATCATAATAATCACCTCCTATACTTCTATGTGGCAAGTACAGACCCGAAAATTTATAAAGATGATTGTTAGGGAGCTTGTTAGGAATAATCATTCCCTGTATTTTTGAGGCAAGCTCCATGTCTTTCTCAAAATCTTTCTTCTCTAATTCCTCCTGTATCAGTCTTTTGTTTTCTATCACCAAAGTGATAATATTGGTCAAAATCTGCGCATATTGGAATTGTTGCGGAACAGTATCTATACCTGAGTTTTTAATTTTACCTATCAATGAGAAGGAAATAGCTGTATCATTGTAATAAATAGGAATTACATAAGAATATCCCCCTAATGTTTCACTATCTTCTTTTTCTAATTTGGCAGGTTTTCTATAATTCAATACCGTGGAGACAGGTACGATTTCTTTACAAGTCAAAAAAGTATTTTTACAAGATTTAAGCACCCATTCTTTATCATAGACATAAAAAAGGATGTCCTCAACACCTAAGTATTTTGTAAGTTGTAGAATATAAAAATTATAGAGATCTTCCGACCGATACTCTGCACCCACAATTTGCATTAATGAAGAAATTCCGTTGATATATTCTCCTTTCAATTGAAGTTTTCTCCCCAACTCATCAGTCAAAGTACCCATATCTATATCTTCAAGATTCTTCATTATTACGGAAAGTCGTATCAAGGTAAGAACTTTATTTTTTAAAAACGTTTATCTCATCTATGTATTATTACAATGACACGATTTAGGCTTTATTAAAAGATATAACTGATGACTTTGGTGTAGTTTTTGTTTATTTGCTGTATCAAAACAAAAACTTGAAATGAGATATTTAAAGAGTCTGATTGTTCTAATTCTTATCTTTTCGATATTTAAAACTACTCACGCTGAGATTAGAAAGTTTGATATCCAATTGAGTGTGAAAGGTGCTGAAAACCAACAAGCCATTTTGGCCTATAATTATGGTGAAAAAAAATTCATTGCTGACACTATACAATTTGACGACAAAGGTAAAAGTCAAATCAAAGGTGATAAAACTTATGACGACGGTACTTATCTCATCGTGTTTCCCGGATTGGATATGAGGGCTTTTGATCTCATCATTCGAGAAACAGCATTCCAAATGGCTACCGATACATCAGATGTAGAAGGTCACATGAAAATAACAGGTTCCGTGGAAAATCAAATCATGTACGAAGATAGAGTGATTACAAATCAAACAAGGGAGAAAGCAGAACAACTCAATAAAATCATCCTTGATACCAATACAAAAAAGCAAGAAAAAGAGGATGCCCAAAAAAAATTAGACGAACTCACCAAACAATATATTAAGGACAGAGAAGTTGCTATATCCAAGCATCCTGAAGCTTTGCACAACAAAATTTTGATGGCAAGCAGAAATGTGGAAATGCCTTATGACAATAATGAAAAAGACCCTGAAAAAAGAAAGGAAAACTATAACTATTTCATTCGTCATTACTGGGACAATACCGACTTTAGCGATGAAGCACTCATCAAATCACCTGTCGTACTTCCAAGAATCTTTGGATTTTTAGATATGATTTATCAAGATCCTGATTCTATATCACATGCTATTGACATTATTTTAGAAAAAGCTTCCGTCAATCCTGAAAGTTATAAAATCATTTTATCCGAGATGACAGATAAGTTTGCAAAGTCCAAAGTGATGGGTTTTGAATCAATATATGTCCATTTGGTAGATAATTATTTCGCAAAAGGAAAGGGAGATTGGGTCGGTGATGACATGAAGAAAAAAATGATAGAGCAAGCTGACAAGTTGAGACCGACATTGATAGGACAGCAGGCTCCCAATATGAATTTATATTCATTAGATAATCATCTCGTTAATTTCTATGAAAAAATCAAACCTTTTGATTATACGATTTTGGTCTTTTGGAACTCAGAATGTAGTCACTGTCAAAAAGAAATTCCTGAACTACACAAGATATGGAAAGATAGCCTGCAATCTCAATACAATGTCGGTGTGGTAGGTATCTCTACCGAAGTAGAATTAGATCATATCCAGCAGTTTGTTAATGACAATCAACTCAACAATGATTTTATCAATGCTTATGACCCTTCCGGTATTTCTAATTTTAGAAATTTATACGATATCAATTCCACGCCCGTCATTATTTTACTGAATCAGAAAAGAGAAATTATCGCAAAAAAAATTGCCGTCAAAGATTTGACTTATATGGTTTCGACCTATGACGAACAAATACAAAAGACTTCATCCAAGAAGAAGTAAACACATCAACGACGCACCCGCTAACTGAGAGGTGAGATTATCCCAGCCGTGAGGTGAAACGGCTTCTATCAAAGTAGTGATAAGCGCAGAGATAAAAATAAGTATCATATTCGATTGAATATCAAATAATTTTACCGTTATAAAGAAGGCTAAAAAAGTGACTACCAATACGGCCAGCGAGCCTTCTAAACTTCTATAACTTTTGACGGGACTCCACCAATTGAAAACAGGATATCGGGTTTTCCCCCATTTTGCACCGACGGGCTCACCTATTGCATCACCCAAGCCTGCTACTAAATAGCCGGCAACCACACAAGCAGATGAAAAGTAAAAATTTGTCATCACACCTCCCAAAAAAGTAGCCAAATAAGGATAGACAATATACCTTGATTCATAAGGTACATCTTTGGGGCGTGCTAAAAGAGGATAGAATTTCGTTTGGTCTCCTTTTGACAATATATAGAGAATTACGAGACTCACCGCCCAGCCCAAAATAAAAACACCTTGCGTGTGTAAGAAAAATTGTATTATACCGGCAGTCGTAAAAATCATAAAATGAAAAAACTTTCGCGTATAAGCCGTTTGCCAATTTTTTCTCTCTCTAAAAAACAATGCTATCCTTAACGCACCTATTACATACAGGAAAAAGACGGGAAATAAGATGAGAATGACATCTAAATCAGGAAAATTACTTCCAAAAAAGAAGTCAAAAACCGATTTGACAAAACTATTCATCCTGTGTAAAGTTATCTCTTTTCACAGTACGATCAATTTTTCTTCTGATGTCCGGCTCTGAGGTGTTTTAAAAAGATAAGTTCTTTTTCTGTCAGATATCTCCATTTACCTCTTGGCAAATCTTTTTTAGTCAATCCGGCATAAAGTACACGATCCAAGCTTTTTATTTCATAACCAAAATGTTCAAAGATTCTTCTGACAATCCGGTTTTTACCACTATGGATGGCTACACCCACAAATCTAAAATCTACCTGTGGTGTCGTGATATCTATTTCATCCACAAATACTCTTCCATCTTCTAATTCCACCCCCTCTTCACGTATCGTTTCCAAATCTCTTCGAGTAATCGGTTTATCGAGTTCTACTTGATATACTTTGATGATTTCACTGCTTGGATGTGAAAGGTATTGTGTCAGCTCACCATCATTGGTTAATAACAAAAGACCCGTCGTATTTCTATCCAAACGACCTACGGGATAAATACGTTCATTGCTTTTTGTGGCAGTACGGACAAGGCCCATAACTGTCCGTCTCCCTTTTTCATCAGAAGTGGTAGTGATAAAATCTTTGGGCTTGTTTAAAAGGACATAAACCTTGTTTTCATAGGAAACCACTTCACCTTGATATGTCACTACATCTCCCGGCTTGACCTTATATCCCATTTCATATACTGTCGTATTATTCACCTGCACCAATCCTTGCTCTATCAATCCGTCTGCTTTTCTCCGTGAGCAAATTCCGGCATTGGCAAGATATTTATTGAGACGTATTTCATCGGATGGTTTTTCAGCCGGCTTTGATAAGACAGGATTATTCAGTTGAGTCCCTTTCTGTCTTTTATTGAAAATGCGTTGAGGTTTAGCTCCCTTTCTTGAATCTTTTTGAAAAGATGTAGGCTTGCTATTTCTCTCTTCTGTCGATTTTCTATCCTTGTTGTATGATGTCTTCTTTCTCACCTATTTGATTTTCAGTTTCTGTAAATTCTTTAAGCTTAGGTAATTCACTTAAATCATTTATACCAAAATAATTTAAAAAATATTGTGTTGTGCCATAAAGCAAGGGCTTCCCAATAGTTTCTGCCCTACCTTTAATCTCCACCAAATCTCTTTCCATGAGTTTTTGCACGGTATAATCACTATTGACTCCCCGTATAGCCTCAATTTCCGACTTTTCGACCGGTTGTTTATATGCAATGACGGCGAGGGTTTCCAAAGCGACTTTCGTCAGTTTCTTTACAGATTCCCGATTCAAAAATGAAGCTATCATGGAATGGTATTCAGGTTTGGATTTAAAGACATAGCCTCCACCTATTTGTACTATCGAAAAAGGCAAGGAGGAAGAGTCTAAAGATGCAATCACACTACCGATAATATTCAGAATCTCTTCATCTTGATATTCTATACCATTGTACTTAGTCAAAAAGGCTTTTATCTCCTCAAAAGAGACAGGCGATTCAGTACTAAAAATCAATGCATAAATTTGGCTTTGTAAATCCACACCACAAAGTTAAGGTGTTAATACGAGAAATTTATCTCTATCTTAGAGCTAAGGGTCAATAGCCAAAAGTCCTATTTCTTAGCTATTGGTTCTAAAAAACCTATCTCTTCACCAATCCATAATCTGACATCATCAATTCCAAATCTTTTTTGGAAAGTTTCAGACGATCGGCAGCTTTATTCACTTGCCAGTTTTCATTCTCCAAAGTGTGTTCAATAAAAGTACGTTTCATGTAATCTATAAACTGGTCAAAACTATCAAAACGGCTAAAATCAATGCCCTCAGTATTAGTTTGAAAGGCAAAAACATTATTTCTTACATCATTGGCTGTGATAAATTTTTCAGACATAATAATCAGACGCTCCACGATATTTCTCAATTCCCTGATATTTCCTGTCCAATTTCTCGTTTTGAGCAATTCCAGTGCCTCATTGTCAATTTTCTTAGTCGGAATACTATATTCACCACAAATCTCATCCAAAAAGTGTTGCACTATCAAGGGTATATCATTTTTACGCTCATTGAGTGACGGAACCTTGATTTCTATCACCGATAAACGATGAAACAAGTCCATTCTGAAACGTCCTTCCTCTATCTCCTTGTGCAAATCCTTATTCGTTGCAGCGATGATACGCACATCTACTTTTACAGACTTTTCACCACCGACTTTGGTAATTGTATTTTCCTGTAATGCCCTCAAAACTTTGGCCTGTGCGTTCAGACTCATATCCCCGATTTCATCCAAAAACAGAGTTCCTCCTTCCGCTTGCTCAAATTTTCCAACACGCGTTTTTACCGCTGACGTAAAAGCTCCTTTTTCATGACCAAACAACTCACTTTCTATCAATTCTGATGGAATAGCGGCACAGTTTACTTCCACTAAAGGGCCTTTTGCACGACTGCTTTTTTCATGTAACCACCTTGCAACCAACTCCTTACCAGAACCATTCTCTCCTGTAATTAAAACTCTCGCTTCTGTAGGTGCCACCTTGTCTATCATCTCCTTGATTTTCAACATCGGCATGGACTCCCCCACCATTTCCTTGGTTTTATAATTGGAAATTTTCTTACGCAAAGTCTTGGTCTCCGTTACCAAAGACGTTTTTTCCATCGCATTTCTTACTGTGATGAGAATACGGTTTAAATCCGGAGGCTTAGGTATATAATCATACGCCCCCTTTTTCACCGCCTCGACTGCCGTCTCGATATTGCCATGTCCTGAAAGCACCACCACCGGCGTTTCCTTGCCCGCAGCATGCATTTCCTCCAGCACCTCCATCCCGTCTTTTTTCGGCATTTTGATATCTAAAAGCACAACGTCATAGTCCTTTTCTAAGATTTTTTTGAGCCCGATCTCACCATCTTGAGCCTCATCTACCTCAAATTTTTCCAACTCAAAAATATCTCTCAACACACGGCGATTCACACCTTCATCATCCACGAGCAATATACTTGGCATAGTCTGTCTATTTAATAAATAATGTGCAAATTTAACACTTTTAATATGATTCCTAAATTCCGCAAGCGTTATTCACAATAACCTCTTGAAAGCTTCATAAATAAAGGCTTGCAGAAGCTGCAAGCCTTCCAATGTTTTTCACTACTTTAGTGATATGTACAAAACATTGAATTCAAATATAAGTTCTTTTGGCGGAATAGCAATGATTCACCACCTATTTTCTAAGCATGGAGTTGCAGATTTCATAAATAACGAGCTGGGTAGTAGAGGCATACAGGCAAAATACGATTATTCTGATATCCTGTTAAGCTCAATCTACACAACATTTTGCGGTGGGAGTGCAACCGAAGACGTTAACTACATTCGAGAAAACACACTTAATCATCTGAAAGGAATCGAAATTCCATCAGCAGATACAATTCTAAGAGCAAATAAAGAATTGTCTGTTGATTGTGATTTCCTGCAAACCGATACAGGTAAAGAGAATAAAGTCAATATCAACACTCGTATGAATCGCTTTTTATTGCGAGGAGCAATCCAATTTAAACAGATTGACTCCTCAGATAAGGCACTTGTGTATGATTATGACAACCAATTCACTCCGGCTGAAAAATACGATGCAACCTACAGTTATAAAGGGGCACGAGGGTATTTCTCTGGTGTTGCAACCATCGGGAATGTTCCCTTTTCAATTGAGGGGAGAAATGGAAACTGCAACGTGAAGACCGAGCAACTTGCTACTCATAAAAGGAATATTGAGTTATTAAAAGCAGAAGGTATCCATCCACAAAGAGCACGGATGGACAGTGGTTCTTACATCAAAGAAGTAACCGATTTTTTCCATCAGATGGGTACTCACTTTTTCATCAGAGCCAATCAATCTGAAAATCTCTTGTCTGCAATTTCTAAATTAGAAAATTGGAATAGCTGTAGGATTGGAATTGAAAACTATCAAACCAATAGTATGGGATATAACTTCGGAAAGCATGCCCATCGTATAATTGCTTATAGGCAACCCAATTCTACAGGGCAAACCAATGCTTTTACTGGTGATGCCTACAGTTATCTATTCATCATCACCAATGACTGGGCGATTTCTGAACGAGACGCCATCATTTTCTACAATAAAAGAGGAGGCAGTGAACGTGTGTTTGACATTCAAAACAATGACTTCAACTGGAAATACATGCCTCATAGTGACTTAGAGTATAATACCGTTTACCTAATCATTATGGCTTTTGCCTATATTCTTTATCGGTTCATTATAAACTCATTTGTTGGTCTGGTAGAGGGGATAGATACTTCTTCAAGGTTAAAGAAGTTTATTTTTAGAGTCATTTGTATTCCTCTTAAAATAGTCAGAACGGGCAGAAGCACTTACTACAAGTTTGCCACTAAAAACGAGAAACTGATTGAAATGATTAACTCGGCTTAAACAAATGATTTAATCTAAACAAAAGCTCTCCCTGATTAGCTTATCGACAGAACTGGGTAGGGGAAGTTGTGTTCAAAAATTAGATTTTAGGATACCAAGCCCATACCAAACCTACTCGCAGGGTAAAAACCTACTTGTAAAATAAATCAGCTAACCAAAAATTAGTCGTGCGGAATTTAGGTGATTTCATATAGAGATTTATTGATTTGGACGTGTATCTCTCTAAGTGATGAGACTACTTGTAATGAGTAGTGAGATTTTCTTTCGTTATATTAGCTTTGCTGAAAATATGTGGCAGTTATACAAAATATTGTTTTTTTCACTCAGTTAGATTGGAGCGTTCTACTTACCTACTCAATACTAACTCCCCCCATTCACTCACTCGTGTTTTTCACGATTCAGCATACCATCAAATACAATAGCTTATTGGGACAGTCCATCATCTTACATAACAGAAAACAGCCATATCGCAGAATTTACTAATTCTCAAATCGACTCTATTCCAAACAACTTACTGCAATTTTCAGTCGTCACTCTCCGTACTTCTTCCAAGCTCATATTTTTTACCTCAGCTAATTTTTGGGCGATTAGCGGTAAGTAGGAACTCTCATTTCTCTTTCCTCTATGTGGTGTAGGCGGCAAAAAAGGCGAATCCGTTTCTAATAAAATTTTCTCTAAAGATATTTCTTGAAAAATAGCCGGAGTCTTTGAGTTTTTATAAGTCAAAGGTCCATCAACTCCCAAATAAAAGCTACCTAATTCTATGATTTGTTGCGCTTCTTCTATCGTACCACCAAAACAGTGAAATACACCTTTTAAATGTTCATCCATATTATCACGAATAATATCTATGGTTTCTTGAATGGAATTTCTAGTATGAAGAATTATCGGTAGCCGGAGTTCCTTAGCCCATTCTATTTGAATTTTCAATGCTTTTTTTTGCTGCTCTGCAAAAGTAGTATCCCAGTAAAAATCCAATCCGGTTTCTCCTATTGCATAAATTTTTTGATGTATAAACATTTTAGGTTCATAAGCCCAAGTCTTCATTTTATTTAAGACTTCCCAAAAATCTTCTTTCACATCACAAGGATGCAGACCTACCGTCGGCAGACAAATTTCGGGATAAGTATCAGATAACTTTTTTACCCTATCTAAAGTCATTAAGTCGATATTGGGTAAAATCACCTTTTTTACATTTATCTGAAGACATCTTTGTATGACTTCATCTATGTCTTCATCAAATTCTTTAGCAAAGAGATGACTATGAGAATCTATCCATCCGTTCATTCTACAAAGTTAACGGGTTAATATAATTATGGAATATCTCTATGTGATAATTTAGACTATCAAAATGTATCTATCGTATAGAAATATTTTAAGTGAAATACCTTTCTTAACCTACATCAATACTTAGGCTCTATAACAACACTAATTTTGTATCACAAAAATAAAAAGTTATGAAAACAGTTTATCACAAAGCAGAAACAAGAGGCAATGCTAATCATGGTTGGTTACATAGCAGACATACATTTAGCTTTGCAAACTATTACAATCCGGATAGAATGAATTTTGGGGTGTTAAGAGTTATCAATGACGATAAAGTTGCGCCGGGAATGGGTTTTGGTACACATCCGCACGACAACATGGAAATCATATCTATTCCTTTAGAAGGAGATTTAGAACACAAAGACAGTATGGGAAATGCAGGTGTCATCCGTGAAGGCGATGTGCAAGTGATGAGTGCGGGCACAGGAATACGTCACAGTGAATACAATAAGAATTATGATAGAGATGTAAAGTTTTTACAAATTTGGGTTGTACCAAATAAGAGAAATGTCACACCAAGATATGATCAAATTTCAATCAGAGATATAGCTAAAGAAAACGAACTTTATCAAGTGCTTTCACCTAATAAAGATGACCAAGGTGTGTGGATACATCAAGATGCTTGGTTTCATTTGGGCAAATTTGATAAAGATGTGAGTACAACTTATCACTTGAAGAAAGAAGGCAACGGTATGTATTTTTTTATTTTAGATGGAGAAGTTGAAGTTGAAGGGCAAAAACTTTCTCAACGAGATGGATTAGGAATTTGGGACATTGATAAAGTAGATATAAAAGCTCTGACAGATGCACGAATTTTGTTGATGGAAGTTCCGATGGCTTAAATAATGAAAAATTGGTAGTTGTAAATTGAAAACTAAGGCACAATCTTGTCCGTATGCAAAAGCTCAGTTTGAGAAGTTGCAGGGAATAGGTGATGTCTTGAAAAAATAAGAGAGAGTATTTCACTAACGAATCAGTTAATGAAATACTCCTCCATTTTTATTTTACAGACTTTAGTGAAGCCTATCTTATTTCTTACCATCCTCTTGTTTGGCAAGTTTCCTTTTACGTTTTTCGTATTCGTACATAATAGGTGAAGCAATGAATACAGATGAGTATGTACCTATTACGATACCGATAATCATTGCAAACGAAAAACTTCTTAATGACTCACCACCGAAAATGAAAAGGACTATCAATGAAATCAGCGTAGTAGATGCAGTCATAAACGTTCTTGTCAATGTACTATTAATCGCCATATTCATCAAATGAGCCAAATCATTTTTCCTCAGTGTTCTATCATTAAGATATTCTCTCAGTCTATCAAAAACGACCACTGTATCATTGACTGAGTAACCTATCACTGTCAGCAAAGCCGCTATAAAAGTCTGATCGACCTCCATAGAAAAAGGAAGTAGTCCATGTAATAAAGAAAACAAGACCAACATTGCAAATCCATCATGAGCAGTAGAAACGATAACCCCAAGTGAAAAACCAACAGTCGAGAATCTTATTAAGATATAAAGGAAAATCGCTATAATGGATAAAGTCACAGCAATAGATGAACTCTTGATAATATCCACAGATACTGTAGGATCCACTTTTTGTTGACTAAGTAAATTTACATTTTTGAAAGTCTGATAACCTGTATTCTCAGGCAAAAACTCTTTCAAGCCAAGATAAAGCGTACTATCAGCAATATGATCATTTTTTGAATCTCTTTTATCTATCAAATAGGATGTAGTCGCTTTGATTTGATTGGCAGAGCCTATAGTTTTTACAATAGTATTTCCTTCAAAAGCTTTATCCAAAGCAGCTTTAACTTGCTCTGTATTAACAGGCTGTTCAAATCTCACTTTGTATTCTCTCCCTCCTTTAAAGTCCACACCCATTTCAAAACCTCTAAAGATGATAGATATAATACCTATGGTTAATAGAGCAGACGAAAATATAAAACTATACTTCCTTTTTCCGATAAAATCAAAATTTGTATCTGTCAAGAAGGTTTCAGAGAATTTATTGTACACTCTAAGAGTACGACCTTTTTTGTGCCACCAATCTATCAATACGTTTGAA